>NZ_JBEXNC010000015.1:0-269578 GCF_040610935.1 Lentzea sp. NPDC003310
TGTACAAGCAGCGCAACGTGGTCGAACGATGCTTCAACCGGCTCAAACAGTTCCGTGCCGGCCCACCGCCGCCGCCCCACCGCCGCCGCCCCACCGCCGCAGCCGCCTCCACATCTGCCGCTTCCACCGCGCCGCCTCCACCGCTGCCGCCTCCGACACCGTGGCCACCAGCACTCAGAAGATGAGGTAATCTGGATGATGTCATCATCTCAACGGCGATCGGAGCGCGATGGTTCGGCTGACCAGGGTGCAGCAGCAGGCGCGCACCCGCGCCGCGGTGCTGGCGGCGGCGCGGGAAGAGTTCGCCGAACACGGCTTCGGTCCGGCGAAGGTCGACCGCATCGCCGAACGCGCGGAGCTGACGCGCGGCGCGGTGTACTCGAACTTCCCCGGCAAGCGCGCGTTGTACCTGGCGGTGCTGATCGAGCAGGTGGAGAGGTCCGCCGAGGACGAGCCGCGCGCCACCGTGTCGCCGATCTCGAGGGTCGACGCCCTCGGCGTGTTCGCCCGCACCTGGCTGGAACGCCTACCGCTGGTCGGCGACCCGGCGGCGGGCGGGCGGCTGCGGGCGCGGTCGCTCGACGGCGTCTTCGAGGACGATCGCGGTCCGGCCACCCTCGCGCAGTTGGCGCGGTTGGAGGCGTTGCTGCTGGCCGTCGCGTTGGAGCGCGGGGCGCCGATCCGGCAGGTGCGGCTGGCCGAGCTGGTCCTCACCACGTTGGCCGGCGCGGGTCATCTCGCGGCGACCTCGCCTGGGTTCGGTGATCCGTTCGACGTGGCGCACGCGTGCCGGCACCTGGCCACCATCGACCTGGACGACACCTGGGCGCCGCCGCACCTGCCGTACGTCACGCCGGCCCACACCTGCCGGGACTCCTGGGCTCCGCCCGCGGAAGTGGTGGACCTGATCAGCGGTGAGCCGGTCGACCTCGGAAACGGGCTGCTGGTCGTCCTGGGCGCGAACCGGTTGGGCGCCGCCGAGGAGGCCGTCCGGGTGGCCAGGTCCGGTGAGCAGGTGACGCTGGCGGTCGTCACCGGCGACCCCGAGGAGACCGGTCGCCTCGTGCGCCTGCGTTTGACGGACGCCGTCGGGTGCCTTCGTCGGGTGTTCGCCGCGGAGACCTGGCGGCACCTGCGACTGGTCCTGGACGACGGCGCGCTGGCGGCGTCGATCGGGTTGCAGGACGTCGGCGACGAGACCGAGTCCGCGGTGGGTGTGCGTGACGGTGTGATCGTCGCCCGTGCCCACGGTCGTGGTGCGGGCCACGCGGTCGGTGCGCGCAAGGCGGCCACGCCGTGAGCGGCGACCTGCTGGTGCTGCACGCCCTGCGTTGCGTGGGCACCGCCGGGCTGTCCAGGGTGGCGTCCTTCAGCGGGTTGTCCGAGTCCGAAGTGGAGTCCGAGCTGATCGACCAGGCGGTGGCCGGTCTGGTCACGCACCACCGGGACTTCGGCGGCTGGACCCTGACCAACGCGGGCCGGTCCGCCACCGCGTCCCGCATCGAGTCCGAACTGGACGGCGCCGGCGCGCGGCCGGCGTTGGCCGCCGCGTTCGAGGACTTCCTGGTCCTCAACCCCGAACTGCTGGACCTCTGCACGGCCTGGCAGATCCGCGCACCCGGCGGCGTGGTCAACGACCACGGCGACGCCGCCTACGACGCCAGGGTGCTGGTGCTCTTCGCCGACTTCCACGCCCGCGCGGTGCCGGTGATCGCGGCTCTGGCCACGGCGCTGCCCAGGTTCGCCCGCTACGACCTCCGCCTCGCCGACGCCCTTCGCCAGGTGCGCCAGGGGGAACTGGGCCGGCTGGCCGACACCGTCGACTCGTACCACGCGATCTGGGCGGAGCTCCACGAGGACCTCCTGGCCACGCAGGGGATCTCCAGATGGAGTGGCTGAAGCACCTCTCCGCCTCGCTGACGGACCCGCCGGAGCTGATCGGCGGCAAGGCGCACGGTCTGGTGCTGCTGCACCGGCTCGGGTTGCCGGTGCCGGCCGGGTTCGTCGTCACCACCGAGGCCTGCCGGGCGTTCCTTGCCACCGGCGACCTCCCGCCCGGCCTGACCGACGAGGTGGCGTCCGCGCTGGCGACCCTGGGGCCGGCACCCGTGTCGGTCCGCTCCGGGGCGGCGGTGTCGATGCCCGGCATGATGGACACGATCCTCAACCTGGACCCCGTGTCGGCGGCGGTGGACGGGGCGCTGAGGTCGGTCTTCGCTTCCTGGAACACGCCCAGGGCCCGCACCTACCGCACCCTGCACGACATCCCGCACGACGCGGGCACCGCCGTGATCGTCCAGCGCATGGTGTTCGGCGACCGCGACCACCGCAGCGGATCGGGAGTCGCCTACAGCCGGAACCCGTTGACCGGCAACGACATACCGTCAGGCGAAGTCCTTTTCGGACACCAGGGAGACGCTGTCGTCTCCGGCCGGGCGCTCACCGACCCCCTCGCCTCCCTGGCGACTCGGGAGCCTGGGGTCTGGCGCGACCTGGTGGACGCCCTGGCTCGCGTGGAGCAGCACTACCGGGATGCCTGCTACGTCGAGTTCACCTACGAGTCGGGCGAACTGTGGCTGCTCCAGGTCCGTCCGGCGAGGTTCACCGGTGTCGCCGCCATCCGGCTCGCCACCGACCTCGTCGCGACCGGCGCGATCACCCGAGCCGAAGCACTTCTCCGCGTTGCTCCGCACCACCTGCGGCAGGCGCGGGTCCCTCGGATCGCTCCGGATGTTCACGTCATCGCACGCGGCTTGGGCGTCTGCCCCGGAGTGGCGACGGGCAGGCTGGCGGTGACGGCCGACGAGGCGGTTCGCATGGCGGCAGGCGGTCCGGTGGTGCTGGCGCGGCCGGAGACCTCGCCCGAGGACATCCGCGGCCTGGCGGCGGCCACCGGCATCGTCACGGCCCGCGGCGGCCCGGCCAGCCACGCGGCGGTGGTGGCGCGTTCGATGGGCAAACCGGCCGTGGTCCGGGGTGGCCGACCTGGTGGTGGGCACCGACTCGATCGTCCTGGGCGGGAAGGTCCTGGGCGTGGGCGAGGAGATCACCCTCGACGGGGCCGGCGGCGGTGTCGTGCTGGGCACGCCGGAACTCGTGACGGCCGGAACGGACGACCACGTGGAGCAATTGCTCGGCTGGGCGGACGAGGTCTCGGGCGAGGTGTCGCGGAGGGGAGGGGAAGAACGGCTCGAAGCCGCGCAGGCCGTGCTCCGGCGGAGGGGCGTCTGAGCGCGTCCCGCGTTCGGATGCGCACGACATCCGAACGCGTCAGGCGAGGTCCTCGAACGAGTCCTCGCCCGTCGTCGGGTGCAGCACGAGCGTGCCGCGGTCGAACTCGATCCGCAGGCCCGTTCCGGTGGCCTCCTCCGTGCGCACCACGGTCGCGGAGATCAGTGAACGCAGAGCATCCGCATACCCTGGGCATCCGTCCGCGAACGTCTGGTTCAAGATCGCCACAGCGGGCATGGTGTCGCAGTGCAGGACGGGCGTGTCCTGTGTGGGGCCGTCGAAGTGCAGCTGGACGTGGTCCATCACGAACTGCACCGAGTACAGGCGGAACCCGACCAGCCGGCCGAGCAACCCGTCGGGTTCGTACCCCACGTGTCAGCTGCCTTCCGCCGGATCGTTCCACGCACTCTTGCCCTCGACGTTCCGCCGCGGGACGCCGTCCACCTCGACGCAGATCCCGAAGACCCGGTCGCGGGTGGTCCAGCCGTTGATCCGGCCGCGGTTGTTCCCGATCTGCACCCGCTGTCCGGCGACCGCGGTCACCCGGTGCAGGTACACCGTCCCGGCCACCCGCACCAGCACGATGTCGTCGACATCCAGTGTCGCGGTGTCCAGCGGAACGACGGTCACCAGCTGACGACTGCGGATCAACGGCACCATCGACGAACCGGTCGGGCGGAACCGCACCTTCTCGCCGCGCGCGACCCGAGCCGCGACGGCGTCCAACATCCCCATGCGGCGCAGCCTCGACGACGAACCAGTTCCGCGCAACGCGATTTCGTCAGCTTTGACCTACGCGTAGTCGATGGACAGGTGGGCGAAGCCGTGCGACTCGAACAACGCCTTGCCCTCCTTCCCGAACGGGTTGCCGCAGTCGACGACCACGACGTTCGCCAGTTTCGGGCACTCCAGCAGCGCCTCGACGTTCACGATCCGCTTCGAGTTGAGGACGGTCAGCTGGACCAGGTCGGGTAGCGCCGTGAACACCGCGCAGTCGATCTCGGCGCGGACCCCGTTGAGGCGCAACGCTTCCAGCGTCGGAATCGCGGCGATCCGGTCGACCGGGAAGTCGCGCCCGGTGCCCCCGATCTCCAGCACGCGCAGCGGCGCCGCCAGGTGGTCGACGACGTCGACGTTCTTCAGGTCCGCCAACTCCAGGTGCCACAGCGACGGCAGGTTCTCGAGCTGCCGCAGCACCGCTGCGGCCCCGCTCACGTTGGTGCGCAGGAACTCGAGCGGCGGCAGCGGGCCGACCACCTGGGGCAGGCGCGGCGCCGTGCAGGAGGTGACCCACATCAGCGCCCGCAGGCCCGGCAGGGCGGTGTCGGCGGCGAGCGGGGCCGTGGGCGCCCGGCCGTCGGCGTTGTGGACGACCAGGGACTTCAGCGTCGGAGACGTCAGGTCGGCCACGAGCGGTGCGGGCAGCGTCAGTGACCGGAGGTTCACCAGATCCGGCAAGTAGGCGGGCAGCACCGCCCTGCTCAGCTGGGCCGTGGTCGGGCACAGGGCCAGGCTGCGGATCCGCGCCACGTCGTCGGGTCGCGGCCGCCCGCGCCACGGGATCCGGACGGCGCCGTCCTCGGTGAGGTGGTCGCACTCGTCGGCGTTGCCCACGCAGAAGATCCCGTCACCGTCGAACGGGCCGAGGTGCCGCTCCCGGCTCGCGCCGAAGACGTCCACAGTCATGCCGTGATCATGCACGCCGAATTCAGGAACGTTCGTTCTTGACTGATCGTTCCTGAAAACTCTAGGGTGGTGGCATGGGACGACGGCGGTCTTTCGACGTGGACGAGGTCGTGCAGGCGGCCGCGGAGCTGTTCGCCCGCCGCACCTACGACGGCGTCTCGATCGACGACCTGGTGAAGTGGGTCGGGGTGCACCGCAACAGCCTCTACGGCGTGTTCGGCAGCAAGCGCGGCCTGTACCTGGCCGCGCTGCGCCGGCACGTCGACCAGGAGGTGCGGCCGGACCTGGCTCGCGCCGCGCGGTCGGGTGCGGCGCCGACGTGGGACCTGCTGCTGCTCGCGGCGGTCGATCGGGCGCCGGACGACTCGGAGGTGGCCGAGCTGGTGTCGTCGGTCTTCGCCGAGCTCGACGCGGCGACGGGGGAGCCGGCCGCCACGGAAGCGTTGCTGGGCAGGTGGTTGCGCGAGCGACCCGCTCTCGGGCGCGACGTCCCAGTCGAACACGACGCACCGGAATCGGTGCCTGCGAAGGAGATCTGACATGGCGGTGGTCAGCGTGCAAGGCCAGGACCTGGTGGTGGAGATGGAGGGGCTCGACAAGCTGTGGGCGCTGAAGAGCAGGTTGACCATCCCGCTGGCGAACGTGCGGGGAGCGACGGTCGACCCGGGCATCCTGGGTGAGCCGAAGGGGATCCGGGCGCCGGGCACGCACGTGCCCAAAGTGATCACCGCCGGCACGTTCCACCACGAGGGCGAGAAGGTCTTCTGGGCGGTGCGCGACGCGCAGAAGGCCGTGGTGGTGGAGCTGGCGGACGAGACCTACACCCGGCTGGCGGTCGAGGTCGACGACCCGCGCGCCGTGGTGGCCATGGTCGAGAAGGCGACGGGCCGGTGATCGTCAAGATCGCCGCGGTGCTGGCGGCGGTGGCTTCCACCGTCGTCGCGGCACAACCCGCTTCGGCCGGGTTCGGCGCTTGGCTGCCGGCGCACGACGAGGAGGTGTCCTTCGTCGTCGACGGCACGACGACCTACGGGACGTTGCACGTGCCCGCACGGCGTCGCGGAGAACGGTTGCCCGCGGCCCTCCTGCTGCCCGGCAGCGGACCCACCGACCGCGACGGCAACCAGCCTCCGGCGCTCACGCCGAACACCCTCCGCGACCTGGCGGGTGTGTGGGAGCGCGACCGCGTGGTGACCCTGCGGTTCGACAAGTACGGCACCGGCCGCACGGGACTGGGGGAGTGGGCGCAGCGTCCCCAGGAGCTCGACTATCCGGCGTTCATCCGGCAGGCCGCGGCCGCCCGCGACTACCTGCGCGGCCGGGTGGAGGTGACGCCACGAAGGGTGGCGCTCGCGGGCCACAGCGAGGGCGCGCTGACGGCGCTGGTGCTCGCCGCGGACGCGCCTCGCGGCCGGCGTGCCGCCGCACTGGTCCTGTTGCAGCCGTTGGCGTTGCGGATGCTGGACGTGCTCGCGACGCA
Organism: Lentzea sp. NPDC003310; assembly: GCF_040610935.1. Lineage (NCBI taxonomy): Bacteria > Bacillati > Actinomycetota > Actinomycetes > Pseudonocardiales > Pseudonocardiaceae > Lentzea > Lentzea sp. NPDC003310. The sequence goes on from NZ_JBEXNC010000015.1 coordinate 6,398, forward strand.
GCTGCACGACCAGACCGCGCAGCTCGTCGAGTCGGGCGGTATGTCCGAAGAGGACGGTCGTGTGGCGGACCGGGCGGTCGACGCCGCCGTGGCCGACCTGCGCGCGGGACGTCCGGTCGGCACCGCGGGCCTGCCGCCCGCGCTCGCGGCGCTCTTCCAGGCGCTGGCGGGGCCGAGCCGCAGGTTCGTCACCTCCGTCGACGCGGTCTCCCCGCCCGACGTCGCGCGCCGGCTGCCGCCGATGCCCGTGCTGCTGACCTGCGGTGAGCTGGATCCGCAGGTGCCGTGCGCCATGACGGACGAGCTGGCGTCGGTGACGGGCCACCGCGTGGTGCTGCCCGGCGCGGGACACGCGATGACCACCGCCGACGGCACGTTCTCGCCGGTGCTGATCCGCAGCCTCTTCGCCCTGCGGTGGTAGCGGACGCGGCTACCGGAGCTGCTCGTCGGTGTAGTACCCGGACTCCACCAGGACCTTGTGGTAGTTGGACTTGTCGACGCTCACCGGGTTCAGCAGGAAGGCCGGGACGATCTTCACGCCGTTCTCGTAGTCGTTGAGGTTGTTGAGCTGCGGCGGTGTCCGGCCCTTGAGGACTGCCTCTGCCATCGACGCCGTGGCCGTCGCCAGCTCGCGGGTGTCCTTGTAGATCGTCGAGTACTGCTCGCCCGCGATGATCGACTTCACCGAGTCGACCTCGGCGTCCTGGCCGGTCACGACGGGGTAGGCGGGGCCGTAGCCGTTCGCCTTCAGCGAGGCGAGGATGCCGAGCGAGATGCCGTCGTAGGGCGAGAGCACGCCGTTCACCTTGATGCGGCGGTACGCCGTCGTGAGGATCTCGTCCATGCGCTTGCGGGCGGTCTCGCCGTCCCACCGCAGGGTCGTCACGGCCTGGAACTCCGTCTGACCGCTGCGCACCACGAGCTTCTTCTCGTCGATGTAGGGCTTGAGGGCGGACATGGCGCCGTTGAAGAAGAACGCCGAGTTGTTGTCGTCCGCCGAGCCGGCGAACAGCTCGATGTTGAACGGGCCGGGCGCGGGGCCGGGGCTGCCGTCGGGGTTGCGCAGTCCCAGCCCCGTCAGCAGCGACTCGGCCTGGTAGATGCCGACGCGGAAGTTCTCGAACGTCGCGTAGAAGTCGACGTTCGGGCTGCCGCGCAGGAGCCGGTCGTAGGCGATCACCGGGATGCCGGCCTCCGCGGCCATCAGCAGCGGCTGGGTGAGCGCCGAGCCGTCCACCGAGGCGATGATCAGGAGTTTCGCGCCCGCGGAGATCTGGCCCTGGACCTGCTTGATCTGCGTGGCCACGTCGTTCTCCGCGTACTGCAGGTCGACCTTGTGCCCCCGCGACTCGAGGTCGCGCTTGATGTTCTCGCCGTCGCTGAGCCAGCGCTGCGACGTCGTCGTCGGCATCGTCACGCCCACGAGAGCGCTCTCAGGCTGCTTGACCTGCTGTCCGGCTGCGGGTGCGCCGCAAGCCGCCACCAGCAGGGCTATCACGGGCACCACGAACTTCGGCGAACGCATCCCCGACTCCTCGTGCGGCTCAACATCGTTGTTGACGGTCGCCACGGGTTCCGGGGCAGGCCGAAGGCTCAGTCGTCGTGTGACCTGGGCCACAAGCGGATGTGGACGTTAACAACTGGCCGTGCGGAGATCAAGCGGGTGACGCGGAACAGTGGCCGGGTCATTGGAGGTCCGAATGGCTGGGCGTGACGCCCGCCAGCACCGTGATCACGACCCGGCGCACCGACTCGGGCGCGGCCTGCTCGGTGAACTGCAGGTGAGCCGCCCCGATCAACGTCGGCGCGAGCACGTCGACGTCGGCATCGGCAGCGATCCGGCCGCGGTCGCGCTCGGTCCTCAAGTAGCCGGCGATCACCGCCGTGAACTCGCCGACCAGCGGGAGCCGGGAGGCACCGGCCTCCCGCAGCCGGCGGCGGAGCTCGTCGCGCGCGATCACCAGCACGACGACCGCCACGGCGACGGGGTCGAAGCCGGTGGTCAGCGCGGCGGTCAGGTTGTCGACGACGCCGCCGGGTGCCGTCCGCAGGTCCTCGGCCAGTGCCTCGACCTGCGCGATGCGCTCCAGGACCAGCTCGGTGAGGAACGCGTCGAAGTCGGCGAAGTGCCGGTGCAGCACGCCTTTCGCCACGCCCGCCTCGGCGGTGACCGCCCGGCTGGTCAGCTCGCTCGCGCCGTCGCGGACCAGGACCCGCGCCGCGGCGTCGAACAGTTGCTGACGCGGGTCGCGCAGCGCCACTCCAGTCGGCACCCGGCCTCCTTCTGCTCCGAGCGGACACCATACCGTGAGTGGGCGCTTGCCCATTAGAGTGGGCGCATGGTCATTCAACCTCCTCACCAGCATCGACGGGTCGCCGAGTCGTTCGGCGTCGACCCCGGGCGGTACGACCGGACGCGCGCGGAGTACCCCGGCGCGGTGATCGGGCGGATCCCGGGTTCGCGGGTCCTCGACGTCGGGTGCGGCACCGGCATCGTGGCGCGGCAGCTCCGGGCCGCCGGGCACGCCGTGCTCGGCGTCGAGCCCGACGAGCGGATGGCCGCCTTCGCGCGGGGGACCGGTGTCGAGGTGGAGGTCGCGACGTTCGAGGCGTGGCAACCGGAGTGTCGCGCGTTCGACGCCGTCGTGTCCGGAACGGCGTGGCACTGGGTGGATCCGGTCACCGGCGCGGCCAAGGCGGCGAGGGTTTTGCGGCCCGGCGGGGCGCTGGTGCCGTTCGGGCACGTCTACGAACTTCCTCCGGCCGTGCAGGAAGCCCTGACCGAGGCGTATCGGCGGCTGGCGCCGGACTCGCCGCTCGTCGCGCGCCCTGACGGGTCCATTGTGGACGCTTATCGCGGGCTGTACGACAGGGCGGCGGACGGGATCCGCGCGGCGGGCGGGTTCGGCGAACCGGAGGTGTGGCGGCACGACTGGGAGCGTGCCTACAGCCGTGCCGAGCTGCTGGACCTGCTGCCGACCTCGGGAGGTCTCACCACGCTCCCGGCCGACCGGCTCGCGGAGGTGCTGGCCGCGGTGGGCGCCGCGGTCGGCGACGCGAGCGCCGTCACGCTGGGGTACTCGACCTGGGGCCTCACCGCGATTCGCCTCTGACGTGGACTGGCAAGCCCGTGATCAGGTCGGACAAACCCTGCCGTAACAACGGATGCGGGCCGCGCGACTGTGCAGAGGAGCTCGGGCGGCACGACCGCTGCACCGCGCTCGGCGAAGTCATCGGTGACCAGCGAGGTAGAGATCAATGACCATCGAGCCGGTGCCGGCGAACCCCGAGTGGACGGCGTCCTGGAACGCCGCCGTCCACCTGTACCGGCACCTCGTGGCGGGCGGTGTACCCGGCGAGGTGGCCACCTCGTTGCTGCTCGCGCCCGGCGAGGCGACGTACGCCGACCTTCCTCTCGGCTATTCCCGTTTCTACGGAACGGATGTCACCTACCAGCACTCCAGCAGCTTCTTCCTCGGCTCGCCGTTGTTCGTGGCGGCGGGCCTGGCGGCGAACGCGGTCGGCAACAACATCGCCCGGCAGCGCGCGGTGAACCAGGCCGCGCCCCAGTGGCGGGAGCACTGCGCCGCCCGCGTGGTGGTGACGAACTACTGCGTCATGTCCTTCGTGCACGGCAGGTGGCTGCGGTTCGCGTACCCGCACGTCGTGGACTTCAACGCGGACATGCTCGGCGGTGTCTGCTACCTGATCTTCGACGAGGCCGAGCCGCTGCAGCTGGCCGGTCCCCAGGTGCCCTGGCTCGTCGTCCTGCTGTCGAGCTTCCTGTACGGCCCGGACCGGCTGCCGACGCTGCCCTTCCTGCAGAGCATCGCGCGCGCCTGACATGATCGGGATGTGACCTGGAAAGCGATGACGCCGGTGGAGGCGTGCGACCTCCTGGAGTTCTGGGAGGACGCGCCCTGGCCGCTGACGCGCGACCAGGCGCAGCAACGGGCGTTCGACGGACTCGGGTGGACGATCGAGGTCGAGGACGGCGTTCCCCACCTGATGAACACGGTGTCCGGCTTCACCGTCCCGGATGTCTCGACCATCGGAAGCAGGGGCGACCTGTCGTACCTCCGGTTCGACGTCGCCGACCTGATCCGCGAGATCACCCCGGCGTCGAGGCGGTTCCTCGGCGACGCCTTCGCTTTGCTGGTCCGGGAAGCGGAGACGCGCTGGGGCACGCCGGCGCTGCGCGACTTCGCGGAGAGCTCGTCCGCGACCTGGGACACCGCGTCCGGCGCGCGGATCTCGTTCACCCTCGGGAAGAGGGGTCTCCGCGCGATGTTCGAGACACCTCAGGGTGTCGAGCTCGACCGGAGGGCCGGAGAGCGATGAGCACGGACGACCGCCTCCCCGCGCCCGGACGGTTCGTGCGCTACCGCGACGTCGACTACCGGCTGCAGCACCACGCCGGCAAGTGGTGGATCTCCGCCGGCCACGCCGTCGACGAGTCCTTCACGCAGAGGGACCGCCGCTCCTTCGCGCGGTATCTGGCGCATGATGACGTGCTGGAGTGCTACGACCTCGCCCGCCCCGGCACGTACCGGGGCATGGCCGTCGTGGTCGTCTCCACCGCACCGGGCGGCTACTGGGTGACCACCAAGGACGCGCGGGCGCACACCGAAGGCTTCGAGCGGACCGACCACCGCAGCCCGTGGGAGAAGCAGGTCGCGGTCGACGACCCGGAGCTGCGGTTCACGACCACGCGCACACCGGTCCCGATGCCGTGGAAGGTCGCGCACGAGTGGGGCCGGTTCACCGAGAGCCTGACGGACGCGTTCCGCGACGTGACCGACGGCGTGTTCCTCATCGTCCACGCGGCGGCGGACCCGAAGCGCTACGTGCAGTTCGCCGGAGCACCCGACCGGCTCTACGCGGAAGCGCCGGGCAAGGACGTGGCGGCGGGCGCCGACGAGTTCCAGCTGCGCAGGTTCGACTGGGAGGAGCCCGTCGTCGCGCAGCCCAACTGGACGTCGTCGCTGCGGCGCCCCGCGCTCACGACCGAGTTCGCGCGGCTGGCGCGCGCCTGCGTCGCCGCGCTGCACGAGGCGTACGGGATCACGTACCCCGCCGAGCTGACGTACCGCGCCTGGTCGCAGCCGTACGGCGCCCCGGACACCCCGGTGAAGTTTCCCGTCCTCGGTCTGGACTGATCCCTTCCGCGGTCACCCGTCTGCGGGAGGGATCAGGGTCTCGAAGAGCCGCCGCAGGGTGGCCTCGAGCGTCTTCTCGTCGGTCCCGTTCAGCGCGCTGCTGCCGATCACCTTGCGCAGCAACCAGAACCCGGCGATGACGGCCAGCACCACGGCCGCGCGGTCGGTGCCGCGCGTGTCCGGTGCGACCTCGTGCACGTGCGCCTCGACGTGGCGCTCGATGTTCTCCCGCAGGATCTCGGCCGCGCGCGGGTTGGCCGCCGACCGCAGCAACAGCAGGAACGGCGACAGGTCGTCCGCAGTGGGAGAGGTGCGGCGCACCAACGCCGCGGCGATGTCGCGCGCCAGGGTCGCCGGATCGCCGCCGAGCACCGTGCGATCGGTCATCGACACCTCCGCGACCTCGGCGAAGAGCCCTTCCTTCGACCCGAAGTAGCGGTTGACCAGCATCGCGCTGACCCCGGCCGACTGGGCGATCTCACGGACCCCGACCCCGTCGAAGCCGTACCTGGTGAACGCCTCGACGCCGGCGCGGAGGATCGCCGCTCGGGTGGCGGCGGCATCTCGGCGGTGTGCGGAACTCATGTATACGAGTGTAGACTTCAAGCGAAGTATACGACTGTAGACTTGTGGAGAACGTGGTGGAACTGAACCTGAAGGGCAAGCGAGCCCTGGTCACGGGGTCGAGCTCGGGTCTCGGCGAGGCGATCGCGAGGCTGCTGGCGGCGGAAGGCGCGGACGTCGTCGTGCACGGCCGCGACGAGGCCCGCGCGCAGGCCGTGGCGGCGGACGTCGGTGCCGTCGCGGTGGCGATCGGCGACCTCGCCACCGACGCGGGCGCGGACGCCGTGGCCGCGGTCGCCGGGGAGGTCGACGTGCTGGTCAACAACGCCGGCGGGTACGCCCACACCGGCTGGCAGGACGCGACACCGCAGGAGTGGCGCGACATCTACGAGGCGAACGTGGTCTCGGCGGTCCGCATGATCCAGCGACTCACCCCCGGCATGCGCGCCCGCGGCTGGGGCCGGGTGATCCAGATCGGCGGCGGGCTCGGCTCGCAGCCGATCGCGATCCAGCCCCACTACAGCGCGACGCTGGCCGCCCGGCACACCCTCGCCGTCTCCCTGGCGCGCGAGCTGAAGGACACCGGCGTGACGTCGAACGTCGTGTCGCCGGGCGCGATCATGGTCGACTCGGTGGAGAAGTGGCTGACGGCGCAGGCGCCGGCCAACGGGTGGGGCGAGAGGTGGGAGGACATCGAGCGCAACGCCGTCGCGTCGCTCGTGCCCAACGACGTCGGCAGGTTCGGCAGGCCCGAGGAGATCGCCGCGGCGGTGGCCTACCTGGCGAGCCCGTACGCGGACTACGTGAGCGGCGCGACGATCAGGGTCGACGGCGGCACGGTCCGGTCGGTGGTCTGAGGGGGTGTCGCGGTGTCCCGAACCGGGTGCGAGGCCCCACCTGGCATCGGCCGGAACACCGCGACGGTCTGGAAACCGGTGTCAGGACTGGCCGGGCCGTTCGACGTCGCCCCGCCAGCCGCCCGTCTCGGTGCCGCCGTGGGCCTCGACGAAGTCCTTGAACCGGTCGAGGTCGCCCTGGACGCGGCGGTCGAGGACGCCGAGCTTGTCGGCGACGTTCTCGACGAAGCCCTCGGGGTCGATGTCCATCTGGACCGTGACGCGCGTGTGTCGGTCGTCGAGGCGGTGCACCGTCACGACCCCGGCGTGGTCGGGGCCGGAGTCGGAGCGCCACGCGACCCGCTGGTCCGGGTGCTGTTCGGTGATCGTGGCGTCGAACCCGCGGGTGACGCCGGCGATGGTGACCGTCCAGCGCGTGTGGGTGTCGTCGATCTGCTCGATCCGGTCGACGCCCTCCATGAACCGGGGGAACTCCGTGAACTGGGTCCACTGGTTGTAGACGCTGGTCACGTCCGCCTCGACGTCGACGGACTTCGTGATGGTGCTCATGAACGTGAACTCCCTGCGGTGGATGGTGGAGAGGTGGTCAGCGGCGGAGTCCGGCCACGCCGCACAGGGCGGCCCAGCACACGGCGAACCCCGCGACCTTCCAGCGCGCCGCGCGGTCCGGCAGCGTCGTGCCGAACACGGCGGCGTCGGCGAGGTCGGCGGCGACGCGCGTCAGCACCGCCGTCCGCAGGGGCGTGCCGGGCCGGGCGAACATCATCGCCGTGCCGATGGCCGTGTCCCGGGCGCCGATGGCGGCGATCAGCGTCCGCGTCGACGCGGGCACCCCGCCTCCGGGGGTGGTGAGGCCCGTCGGCTTGGCCAGGATCCGGGGTGAGACGACGAGCGCCGCGCTGTAGGCGGCCGTCACCGCGCCCAGCACCCTCGTCATCGTCACGCCGGCGTGCTTCTCGGACATGTCGGCTCCTCCGCGTGAACGTCGCTGTCGACTCAGCAATACCCGCAAAATCGACTCAGAAACGATCCATATTCCGGTCGCGCTGTCTTGTCGCAGGTTCGTGCGCACCGGACAATGCGGACATGGGGGAGTGGAAGCGGGTTGTTCCGAGCGGCGAACTGTCGGGTCACGTGTTCATGGCGGCCGCGTCCGGCGGGTTCCTGGTGCTGGTGGTGGCGGCGGTCGTGCTCGCCCCCGGTCCGGTCGAGTCGTGGTCGGGGGTCCTGTCGGCCATGGCGTTCTGCGGTGGGCTGTCGGCACTGATGTGGAGGGCCGCGCGCGCCGGTGTCCACTTCGGACCGCGCGGTGTGCTGATCTACCACGCGACCAGGCGTGCCGAGCTCGTGCCGTGGGACGACGTGGTGCGGTTCGAGCCGCGGGAGGTGCGGCTCGCGCAGGTCCCGGTCAAGGGGGCGGTCGTGTACCTCGTCCAGCCGATGGGCGACCTGCTCGAGACACCTCTCACGCGGTCGGTCGGCGCCGGCTGGGACCGGGCCGCTTACTCCTGGAAGCTCGAGGTCGTGCTGACCGAGGCGGAGTTCGCCGCGGCGGTGGACCAGCTCAACGCCGCGCTGTGGCACTACACCGGACGGACCTGAGGCAGCGGGGCACGGCCGTCCTCGACCGTGGTGAAGAGGTCGCCGAGCTCCTCGACCCGGACCAGCACCTCGTCCGCGGTGAACACCAGCTGCCCGGGATCGGCGCAGCCGCGCACCTCGTCCCACGTGACCGGCGTGGCCGCGGTCGGGTGCTCGCGGCCGCGCAGGGAGTACGGCGAGATGGTGGTCTTGGCGGGGTTGTTCTGGCTCCAGTCGATGAAGACCCTGCCGTGGCGGCGGGCCTTCGCCATGGTCGCGGTGACCTGCTGGGGCGTCGCCCGTTCGAACGCCGTCGCGACGGCCTTGGCGTAGGCGGAGGGCGCCCCCGCGGCGGAGACCTCGATGCCCGCGTAGACCTGCATGCCCTTCGAACCCGAGGTGGTCGCCACCGGCACGAGCCCGTCGGCGACCAGGACGTCGTGCAGGCGGTCCGCCACGCGGCAGCAGTCGACGATCGTCGTGCCCGGACCGGGATCGAGGTCGAACACGAGGCGGTTCGGCAGGCCGCGGTTCCCGTCCTCGACCGTCCACTGTGGAACGTGCAGCTCGAGGGCCGCGAGGTTGGCCGACCACACGAGGGCGGCGAGCTCGTGGAGCAGCGGGTAGCGGATGATCTCGTCGGCGTCCGCGCCGCGTCGTGACCCTCCGCTGCGCAGCGGCACGGTGGGCAGCCAGTCCGGTGGGGCGGCGTTCTTCTGGAAGAAGCTCTGCCCGTGCACGCCGTCGGGGAAGCGCACGAACGTGACGGGCCGGTTCGCCAGGTGCGGCAGCAGGACCGGTGCGATCCGGCTGTAGTAGGCGATGACCTCGCCCTTGGTCGTGTCGTCGGGGTACAGCGGTTTGTCCAGGTTGGACAGTGTGAGCGTGCGGCCGCCCGCGTCGACCGTCACGCGGGTGCCGATCTCCGTCTTCGGCGGCGGGCGGCCGGGCAGGGGCGCCGTCACCTCGCCGACGTCGCGGTCCGCGCGCAGGCCCCGCCACGCCGTGTGGCGCAGCCGACCGTCGTCGCCGCGGGTGAACTGGCGGAACCGGACCTCGCCGACGAGCACCGGCTCGACCCAGCGGGCGCGGGCGACGTCCTCGCGTGGCGGTGCGCTCGCGAACGGGTGACCGGCGCGTTCGAGCGGCCGCAACCGGTCCCGCAGGTCGTCGCGCTCCTGCCGGGTGAAGCCGGTGCCGACGTCGCCGAGGTAGACCAGGTCGCCGGTGTCCGGGTCGTGCGCGCCGAGCAGCAGGCCGCCGACCGTGCCGGTGAACCCGCTCTGGCCGGGCCGCCAGCCGCACACGACGACCTCGCGGGTCTGCACGAGCGGGTGCTTGCACCACAGGTCGGACCGCTTGCCGGGCAGGTACGGGGAGTCGAGCCGCTTCGCCACGAGACCCTCGTGGCCTTCCGCGGCGACGTGGTCGAGGAGCCGCTGGGGCGTCAGGCGTTCGGCGGCGAGGTCGTCGGCGGTAAAGGACGGCACTACCGAGATCCGGAACGGGTCGGGCATCGGCAGCTCGGTCAGCCGTCGCCGCCGGACCTCGTAGGGCTGGTCGAGCAGGAGCCGGTCGTCGCGCAGGAGGTCGAAGGCCAGGAAGCGGACCGGCACGTCGTCGAACGGGTCGGCGCGCTGGGCGGTGCGGTGCTTCTGGAAGCGGCCCCGGCGTTGCTGCAGCAGGCCGAAGTCGATCTGCCCGGCCTCGTTGTAGACGACGACCTCGCCGTCGAGCACCACGGCACGCCCTCGCAGCGCTTCGGTGAGCACTCCGGCGAGCTCGGCGAACTCGAGCGTGAGATCCAGGCCGTTGCGGCTGGTCAGCGCGGTGGTGCCGTCGGCCGCCATCCGCAGCGCGGCGCGGTACCCGTCGAGCTTGTACTCGTACGCCCACCGCGGACCCTCGCGGAGGCGGCCGCCGTCGGGCTTGGCCAGCATCGGGTCGATCCACGCGGGCACGGAGTCGTGTGCCACGGCGACCTCCGACCCCGGTGTGTTGCCTGCTCACCAGGAATCAGAAGGTAACCCGAACGGCCTAACTCCGCCCGGCGGTCCTCAAGCGGGCCGGCGGTGCGCCGCGTGCAGGCACGCGCCAGCCGCCGCGATGACCCCACCGCCGAAAACCAGCACGAACACCCCGGTGACGAGCCCGAGGAGGAGCACGGACACGCCGATCAGGTCGATGGCCAGGCGCACCCGGCGGCTGTTCAACGGCAGCGGCGCGGGGCCGGACGAGACGACGCGGTCGAGAGCGGTCGTGTGCGTGGACATGCTGCCTCTTCGGGGCCGGATCGGTCGTGGCGACACCGGCTACCCGGTTCGGCGATTTCCACACCTGAATCGGCGCGCGTCACCTCTTCCGGCGGTTTAGCCGTTTTCGGCGCGGATCGGCGGGCCTGCATCGTGACCATATGGCGCATGACCACGACACCGATCTACGACGAGCTGTACGCGAAGTACGTGGCCGGCCCGTCTCCGCGCGAGGACGTGGCGTCCGTCGCGGGCGCCGTCACCGCGGCTCAGGCGGTTCCGTTCGCGGACGCGCACCAGGTCCCGCTGTGGCCGAGCGAGGGCTGAGACCGGATCTTGATGGTTGATCCGCGCGCCCGGTGGGCATCCCGGCGTTCCAAGCCGTGATCACCAGGACTGCCTGCTCGTCGCGGCTCACTCGTGCAGAAAGCGAAAACGGTGCGATTCCAGCAAGTTGTGCGTGACGGCGCGAACGGTGTCGGCTCGGCGTCCGACGCCACCTCGGCGGCGCAGGGGCTCTTCAGCCATCCGGACGTGGACAACGGCGGAACTCGGTTCGGTGCGTCGTCGCGGGAGGTCGGGTGGTCGCACGGTGACCTGTTCCGCGAGCCTCCGGCGTTCTCCTAGGACGGTTGCGCTCTTGGGGCGGTCGCGTCGCGGGGGCGGGGTGTGAGTCCAGCCGGATTTGTGGGGCGTGGCTGGGTGTGCGAACGGACGCTGCGGGCAGGCCGGGTGTGCGAACGGAAGCCGCAGGAGTTGCGGCGGGCGGGTCCGGCCCGACGCTGCAGGGGTGCGGCTGAATCCGGATCGACGCTGCGGCGGGATGGCACGGCGCTTGGCCGCCGACGTGGAGGCGAGGCGGCGTGGCCGGCTCGGCCGCACGTGATCACGGCCGGGTCCCCGGGCCGAAGCCCGTCCACCTCAACTCCTCCGGCAGGTGGCTCATGTCGTTGTACAGCGCCAGCGCCGGTGGGGTGCCGTCGCGGAACTGCAGCACCGTGAGCGCCGTGTTGCCGCAGCTCATCGCCAGCCACCGGTCCGCGGGCGCGTCCAGGGCGTGCCGGACCAGCCAAGCCACCTGGTAGGCGTGCGTGACCAACACTTCGTGGCGCTCGGTCTCGGCCGGGTGGGCGAAGCGGGCGGTCAGGGCGTCGGCCAGCCTCGCGCCCTCGGCCGCCTCCGCGTCGGCGTAGCCGTCGAAGAACCCTGCCCAGGCCGGTGGGGGAGTGGATGGCACGTGGGGGACGTGGTCCACGAGTTCCGGGGCCTCGGCCACCGGGATGCCCGGCAGCGCCAGGCCCAGGGTCGCGGCGGTGTCCGCCGCTCTGGGCAGGGGTGAGTGCCAGACGGCGTCGATCGGCAGACGGGCCAGCCGTGCTCCCAGCAGTTCCGACTGGCGCCGGCCGGTGTCCAGCAGGTGACCGAACGCGTCGGCTGCGCCGTGTCGGGCCAGGTAGAGGTGCCGCGTCGCCAAGGTCACTCCCGAGGGTGTCGACATCCGGATGTTGTGAACATCTGAATTGAGCATAGTGGTCTCGAATGCGCTGCTGCGGACGGGTGAACTCCGCTCCACTCGTCATGCAGGTCGCAACCGGTCGTTTGACCATGACTGAGTTGTGGTTGGCGCAACGCGGTAATTCCAGGCGCGGGGGCGCAGTCGGGGCCTGACGCGAAGGAGATTGGGAGTCGATGCACCGGCTCGATGACATGCAGGCCAGGGAGTTGACCCTGGCCTCGGTGGGTGCGATCAACAGGCGTGACCACCTGTGGTCGGTGGACGCCGTGCGGTGTCTGGTGGCGGACGAGCGGACGCGGATGGTCGCCATCGACACGTGTGCCGCGATCTTGTTGAGAGGCGTTCCACGCGGGTCGCTCGACCCCTCCGTGCGCATTCCGGTCGCTGTGCCGGCGGCGCGCGGGGACGAGTGGGCGGCCGAGGTGGCGTCCGAGGTGTTGAGCGGCCTTGCGTGCGCCGACGACCAGCGGGTGGCTGCGGCGCTGGGCGTGTTGTCGGAGGATCAGCAGTTCGACGCGGTGATGGTGCTGGCGCGGGCCGCGGCCGCGTGGATCGACACGTACGTGGGGATCGACGGGGACACTGTGGACGCCTACTACGCGATCTCCAAGGCCGAGATGACGTGAGTCTCCGGGACACCGGTGAAAGTCCTGTCGCCGTTGTGCAGACTCGTCGTGCCGCCCATACGGTCGTGGTGGGAGGTCGGCGATGCGAAGCCAGTACGAATACCTGCTGGTGCTGGGTGTGTGCGTGCTCATCACGATGCCGCTGGAGTGGATGGGACGCGGCGTCTACCGGCGCGGTCCGGACGTGGCCAGGGCCATCGCACCGGTGTTGCTCGTCCTCGCGGCGTGGGATGTCGTCGCCATCCTGCGCGGGCACTGGAGCTTCCACCCCGAGGCCACCACGGGTGTGCTGATCGGCGGGGTGCTGCCGATCGAGGAGATCCTGTTCTTCGTGGCCATTCCGCTGTGCGCGCTGCTGACCTACGAGGCTGTGCGCGGGCACGCGGAACGGTGGTCGCGCGATGGTTGAGGAGTACTCGCTCGCCGCGACGGCGGCGGTGGTCGTGGTGCTGCTGCTGGAGTTCTGCCTGCTGCGCACCGGACTGTTCAAGAAGCCCGCCTACTGGATCACGATGGTGATCGTGCTGGGGTTCCAGGTCCCGGTCGACGGCTGGCTGACGAAGCTCGACGCACCGGTGGTGCTGTACGCGGACTGGGCGATCAGCGGGGTGCGGGTGCCGTGGGACATCCCCGTGGAGGACTTCCTCTACGGGTTCGCCATGGTCACCGCCGTGTTGTTGTTGTGGGAACGGGGAAGGCCTGCTCGTGAACAAGCTTGAGGTACCGGGGAAGTTCGACCGCGCGGCGCGTGGCTACGACTTCCTCGTCGGGATCAACCCCGGCTACCACCAGGCACTGCGCCTGTCCGCGCGGGCTCTCGGCCTGCGCCCCGGCATGCGCGTGCTCGACCTGGGCTGCGGCACGGGCGCGTCGACCGCCGCACTGGTCGCCGCGGCGCCCGGCGTGGAGATCGTCGCCGTCGACGCCTCGGCGGGCATGATCGAGCAGGCCCGCCGGAAGCGGTGGCCGAGCAGCGTGAAGTTCGTGCACAGCAGGGCGGAGGACGTCGACGAAGGGCAGTTCGACGCCGTGTTCGCCGCGTACCTGGTGCGCAACCTGCCCCAGCCGGAGGACACGCTCCGGCACGTCCGGGGCATGCTCAAGCCCGGCGGAACACTGGTGCTGCACGAGTACTCGGTCCGCGACTCGCTGGTCAGCACGGCGGTGTGGACGCTGCTGTGCTCGTTCATCGTGCCGGTGGGCTGGATGGTCACCGGTGACCGCTCGCTCTACACCTACCTGTGGCGCAGCGTCGTGGACTTCGACGGCGCCACCGCGCTGCGGGACCGGTTGCGCCGCACCGGGTTCACCGGGGTGCGCAGCGCGCCGGTGCCGGGCCTGCAACTCGGCGTCGTGCACACCTTCCGCGGCCACGCGCCGGAACAGGAGCAGCCGTGAGGGACCGCAGGGCCGTGCGGATCCCGGCTCCGGCCGGGCGCGCGCAGTTCGGCGCCGACGCGCCGGTGGTCGTGGTGGTGGGCGGCGGCATCGCGGGGCTGTCCGCCGCGACGCTGCTCGCCGAACGGGGCGCCCGCGTCGTGCTGTGCGAACGGGAGAACTACCTGGGCGGGCGCGTCGGCGGGTGGAGCACCCGGCTCGCCGACGGCAGCGAGGTCACCATGACCCGCGGCTTCCACGCGTTCTTCCGGCAGTACTACAACCTGCGGGCGTTGCTGCGGCGGGTCGACCCGGCCGGGCGCGCGCTCGTCGGGCTGCCGGACTACCCGCTGCAGCACGCCTCCGGGCACCGCGACGGCTTCGCGGACCTCCCGACCACCGTGCCGTGGAACGCCCTCGCGTTCCTGCGCAGCAGCCCCACCTTCCGCTGGCGCGACCTGCCCGGCGTCGACGCGCGGGCCGCGCTGTCGCTGCTCGACGTGTCCGTGCCGCGGGTCTACGAGGAGCTCGACGGCATCGACGCCGCGTCCTACCTGGAACGCATTCGCTTCCCCGAGGCGGCGCACGCCCTCGCGTTCGAGGTGTTCTCGCGCAGCTTCTTCGCCCACCCGACGCGGATGTCGGCGGCGGAGCTCGCGGTCATGTTCCACATCTACTTCCTCGGGTCGAACGAGGGCCTGCTCTTCGACGTCGCCGCGGACCCCTTCCCGCACGGCCTGTGGGAACCGCTGCGCCGCCACCTCACCGAGCTCGGCACGACGGTGTGCACGGGCGTCGAGGTCGGGTCCGTCCAACCGGGTGAGGACAAGCGCTTCGCGGTCGGCATCGGCGACGGCGCGATCGAGGCCGACGCCGTGGTGCTCGCCGCGGACGTCCCCGGCCTGCGGTCCGTCGTCGGCAACTCGCCCTCGCTCGGGGACGCCGCGTGGCGCGAGAACATCGGCGAACTCCAGACGGCGCCGAGGTTCCTGGTGTCGCGGTACTGGCTCGACACCCCGGTGGACGCCGACCGGCCGGGCTTCCTCGGCACCGGCGGCCACGACCTGCTCGACAACATCAGCGTGCTCGACCACTACGAGCACGAGGCACGGGCGTGGGCCGCGCGCACCGGCGGTTCCGTGGTGGAGCTGCACGGCTACGCGCTCCCGTCCGATGTGGACGAACGGGAGGCGCGCGCCCGCCTCTGGCACCAGCTGACCGAGGTCTGCCCGGAGACCAAGCGCGCCGGTGTCGTCGACGAACGGCACGAGCTGCGCGAGGACTGCCCGCTCTTCCCGGCGGGCGGCTACGGGCGCAGGCCGCGGGTCACCACGCCGGACGAGTTCCTGGTGGTGGCGGGCGACCTGGTGCGCGTCGACCTGCCGGTGGCGCTGATGGAACGCGCGGCCACCACGGGGTTCGCCGCCGCCAACCACCTGCTGAGCCGCTGGGGTGTCGCGGGCACCGACCTGTGGGCCGTGCCGACCGAGGGCCGCGTACCGCTGCTGCGCGCGGCCGCCCGACGCTGGAGGACGCTGTGATCGTCGTGGTGGGAGCCGGTCTGGCCGGCCTGAGCGCCGCGCTGGAGCTGGTCGCCGCGGGCCTCGAGGTCACCGTGCTGGAGGCGGGCGACGAGGTCGGCGGCCGTGTGCGCACGGACGTCGAGGACGGCGTCCGGTTCGACCGCGGCTTCCAGATCCTGTTGCCCGCCTACCCCGAGCTGCAACGGCTCGCCCTGGACCCGTTGCCGCTGCGGCACTTCCGGCCGGGCGCGTTCGTGCACGACGGGGGCAGGCACGACCTGCTCGCCGACCCGCGCAGCGGACCGTCCGCGTGGGACGGGTTCCTGCGCCAGCACGTCCTGGGCGCGCGGGACGTCGCGGCGGTCGCGCGGTTCTCGGCCCCCGACGCGTTCGGGCCGGTGCGGCCGCTGCTCACCCGCCCCGAACGCACGACCCGCGAGGCGCTGCGCACCCTCGGCGTCTCGGACCGCGCCGTCGACAAGGTGTTCCGGCCGTTCCTGTCCGGGGTGTTCCTGGAGCACGAGCTCAGCACGTCGTCGCGGTTCTTCCACCTGGTGTGGCGCAGTTTCGCCCGCGGTGGCGCGGCGGTGCCGGCACTGGGGATGGGGGAGCTGCCGAAGGCGGTGGCGGAGCGCCTGCCGCGCGACACCGTCCGGTTGCACACCGAGGTCCGGGCCGTGCACGACGACGGGGTGGACCTCGCCGAGGGCGGCCGGGTCGCCGCGGACGCCGTGGTGGTCGCGACGGACGGCACGACCGCCGCCCGGCTGCTGCCCGGCCTCGCCGAACCCCGCTGGAACGGCGTGACCACGTGGTACTTCCGCCCGCCGCGCTCCCCGCTGCGCGACGGCTGCCTGGTCGTCGACGCCGGTGGCGGCCCGGTCGTGAACACGGCGGTGATGTCGGAGGTGTCACGCCCGTACTCGCCGCACGCCCCGCTGGTGCAGGCCTCCGTGCTCCAGGCGGCGAGCGAGCAGGACGTCCGCGCGCACCTGAACCGCTTGTACGGCACGGACACCAGCCGCTGGGAGGTGCTGCGGCGCTACGACATCCCGCACGCGATCCCGGCGATGCCCGCACCACACCGGCTGAAGCAGTCCGTGCGTGCGGGCGAGCGCCGGTACGTGTGCGGCGATCACCGCGACACCAGTTCGATCCAGGGTGCGCTGCACTCCGGCCGCAGAGCCGCCCACGCCGTGCTCGCCGACCTGCGCGGTGACCGGTGACCACGCTGCTGCTGTTCGGCGACCAGCTCGGCCCGCAGTTCCACTCGGGCCACGACGAGGTCGTCATGATCGAGTCGACGACGGCGTTGCGCCGCAAGCCCTACCACCGCCAGAAGCTGCACCTGGTGCTGTCCGGCATGCGCCACCTCGCGGCGGAGTTCCCCGACCGCGTCACCCTGGTCAAGGCGAACACCTACCGCGAGGCGATCCGCGGCCTCGGGCGACCGCTCGTCGCCTACCACCCCGGTTCCGCCGCCGCGCACCGGATGCTGGTCGAGCTCGGCGTCGAGGTGCTGCCCACCCCGGCGTTCGCCCTGTCCCGCAGCGAGTTCACCGCCTGGGCGGGCGACCGCGAGCGGTTCCTGATGGAGGACTTCTACCGCTACCAGCGCACTCGCTTCGACGTGCTGATGGAGGGCGAGAACCCGGTCGGCGGCCGGTGGAACTTCGACGCCGAGAACCGCGAGCCACCACCGAAGCGCGGCAGGCTCGGCGTGCCCGCACCGTGGTGGCCGGAAGAGGACGACATCGACGCGGGGGTGCGGGCCGACCTCGACGCGCTGGACCTGCCGGCGGTCGGGCGGGACGGCCCGCGCCGCTTCGCCATCACGCGCGAGGAGGCGTTGCAGGCGCTGGAGGTCTTCGTGCGCGACCGGCTCCCGCACTTCGGCCCGCACGAGGACGCCGTGCTCACCAAGGACTGGACGATGGCGCACTCGCTGTTGTCCGTGCCGCTCAACCACGGACTGCT
The DNA here is from genome assembly GCF_040610935.1 of Lentzea sp. NPDC003310. NCBI lineage: Bacteria > Bacillati > Actinomycetota > Actinomycetes > Pseudonocardiales > Pseudonocardiaceae > Lentzea > Lentzea sp. NPDC003310. The sequence goes on from NZ_JBEXNC010000015.1 coordinate 23,830, forward strand.
GCACCCGCTGGAGGTCGTCTACGCGGCGGAGGACGCCTACCGGGCAGGCGAGGCGCCCCTGGCGAGCGTGGAAGGCTTCGTCCGGCAGGTGCTCGGCTGGCGCGAGTACGTCTGGCAGCTCTACTGGCACCTGGGCTCGGAGTACCGGCACCGCAACGGGTTCCGGGCCAGGACCGCGCTGCCGTCGTGGTGGGCCGACCTGCGCCCGGCCATGGTGCGCGCGGCGTGCCTGCGCACCGCGCTGGAGGGCGTGCGCGACCACGGCTGGGTGCACCACATCCAGCGGCTGATGGTGCTCGGGAACCACGCGCTGCAACGGGGGTACGACCCGGCCGAGCTCAACGACTGGTTCATCACGTCCTTCGTGGACGGGTTCCCGTGGGTGATGCCGGTGAACGTGATCGGCATGAGCCAGCACGCCGACGGCGGAGTGATCGCGACCAAGCCGTACCTCAGCGGGGGCGCGTACCTCAACCGCATGACCGACCACTGCGGCACGTGCTGGTTCGACCCCAAGAAGCGCACCGGCGAGCGCGCCTGCCCGTTCACCGCGGGCTACTGGGCCTGGCTCGACCGGCACGAGGAGCAGGTGCGCGGCAACCACCGCATGGCGCGGGCGGTGCAGGGCCTGCGCCGGATCGCCGAACTGGACGAGGTGCGCGTGCGGGAACGCGACCGGGAGACGTTCTAGCGCACGCGTTCCAGCACGAGCTCGATCGCCTCGGACAGCGACCGCGGCCAGCGCACGAGCGAGGGCAGCGGGACTCCCTCCCACCCGGACCCGGCGACCGCGATCACCGCGCCGGACCGCGTGCCGAGCTCGTCCAGCGGCACGCGCAGCGCCAGGTCCGGCCGGTGCGCCCAGACGAGCACGACGGTGGGGCGCAGGCGGTCGACCGCGTCGCACAACGCCTCGGCCGGGACCCGTGCGCCGAGGTTGGCCCACATGCAGCCCTCCTCGGACAACGCCGCGCCCAGCGCCTCCAGCGCGAGCCAGTGCTGTTCGTCGGGGGCGCACGACAGGAGGGCGGCGAGCACTCCCGGGCTGCTCGTGCGCGGGATGCCGCGCAGGGCGTGCAGGACGCTGCCGCTCGCCAGGTGTTCGATCTCCACGCCCTGACCGGAGCCGACGACCATCTCGCCGAGCTCCACGAGGGCGGGGACGAACACGTGCTCCCACGCGGAGATGACGCCGTGGTCGTACAACAGCTTCGCGGCCAGGTCGGACATCAGGGGCTCGTCGAGCCGCTTGGCCGCGGTGAGCAGGCTCCGCTGTGCCACCAGCGCGTCCGCCGGGCTGATCGGGGTACGCGGACCGCGGGGCGGGGCTACCGGTTCCTGCCGCGCCAGCACGGCCGCGGCGGCCGCCGAGACCCCTTGCGAGGTGAGCACGACCATGCGGCGCAGCACCTCGACGTCGGCGTCCTCGTACCGGCGGTGACCGCCGTCGGTGCGCACCGAGGGACCCAGGCCGTAACGCTGGTCCCAGGTTCGCAGGGTGGTGGGGGCGATGCCGAGCATGCCGGCCACCGCCCGAGGCGTGTAGGTCACGTCCTACGCGCACGTTTCGCGAGAATCGCCCTCAACTCACTTTCTCCCAGTCCGCCCCAGATGCCGAAGGTCTCGTGGACCTCCAGCGCGTGCGAGCGACATTTTTCCATGACCGGGCAACGCTGACAGATGGCCTTCGCCGCGGCCTCGCGCTGATCTCGCGCAGAGCCGCGTTCGTTCGGCGTGTGGAAGAAGTACGCGCTGTCCATGCCCCGGCAGAGACCGGCGAGCTGCCAGTCCCACGACTCCGCGACCGGCTGGGGCAGACGAGACAATTCGGGCATGGCACACGTCCTCTGCTGGGTCGACCCCGGTGGTGGACACCATCCTAAAATCGACTCAGAAACGACGCAACTCGGGGTCTCTAATCCGGGAAACGGCCCTTCCGGCGCAGCGCGTACCGGCGTTCGGCGTAGGCGAGGTCGTCGCGCCACAACCGGGCCGCGGCCCACCGCATGACCGGCCGCAACGCCCCCGCCGCAGGCCTCGCGAGCCCGAACCCGGGACGGTCCGAGTGCGCGATCGTCGCCTCCACCACGGCCGTGCGGCCGTCCTGGATCGGCGTCGCGTGCGTCTCGACGACGCTGCCCGCGCCCTCACCCTCGACGATGTGCATCACGACGGTGCGCGGTTCCGGGCACGTGAACGCGGCGATGACCGGGACCCCGACCCGACCGGCGAGCCGGAACGTCACCTCCACCAGGAACCGGTCCTCCGCCTCGGTCGGCGTCTCCAGCACGGTGAGGTTCGCGAACGAGTAAGGGTGGAACCACGCGCCGTGCCACGGGTCGAGGCGGTTCGCGACCACGTCCTCGGGATCGCAGCGGCCGACCAGCGTGGCGACCGCGTCGATCGACCCGGCCGGCGGGCGCTCCGGCAGCACCGGCGCGTCCAGCGGTTCCTCGCCGCCGACGTCGTCCAGCCGGACCCAGACCAGCACGCCGTCGTCGTGCGCGGGGAAGGGCGTCCAGGCGCCGAACCGCCGGCCGTCGAGCGCGAGCCCGTGCCAGCGGCAGATCAGCTTCCCCTCGGCCACGGCACCGTCGCACAGGGGCGCGCCGAGGTGCGGGCACGAGCCGGAGCCCGCCATGAGCACGCCGTGGGGACCGCGCCACAGCACGACCTCCTGGCCCGCGATGGTGCGGCCGCACGGCTTGCCCTTGACGACGTCCCGGCTCGCGCCGGCGACGAACCAGTTGCCCGACGGGCGCGCGGTGGCGCGCTTGAGCGCCGCCTCGATCAGCGCGGGCTTGGCGTCCTGCCACGTCGGCTTCTGCTCGCGCCACGGCGGGCTGGAGTAGACCCGCAGCGGGATGCGGTCACGCATGGTCTTCCTCTCTTCAGGCGGCACGGGCGAACATCGCCTTCGCCAGCGCGGGCAGGGCGACCGCGAGCCGCCTGCCGTTCGAGACGACGACGCGGCGCGACAGCACGTCGCAGTCCGCGTCCTCGACGAGGTCGAGGATCCGGCCGTACAGGCGGTAGGCGGTGAGCACGCACGGCCGCGACCTCGGCGCGAGCATGCCGATGCCCGGCCAGGCCCGGTCGTAGTGCTCGCGCGCCCGGCGCACCTGGTCGCGCAGGGCGGCCCGGACCTGCTGGTCGGCCCTGCCGGACGCGCGGGCGTACAGCAGGCGCTCCCGGTCGACGCCGAACTCCGCGAGCTCGTCGGCGGGCAGGTACACCCGGCCGCGGTCGAGGTCCTCGCCGACGTCGCGGATGAAGTTGGTGAGCTGGAAGGCGACGCCGAGGGCCGCGGCGGCCGGCTCGGCCTCCTCCCTCGGGACGCTCGTGCCGAGCACCGGCAGCACCTGCAGGCCGATCACGGCGGCGGAACCGTGCACGTACCGGCCTAGATCGGCGAAAGTGGGGTAGTCGGTGACGGTGAGGTCCATCCGCATCGACGCCATGAAGTCGCGGAAGTGCTGCAGAGGGATGTCGTAGCGTTGCACGGTGTCCATCAGCGCGGCGAGCACCGGGTCGTCCGTCGTCCCGGCGTCGAGCGCCGCCCGCAGGCGGCCCTCGACGGCCTCCAGCTCGGCGGTCTTGGCGTCGATTCCACTGTGGACGTCGTCGACCACGTCGTCCACCCAGCGGGCGAACCCGTACAGCGCGTGCACCGCGGGTCGTTGCTCCGCGCTGAGCAACCTCGTTGCCAGGTAATAGGTCCGGCCGTGCTGCGCGTTGAGCTCACGGCAGCGCCGGTACGCGTCGCGCAACGCCGGTGCGGTGATGCCCGCGGCGTCCAGTTCGCGTTCAGCCGACATCAGGCGGTCCTTTCACGGAGGAGGTTTCTCCACGCTAAGTCCGCGAGTTGCCCTCCGCACAACGGCGGCGCTCATCATGCAGAGCTCCCGGGGCGCTGCTTAGCTCAGTCCACCGAACACCCACCCACTCCCGGGGGAACGCCGATGTCGCTGCTGACCAGCGTGGACGCTCACACGTCGCAGGTGGACGACTTCCGCGTCCTGCTCGACGAAGCCCTGCACGACTTCCTGCGCGCCCGGCAGGACCTCGCCCCGGAGCTCGCCGCCGAGCTGCGCGAGCTGATCCTCGCCGGGGGCAAGCGGATCAGGCCCACCTTCGCGTGGTGGGGCTGGCGGGCCGCCGGAGGTGAGCCGCCGGCGGACGCCGTGGTGCGCGCCTTCGTGGCCCTGGAACTGCTCCAGTGCTGCGCGCTGGTGCACGACGACGTGATGGACCGCTCGCTGACCCGGCGCGGCAAGCCGTCCGTGCACGAGTCCTTCGCGGCCCGGCACCGGCGGGAACGCTGGGCCGGCAGCGCGCGCCAGTACGGCGACTCGGCGGCGATCCTGGTCGGCGACCTGGCGCTGGCGTGGGCCGACGACGCGATCGTCACCGCCGGGCTGCCCGCCGAGATGCTGGCCCGCGCCTGGGGACCGTGGCAGGCGATGCGGACCGAGATGATCATGGGTCAGCACCTCGACCTGCTCGCCGTCGCCCGGCGGGAGGAGTCGCTGGAGCACGCGGTCCGGGTGGCCGCGCTCAAGACCGCCGCCTACACCGTGGAACGGCCGCTGCACCTCGGCGCCGCGCTCGCGGGAGCGGACGAGGACACCGTGGACTGCCTGCGCGCGTACGGCCACGACATCGGCGTCGCCTTCCAGTTCCGCGACGACCTGATGGGCGTGTTCGGCGACTCCTCGGTGACCGGGAAGCCGGTGGGGGAGGACCTGAGGGAGGGCAAGCGGACGCCGTTGATGTCCATCGCCCTCTCCCGCGCGCAGGACGACCCGGCCGCGCTGAGGTTGCTGCGGCGGTGCCTGGAGACCGGGGCGCTCACCGAGCGCACGATCGACGACGTGCGCGCGCTGCTCGTGGAGTTGGGCGCCGTGGCCGCCGTCGAGAAGCACATCGAACGGCTGGCAGGCTCTGGACTCGCGGCACTGGAGCGCGCGGTCATCAATGACGAAGCACGTCATGAGCTCGTGCGCCTCGCGCGCCGTGCCGTGACGCGAACGACCTGAGGGGAACGCAAGTGGTGCACGTGGTGAAGGGCCGCACGGACCGTGTGGTGGTGGTCGGCGCAGGTCTTTCGGGTCTGTCGGCGGCACTGCACCTGCGCGGCGCGGGGCACGAGGTGACGGTGCTCGAACGGCACCCGCACCCCGGTGGGCTCGCCGGCCGGCTCGACGTGGACGGCCACCGGATCGACACCGGCCCGACGGTGCTCACGATGCCGGAACTGCTGGACGACGCGTTCGCCGCGGTGGGGAGCAGGCGGGAGGACCACCTCGAGCTCCTGCCGCTGCACCCCGCCTACCGCGCGGCGTTCGCCGACGGCACGGCGCTGGACGTGCACACCGACGCGGACCGGATGGAGGCGGCGGTCCGCGAGTTCGCCGGGGACCGGGAGGCGCAGGGGTACCTCGACCTGCGGGCGTGGCTCACGAAGCTCTACGAGGTCGAGCGGGACAGGTTCATCGGCGCGAGCTTCGACTCGCCGCTGGACCTCGTCGGACCCGATCTGGTGAAGCTCACCCGGCTCGGTGGCTTCGGTTCGCTGGCGAAGGCCGTGGGGCGGTTCCTGAAGGATGAACGCCTTCAGCGCGTGTTCACCTTCCAGGCGCTCTACGCCGGTGTCGCACCGAAGGACGCTCTCGCCGCGTACGCGGTCATCGCGTACATGGACACCATCGCGGGCGTGTGGTTCCCGCGCGGTGGCATGCGCGCTGTACCGCAGGCGCTGGCGGATGCCGCGTCGGCCGCCGGGGTGGAGTTCCACTACGGGGTCGAGGTCGACGACCTGGAGCGCGTCGGTCACCGGGTGAACGCGGTGCACGCGGGCGGTACCCGGTTCGCCTGCGACGCCGTCGTCCTCGCCACCGGGCCCGCGCAGAGCACCCGGCTGTTGCGCGGGAAGCCCCGCCGGGTGCTGCCGTTGCGGTGGTCGCCGTCCGCCGTGGTCGTGCACCTCAGCGCGAGCCGGGTCGCCGACGACCTGGCCCACCACACGATCTCGTTCGGCGAGTCGTGGGACGGCACGTTCGACGAGATCGTCCGGCGGGGGAAGCTGATGAGCGACCCGTCGCTGCTGCTCACCACGCCGACGCTGACCGACCCCGCGCTCGCGCCGGAAGGACGGCACCTGCAGTACCTGCTGGCGCCCTGCCCGAACCTCGACACCGCGCCGCTGCGCTGGGAGAAGCTGGCTCAGCGGTACGCCGAGCAGATCATCGACGAGATGTCGGCGCGCAAGCTGCTGGTCGACGCCGAGCCGCTCGCGGTGGTGACGCCGGACGACTGGGCGCGCGACGGCCAGGCCGCCGGCACGCCGTTCTCCGCCGCGCACACGTTCGCCCAGACCGGTCCGTTCCGGCCGGGCAACCTGCCGTTCCGCGACGGCAACGTCGTGCTGGCGGGCAGCGGCACCACCCCCGGCGTCGGCATCCCGCCCGTGCTGATCTCGGGCAGGCTCGCCGCGGAGCGGCTGCGGCGGTGACCTCGGTCGAGCACCGGCTGGAGCGGACGATCCTGGAGCTGGTGCGGGCGCGCGGGCCGGAGAAGTCGATCTGCCCGTCGGAGGCGGCCCGGGCCGTCGGGGACGACGGGTGGCGCGACCTGATGGAACCGGCCCGCGCGGTCGCCCGGGACCTCGCCGCGCGGGGACTCGTGGTGGTCACCGCCGGGGGAGAAGTGCTGTCGCCGGCCGGGGAGTGGCACGGGCCGATCCGCATCCGCCTCCCGTGAAAGCGCTTTCTCCCCTAGGGTGGGTCGCTCCACGGCAGAGCTCGAGGGGGCATCGTGCGGTCGTTGAGGCGGGTACTGACGGCATTCACCGCGGTCCTGGCGCTCTCGGCGGGGGTGGCGCACGCCGCGCCGGGGGCGCAGAACCTCCCGGCCGGCGCACCGGCGTCGGAAGACCTGTCGCTGTCTTCGATCTCGTGGTCCCCCTGCCCCGACAACCCCGAGGGTGACTGCGGCACGCTGACCGTGCCGCCCGACTGGCGCAGGCCCGGCGGTGAGCGGGTCGGCCTCGCGATCGCCCGCCACCGCGCGACGGATCCGGCACGGCGGATCGGCGTGCTCGTGGTCGACCCCGGCGGACCCGGTGGTTCCGCCGCGGAGTTCGCGTTGTCCGGCCTGTTCAGCCTGGAGGTCCGCGCCCGGTTCGACATCGTCGGCGTCGACCAGCGCGGCACCGGTGGGAGCTCGGCCATCCGCTGCGCCGACCTGATGGCCGGCGGTCCGTCGATCCACCCGGCGGACGAGGCCGCGTTCACCGCCCTGCTACGGCACAACAAGAACGTGCTGGCCCAGTGCCGTGCGCGCAGCGGGCCGATCTTCGACCACGCCGACGGCGCCACCGTCGCCCGGGACCTGGACGCCGCCCGCCGCGCGCTCGGGGAGCGGAAGATCAGCTACTTCGGGCTGTCCTACGGCACGGTGTTCGGCCAGGCGTACGCGGAGAGGTTCGGCCGCAACCTCCGCGCGATGGTGCTCGACAGCGTGGTCGACCACAGCGCGGACCTGCACCGGTTCGTCGGCGACCGGGCGGCCGCCTCGGACGACGCGTTCCGGGAGTTCGCGAAGTGGTGCGGGAGTTCCGCCGGCTGCGCGCTGCACGGTCAGGACGTCCGCGCGGCCTGGGAGGCGGCGCTCGTGCGGGCCGAAGGCCTTCCCGGTGGACGGCAGAGCCTGCTCGACAGCATGTACTTCGCCCTGCGCGGCCCGGACTGGGCGTACGCAGCGGAGCTGATCACGGGCGGGAGCCTGCTGCGGGCACAGGCCTTCGAGCCCAACTACACCTCGGTGCGGCTGGCCTCGGTGTGCCAGGACTTCTCGTTGCGCATCAGGAACTTCCGCGAGTACGAACGGCTGCGGGCCGAGGAGCTGCGCCGGTCGCCGATCCTGCGCGGCAGCTTCCTCGGCCACGACGAGGCGACCGCGTGCATCGGCGTTGCCGGCGCGCCCGCGAACCCGCCGCACCGCCTGGACATCGGCGACGCGCCGAAGATCCTCGTGCTCAGCGCGAAGTACGACCCGACGACGCCGTACGCCTGGGCGGCCAACATCCGGCGGCAGGCCCCGCGCAACACCGCGTTGCTGACCTACGAGGGCTGGGGCCACATCGCCTACCCCCGCAGCGCCTGCACGCGCGGCGGGGTGGACGACTACCTGCTCGACCTGAGGACCCCGGTGGTCAGCTGCCCTGCCGTGCTGCCGTGATGAAGTCGCGGTACCAGCGGTAGCTGGCGCGCGGCGTGCGTTCCAGCGTCCCGTAGTCCACGTGCACCAGGCCGAACCGGTGCTTGTACCCGTGCGCCCACTCGAAGTTGTCGAGCAGCGACCAGCAGAAGTAGCCCCGCAGGTCCACTCCCGCCGCCTGCGCGGCCGCGATGTGGTCGCGCAGGTACGCGATGCGTTCGGTGTCCTCGAACCCGTCCACGTCGGGGTAGACGCAGCCGTTCTCGGTGACGTAGACCGGCGGCAGGTCCGGGTGCCGCGCCTTGAGGTCCGCGAGCGCGGTCGTCATGCCCTCCGGTTCGACGGGCCAGCCCATGCCGGTGCGCGGCACGTCCGGCAGCCGGGTCGTGTCGACGCCGATGTCGTGGGCCGTGCGCTTGGCCGGGTCCGGCTCGCGGTGCGGCGCGTCGGCGACGTGCAGCCGGTAGTAGTAGTTCAGCCCCACGTAGTCCAGCGGTTCCCCGATGATCTCCAGGTCGCCGTCGTGCTGGAACGAGAAGTCGGTGAGGTCGCCGAACATCGCGGTGAGCTCGGCCGGGTAGGCGCCGCCGAACAGCGGGTCGGTGAACTGGCGGCGCAGCAGGACGTCCTGCCGGGTCGCGGCGGCGACGTCGGCGGGGGAGTCCGTCACCGGCACCGACGGGGACTGGTTGAGCACGATGCCGAACTCCTGCTCGGCCAGCCCGTTCGCGCGCATCGCCCGCACGGCGAGGCCGTGGCCCAGCAGCAGGTGGTGCACCGCGGCCAGCGCGCCGTGACCCTCGCGGGCGCCCGGTGCGTGCCGGCCCTCGCCGTAGCCGACGATCGACGAGCAGTACGGCTCGTTCAGCGTCGTCCACTTCCGGACGACGTCGCCGAGCGACTCGTGCACGAGGGCCGAGTAGTCGGCGAACCGGTGGGCGGTGTCGCGGTCGCGCCACCCGCCCCGGTCCTCCAGCGCCTGCGGCAGGTCCCAGTGGTAGAGCGTCACGAAGGGCTCGATGCCCTTGCTCAGCAACGCCTCCACGAGCCGCCGGTAGAAGTCGAGGCCGCGCTGCTCGACCTTCCCCGCGCCGTCGGGCAGGATCCGCGACCACGAGATCGAGAACCGGTACGCGTCCACTCCCAGGTCGGTGAGCAGCCGCACGTCGTCCGCCCAGCGGTGGTAGTGGTCCGCCGCCACGTCGCCGGTGTCGCCGTTCGCGACGGCGCCGGGCACCGCCGCGAACGTGTCCCAGATGGACGGACCGCGGCCGTCGAGCCGCGCCGCGCCCTCGATCTGGAAGGCCGAGGTCGCCACGCCCCAGCGAAAGCCGTCCGGAAAGCCCACAGCAGTCTCCAATGGAAAAGTCAGCCCTTGACGGCGCCCGACATGATGCCGCCGACGATCTGGCGGCCGAACAACAGGAACACGGCCAGCACGGGCACCGTGCCGATCGTCGCGGCGGTCAACACCAGCGTGTAGTCGGTGGTGTACCCGCTGGCCAAAGTGGACAGAGCGGTCTGCACGGTCGGGTTCTCCGGCGTGAGCACGACCAGCGGCCAGAAGAAGTCGTTCCAGGCCTGCATGAACGTGAACAGCCCGAGCACCGCGGCCGCCGGTCGCGCGGCGGGCAGCGCGACGTGCCAGAACAGCCGCAGCGAGTGGCAGCCGTCCATCCGGCCCGCCTCCAGCAGTTCGTCCGGCACGGCCCGCTCGAAGTACTGGCGCATGAAGAACACGCCGAACGCGGTCACGAGTCCCGGCACGATCACCGCGTGGATCTCGCCGGCCCAGCCGAACTCGGCCATCATCATGTAGAGCGGGATGATGCCGAGCTCGGTCGGGATGGCCTGCGTGCCGATGACGAGCAGCAGCAACACGTTGCGGCCGCGGAACTTCAGCTTGGCGAACGCGAACCCGGCGAGCGTCGAGAACAGCACGACCGAGACCGTCACCGTGCCCGACACCACGATCGAGTTGAGCAGCGCCAGCCCGAAGTCGGTGGTGTCGAAGACCCGCGCGATGTTGGCGAAGAGGTGCCCGCCCGGCACGAGGACGGGCGGCACGCTGTCGATCGCGTCCGGTGTCTGCGAGGACACCACGAACGACCAGTACACGGGGAAGGCCGACCCGGCGAGCACGGCGATCAGCGCCGCGTACGTCCACGGCCCGGCCACCTTCCTGGCGATCCTGCGCGCCCGCGCCGCCGGAGGGGTGGGACGCACCGGAGCGGGAGGATCCAGCACTGCTGTCATGGGTTCCTCAATCCGTCTGGATCCGTTTGGTCACCAGGTAACCGAAGCCCGCGACGAGGACCGTCGCGATCGCCAGCACGACCGCGATGGCCGAGCTGTAGCCGAAGTCGTACTTGGTGAAGCCCTGCTCGTAGAGGTACAGCGCCGCGGTCTGGAACTGGCGGTCGGAACCGCCGGTCGCGGCCGCGGCGCCGGGGTTGAACAGCAGCGGCTCGGCGAGCAGCCGCATGTTGCCGGTCGTGGCGATGATCGTCGTGAAGATGATCTGCGGCCGCAGCAGCGGCACGGTGATCCGCCAGAACTGCTGCCACCCGTTCGCGCCGTCCAGCGTGGCCGCCTCGTACAGGCTCGGCGAGATCGCCTGCATGGACGCCAGGAAGATGAGCGCGTGGTAGCCGGTCCACCGCCACACCACCATCACCGCGATGGCGATGTGCGACGTGGCGGTGCCCGCCTGCCAGTCGATCTGCCCGGCGCCGAACAGGTCCAGCACCCAGTTGACCAGACCGAAGTCCCGCCCGAACAGCTGCGCGAAGATGATCGTCACCGCGGCGACCGAGGTGATGTTCGGCAGGATCACGCCCATCCGGAACAGCGTGCGGGTGCGCACCTTGCGGTTGAGCAGTGCCGCGACGCCCAGGGCGAACAGGATCTGCGGAACCGTGGTCAGCAACCACAGGCTCAGCGTGTTGCCCATCGAGTTCCAGAAGTACGGGTCCGCGAAGAGCGCCGCGTAGTTGTCGAACCAGACCAGGTACGCGCCGCCCTCGTCGAGCAGGTTGCGGTGCTGCAGCGAGACCCAGATGGTGTAGAGCAGGGGGAACAGCCCGAAGACACCGAAGATCAGGAAGTACGGCGCCACGTACCCGTACGGCGCGAACCTCGTGTCCCAGCGGTGCCTTCTGGCCGCCTTGTCCATCAAGACCATGTCAGCGCGTCACTTCTGGACGTCGCCGACGAACTGGCGCCACGAGTCCTCGCCGTTCTGCTTGCCCTGCTCGACGCGCTGCATCGCGTTGCCGATCGCGGTCTGGATGTCGCCCGCCTTCGGTCCCTGGTACTGCGGGTTGAGCTTCTTCGCCGCGTCGGTGAACAGCTTGCCGATCGGGGCGTCGTTGAAATACGGGTTCTTGTAGTCCACGATGGACGGGTCCTCGTACAGCTTCGGGATAGACGGCAGCAGCCCGGCGCTCTTGAAGACCTTGGCCTGCTGCTCGGGCGCGGTCAGCCACGCCGCCAGCTCCACGGCCTTGTCGACGTTCTTGCCGGACTTCGGCACGGTGAGGTACGAGCCGCCCCAGTTGCCGCCACCGCCGGGCACCGACGTGACGTCCCACTTGCCGGCGGCCTCGGGACCGGCCTGGTCCTTGATCTTGGCCATCTGCCACGCGGGGCAGGTGACGGTCGCGAACTGGCCCTGCTTGAAGCCGGTGTTCCAGACGGGCGTGGAGTAGAGCAGCTTCGAGGACAGGCCCGCGTTCACCCCGTCGACGACGAGGTTCCAGGCGTCCTTGACCTCCTTGTTCTCACCGACGACGATCTTGTCGGACTTGTCGTAGTAGCCGACCTGCGCCTGGCCGACGATCGCGTTGAGAACGGTCGGACCGCCGTCGAACCACTTCACGCCCTCGGGCGCCTTCTCCTGGAACTTCTTGCCCGCGGCCATGAAGTCCTGCCAGGTCGGCCACAACGCCGCGACCTGGTCGCGGTCGGCGGGCAGCCCGGCGTTCTGCAGCAGGTCGCGGCGGTAGCAGATGGCGAGGCCGCCGACGTCCGTGCCGTAGCCGATCTGCTTGCCGTCCTTGGACAGCGAGCCCTCCCACTTCCAGGGCAGCCACCGGTCCTTGAGCTGGTCGCCGCCCTTGGTGTTGAGGTCGACGAACTTGTCCGGCGTGGCCTTGAACTGGTTGATGTACCCGGTGTCGACCGCCTCGATGTCCGCGGCGCCGCTGCTGGTGGCGAGGTGCGCGGCGAGGTTCTTGTGGTGGTCGGAGTAGGACGCGGTGCGGTCGGAGATCTCGACGTCCGGGTGCGCCGCCGCGTACTCCTTGAGCAGCTCGGCGTACCCGAAGTTGCCGAAGAGCCCGATGGTGAGCTTGGTCTTGCCGCCGGACGCGGTGTCGCTGCCGCAACCGCTGAGCACCACGGCTGTCGCCAGCGCGGCGCAGCCGAGTGCGAGTGCTTTGGAGCGCATTTTCCGGGCCTCCGTTGGATTTTGGGCGCGCTGAACCAGAGAAGTGGTTCTCCGGGAAGATTTGTGTGGCGCCTATGACAGCCGGGTTACGCGCCGTCCGTCAAGTAACGAGATGGTAACGCCATCTGGAACAGCGGCCGTTTGACTAGCGGAACTGCTGCTCATAGGGTCTATGTAACCGCTTACGGTGGAACGGGAGGTGCCGATGGCGACCGGGCGAGAGATCGCCCAGCTCTGCGGCGTGTCCGTGGCGACGGTGTCGCGCGTCTTCAACCAGCCGGAAACGGTGAACGAGGAGACGCGCTCGCGGGTGCTGCGGGTGGCCAGGGAGCTGGACTACCGGCCCAACGAGTCCGCGCGGGCGTTGTCGACCAAGCAGTCGACGATGATCGGCCTCGTCTGGGACACCGACCACCGCAGGCCCGGCTGGCGCCACCCGTACCTCCAGGACGTGTTGATAGGCCTGAAGTCCGCACTCAGTGCACACGGCTACCACCTGCTCATGCTCGCCACGAGCGGCGACGCCCGAGAGGTGGGCGCGTCCCTGGCCGACCCGGTCGGCTACGTGAACATGACCCGCCGCCACCACCTCGGCGGCCTGGTGCTGATCGACAGCGGCTCCGACGCCGACGCCTTCGCCACCTTCGCGCAGTCCGGAGTCCCTTGCGTGGCACTGGACGTCCCGCTCGACGGCCCGCGCGCCACCTACGTCACGACCGACAACTTCGGCGGCGCCCGCGAGGCCGTGCGACATCTGGTGGGCTTGGGGCACAAGAGGATCGCCATGATCACGGGCCCGGCGGGCAACCAGCCGTCCGAGGCGCGCGTCGCCGGCTACCGCCAGGCGCTGCTCGACGCGGGCCTGGTGCCGCGCGACTCGTACCTGGTCGCGGGAGACTTCTACCGGGGGAGCGGAACCGCTGCCGCGCAACGACTTCTTGCCCTGGACGAGCCGCCGACCGCCGTGTTCGCGGCCAGCGACGAGATGGCGGTCGGGGCTGTGCTGGCCGCTCGCGCGGCCGGGCTGTCGGTGCCGCGGGACCTGGCGCTGGTGGGGTTCGACGACATCGAGGTGGCCTCGGTGGTGGAGCCGGCCTTGACGACCGTGGCGCAGGACAAGCCGGGGTTCGGGGTGGCGGCCGCCAAGGCGATCATGGCGATGATCACGGGTGGGGAGCGGGAGGAGCCTGTGGTGCTGCCGGCGCGGTTGGTGGTTCGGGGGTCTTGCGGGGCGGGGTGAGGCTTCGGGTGCGGGGAGGCTGGCCGCGGGCGTGGGTGCCGCGCAGGCTCTGTCGGGCCGCGCGTGGGTCGGGCTGGTGGCGCGGGTGAGGTGAGCCTTCGGGTGCCGGGAGACTGGCTGTGGGTGGCTGGCGGCGCGGTCGGGAAGGCTGGTCGCGGGTGGCTGGGAGGGTTGGCGGCGGGCGGCCGGGAAGGGTGGCTGCGGAAGGCCGGTTGCGGGTGGCTGCGAGGGCTGGCTGCGGCTGCGGGAAGGGCCGCTGCGAGCGCCGGGCCGGGCCGCGCGTGGGTCGGGCTGTGGCGCGGGGTGAGGTGAGCCTTCGGGTGCGGGGAGGCTGGCTGTGGGTGGCTGGGAAGGGTGGCTGCGGGTGCGGGGAGGGCTGCCCCGCGGGTGAGGGAAGCCTGGCTGCGAGCGCGGAAGGCCGGCTGTGGGAAGGCCCGCTGCGAGCGCGGAAGGCCGGCTGCGAGCGCCGGTTGCGGCCGCCCGGCCGCGCGTGATTGCGGTCGTGTGGCGGGCCGCGCGGTTCCGCGTCACCAGCATGCGGTTGGGCTGTGTCGGACGGGCTGTCCACCTCTAGCCGCACCGTTCCGAGATCCGGACCGTGTCGGCGCGACTCGCACGGCGCAGCCGCCACCCTGCGGCAACCCGCCGCTACTGCGCGCGGTCGTCCTCTGTGGACGACGATGCCGCCGCGATCAGCGCGATCAGCTGGCGCCGGAAGTGTTCGTAGTCGTCGACGGCGCCGAGCAGCGTGTCGGACTCGCGTTCCTCGCGCCGTGCGGCGGCCAGGGCTCGGCGGCCCGCCGCCGTGATCTTCACCGAGGTGCGGCGGCGGTCCTTCGTGTCCTGGCTGCGCACCACGTGGCCGCCTCGGTCGAGGTGTTCGATCGTGCGGCTCATGGTCTGGTCGGTCACTCGGCACAGCAGGGCCAGTTCCCGCTGGGAGCGGGGGCCGTCGGCCAGGTGGTGCAGGGTGATCATGCCCGCGTGGGTGAGGCCCCTGGTCGCCAGGAAGTCCTCGAAGCGCTTCTCCACCACGCGGGCGGCGACCGACAGGAGTCTGCCCGTGGGCCAGGAGGCGACGTCCGCGCCCACCTGGTCCGGGCGGTCGGCCACCGCCAGTTCGTCTCCTTCGGCCACGGGGCCATCATCCCAGACCCGCCCGATCACCCCACGTCGGCACCGAAGGGCATGCTGGTCACGGGCGTGTCGCCCGCGATGGCCGAGGCGATCGCGGCGGCGGCGGGTGGGTAGGCCAACTCGCCCAAACCGCCCAGGGGGGCTGTCGACGGGACGATCGTGACGTCGATGTCCGGGGTGTGCGTGATGCGGGCCCAGCGGTAGTCGCCGAACGACGACTCGGCCACGTGGCCGTCGCGGACGGTGATCTGGGCGCCGAGCACCGTGGACAGCGCGTCCAGCACGCAGCCCTCCACCTGGGCGCGGACGCCGGACGGGTGCAGGGCCACGCCGACGTCGACGGCCGCGTGCACGCGCAGCACGCGGCGGGTCGACGGGTCGGCCACGGCGATCACCGCGATCGCCGAGCCGTACTCCTCCAGGCAGGCGACGCCTCGGGTGGTGCCGCGCGGGGGTGGCGAGGTCCAGCGGGCGCGGTCGGCGACCGTGTCGAGAACCTTGCGCAGGCGGGAGTCCGCGGGCAGGAGGGTGCGGCGCAGGGCCACCTGGTCCAGGCCTCGTTGCTTGCCGAGGTGGCTCAGGAAGTTCTCCTCGGCGTAGACGAACTGGCCCGCGTAGACCGAGCGCCAGAAGCCGGTGCGCAGCGGGGCCGGGCGCACGGCCACGGTCACCTCGCCGGGCACGGCGTACGGGAAGTGGTCGCCGCTGGCCTTGATCAGCGCCGGGTTCGAGAAGATCGGCAACACGGTCAACGGCCAGGTGGCCACCTCGTGCGCGCGTCGGATGGGCACGCCATCCGGGCCGAGCTCGGCGGTCAGGCGGTGCACCGACATCGGGCGGTACGAGTCGTGGCGCATGTCGTCGGCGCGGGTCCACAGCACCTGCACCGGGGCTCCGGCGCGACGGGAGCACGCGATCGCCTCCAGCACCGGGTCCGGCTCGATGCGGCGGCCGAACGCGCCGCCCGACGCGGTCGGTTCCACCCGCACCGACGTAGCGGGCAGGCCGAGCTGGCGGGCCAGCGTCGTGCGCAGGCTGCCCGGATCCTGGATCGGCGCCCAGATGGTCACGCCATCTGAACGGACGTCCGCGGTGGCGTTCATCGGTTCCATCGGCGCGTGCGCGAGCAACGGCAGGGAGAAGACCTGCTGGACACCGCTGATCGGGCTCTGCGCGGGCAACGCCGCGCGCAGGTCGGCGAGCCACGCCCGGCTGTCGGCCGTGGGTGTGCCACCGCGCCAGGTGACCTTCAGCGCGTCCCTGCCCCGCAACGCCTGGTGGGTCGAGTGGGCGATGACCGCGACACCTCCCTGGCCCTCGGCGGGCGCGGTGAGCGGCAGGACGTCGATCACGCCGGGCAGGGCGCGGGTCGCGGTGTCGTCGACCACGTCGGGCACCGCGCCGATCCACGGCGGGCGGGCGACCACGGCGACCAGGCCGCCGGCCGGCCGCGCGTCGATGCCGTAGCGGGTGCGGCCGGTGACGACGTCGCGGGCGTCCACCCGGCCGCCGCGCGTCTTGCCCAGCAGCCGCCACCGCTCCGGCGGCGTGAGCTCGACGGGCACGGTGGCGGGGTCGAGCGCGGCCGCGGCCCGCACGAGCGCGCGGTAGGGGAGGCGTCCCCGGCGCGGATGGGACACGAAGCCGTCCTTCGCCACGCACTCCGCGACCGGCACGCCCCAGCGCCCCGCCGCGGCGGTGACGAGCAGGCAGCGCGCGGTCGCGGCGGCCGTGCGGATCGGCGTGGTGAGCTGCCGCACCGACGTCGAGTTCGCGACGCCTTGAGGCCCGAACCGCTCGGCGTCCCCGTGCGCCTGCTCCAACCTGACGTCGTCCGCGTCGACCGCCAGTTCCTCGGCGACCAGCAGCGCGACCACGGTCCGCACGCCCTGGCCGGCGTCCGGCTTCGGCACGGTCGCGGTGATCTTCCCCGCGGCGTCCAGCCGCACGAAGACGTTCGGGACGAGCCCCTCCGCGGCCAGCGCGGGCACCGGGACCGCCACGACCAGCGCGCCGACTCCCGCGCCGCGCAACAACGTCCGCCTGCTGATCACCGCTCCTCCCTCATGATCCGGCTCGCCCGGCGCACGGCCGCGCGGATGCGCGGGTAGCTGCCGCAGCGGCACACGTTGTCGCGCAGGGCCTCCTCGATCGCGGCGTCGTCGGGATCGGGGTCGCGCGCGAGCAGCGCCGCCGCGGCCATCACCTGACCCGGCTGGCAGTAGCCGCACTGCGCCACGTCGAGCTCGCGCCACGCCCGCTGGACCGGGTGGTCGCCGTCGCGCGACAACCCCTCGATCGTCGTGATCCGAGCCCGCGCGCTGTCGGCCGCCGTGCGCACGCAGGGGCGCGCCGCCGCACCGTCCACATGGGACGTGCAGGCGCCGCACAGGCCGACCCCGCAGCCGTACTTCACGCCGGTCAGCCCCAGCTCGTCCCGCAACACCCACAGCAGGGGAGTGTCGCCGTCCACCTCGACCTCACGCCGTTCACCGTTGACGCGCAACGAATATCGGGCCACCGCGATCCCTCCTGATTTGCTCAGCCTGCTGAACGTAGCACGCCGGGCACTGCATAATGCTCAGCATGCTGAACGAAATGCGGCGGTCCGGTCGCGGTGTCCTGGTGTGGTCGGTGGTGGCGAGCGCGCTGCTCACCGGCCTGGTGTGGCTGCTCGGTCAGCGGCTGCACGGAGTAGCGCTGCTGCCCGATCAGGGGGCGTCCTGGTACTACTGGAAGCTGCCCGACCCGACCTTCTGGAGCAGGGCGTCCGCCTGGGTGGGCTACGCGGCGCACCAGCTCGTCTCGTGGGGCCTGATCTACTACGCGCAGACCCGGATCCGGCGCTACACCACGGGCCTGCACCGGATGAACGTCATCGCCCTCGCCGCGAACGCCGGGTTCATCGGCCTGCACGCGCTGCAGACCCAGGTGTTCTACGACGGTCTCGCCCAGGACGTGTCGATCTTCAGCTCGCAGGGCTCCGTCGTGCTGCTGCTGGTGGCCGTGCTGCTGATGGAGAACCGCCGTCGCGGCCTCGTGCTGACCTGGTCCGCGCCCATCTCCGCGCAGGTCGTCGCCTTCGCGCGCCGCTACCACGGCTACCTGTTCAGCTGGGCCGCGATCTACACCTTCTGGTACCACCCGATGGAGTCGAGCAGCGGCCACCTCATCGGCTTCTTCTACATGTTCCTGCTGCTGGTCCAGAGCAGTCTGATGTTCACGACATCCCACACGAACCGCTGGTGGACGCTGACCCTCGAACTGCTGGTGGCCGTGCACGGCACGCTCGTCGCCGTCATGAACTCGGGCCCGGACGGCATGTGGCCGATGTTCTTCTTCGGCTTCGTGGCGATCTTCGTGCTCACCCAGATGCACGGCGTCGGCCTCAGCGCGCGGACCCGCTGGTGGATCGGCGGGGCGTTCGTGGTGTCCGCCCTCGCCGTCTACTCCTGGCGCGGTCTGGGCAAGATCGACGAGGTCGTGCGGATCCCGTTGATCGAGTACCTGCTGGTGGGCGTGCTCGCCCTGCTGATCTGGCTGGGCGTCCGGCTGGCGGGCGCCGGGAAGGTCAGTCCGACCTCGTCGCCGACTCGAGAAGCTTCGCCGCCACGTCGCGGAGCTTGACGTTCGCCCGCTGCGACTGCTCCACGAGCATCCGGAAGGCCGTGTCCGCGTCGCACGTGTGCACGGCCATCAGGACGCCCTTGGCCTGTTCGATCGCGGCTCGCGACGCCAGCGCCTGCTCCAGGTGCCTGACCTTCGACTGCGCGTGCCGCCACCGCTGGCCGCTGGTGATCGTGGCCGACGCGGCCGTCGTGAACAGCCGCAGGAGCCCCTCGTCGAACGGGTCGAACGCCGCGGCGGTGTAGCTGTAGATGGTGAGCGTGCCGATGTGCCGCGCATCGGTGTCGTCCGAGACGGTCAGCACGACCGGCACCGACAGGGACGCCTTCACCCCGGCGCGGTCGGCGGCGGCCTCGAACTCCGGCCACGCGTCCCGGTGCTCGCCGATCACGGCGCGCACCGGCGTGAGCTTGAGCGCCGAGTCCACCGACGGCCCGCGCCCGGAGTCGTACTGCTCAGTCTCCAGGTGGACCAGGCTGTGGTCCGTGGCGGCTGCCATGTGCGGGCGATCGGGCGTGACGACGGACACGGTCACCGCGTCCGCGTCGGGAACGGCCCGGGCCGCGGTCTCCGCGACCCGCTGCAGCGCGTCCTCCAGGGACTCCTCGCCGGTGAACGCGTTGTGCAGTTCCGCCAACGCCTCGGTGGCCTCGTCGAGGCGGGACACCGGGTCGGGGCGTTCGTCGTCGAAAGGTCTCGTCGAACCCGTCTGCACATAGTCCGCCATGCCCGCGGCCCCTTCCCCGGCTGTGGAGTACTCCGCGCCGGCTGCTTGACGCACGTCCAGCGCATCGTACGGCCACGGGCAACACGAAGCGCGCGCCCGCACCGGAACCGGAGCCGGCCACGGGTCGCTGCAAGGTCTCAACTTCCCGCGCCGGCACCGGCCGGACCCTCCCGAAGGTGGTCCTCCGTGCGAACACGCGCGTGTTCGGCGACTTCTCAGTACCCCGCCGTTCTCGGCTTCACACCGGTCGAGCCGATCATTCCCCGGCACCGGGGGAAACCGGTTCGCCGAACCAGCGGACCAGGTGGGCCTCCAGGTCCCGCTGGTCCTCGCCGACCCACGCGACGTGCCCGTCCGGACGCACCAGCACGGCGGGCGCGTCCAGGCCGGGGGCGGCGGTCAGGTCTACGCGGTCGTGCCAGCCCCGCGTGCTCAGCGCCCCGGTGCGGTCGAGCACCAGCCCGCGGCCCCGCACGAGCTCGACGTCGCGCAGCCGCCGGCCGAGCAGGTCCGGTCCGGGACCGAGGTCGTACCGCACACCGATCGCGGTGAGCTTCTCGATCAGACGCCGGTTCACCTCGTCGACGTCCATCAGTTCGGCGAGCAGCGCCCGCACGGCCCGCGCGCCCGGTTCGGCGGCCGACAGCGCGACCTGGGCACGCGTGTTGTCGAGCACGTCGGCGGCGACCGGCCGGCGTTCGGCGTGGTAGGTGTCGAGCAACCCCTCCGGTGCCCAGCCGCGGACCTGGGCCGCGAGCTTCCAACCGAGGTTGACCGCGTCCTGCAGACCGAGGTTGAGGCCCTGGCCGCCGGCGGGCGGGTGGACGTGCGCCGCGTCGCCCGCGAGCAGCACCCGGCCGGCGCGGTACTGCTCGGCGAGGCGGGTGGCGTCGCCGAAGCGCGACAGCCAGCGCGGGGAGTGCGCGCCGAAGTCGGTGCCCGCGATCGCGCGCAGCTCCCGCCGGAAGTCGTCGATCGTGGGGGAGCGGTCCCCGCCGGCCTCCCGCGCCGGGACCACGACGCGGTAGACGCCCTCGCCGAACGGCTGGAAGGTGAACGCCCCGCTGGTCTCGCGGACCTCCGCGACCCTGGCGGCGATCTCCTCGGGCGGGGCGGTCGCGGCCAGCTCGCCCATCAACGTGTCGTGGCGCGAGGGTTCGCCCGGGAACCCGATCCCGAGGAGCTTGCGGACGGTGCTGCGCGCGCCGTCGCAGCCGACGAGGTACCGCGCCCACAGCCGTCGGCCGTCCGCCAGCACGACCGTCACGCCCTCGTCGTCCTGCTCGGCACCGCTGACGGCGTTGCCCCGCAGGACCTCCGCGCCCAGCGCGACCGCGTGGTCGTGCAGCAGGCCCTCGACGACGGGCTGCGGGATGCCCAGCAGGGACGGCCACGCGGTGTCCATCCCGGCGGGGGTCGGCTTGGGAATGCCCGCGAAGGAACCGCCGACCGGACGCAGCCGGCCGCGCTCCAGGAAGCGGTCGACCAGGCCGCGCATCGCGAGGATCTCGAGGCTGCGCGCGTGCAGGCTGACGATCCGCGCGTACGACGACGCGGGCACGGGCTCCTTCTCCACCACGAGCACCCGCACGTCGTGCAGCCGCAGCTCGGCCGCCAGCACGGCGCCGGTCGGACCGCACCCGGCGATGATCACGTCGACCATGGACCACCTGTCGTCACGAGCCCGCCGGAGGTCGGCGGGCCGCGGTCATCCTGGTGGATCCGCCGCCGGAAGGCTCGTCCTTTTCGGTCGGCCTCCTACGTTTCTGTTTCACCCGAACGGGTATTCGCCGATTCCCCGTGCAGGAAGGTGAACAGTGGAGAGACCGACGCTCGGTGTCGAAGAAGAGTTCCTCCTCGTGGACCCGGAGACCGGCGTCCCGGTGAACCGGGCGGACGAGGTCGTCGCCGTTGCGCGCGAGAAGTTCGGGCTCGCACTGGAACGCGAGCTCACCGGCGCGCAGGTCGAGATCAACACGACGGTGTGCCGCGACGCGGAGCAGGCCCGGCAGGAGCTGCTGGAGACCCGGCGCGTGGTCGCGCAGGCCGCCAGGGAGGCGGGGTGCCGGGCGATCGCCGTCGGGGCACCGCCGCTGGGTGACGCGACCGGAGAGGTCACGGACAGCCTGCGGTACCGGCGGATCGCGCGCGAATTCGGTGCCCTGGCGGAACAACAGCTCATCTGCGGGTGTCACGTCCACGTCGCGGTGCCCGACCGGGAGACCGCGATCGGGGTGTGCAACCACATCCGCCCGTGGCTGCCGGTGCTGGCCGCGGTGACCGCGAACTCGCCGTTCTCCGGCGGTGAGGACACCGGCTTCGCGAGCTGGCGCTCGACGGTGTGGTCGCGCTGGCCGGTGTCCGGGCCACCGCCGGTCTTCACCTCGTGGCGGCACTACGAGGAAGTCTGCGACACCATGATCAAGGCCGGCACCGCGCTGGACCGGGCGATGATCTACTGGGACGTCCGCCCGGCCACCGAGCTGCCGACCGTGGAGGTCCGGGTCGCGGACGTCGCGGCGACCGTGGACGAGGCCGTGCTGCTGGCGGCACTCGTGCGCGCGCTCGTCACCCAGGCCGTGGAGGACGTCGGACGCGGCCTCGAAGCGAAGCCGGTTCCACAAGAGACACTGCGGCAGGCGTGCTGGGGCGCGTCCAACGAGGGACTGCGCGGCACCACGCTCGACGTGTGGTCCGGTGAGCCGAGGCCGGTGCGCCGGCAGCTCGACGACCTGGTCGAGCGGATGAGCCCGGTGCTCGAGGCCAACGGCGATCTGCCTGCGGTGCAACGAGGTCTGCGACTGCTGGACAGCGAGGGCAACGGTGCGGACCGCCAGCGGGACGCGTTCCGCGACGGGCGGGTGGGCGCGCTGCTGAGCGTGCTCGACGTCGACAACGCCGACCACGCGGAGTCCCAGGAGACCGCGGCCTCCTGAGTAAGTACGATCTCCACCACTCGCGGTGGAGCGAGGCGGAAAACAGCGTCCGAGGTTGAGCAGCGAGCCGGTGACGCATGGCGAGAGGGCGGCCATGAGCGCGTTCGGCACGCAGGAGCACACCGACGACCTGCGCGCGTTGTTCGGGCAGTCGAGCGCGGTCTTCGCGAAGTTCTCGGGGCCGCGGCACGAGGTGGAGACGGCGAACGCCGCTTTCCTGGCCGCGTTCGGCGAGGACGGCGCGGCGCTCGGCGAGCTGCTCGACCAGGTGCACCGCACGAACGAACCGAGCACCCGGCGCGACGTGCGCGTCGTGCTGGGTGACGGTCCGCACGCGCGGGAGGCGTTCTTCGACCTCACCTGCGAGCCGCGCCGCGCCCCGGCGGGGGAGGTGCTCGGCGTCCGCGTGATCGGCGTGGAGACCACGCAGGTCAAGCACGCCCAGCGGTTGACGGCCGAGCACCGCGCGCTGCTGGAGCAGATCGCGCGGCAGGCGCCGCTCGCCGAGGTGCTCGACGGGATGGCCCGGTGCATCGAGGAACTCGTGCCGGAGGAGCTGTTCGTCTCCGTGCTGCTCGCCGATCCCGACGGCCTGCACCTGCGGCACGGTGCCGCGCCCAGCCTGCCCGCCTTCTACAACGAGGCGATCGACGGCATCGCCACCGGCGAGGGCGTCGGCTCCTGCGGCACGGCCGCCCACCGGCGCGAACCCGTCATCGTCACCGACATCGCGACCGACCCGTTCTGGGACGACTTCCGCGCGCTCGCGGACCGGGCGGGGCTGGGGTCCTGCTGGTCCACGCCGATCCTGGCCCGCGACGGCGCGCTGCTCGGCACGTTCGCGATGTACCACCGGACCGCGCGGGTCCCGCAGGACACCGACTTCGCGCTCATCCGGGTCTTCGCGGGCACCGCGGCCCTCGCGATCGAGCGCCACCACAACGAGCTGGCCCGTCAGGCCGCCGAGGCCGAGACCGAGGCCGCCCGCGAGGCGCTGGCCGAGGCCGTGCGCGCGGAACGGGAGCTGCGTGCCGAGGCCGAACGCCGTGCCGACGCGGCGGCGGAACTGGCCGCGCAGATGGAGGCCGCCGCGGCCGTGCAGGCCCAGGCTCCCCATCCCGAGCACTGCCAGCTGGGCGGACGGGCCGGGTGCACGGCGCCGGCCGAGATCAAGGTCGCCGACTCGTGGGGCGACTCGGCGTGGGGCTGCGGCCCGCACACCGAGGAGGTGCTGATCCACGTGCGGTCCGTGTTCATCGCGAGCTCGGAGCTCGGTGGCCTGGCCGCGTACGTGCACCGCTGACCTCAGACGTGGGTGCGCGAGGCCTTCTCGTCGTGCGCCCGCGCCTTCTGCCACCGCTTGCGGTCGAGCAACCACATGACCGGTGACGCGGACAGCCCGTGCAGCAGGATCGACCCGATCACGACGAGCGCGACGATCTGCCACAGCGCCGCCCCCTCCGCGAAGTCGCCTTCCTGCAAGGCGTAGACGAGGTAGAACAGCGAGCCGACGCCGCGCACGCCGAAGAACGCGATGACGGTCCGTTCGCGCGGACCGGTGTGACCGCCCAGCAACCCGATCCAGCCCGCCAGCGGCCGCACGAGCAGCAACACCGCCGCCGCGACCAGGACCTGCCGCCAGCCCACGCCCGCCAGCAGCCCGGTCGCCGCCGCACCGCCGAGCAGGAACACGATCAGCACGGTGAGCATCCGCTCGATCTGCTCGACGTAGCGGTGCAGCACCTGGTGGTAGCCGTGGTGGCGCTCGCGCGCCCGGATCGCGCACGCGCACACGAACACCGCGACGAAGCCGTAGCCGTGCACCAGTTCGGTGATGCCGTAGGCGAGGAACGTCGCGGCGAGCGCCACGAACCCCTCCGCGTGCTCGGCCAGCCGGAACTTCTCCGACGGCGCCGAGAAGAACAGCTTCCCGAGCGCCCAGCCGATGAGCAGCCCGACGGCGATGGCGGCCGCGAGCCGCCAGAGCACGTCCACCGCGAGCCAGTGCCCGAGCCACCCGGACGGCGCCACCCCGGCCACGCTGATCCCGATGGCCGCGTAGGTGAACGGGAACGCGAGCCCGTCGTTCAGACCCGCCTCGGAGGTGAGCGCGAACCGCGCCTCGTCCTCGTCGGACTCGGGGTTCTCGGTGGGCTCGGCGACCTGCACCTCGCTCGCGAGCACCGGGTCGGTCGGCGCGAGCACGGCCGCGAGCAGCACGGACGCGCCGACGCCCAGTCCCAGCGCACCCCAGCCGAGCAGGCCCACCGCGAGCATCGACAGCGGCATCGTGATGGCGAGCAACCGCCAGGTGCTCGCCCAGCCGCGCCGGCTGACCCGGCGGTTGAGCGCGAGGCCCGCGCCCATCAGCGAGATGATCACGCAGAGCTCGGTGAGGTGCAGCAGCACCCCGCTGTGCCCGACGGGGTCGGGGTCGGGCAGCGGCTCGACGACCGTGAACGTGAGGGCGCCCGCGCCGAGGAACAGCATGGGCATGGAGACGGGCGCGCGGTCGAGCAGCCGGGGGAGCAGGGCGGCGGCGAGGGTGGCGAGGCCCGCGCCGGCGTACAGCAGCGGTCCAGGATCCACCATCCGCCTTCCGTCGAACGTGCCGGAGAACAGCCAGGTACCCGGGAGGTCGCGCGGCAAACCGCCTGGTGAGGCAGTGCACTGTGGACGGTCGGGCGCGCAGGACCCGCTAGCCGCGCGGACCACCCAGGTAGCGGGTCACCATGTCCACGAGCTCGTGCTCGAACGTCGAGGTCGCGATCTCCTGCTTGAACGCGGCCAGCCGGTGGGTGTTCAGCTCGACGGTGAACACGACCAGGTCGACCGCGGTGTCCAGGTCCCGCACGTGCACGTCGGGGTGCCGGGCGAACACGGCGCGGACCTGGGCGACGCGCTGCGCGCCGTGCCGCGTGATCGTGTCGCGCAGCTCGGCGGAGAGCTGGCCCTCCTCGATCATGATCCGGAGCAGTCGCGGGTCGTCGCGGTGGTTGTCGATCGCGTCGCGCACGAGCACGCGCACCACGGACTCGAGCGTGCCCGGCGCGAGGTCGAGCCGGTCGAGGTCGGTCCGGGCGCCGCGGTCGATGTGGCGGACCATCAGCTCGGCCAGGATCGCGTCCTTGTTCGGGAAGTACTGGTACAGCGAGCCGATCGACACGCGGGCCTGCTCGGCGATGCGGTTCGTGGTGCCCGCGGCGTAGCCGTGCTCGGAGAAAACGTGAGCAGCGGCGGTGAGGATGCGGTCGCGGGTGAGCTCCGCGCGCACCTGGCGGGGCTTGCGACGTGGGTCGACGTCACGGCTGGCTGAAGGCATTGAGGCCGTCCAAAAGCGAGTATCCAGAAGCTGAGCAAAAGCTCATAATAGTGCCATGAGCTGGGAAAACAATCCTTCAGCACGGCTGAGCACGGTCGCGGACGTCGAGGCCGTCGTCGGACGTCCGGCGGCGATGATCATGCTCAAGGAGCTCGCTGCGCTGGACGAGGGGTGCGTGGACCTGCTCGCGCGGAGCCCGATCGCCGCGTTCGGGTACCGGGGTGCGGACGGGACGGGCCGCACGACGTTCGTCGGTGGTGCCAGGGGTTTCGCGCGGGTGCGTTCGCCGAAGCGGATCTCCTTCGACCTGGGGGACGCGGCCGACGGACCGGCGTCGCTGCTCTTCCTGCTGCCGGGCGTCGGGGAGACGTTGCGGGTCAACGGGGCCGTGCGGCGCGGCGGGTTCGAGGTGGAGCAGGTCTACGTCCACTGCGCGCAGGCAGTGCTGCGGTCCGGCCTGTGGCAGCAGGTCACCGTCCCGCCGCCGGTCACCGACGTCGGCGGCGGACCGCTCGGCGCTCCCGGCATCGCGGACTTCCTGGCGGCGGCGCCGTTCCTGGCTCTGTCCACCTGGGACTCGCGAGGGGGTGCGGACACCAGTCCCCGCGGGGAGCAGGGTCCGGTCGCGCGCGTCCTGGACGGCCGCACGCTCCTGATCGCCGACCGGCGCGGCAACCGGCGGGCCGACACGCTGCACAACCTGCTGGAGGACGACCGGCTGTCGTTCGCCGCGCTCGTGCCGGGCCGCACGGGGGTGCTGCGGGTGCGCGGCAGGGGAGCGATCACCGTGGACCCCGCGCTGCTGGCACCGCTCGCACTGCGCGGGCAGCCGCCGCACGCCGCGCTGCTGGTCGACGTCGAGGCCGCCGAGCTGGCCGTGAGCGACGCGGTGGCACGAGCCCGGCTGTGGACTTCGGTCCCCACCGACGTGCCCGACCTGATGGCGCTCGCGAGCCGTCACCTGGCGGCCAACTCCGGCCGGAGCGGGTTCCTGCTCCGGCTCGCGAGCCGGATCCCCTCGCGGTGGCTGCGCGCGGTGATGGACCTCGCGTACCGGTCGGGACTGCGCAAGGAGGGCTACGACGTCGCCGGGCGCGCACCGCTCGCCGTCGCGGAGGACCCGCTGCGGGAGGTCCGCGTCGTCGAGGTGCGGCCGGAGACGCCGGACGCCGTGACGCTCGTGCTGGAGGACGACCGGCCGTTCGACTTCCGGCCCGGCCAGTTCTTCACGCTGGTCGCCGACGTGGACGGCGTCCGGGTGCGCCGGCCCTACTCGGCGTCGTCGGCGCCGGGACGCCGGCTCGAGGTCACGGTCAAGCAGGTCGGCCTGTTCTCCCGGCACGTCCGGACGCTCGCCGCCGGCGACCGGCTGTTCGTGCGCGGCCCGTCCGGCACGTTCCACCCGGAGCCCGGACACGAGGTGGCGCTGATCGCGGCGGGCAGCGGTGTGACGCCGATGATGAGCATCGTCCGCACGCTGCTCGCGCGGCCGGGGGAGCGCGTCGCGTTGCTCTGCAGCAACCGCACCGAACAGGACGTGATCTTCGCCGCCGCGCTCGCGGACCTGGCCCGGCAGCACCCCGGCCGGTTCACCGTCACGCACGTGCTGACCTCCCGCGACGGACGGCTCGACGCCGCCGGGATCGCGAAGTGGGTCACCGGGCTCGGCCTCGCCTCCACCGCGCGGTTCCTCGTCTGCGGTCCGCAGCCGCTCATGGACGTCGCCCGGCAGGCGCTGGACGAGCTGCGGGTCCCGGCCGCGCACGTGCACGTCGAGAGCTACGCGAGCGCGTCGGTGGCGGCGGGGTCCACGACGCCGCAACGGATGGTCGTCGAGGGCGTCGGCACGGCGGTGGTCGAGCCGGGCCAGACGCTGCTCGACGCCGGGCTGAACGCCGGACTGCCGCTGCCGTACTCCTGCACGGTCGGCAGCTGCCGCGAGTGCGTCGTGAAGCTGCTCGCGGGCGAGGTCTCGCCGCGCACCACCGACGGTCAGGTCCTCACCTGCACCAGCTCCCCGCTGACCGACGTCACGCTGGAACTGTGACGCGACCTGCGGTGGCTGGACGACCTGGAGGTCAGCCAGGCACCACCAGCGCGGCGAGCGGGACGTGGTGCTGGCCCGCGTGGACGTCCCGGTCGAACAGCCCGGCCTGGGTGACGGGCCGGGGGAACGAGATCTTCACGACGTTCAGCGAGGGGATCCGGAAGATCTGCACGTCCTCGGCCCGCACGCCGTAGAGTCCCGCGATGGTGCCCTCGTCGAGGACCACGGCCTTCACGTAGCTCGCCTCGTCGCGCAGGAACAGCTCCATCGTCACCCAGAACGGCCCGGCGTTCTTGGACCGGACCTCCAGCGAGAGGTCGCCGAACGTCGGCTGCGGCTCAGTCATGGGTCGGGGCCTTCCGGTGCTCGATGCGGAACATCTCGAGGGGCGTGCGGGTGTCGACGACGTGGTGGAGCACGAACTCGTAGACCGCGCCGCGCTCGGTCTCGGCGGGGGAGGTCGCGAACGCGAGGCTCGGCAGGTAGTCCATGTCGGGGGTCGGCAGGTGCAGCATCAGCGGGTTGGCGACCTTGGCCACGGCGGTCGCGAGCTCCTGGGTGGCGGCCCGGACGAGCAGCATCACCCCGATCTCGCGCGGCGGGCGGGTGGCGGGGTCGAGGGTGCCGAGCACGGCGTCGTAGCCGTAGCGCCGCAGGTCGAACGCGTACTCGGTGCCGTCCAGGCCGAGGGTCTGCGTCACGCGCGAGGTGAAGACCTCGACGAACAGGCTGGTCCACGCCTCGATGTTCGCGAGGATGTGCTCGTCGCGGATCGCGGTGAACGACATCGTCTCGTAGCCCGCGATCCGGGCGCCTTCGAGCTTGACCGTGTGCTGCTCCGCCGGGTGGAACCGGGAGCCCTCGACGCGGACGCGGCGGTCGTCGAGCGCCGTGTAGGTGGCGTGCTCCACGTCCAGCTCGCCCGCGGGTTCGCGCATCCGGAACGGGTTCACCGTCTCGTAGAGCATGTGCGCCGCCACGGAGATCGGGGTGCAGGCGGCCTCGGGGTCGAGCGGTTCGATGGTGAAGCCGGTGTGGTCGATCGTGGCGAGCACGCCGCCGGTGCGCGGGTTGGTCGTGCACTGGCCGCCGCACTCGACGATCTTCGCCGCGTGCCACGACGGGCCGGCGGGCAGGCCCATCATCAACGGGAACGCGGCCGCGACGGCCGTGTCGGTGGCCCGGCCCGCGAGCACGACGTCCGCGCCGCCGCGCAGGGCCTCCTCGATCGGTTCGTGGCCCATCATCCCGACGACGTGCGTGCAACTGTCCACAGTGGCCTCGTCCAGCCCGCCGGCCGGGGCGAGCGGGTGGACCGCGCCGTCGCGCAGGCGTTGGTTCAGGAAGCCCGCGTCCTGCTCGCTGTAGATCGTCGCCACGGCGAGGTCGAGTTCTTCCTCGCGCAGGACCTCCTCGACGATGCCCGCGATCCAGTCGACGCCCGAGTCCGTGCCGCTGGTGCCGCACGACCCGACGATCAGCGGGATCTTCGCCTGCGCCGAGGCGCGCAGCAGGATCCGCAGGTCGCGGGCGACAGCGGCGGCGGTCGTCTTGGCGGTGCCCGAGCCCAGGTAGTGCGGGCCGGAGTCGGTCGAGCCGGCGTCGACGGAGATGACGTCGGCGCCGAGTGCGAGCCCGCGGTCCACTGTGGACTGCGCGAAACCGGCGCCGAGCATGCCCGTCGGCGACAGGACGCGAACGGCTTCCATGGATGTCCTTTCGGGGTTCTTCACAGCGAAGCCGCGTGACGGCGGCCGAGCACGGAGACGCGGACGACGACGGCGGTGGCGATCGCCGCGAGCAGCGCGATGTCGAGGAGCATGAAGCGCCACCCGGTGACGTCGACCATCGCGCCGACGATCCCGGGCCCGACGAAACCGCCCGCCGCCCAGCTCACCGTGTAGAGGCCGGTGTACACGCCGATCACGCGGGCCGACGGCGCCAGGTTCCACAGCACGACCGCGGCGTTGATCAGGAACCCGGACGCGCCGGCGGCGGCGACGCAGAAGGCGACCACGGTGGCGGCGGGGGTCGGCACGAGGGTGCCGAGGGCCAGCGCGGCGCCGAACACCGCCATGCCGATGGTCATCGTGCGGATGCGCCCGATCCGTTCGGCGAGCAGGGCCGCGGGGTAGGCGGCGAGCAGGAAAGCGACGCCGCTGGGGAAGGTCAGCGACCCGGCCGTGCCGCGCGACAGGCCGAGCGCCTCCATGCCGTACGGCGTGAACAGCGCGCGGGAGGAGAACCAGGCGGAGGCGAACAGCAGCACCGCCACCACGACGAGGAGCCTGCTGCGGTTCGGGTCGCGCAGGATGTCCTTGGCGACGTCGCGCAGCCGCACGTCCGGTTCGTCGGCACCGTCCTCGCCGACGGCGAGCCGGTAGCCGCGCGAGGTGTTGTCCCGCACCCGCGAGACGAGCACCGCCGTGCACACCAGCATGAGCGCGGCCGGGACGGTGAAGGCGAGCTTCGGGTGGTCGTCGACGAGCAGTGCGCTGATGACCGCGGACACGATCACGGTGAGGCCGGACGCGATCTTGACCACCGCGTTGGCCCTGCCGCGCCGTTCGGGCTCGATGAAGTCGGGCAGCAGCGCCTGCGCGATCGGCTTGAAGCTGTTGCCCACCAACGAGTACACGAAGATCGTCGCGATCAGCGCCGGCAACGTCGTGGCGAGCGGGATCAGCGTGAAGAGCACGGCCGCGAGCGGCATGCCCACGGCGAGGTAGGGGATGCGCCGGCCCCAGCGCGTGCGGGTGTTGTCCGAGCGGTTGGCGATCCAGGGCTGCACGAAGATGCCGAGCAGGTTGTCCGTGCCCATGAGCAGGCCGACGATCGCGGTGCTGGTGATGTGCTCGCGCAGCAGCGGCGGCACCTGGGCGTCGTAGAAGTCCCACGTCGCCTCCTGGGCGAACACCGCCAGCGCCACGAAGAACGTGATGCGCCGGGCGAGCCGCCGTTCCGCCGGTGCGGCGAGAGATGTCACGGAAGCCTCCGTTGGCTTGGACTGCGTCGGCGGCCTCAAACTAGGATGCTATAGCAAAAGAGTCAAGCAATAGCTTAGGCGGTTGACGTAGTATCCGTGCCCGTGACGGCTGACGAAGATCCCCGCGAGACGCTGGCCGACCGCGCCTACCGCTCGGTCCAGGACGCGATCACCGCGGGTGAGCTGGCCCCCGGCGAGAAGGTCACCGAACGCGGGCTGGCCGAGCGGCTGTCGATGAGCCCGACCCCGGTGCGCGAGGCCATCCGCCGCCTGGAGCAGGACGGCCTGATCGACCGGACCGGCCCGCGCACGGTCGTCGTCGCGGACCTGGGCGCGTCCGCCGCCGAGGACCTGGCCGAGGTCGAGATCGCGCTGCGCGGCCTCATCGCCCGCTTCGCCGCCCGCCGCGCGAGCCCGGCCCAGCTCGACGCGCTCGACGCCCTCCTCGACGAGGCCGACGACCTGCTGATCGTGATCAAGCAACGCGCCGCCGAGGACCGTCCGGTCGAGAAGCACCTCACCGTCCTGCTCGACACCATGCAGCGCTTCAACGACGCCGTCGCCGCCTGCGCGGGCAACGCCGTGCTGGCGAGGCTCCTCGACCAGACCAGGGTGTTCACCAGGGCCGAGCGCCGTGCCCGCACGCTGGAACGGGTCCTCGCGAACCACCAGTTCGGCCTCGACCGCTACACCTCCCACCGCGCCCTCGTGCGGGCCCTGCGCGCGGGCGACCAGGCCACCGCCGAGCGGATCGCGACGGACGACGTCCGCGGCGGTCTCGCCGACCTGCGCCGCGAGCCGGGCCAGGTCCCCACCCGCTGACCGGCGCGCGTTTGCCGGGAGGCCCGCGCCGGGTACGGACAGGGATCGACGGGAAGGAGCGATCCGTGCAGACCCCACCTGTCGTGCCCGCACCGGAGTGGCACGCGGCCAGGGAGGAACTCCTGCGCCGGGAGAAGGAGCACACGCGGGCGAAGGACGCGCTCGCCGCCGCTCGCCGCCGCCTGCCGCGGGTCCGCGTCGGGAAGACCTACACGTTCACCGGCACGGCCGAGGACGCGGGCTGACGTGGACCTGCACACGAGGACCACGGAACCGGCCGTCGTGCTGACGCCGCCGGCGGGCGCGCTCGACGTGGAGGCGCTGGTGGAGCGGGCCGCTGGGCTGAGGCCAGCGGAGGTGGCCGTGACGGCGCCGTCTGCCCTGGGCACGCTGCCAGCCGTTGCTACGCCGTCCCCGGCCACCCCGTCCCCGGCCACCCCGTTCGCGCAGCCAGCCACCGCGACTCCGGCCACTGCCGCGACCCCGGCCGCGCCGCCAGCCACGGTCAAGCCAACAGTCCCAGCCACCCCAGCCACCCCCAACACCTCGGCCGCGCCGCCGCCCGCTGCGCCGTCAACCAACGCCCCGCCACCGACGGCCCACTCCGGCACCGCCACCCCAGCCGGCCTGGTCGTGTTCGACCTGCGCCGCGTCACCGCCCTCACCCCCGACGCCGCCGCACCCCTGATCGCGCTCGCCGCCGCCCCAGGCCCCACCCGGCACGTCGCACTGGCCGAGCCCGGCGGCGCGGTGCACCGGGCACTGGCCGCCGCCGACCCCGCCGGCGTCCTGGCGCGCTTCGCCACCCTGGACGAGGTCCTGCTCGGCACGGACGCCGACCGCCGCGTCGAGGAGCTCGTGCCGCGGTTCGAGGCGCTGACCCGGTCGCTGCTCTCCGCCACCACGGTCGCCGAGGCGCTGCAGCAGATCAGCACTGCCGCCCGGCACCTGATCGAGCCTGCCGAGGTGGTGAGCGTGACCCTGCGTGCCCCGGACGGCACGTTCACGACCCCGGCCGAGACCGACGAGGTCGCCACCGAGCTGGACCAGGTGCAGTACCGCAGCAGCCGCGGTCCGTGCGTCGACGCCGCCGACCCGGACGGGCCGGGCTACGCGATCAGCGCCGACCTCGTGACCGAGGAGAGGTGGCCGGAGTTCGCCGCGACCGCCGTCGCGAACGGTCTCACGGGCGCGCTCGCCACCCAGCTGCCGTCGCCGAACGAGGCCGTCGACGGCGCGCTCAACGTGTTCACCAAGCACAGCGACGGGCTGAGCGACACCGACCGGCACGTCGCGTTGCTGCTGGCCACCCACGCGGCGCTCGCGCTCGCCCACGTGCGGGCCACCGAGCTCGCGTCGCTGCACACCGCGCAGATGCGCCGCGCGATCGACTCCCGCGACATCATCGGGCAGGCCAAGGGAATCCTGATGAACCGCCAGGGCATCGGCGCGGACGAGGCGTTCACCCTCCTGCGCGAGACCTCGCAGCACCTCAACGTGAAACTGGTCGAGGTGGCGTCGACGCTCGTGGCCCGGCGGGGCGAACTCGATCCGCCGACCGGCGCCTGAGACCGGCGATCTCCGCATGTAGGCTGCGCGCAGCAGGCACGGACGTCAAGCAGTCGGCGCAGAGGAGTTCCTGCCGCACGGTGGCGATGACCGCTCGGTCATTCCGGCCTTTTCGACTGCTTTGAGGAGACGCGAGTGACCGCGGACGCCCAGCGCGCCCAGAACCTGACCGACCTGTTGCGCGCCGACGCGGACACCCTGATCGGCACGTGGGTGGACACCGTCGCGGCACTGCTGCGCGGGCGGTCGACCAAGAAGGAGCTCGAGGGCGACTTCAAGGAGCTCTTCGCCGCTCTGCTGCCGCTCGTCGGCAACGACGGCAAGAGCATCGCCGGGCCGGAGTTCGCCGACCTGCGGGCGCTGCTGGAGGAGTACTCGCGCGGCCGGG
This sequence comes from Lentzea sp. NPDC003310, assembly GCF_040610935.1. Classification (NCBI taxonomy): domain Bacteria; kingdom Bacillati; phylum Actinomycetota; class Actinomycetes; order Pseudonocardiales; family Pseudonocardiaceae; genus Lentzea; species Lentzea sp. NPDC003310. Next base: position 57,301 of record NZ_JBEXNC010000015.1, read on the forward strand.
TGCGGGCGGGCTTCACCCCGTCCGAGACCGCCTCGAGCGTGTTCGCCCTCAAGCGCGTGGTGTTCGACCTGACCGAGAACAGCGACGACCCGCTGATGTTCCGGCAGCTCATGGCCTTCTCCGGCCTGCTGGACGCGCTCGGCCTGCTGACGTTCGAGTCGTACGCGCAGGCCCGCGAGGAGATCATCCGCGAGCAGTCCGAGCAGCTCCTCGAACTGACCACGCCGGTCGTGAAGGTCTGGGAGGGCGTGCTGGCCGTGCCGCTGGTCGGCACCCTCGACTCCGCCCGCACCCAGGTGGTGATGGAGAAGCTGCTCGAGGCCCTGGTGGAGACCGGGTCGGAGCACGCGATCATTGACATCACCGGTGTGTTCGCGGTGGACACCCAGGTCGCGCAGCACCTGCTCAAGACCGTGGTCGCGGCGCGGCTGATGGGCGCGGAGTGCATCGTGTCCGGCATCCGGCCGCAGATCGCGCAGACGATCGTGGCGCTGGGCATCGAGTTCGGCGACATCGTCACCAAGGCCTCGCTCGCCGACGCCCTGCGGCACGCGCTGCGCAAGGAAGGCGTCGACGTCGTGCGCCGCGAGACCGTCTGATGGAACGCGTCCCGATTCTGAAGATCGGTGGGGTGCTGCTCGTCTCCATCCAGATCGACCTGCAGGACCAGAGCGTGCTCGCGCTGCAGGAGGACCTGGCGGAGAAGATCAGCTCCACCGGCGCGCACGGGGTCGTCATCGACATCTCGGCCGTCGAGATCGTCGACTCGTTCATCGGGCGGATGTTCGCCACGATCGCGTCGATCTCCCGTCTGTTCGACGCGGACACCGTGGTGGTCGGCATGCGGCCGGCCGTCGCGATCACCCTGGTGGAACTGGGTCTCACGCTGGGCGGGGTGCGCACGGCGCTCGACCTCGAACGCGGCATGAAGATCCTCGGGCAGCTCGGTCGCGGGCGGGAGTCCTGATGCCCGGCCGGTCCGAGGGGCCGGAGGAGCTCCCCATCGGCGGCGACGACGACGTCGTCAGAGTGCGCCAGCTGGTGCGCACGTACGCACAGCAGACGAAGCTCTCGCTGGTGGACCAGACGAAGCTCGTCACCGCCGCGAGCGAGCTCGCACGCAACACCCTCATCTACGGAGGTGGCGGTTTCGCCCGCGTCGAGGAGGTCAGCGACGGCCGCCGGGCGGGCGTGCGCGCCTCCTTCCACGACGACGGTCCCGGCATCCCCGACCTGACGCTCGCCCTCGCCGACGGCTGGAGCAGCGGCAGCGGGCTCGGTCTCGGCCTGAGCGGCGCGCGCCGCCTGGTGGACCAGTTCGACCTCGACACCGAGGTCGGCCGCGGCACGGTCGTGACGGTGGTCAAGTGGAAGAGGTGACCACGGCGGAGTGCCTGCCGCTGGTGCGGGACGAGGCCTGGCTGCCGGTCGAGGAGACCGCCCAGGTCGGCCGGATCCGGCGCACCGCCGCGGCGCTGGCCGAGCGGCTGGGGTTCGACGCGACCCGCACGGCCGAGGTCGGTCTCGCCGCCACCGAGATCGGCACGAACCTGCACAAGCACGCCCGCCAGGGCGTGGTGCTGATCCGGTCGGTGCGCGGCGAACGGGACGCGGCCGTCGAGGTCGTCGCGGTCGACCGTGGTCCCGGCATCGCCGACGTCCCGCTCGCCTGGGAGGACGGCCAGTCCACCACCGGCACGCTCGGCGTCGGGCTCGGTGCAGTGGCGCGGCTCGCGACGTCGTGCGCCATGAGCTCGCGGGTCGGGCTGGGCACGGTGCTGGTCGCGCGGTTCGCCCCCGGCCCGGCCTGGGCGCCCGAGTGGGGCGAGGAACGGGCGGCCGGCGTGACGAGGCCCATCAACGGCGAGGAGCTGTGCGGCGACGCCTACGCGGTCGCCCGCGGCACGGACCGGATGACGCTGATGATGTGCGACGGGTCCGGCCACGGACCGCTCGCGGCGGCCGCGTCCGACGCCGCCGTCCGGCTGTTCCGCGCGCAGCCGTTCCTGCCGCCCGACCAGATGGTCGCGTTGCTGCACAAGTCGTTGCGCGGCACCAGGGGTGGCGCGGTGGCGGTCGCGGACATCGACCTCGTCGCCCGCTCGGTGCGCTTCTGCGGGCTCGGCAACATCGCCGCGGCGGTGCTGGGGGAGGGCCGCAAGCAGGGCATGATCTCGGTGCCCGGCGTCGCGGGCCACCAGGCGCGCACGATCCGCACGTTCGACTACGCGTTGCCCGACGGCGCGGTCGTGGTCCTGCACTCCGACGGCCTCACCGAACGCTGGGGCCTCGACCACGGCAGCGACCTGGTCAACGACCCACCGGTGCTGATCGCCGCGACCCTGATCCGGGAAGCGGGCGTGCGCAACGACGACGCCTGCGTGCTCGTGGCCAGACCGGCATGAGCACCACCGACCTGCTGCGGCTCGTGATCGGCGACGAGCGGGACGTGTTCCTGCTCCGCCAGCGCGGCCGCCAGGTCGCCGCCGCGGCCGGTCTCGACGGGCAGAACCAGATCCGGGTCGCGACCGCGCTGAGCGACATCGGCCGGGAGCTGGTGCGCGAGGAGGTGGCCACCACCGCGGTCTTCCGGCTGCGGCGCGGCCCCGATCCCGCCCTGCTCGTCGAACTGTCCTGGCAGACGCCGGTCACCCCGGCTGGCCCCGGCTGGGACACCGCGCGCCGGCTGATGACAGATCTGGTCCTCACCGCCACCGGTGTCACACTCGTGAAGACGGTGCCGCAGGCGGTCGTGCTCGACGAGGACCTGCTCCGCGACCTGCGGGAGAGCACCGGCGCCAGCGCGCTCGACGAGCTGCGCGCCCAGAACCAGGAGCTCCTGGAGACGCTCGAGAACCTGGAGGCCAAGAGCGCGGAGCTCGAGCGCCTCAACGACGAGCTGGAGGAGACCAACCGCGGCGTCGTCGCGCTCTACCAGGAGCTGTCCGACGAGCTGGAGCAGACGAACCAGGGCGTGGTCGCCCTCTACGCCGAGCTGGACGCGAAGTCCGCCGAGCTGCGCGACGCGGCCGCCGCGCGCATCCGGTTCTGGTCCAACATCAGCCACGAGCTGCGCGCGCCGATCAACTCGGTGGTCGGCCTGACCCGCCTGCTCGCCGGGCCGGGCGGCGACCCGATGACCGACGACCAGCGCCACCACGTCGACCTGATCAACGAGTCCGCCGCGACGCTGCTGGCGCTGGTCAACGAGCTGCTCGACACCGCGAAGGCCGAGTCCGGCAGCCTGAAGCCGCGCACCGCGCCGGTGGCGCTCGACCACGTGATCGCACAGCTGCGGTCGGCGGTGCGGCCCATGCTGCGCTCCGGCGAGGTGCAGCTCGTCGTCGAGGAACTGCCCGCGCTGCGGCCGCTGGTCACCGACGAGACGATGCTCGTGCGGATCCTGCGCAACGTCCTGTCCAACGCCGTGAAGTTCACCAAGCGCGGCGAGATCCGCTTCACCGCCGAGCTCGGTCCCGGCCCCGACGAGGTCCGGTTCGTCGTGACCGACACCGGCATCGGCATCCCGCCCGAGGAGCAGGACCGGGTGTTCGAGGAGTTCTACCAGGTGCCCAGCGCGCTGCAGGTCGGTGCGAGCGGCACCGGCCTCGGCCTGTCCTACGCGCGCAAGCTCGCCGAGATCCTCGGCGGGAGCCTGTGCCTGAGCAGCACCCCCGGCGTCGGCACGGAGGTCGTGCTGACCCTGCCCACCGCCAAGGACGAGTTCGCCCAGCCCGCGCCCGTCATGTGCGCGCTGGTCGCGGACGGCGACGAGAAGTGCCGTGCCCGGCTGCGCGAGGCACTGGCGGGCCTCGCCGCGGACGTCGTCGAGGCGGAGGACGGCCGCAGCGCGCTGAACCTCGCGAAGGAACGACGCCCGGACCTGGTCCTGGTCAGCGCCGACGCACCGCTGATGAGCGGCAGCGCCGTGCTGTCGGTGCTGAGGCTTGATCCGGATCTCGCCGGGGTACCAGTGGTCATCGTGTGCGGTGACGACCCGGGAGGTCTCGCTCGCAGCGTCCACGGCCTCGGCGCCGCGATGCTGCACGAGGCGCGGATCTCCCCGGAGTCCGTGGGCCGCGCGGTCAGGGACGCCCAGCTCACGGCACGCAGAACGGACAGCCGATGAACCCGACAGCCATGGGAGGCGGACCGGCCAGGGTCCTCGTGGTCGACGACCTGGAGGCGAGCCGGTTCATCGCGTGCAGCTGGCTGCGCCGCAGCGGGCACACGGTGGTCGAGGCCACGACGGCCGCGGAGGCGCTCGTCGCGCTGGAGGCGGACTCGTTCGACCTGGTCCTGCTCGACGTGCACCTGCCGGACATGAGCGGCTACGACGTCACGGAGCGGATCAAGGCCGATCCCCGCACCAGCTCGATCCCGGTCGTGATGCTGTCCGCGACCTACATCGAGCCCGAGGACAAGGTCGTCGGGCTCACCAGGGGAGCCGACGCCTACCTCGCCGAACCCGTCGACCCCGGCGAGCTGCTCGCGAACGTCGAGGCGGCGCTGCGCTACCACCGCGCCCGCGCCCTCGCCGAGCACCTCGCCGCCCGGCTGACCCGCCTCACCACGGCCACGCTCGCGATCAACGCCGCCACCACGTTCGACGCGCTGGCGCAGGCCGCCTCGATCGGTGCCGCCGAGGTGCTCGACACGGACGCGACGGCCGTGCTGACCGCCCCGTCCGGTGCCGTGCGCGTCGTGACGACCGGCGCCGACCCCCGGCTCGCCCCGGACCCGGCCGACGTGGAGCGGTGGATGTCGTCGCTCACGCCGGGCATCGGCGTGACCGTGGTCGAGGCCGGCGCGCTGCCGTGGGACCCCGCCGCGGTCGCGGTACTCGCCCGCACGAAGCTCCGCCGCCCGCCGATCGGCATCGTCGTCGGGTCGCGGTCCGCGGCGGGCGACGACGACCGGAACCTGCTGCGCCAGCTCGCCCAGGCGGCCGCGCTCGCCGCCGAGGGCCTGCACACGTTCGCCGAGGAGCACTCGCTCGCGCTCACGCTGCAGCGCAGCCTCCTGCCGCGCACGCTGCCGCGGCGCCCCGAGCTGCCGATGACCGCCCGGTACGTGCCGGCGTCGAGCAACGCCGAGATCGGCGGGGACTTCTACGACGTGACCGAGCTCGACGGGCAGCTGCTGATCGCCATCGGCGACGTGTGCGGCCACTCGATCGAAGCGGCGACGGTCATGGCGGAGGTGCGGCACACCCTGCGCGCCTACGCCGTCGAGGGCCACCCGCTCGCCGAGATCCTGCGCCGGGTGGACGCCCTGCTGCAGCGCTTCCACCCGTTCAGCGGCCTCACCACGATGTGCCTGCTGCAGGTCGACCTGGAGGCAGGCACCATGGCCGTCGCGAACGCCGGGCACGTACCGCCCCTGGTCGTCGACGACAGCGGCGCGCACTACGTCGACGTGCGCGGGCCGTTGCTGGGCATCGGACTGCAACGCCCCGAGGCCACACCGTTGCGGCTGCCGCCGGGGACCACCGTGCTGCTGACGACCGACGGTCTGGTCGAACGACCCGGCATGGACCTGGACGAGGGCATGGAGACACTGCGCGCCACCGTGTCGCACACGGAGGACATGGACGACCTGGCCGACCGCCTGATCGCGGAGCTGGGCCAGGACAAGCGGGACGACATCGCACTGCTCGTGCTGCGACGGCTCGGGTGAGCGCCCGCGTGGTCGACCTGCCCGTGCAGCCGGGCATGACGATGTCCTCGGTGCGCCGGCAACTCGCCGCCGCCCTGCCGGACCTCGGCGAGGACCACCTCTACGACGTGCAGCTCGTGGTGACCGAGCTCGTCTCGAACGTCCTCGACCACACGTCGAGCTCGGGTCACCTGAGGGTCCGCTGGGACCTCGACCCCTGCGCCGTGCTCGTCGAGGTCGACGACGAGTCCGCGGTGGAGCCGGTGTACGGCCGCTCGCGCCTGGGCGAGCACCGCGGCCGGGGGATCGTGGTGGTCGACAACGTGTGCCGCGAGTGGGGCTGCCGTCCCCGCGACGAGGGCGGCAAGACGGTGTTCGCCCTGGTGGACTGCACCGGCTGACCCGGCCCCGGTCGGCCTCCTCGCGTGTGCACAAACCTCGTTCTACCCGCTCGGGGCACACCGCGTTCAAGATCGTGACCTATCGGGTGATCTTGCCCGCGTCCGGCCGAGCGGAACCGGCTTCGTGTTCTTACGGTCCTGCCCAGCGGTCGCGAGACCGCCGCAAGACCAGGGCACGCCGTGCGCTCACCTGTCCAGCGGCGCGCCCTGTCCACGCCATGGACGAAGCCCTCGCCGGACAGGCGCCCTCACGGGTGGGAGCGGAGCGAGGTGCCAAAGGGACATGCGTCATCTCCGTGGCAACACCACCAGTCGCGCCGTGCTCATCGCCGTCTCCGCGGCGGCCCTCGTGACAACGGGAAGCACGATCGCCTCCGCCTCCGCCCCGGTCGACTGGGACCGGATCGCGCAGTGCGAGAGCGGCAGCAACTGGTCCACCAACACCGGCAACGGCTACTACGGCGGGCTGCAGTTCAGCCAGTCGACCTGGCAGGCCAACGGCGGCTCCGGTCACGCCCACCAGGCATCGCGCGAGGAGCAGATCCGCGTCGCCGAGAACGTGCTGCGCACCCAGGGCATCGGGGCGTGGGGAGCGTGCGGGCGGCGCGGCGGTGGCGCTGCGGTCGCACCGCGCCCGGTCCGCACGGGGCAGGCGCCGGCCGGGCGCAAGGCCGCGTCGCGGGTGGTGCCCCTGCCGGTGGCCGCGCCGTCGACCAGCAACCCGGACGGCGACTACGAGGTCAAGTCGGGGGACACGCTCAGCAGCATCGCCGAGCAGCTGCGGATCGAGGGCGGCTGGCAGGCGCTGGTGGCGAAGAACGAGCGGTTCCTGACGAACCCGGACCTGATCAGGCCGGGCGACAGGATCGCCACGAAGTGACGTGACGGCGCGGGGACCCGGACGACGGGTCCCCGCGCCACTCGCTACGACTTCTTCACGAGCTCCGGGAACGGCGTTACGATCCCGTCCCGCGCCGTCCGCGCCCCCACCCGGTGGCGTCGCGCCAGCTGCCCGACCGCCAGCACCACGTACACCGCGGACAGCACCAGGATCACCACGCGGTTCACCGAGTCCGGCAATGTCACGCTCGCCGTGAACTGCGCCGCGAACAGCGTGAACAGCGTGGCCGCGCCGACCGTCGTCAGGCCGAGGTCGGCGAGGATGCTCACCGCGAACAGCGACTGCGCCGCCGTGATCAGCAGCTCCAGCCGCTGGTGGCCGTCGAGCGGCAGGCCGTGCAGGCCGCCGCTGGACAGCGCGAACACGATCGGGATGGTGCCGACCAGCAGCGTCCACTGGTTGACCTTGCTCGACAGCAGCGTGCCGAGCGAGTGCGAGGCCATCAGCCGGGCCGCGTAGAGGCAGGCGACGATGAGCTCGGGCGACTCGCTCGCGAGCGGCGCGACCCACTGCACGAGCACGAACTCGTCCACGCCGAGACTGCCGCCGGTGTCGACGAGGTTCTGGGCGAAGTGCTCGGCGGTGGCGAGGATGACGAGACCCGCGAAGGTGAACATGCCGATCACCCACCAGCGGCGCGGTGTGCGTTCTTTGCGGCCCACCCACTCGGAGACGCCGAGCAGGTTCGGTTCCTCGACCGGTGCCTTCGACAGGCGCCAGGCGTAGGCGAGGAAGATCGCGAGGAACACGGCGGCGTCGACGAGCGTCAGCGACGTGCGCAGCGGCAGGCTCAGCGAGTAGAGGGTGGCCAGGGCGAGGAACACGACCTCGACCGACATGACGGGGGCGAGGGCGATGCGGCCCTCGTGGGTGGACTTGCTCTCGCGGTGGGCGCGGCGGACGGCGATCGCGCCGACCAGCACCACCAGGGGCCAGCCGAACCCCACGAGCACGCGGTTGGCGCCGGTCATGTTGGCGAGCGCCAGCGAGCACGGATCGGCCTGGCCGGGTGGCGGGGTGCAGGTGCCCTGCTGGGCGAACTCCTGGCCCGCCTGGAACGTGAACACCAGGTCCACCGCGTACTCGGGGAGCACGGCCACGAGCGCGAGGACCGCGATGGCGAGCCCGGCGCTGACGTCCACCTGGGCGGCCTCCGCGGCCCAGGCCAGCACGAACGCCGCGCCGATGATCGCGATGCCGAACACCAGGGCCGCCAGCGGCGCGGCGACCTCGGGGTGGGGCAGGCCGAGGTAGTCCGCGGCTCCCAGGTAGGCGCCCGGCAGCGCGACGAGCGCGGCCAGGGGCAGTCGCAGTGGGAGACCACGCTGGTCGTCGGGCAAGGAACCGCACCTCCACGTCGGTACGAACGGGCCGAGTCAGCGGGTTCCCCGAGTCGGCCCTCCGCACACGGGAGGTTCAGCCCCGTTCGTCCGGCAGCGCCTCCACCACCTCGGTCGGCGAGGAGTAGTGGCGGTGCGGGAGGCCGTGCAGCCGGCGGCGGACGTCGGTGCCGAGGTCGTGCACTTCGGCGCACGTCACGATGCGCACCTTGTCGGCCGGATAGGACAGTTCGTCCAGCACCTGTCGTAACTCGTTCTCCGCCTTGGTCTCCATGTCCGATTAGTACCCAGCGTTGTTCTATGGAAACCAGCTCAACGGTTGCGCAGCCAGTCCGCGAGGTCCGTGAAACCGTTGCGCAGAGCGACATCCCGAGCACTGACCGGTTCCCACGGAGGCAGCCACCGGGGGTCCGCTCCGCGCGCCAGCAGACGTTCCGCGCACTCCCGCCGGCCGCCGTGGCACGCACCCCAGAGCGCGGCGTTCACGTCGTCCTCGGTGGCGCCGTCGAGCAGCGCGTCGAGCCGGTCGGACAACCCGAGCGTGGCGGCGTCGACCAGCGTGACCGAGGCTCCCCGCTCCACAAGCCGGTGCGCCGCACGCCATTGCGCGAACGCGCGTGCGTCGGCCAGGGCCGTGCCACCGCCGATCACCGCTCCGTCGGCGTCGATGTCCGCGCCGGCGTCCAGGAGCGCGTCGAGCACCTCCACGTCGTCGGCGCTGGCCGCCCAGTGCAACGGGGTCTCCGCGTGCGCGCCCTCGAACCGGGCGTTCACGTCGGCGCCCGCCATGGCAAGCGCCGCAACGGTTTCCGCGCCGCGCGGGAACCGCGCCGGCCAGTCGGTGAGCACGTGCAGCAGGGTCCGCCCGCCGCCGCGCTCGTCGACGATCCGCGCGGTGGCGAGGCCGGGGTCCTCGGCCAGCAGCCGCCGCAACGCGGTCAGGTCGCCGGTCCGGATCGCGGCGGTGACGGCCAGGGCTCGCGGATCGTCGTGTCGCACGGTCCTAGCTTGCCTCGTCGGCGATCCACGCGCCGTGAAAACCAGAGGGAACGCGCCTCGGCAGCCGCACGGACGCGACGGGACCCGCCGCCACGTCGGAGGCGTCGAGCACGAGCAGTGCGGCCGAGTTCTCGCTGCTGACAAGGGAAAGCAGCCACTGCCCTCGCCGGGGATCCACTGGTCGCCCAGCACGCGCCAGCCGGTCGCGTTGCCCACGTGGAAGGCGTAGCCGGGCTCGACGTCGAATTAGCGCTCGCGCCGCAGGATCACGCCGACGCGGGGCCGGTGCTCGTCGCTCACGCGGGGCGCCCGCTCGACACCGCGATGGCCGTCCGCCTCGCGCGGCTCGTGCCCCAGGACGGCCTCCCCGGCCGGGTGCCGGGGAGGCCTGCGGGTGACCGGGATCAGCAGGCGTGGTGGCTGCGCAGCGCCCACCGCGCGACGCTCTCACCCGCGATGGACTGCCCGACGAAGACCTCGCGGGCACCCGCCCACGTGCGCGAGAACTTCCAGCTCCCCGCCTGGTAATACCAGAGCTGCACGCAGGAGCCGGCGCCGACGTAGAAGGACAGCGCCCGGCTCCAGTAGAGCGGTGAGCCGTCCGTGCGGCGGTGGGCCGGCAGGAGCGCCTGGTAGTTGCCGGCCACGTTGTCCTTGGACACGCCGATGCTGATGCCGGTCTCGTTGCTGATGTAGCTGAGCAGCTGCAGCGGCGCGACCTCGGACGCCGGCGCGGCGCTCGCGGGTGCGGCCGCGCCGAACACCGCGGCCAGCGCGAGCACCAGCACCGCCAGTCGCCGTGTCAGAACGTTGCTCTTCGTCATCCTGCCCCTCTTCTCCACCTGTGGCGCGCCACCCGCGGTCCGGGCGGCGACGGGAGCGATCGTCGGGGGCCGTTCGGGTGAACCGGCGACAAAATCCCACAATCCGCAGTTCAGGGGCGATAAGTCTGCACGCGGGGGAGGTGGGTGGCGTGGAGCTGCGGCTGCTCGGCGCGGTGCTCGCGCTCGTGGACGGCACGGTTGTCGACCTGGGACCGGCCCGGCAGCGGTGCGTGCTGGCCGCGCTGGCCGTGGACGCTGGGCGGGTGGTCTCGGTCGACCGGCTGATCGACCGGGTCTGGGGCGAGCACCCGCCGCTGCGCGCCAGGGACACCCTGGTGAACTACGTGTCCCGGTTGCGCAAGGTCCTGGTCGCCGGTGCCGTCGTGCGACGGTCAGGCGGGTACTCGTTGCAGATCCGTCCGGCGGCGATCGACCTGCACCGGTTCCGCGAGCTGTGCTCCCGTTCCCACACCGAGGACGACCGGCGGGCCGCCGAGCTGTGGGCGGACGCGCTGGACCTGTGGAACGGGGAGGCGCTGACCGGGGTGGACGGTGAGTGGGCCGAGGCCGAACGGGCCCGGCTGCACCGCGAGCGCCGGGACGCCGAGTCCGGTCTCGCGGACGCCGTGCTGAGGCTCGGCCACGGCGAGGACCTCGTGGCCGACCTGTCCGCCCGCGTCGCCGAACACCCGCTGGACGAACGGATCGCGGGCCAGTACCTCCTCGCCCTGCACCGGGCCGGACGCACCGCGGACGCGCTGGAGCACTACCGGCGGCTGCGGGAACGCCTGGTGGACGAGCTGGGCACCGACCCCGGCCCCGCCCTGCGGGACGTGCACCGCCGGGTCCTGGGCACCGATCCCGGTCCCGCGCCGCGGGACGTGCACGGCCGAGTCCTGGCCACCGACCCTGGACCGTCCACACCGGACGACCCGGCCGTGCCCCGTCAGCTCCCGGCGCCGCCGCGGCGGTTCGTCGGCCGTGCCGCGGAACTGTCCGCACTGGACCGCGGGCTCGGCGGGTCGGCCGCGATCAGCGGCAGCGGCGGCATCGGCAAGACCTGGCTCGCGCTCGCCTGGGCTCACCGCCACGCGCACCGGTTCCCCGACGGGCAGCTGTTCGCCGACCTGCGGGGCTTCGGCCCCGGCGACCCGAAGCAAGCCGCCGACGTCCTGGCCGACTTCCTCGCTGCCCTGGGGGTCGACCGCGACCACCAGCCCCAGGAGTTGGACGCGCGTGCCGCGCTATACCGCACCCGCACCGCCGGCAAGCGCCTGCTGGTCCTGCTCGACAACGCCGCCACCGCCGACCAGGTCGTGCCCCTGCTGCCCGGCGGTGACGCGGGCACGGTCGTGGTCACCAGCCGCAACCGGCTCTCCGCGCTCATCACGCGGCACGGCCTGCGCCCGGTGCGCCTCGGCGTGCTCGCGGACGCCGAGGCGCGCACCCTCCTGCAGGACGTGCTCGACGACACGCAGGCCGCCGCCGAGCTGACCGCGCTGTGCGGCGGGTTCCCGCTCGCGCTCGGTCTGGTCGCCGCGCGTGTGAGCACCCACCCGGACCTGCTGCGCGACGTGGTGGCCGAGCTGCGCGACCTCGGGGTGGAGGCGCTGCGCGCTGACGACCCCAACGCGAGCCTGCCCGCCGTGCTGTCCTGGTCGCTGCGCCACCTCACCGGCGAGCAGCGCCGCGTGTTCGGACTGCTCGGCTCCGCTCCCGGCCCCGACGTCGACCTGACCGCGGCCTCCGTCCTCACCGGACTGTCCACCCGCGATGTCCGCGCCGCGCTGCACGCGCTGGCCGAGGCGTCGCTGATCACTCTCGCCGCGGGCGGCCGCTGCGGGATGCACGACCTGGTCCGCGCCTACGCCGCCACCACCGCGCCGGACGGGCCGGAGGTGCGCGCCGCAGTGGACCGGGTGGTGGACTTCTACCTCGACTCCGCGTGCGCCGCCGACCTGCTGCTGGACCCCCACCGCGACCCCGCGCGCCCGGCCCCTCCCGCGTTCGGGGTGCGGCCGGCGGACGTCCCGGCCGCCCTGGCCTGGCTCGACACCCACCACGCGCACCTGCTCGCTGCCCAGCGCAGCGCCGCCGCCCACGGCCGCCAGCGGACCGCCTGGCACCTCGCCTGGGCTCTGAACACGTTCCACTGGTGGCGGTCGCACCGCCACGACGACCTCGCCGTGTGGCAGGTCGTCGTCGGCTCCGCCGACCGTCTCTGCGCCGCGGACCAGGTCATCGCGCACCGCCACCTCGGCATGGCGAACGTGGAGCTCGGGCGGCGGGAGCAGGCCGCGGCGCTGCTGAACCGCGCGCTGGTCCTGGCCGAGGAGCACCACGACGGCACTCAGCAGGCCCTCACCCACCACGCCCTCACCCGCCTGTGGGAGTCAGCAGGCGAGTACGGCCAGGCCCTCGAGCACGCCCGCCACGCTCTGAAGCTCTTCCGCGACCTCGGTCAGGCCGCACGGGAGGCCGCCACGCTCAACACCGCGGGCTGGTTCCTCGCCTGCCTCGGCGACCACGACACCGCCCGCGAGCACTGCCTGGCCGCCCTCGCGCTGAGCCGCCGGCACCGCGACCCCGACGGGGAGTCGGCCGTCCTGGACAGCCTGGGCTGGATCGAGCACCACAGCGGGCACCACGAGCAGGCCGTCCGGTACTACCGGGAGGCCCTGGCGCTGCGCCGCGCCCTCGGCATGACCCGCTGGGTCGCGTCCACCCTCGACCACCTCGGCCACCCGTGCGCCGCGCTGGGCCAGGCCGACGAGGCGCGCGCGGCGTGGTGCGAGGCCGTGGAGCTGTACCGGGAGCAGGGTTGCACCGAAGACGCGGACCGCGTGCAGAGGGAGATCGACGAGCTGGGCTAGGCCCAGCGGACCATGTCCGCGAAGGTCACGTTCCCGCCGCACACCAGCACGCCGAGCCGCGCGCCGGGCCCGACCCGCTCCAGCACGGCGGGCGCCGCGGCGACGAGGCACCCGGCGGCCGGTTCCGCCCACACCTTCTGGGCCTCGGCCAGCGCGACCGAGCCCCGCACGGCGTCCGCGTCGGACACCACCAGCACGTCCTCGACCAGCGCGGTCACGTGGTCGTAGGTCAGCTGCGACACGTGCGGCGCCGAGAGCGTCGAGACGATCGACGTCGGCGTGATGTCCACCGGGCCACCCGCGGCGAGCGCGCGGTGCATCGCGTCGGCGCCCTCGACCTCCACGCCCCACACCCGCACGCTGGGCACCAGGGCGCGGAACGCCGTCGCCACGCCCGAGATGAACCCTCCGCCGCCGATGCTCACCAGCACGTCGGTGACGTCCGGCGCGTCGGTCGCGAACTCGAGGCCCGCCGTGCCCTGCCCGGCGACCACGACCGGGTCGTCGTAGGGGTGCACGAGCGTCGCGCCCGCCTCGACCAGGTCGGCGAGCAGCGCGAACGCCGCCGCGAGGCCGTCGGTGAGCCGCACGTCCGCGCCGGACGCGCGGGCCAGCTCGACCGAACGGGCCGGGGCGGTCGAGGGCATCACGACGGTCGCGGCCACGTCCAGCTCCTGCGCGGCGGCGGCCAGCGCGATGCCGTGGTTGCCGCCGCTCACCCCCACCACGCCGGCCGCACGGGCCTCGGCGGAGAGTGAGAGGATCTTTGCGAACGCGCCGCGCGTCTTGAAGGAACCGCTGCGCTGCAACAACTCCAGCTTCACAGTGGTCGGCACGCCCAGCAGCGCGGACAGTCCCGGCGACGCGATCGTGGGCGTGCGCAGCACCCGTCCGTCGAGGACCTCGGCCGCGGCCCGGACGTCGTCGATGCTCAGCAGGTCCGCCATGGCGCCACTCTAGGGTTCGCCGAACCGCGCGATCTCCAGCCGGGCCACGTTGCGGACGTACCGGCTCGCGCGCCCGTCCTGCGGGGTGACGAGCGTGGGCAGGGTCAGCCGCGTGCCGTTGTAGCGGGTGGCGAGCAGGGCCGAGCAGGCACCGAACTCCGGGTCGACCTCCGCCCACGACAGCAGCACCCGGTACCCGTCGGCGGACGACGCCACGACGACGAAGCTCAGCCTGTCCATCTTGCTGCCGTCCGACGTGCGCAGCCGGACGCGCGCGAGGACCTCGTGCAGCGGCACGCCGCGCACCTGGTGGACCTCGCGGACGCGGGTCGTCCGGTAGCGGACGTTGACCGGCTCGCGGGCGTGGGCGTCGAGGTGGGACGTGCGGAACACCCACTCGTCGTCGATGTCGCCGGTGACCAGGACCTGGTCCTCCGGGAGCGGTGCACGCGGGTTCGTCACGCCCTCCACGGTACGGCGCCAGACCGATCCGCATAAGCCGCTTCAGGGTGGTCCTTCCCTCCGCAGAAACGGCAACTAGGATCACCTGGTAGCGGATCTGCGGATTCGCGCCGCCGTCGAACCGTCCTGGAGGGCCGCACCATGTCCAGAAGCGCGAACAGCCTGCTCGTGGTCGCCTCGGCCGCCCTGGTGCTCGCGGGGTGCGGTTCCGGGGAACCGGCACCGGCCTCCGGGGACGCGAAGGTCACCGGGGACGTGACCGTGTTCGCGGCGGCCTCGCTGACCGAGACGTTCACCCAGCTCGGCAAGGACTTCGAGGCCGCACACCCCGGCACGAAGGTCAGGTTCAACTTCGGCGGCAGCTCGGCGCTCGCGCAGCAGCTCAACCAGGGCGCGCCCGCCGACGTGTTCGCGAGCGCCGCACCTGCCAACATGAAGCAGGTGACCGACACCAAGGCGATCACGGACGCGCCGACGACGTTCGTGCGGAACAAGCTCGCGATCGCGGTGCCCAAGGGCAACCCCGGCAAGATCGCCGGGCTGCCCGACTTCGCCGACGCCGGCAAGAAGATCGCGTTGTGCGCCGAGCAGGTGCCGTGCGGGGCGGCGGCGAAGAAGGTCTTCGATGCCGCGAAGGTCACGCCCGCGCCCGACACGCTGGAGCAGGACGTCAAGGCCGTGCTCACGAAGGTCTCGCTCGGAGAGGTCGACGGCGCGCTGGTCTACCAGACCGACGTCAAGGCCGCGGGGGACAAGATCGAGGGCATCGACTTCGCCGAAGCGGCGCAGGCCGTCAACGACTACCCGATCGCCCCGCTCGCCAAGGCACCCAACGCCGCGGCCGCCAAGGCCTTCGTCGCCTTCGTGCTGTCGGACCAGGGCAGGTCGGTGCTGAGCGCGGCGGGCTTCGACAGCCCGTGACCCGCCACCGCGTGCGGGGACGGCTGCCGGTCGTCCTCGCCCTGCCCGCCGCGATCGGCCTGGCGTTCCTGCTGGTGCCGCTCGCCGGGCTGCTCGTCAAGACGCCGTGGACGTCACTGCCCACGCTGCTCAGCGCCGAGGTCGGTGAGGCGCTGCGGTTGTCGCTGCTCTGCGCCTCGCTCGCGACGGTGCTGTGCCTCGTGCTCGGCATCCCGCTGGCGTGGCTGCTCGCCCGGTCCGGCCTGCCGGGACGGGGCTTCCTGCGCGCGCTCGTCACCGTGCCGCTGGTGCTGCCCCCGGTCGTCGGCGGTGTCGCGCTGCTGCTCGTGCTCGGCCGGCGCGGGCTGATCGGCGAGCACCTCGACGCGTGGTTCGGGATCTCGCTGCCCTTCACCACGGCCGGGGTCGTCGTCGCGGAGGCGTTCGTGGCCATGCCGTTCCTGGTGATCTCGGTGGAGGGCGCGCTGCGGGCGGCCGACCCGCGCTACGAGGAGGCAGCGGCCACGCTCGGTGCCTCGAAGTGGCTGACGTTCCGGCGCGTGACGCTGCCGTCGGTGCTGCCCGGCGTGGTCGCGGGCACGGTGCTGTGCTGGGCGCGGGCGCTGGGGGAGTTCGGCGCCACGATCACGTTCGCGGGCAACTTCCCCGGCGAGACCACGACCATGCCGCTCGCGGTCTACCTCGCCCTGGAGACCGATCCGGACGCGGCGATCGTGCTGAGCGTCGTGCTGCTGCTGGTGTCCGTCGGAGTGCTGGCCGGTCTGCGCGACCGGTGGATCAGCGGGCCGTCGTGACCCTGACCGCCCAGCTGCGCGTCACGCGCGGCACCTTCAGCCTCGACCTCCACCTGGCGATCGCACCGGGCGAGGTCGTCGCGCTGCTCGGCCCGAACGGCGCGGGCAAGTCCACCGCCCTGCGCACCCTCGCGGGCCTGCTCCCGCTGACGTCCGGGCACATCACCGCCGGGGAGTCCACCTGGGACGGTCCGGACTCCTTCGTGCCGGCCGAGAAGCGGCCCATCGGCGTGGTGTTCCAGGACTACCTGCTCTTCGCGCACATGTCGGCTCTGGAGAACGTCGCGTTCGGACTCAGGTCCCGCGGCACGCGCCGGGTCGAGGCACGGGCGGAGGCGGCGCGCTGGCTCGACCGCGTCGGTCTCGACGGCCACGCCCAGACGAAGCCGCGGTCGTTGTCGGGCGGGCAGCAGCAACGGGTCGCCCTGGCCCGCGCGCTCGTCACCGGCCCGGACCTCCTGCTGCTCGACGAACCCCTCGCCGCGCTGGACGCCGGCACCCGCCTGCAGGTCCGCGCGGAGCTGGGCCGGCACCTCGCGGACTTCGGCGGGCACACGCTGCTCGTCACGCACGACCCGGTGGACGCCATGGTGCTCGCCGACCGGCTGGTGATCCTGGAGAACGGCCGGGAGGTCCAGTCCGGACCCCCGGCGGAGGTGGCCAGGCGGCCGCGCACCGACTACGTCGCGAATCTCGTGGGCCTGAACTTCTACCGCGGCACCGCCTCCGGCACCGAGGTCCGCCTCGACGGGGGCGGCACGCTCACGATCCCGCGGCCCGCCGACGGCCCGGTGCACGTGGTGTTCCCGCCCAACGCCGTGAGCCTGCACGCCGCACGGCCGGGCGGCAGCCCGCGCAACGTCTGGCAGGCCGAGGTCGGCGCGATCGAGCAGCACGCGCACACCACCCGCGTCCGCCTCGACGGAACACCGGCCGTGCTCGCGGACATCACCACCGCCACGCTCGCCGACCTGCGGCTGCGGCCCGGAGATGTGCTGTGGGCGGCGGTCAAGGCCACCGAGCTGCACGTCTACCCGGCCTGACCGCACGATAGCCGCGAGCTATGGGCCCATAGCGACGTTCGCTTGGACAGCGCGCGCGAACCGGGAGGAAAGTCGAGGCACCACAACGACTTCCGACGAGGAGACGGCGATGGCGAAGATCCTCTGCGTGCTCTACGACGACCCGGTCGACGGCTACCCGGACACCTACGCGCGGGACGGGCTGCCGCACCTCGACGGCTATCCGGGTGGCCAGACGCTGCCGACGCCGTCCGCGATCGACTTCACGCCCGGCGCCCTGCTCGGCAGCGTGTCCGGCGAGCTCGGCCTGCGCCGCTACCTGGAGGACCAGGGCCACACCCTCGTCGTCACGTCCGACAAGGAGGGTCCGGACTCGACGTTCGACCGCGAGCTCGTGGACGCCGATGTCGTTGTCTCCCAACCCTTCTGGCCCGCCTACCTCACCGCGGAACGGATCGCCCGCGCGCCGCGGCTGAAGCTCGCGCTGACCGCGGGCATCGGCTCGGACCACGTCGACCTGGACGCCGCGATCGCGCACGGCGTGACGGTCGCGGAAGTGACGTACTGCAACAGCATCAGCGTCGCCGAGCACGTGGTGATGTCGATCCTCAACCTGGTGCGCGACTTCGTTCCCGCGCACCAGGTCGTGTGTGACGGCGGCTGGCACGTCGCCGACGCCGTGGCCCGGTCCTACGACGTCGAGGGCATGCACGTCGGCACGGTCGCGGCGGGCCGCATCGGACTCGCCGTGCTCCGCCGCCTGGCCCCGTTCGACGTGCACCTGCACTACACCGACCGGCACCGCCTGCCCGAGACCGTCGAACGGGAGCTGAACCTCACCTACCACCCGACGACGGCGGACATGGTGCCGCACTGCGACGTCGTGACGATCAACGCGCCGCTGCACCCCGAGACCGAGGGACTCTTCGGTGACGAGCTGATCGCCACCATGAAGCGCGGCGCGTACCTGGTCAACACCGCCCGCGCCCGCATCGCCGACCGCGAGGCCGTGGTGCGGGCGCTGGAGAGCGGGCAGCTCGCGGGGTACGCGGGCGACGTGTGGTTCCCGCAGCCGGCCCCGGCCGACCACCCGTGGCGCACCATGCCGCACCACGCCATGACCCCGCACATCTCGGGCAGTTCGCTCTCGGCGCAGGCCCGGTACGCGGCCGGCACCAGGGAGATCCTGGAGTCGTTCTTCGCGGGCACGCCGATCCGCGAGGAGTACCTGATCGTCGACGGCGGCAAGCTCGCCGGCACGGGCGCGCACTCGTACTCGACGAACGGCTGAGCGGCCGTT
Source organism: Lentzea sp. NPDC003310 (assembly GCF_040610935.1). NCBI lineage: Bacteria > Bacillati > Actinomycetota > Actinomycetes > Pseudonocardiales > Pseudonocardiaceae > Lentzea > Lentzea sp. NPDC003310. The sequence continues at coordinate 75,743 of NZ_JBEXNC010000015.1, forward strand.
CCACACCGTGGACGCCCTTGCCGCCACTCGCCTCCTGCTCCGACCATTGCCGCCACACCGAGCGGAGCAGGGGGCGGCATGGGCACGGAGAACGAGGTCGACCGGGAGCGGCGGACCGCGTGGAACGAGGACTGGGCGGCGACGGTCGTCGGGCTGGTGCTGCTGGGCCTGGTGCTGGCGCAGATCATCCCCGGCTGGCTGGTGCCGTGATGGCGGAGGTCGAGACGCGGCAACGGTCCTCACTGCTGTGGGCGGCCGGCGGGGTCGCGGTCGTCGTGCTGCTGGGCGCGCTGACCCGGTACCTGGAGCAGAACGTGCCGGTGTTCACCAAGGGCACCTGGCTCGGCGGCATCGCGAAGAGCGTCGAGTACCCCGTCTACGCGATCCTGCTGGGGCTGCTGGGAAACGCGGTCCTCACCGGCCTCGGTTTCCGGGACCGCCTCGCCGCCGGGTTCCGCACCGAGTTCTTCATCAAGACCGGGCTGGTGCTGCTGGGCGCCTCGATCAACTTCGCGGTCATCGTCAAGGCGGCGGGTCCGGCGATCGCCCAGGCGTTCCTGCTGATCACCATCGTGTTCGGGTTCACCTGGTGGCTCGGCGGCAAGCTCGGCATCGACTCGAAGCTGCGGGCGTTGCTGTCGTCGGCGGTGTCGATCTGCGGCGTGAGCGCGGCGATCGCGGCGGCGGGCGCCGTGCAGGCGCGCCGGGAGCAGCTCGCGTACACCGCGAGCATGGTCATCATCTTCGCGCTGCCCTCGATCTTCCTGCTGCCGCTGGCCGTGGACGCGCTCGGGCTGTCCGCACCCGTGGCGGGCGCGTGGATCGGCGGCAACATCGACACGACCGCGGCGGTGAGCGCGGCGGGCGCCCTGGTCGGCGAGGAGGCGCTGCAGATCGCGACGATCGTGAAGACGACGCAGAACGCGCTGCTCGGCGTGGTGGCGGTCGCGCTGACGGCCTACTTCGCGCTGAAGGTCGAGCGGACCGGCGAGGCGAAGGTCAGCGGGCGCGCGTTGTGGGAGCGCTTTCCCAAGTTCGTGCTCGGGTTCCTGGCGGCCTCGGTGATCGCGACGGTGTTCCTGGAGTCCGGTGGGGACAAGTCGGCGATCACGACGGTGAACGACCTGCGGACGCTGTTCCTGATCCTCGCGTTCGTCTCGATCGGACTGGAGTTCCGGGTCGCGCCGCTGCGGGAGGCGGGCTGGAAGCCGATCGGGGTGTTCGCGAGCGCCACGGTGGTCAACCTGCTCGTGGGTCTCGGCCTCGCGAGCCTGCTCTTCTCCGGCTTCACGGGCTAGCTCTCGTCCTGCCGCGCACGGACTTCTGTGGTCCAGTGGTGCCGGCGCGGCAGGAGAGGGGCTGGGGCATGACGCAGGCGGCACCACCGGGGTGGGTCCCCGTCGAACACCGTTTCCTCGGACTGGACCGGCGGACCTTCGCCCCCGCCCTCGGCGTGCTGGCCGTCGCGCTGGTCCTGCTCTACGGCTTGCCCGCGCTCAACGCCGTCGTGCCGTGGCACAACGAGATCCGCCCCGGCGACGTCCTCGACCTCGGCGACGGCGCGACCGCCGTTCCCCCGGTCGGGTGGCAGCTGGAGGACGGCATCCTCGCGGGCACCGCGTCCGTGTCGCCCGCGAGCCTGACCGCCCAGCTCACCACCGGCGGGGCCACGATCTCGTTGCGGGGTGCGGCCTTCCCCGGCAGCGCGGACGCCTTCCTCGACCAGGTCCTGCGCTCGGAGGGCGGCTCGCCCGGCGTGGACGGGTCGCGCGGCACGCTGACGACCGCGTCCGGCCTGGTCGGCGTCGCGCTCGGCAGCACCTCGCCGCAGGGCGACGAGCTCGACGTCGCGTTCAAGATGGCGAGCGCGGCCGGCGAGGCGGAGAACGCGCCCGCGCTGCTGGTCCGGGTGCGCACGGCGCCGGGGCAGTTCGAACGGCAGCAGGACACGGTGACGACGTTCCTGCGCAGCATCACCCCCGGAGCGATCCGATGACCGCCGCGACGAAGAGCGCCCAGCTGGCCGCGATCGAGGAGTCGGGCTGGGGCCGGCCGTTCCGGTTCGTGCAGCCGCGCAACCTCGCGTTCTGGGTGTACCTGCTCGGCGTGGGCGGTGGCGCGCTGGCCCTGCTGCGGTACTTCGGTCCCGGCGCCCACTTCTACCGCCCGGCGCTGACCGGCGGCGTGCTGCTGTTCGGGCTCTACCTCGTGCCGTGGCTGCTGCTCCTGCGCCACCAGAACCGCTACACCGCGCAACCCGCCTCCCTGCTCACCGCCGCGTTCGCCTGGGGCGGGCTCGCCGCGACGTTCTGGATCGCGCTGCCCGCCAACACCGCCCTGCTGGAGATCTGGGCGAAGGTCGGCGGCACGGCCTTCGCCTCGGACTGGGCGGCGGGCCTGACCGCGCCGATCAACGAGGAGTTCGGCAAGGCGCTCGGCCTGGTCCTGCTGCTCGGGCTCGCCCCTCGGCTGGTGCGCGGCGCGTACGACGGCTTCATCATCGGCGCGTTCATCGGACTGGGCTTCCAGGTGTTCGAGGACGTGCTCTACGTCTACAACGGCGCGGCGCAGACCTTCGGCACCGACCAGATCGCGACGTCGTTCCAGATCTTCGTGGTCCGCGGCGCGACCGGCATCGTGTCGCACGCGCTGTTCAGCGCCATCTTCTGCGCCGGGCTGATGTGGGTGCTGGGCCGCACGAGCGAGCGCAACGTGCCGCGCGGCGTGCTGACCATGCTGGCCGCCATGGTGTTCCACTTCGCGTGGGACGACATGGGCGGTCTGAGCGGCGGCATCGGCGTGCTGGCGATCCTGCTGCCGTTCGTGATCGCGGCAGTGGAGCTCGTGACCCTCTTCTACGTCCTGCGGCACGCGGCCCGGCAGGAGCGGGCGTGGGTCCGCGGGCTGCTCGGCCCGGAGGTCGAGGCGGGTGTGGTCGACCCCGCGCTGCTCGGCGCGGTCAGCGGCCTGCGCTCCGACCGCAAGGCGTTCCGCAAGCTCGTGGGCGACCGGCGCCGGACCCGCCACCTGCTCGACGCCGCGAGCGACCTGGCCCGCGAGCTGGCGGCGGCGCGCGGCGCGGACAGCCCGGGGGTGGTCCACGCGCGGGCCGAGCTCCTGCGGCTTCGTCACGGTGGTGGCCCCGCGCGTCCGGGAGCGCTTACCGTGAACGGGTGACGATCACGGCGGAGGCTGCGAGCCAGGCGGACGAGAGGTTCCGGCGCCTGGAGTCCCAGCTGGTGCGCGAGTACGACGACGTGCCCCCGAGCCTCGTGCACGAGTGGATCGAGCGGGCGAGGGCGCGCTTCGGCGGCGCCCGGCTGCAGGACTACGTGCCGGTGTTCGTGGCCCGCGAGGTGCGGGCGTCGGCCCGTGCGTTCCCGGTGGAGACGACGGCCGGCACGGCGCTGTCGAGCTGGGCCCGCAACACGGCCCGCCGCCTGCTCGCCACCGAGCTGCCCCGCCGCTGGGCGCACACGGCCGGAGTGGCCCGCCGGGCCGAGCACGTGGCCCGCGTTCTGCCGGAGAAGGACCGCGAGCTGCTCGTCGCCGCCGCGTGGGTGCACGACATCGGCTACGCGGCGGAGCTGGCGGACACGGGCCTGCACCCGCTCGACGGGGCGCGCTACCTGCGCCGCGCGGGCGTCCCGGACCGCATCTGCGGCCTGGTCGCGCACCACTCGGGCGCGGCCGCCGTCGCCTCGCTGATCGGCCTGGCGGACGAGCTGGGGGAGTTCCCCGACCAGCGCGGCCGGCTGCGCGACGCGCTCTGGTACTGCGACATGAGCACCGGGCCGGACGGCCAGCCGACGACCGTGCAGGGGCGGCTCGCGGAGATCCGGCAGCGGCGCGGGCCGGAAGACCCGGTGGTGCGCGCGCTCGCGATCAACGGCGACGAACGGCTCGCGGCGGTCCGCCGCACGCACCGGTTGCTGCGCCGCGCGTCCTGACCGCGAGACCCCTCCCGTCACCCCTGAACGGGTGCCCCGCCTGCACCGATCAGTCGTCTACCGTGACGGCATGCTGGACCTGAGCCCGCGGCCGGGCGACCTGGAGCCGATCGAGACCGCCTCCGTCGACGAGCTGCGGGCGCTGCAGCTCGAACGCCTGCAGTGGTCGGTCCGCCACGCCTACGACCACGTCCCGCACTACCGCACCTCGCTGGACGCGGCCGGGGTGCACCCCGACGACGTCAAGTCGCTGGCCGACCTCGCGAAGCTCCCCTTCACGACCAAGGCCGACCTGCGGGACAACTACCCGTTCGGCATGTTCGCCGTGCCGCGCGAGGAGGTCTCGCGCGTGCACGCCTCGTCCGGCACGACCGGCAAGCCGACCGTCGTCGGCTACACCAAGGCGGACCTCGACACGTGGGCCTCGGTCATGGCGCGCAGCATCCGCGCGGCCGGCGGGCGCCGGGGGCACGTGCTGCACAACGCGTACGGCTACGGCCTGTTCACCGGCGGGCTCGGCGCGCACGCGGGCGCGGAACTGCTCGGCTGCACCGTCGTCCCGGTGTCCGGCGGCATGACCGAGCGGCAGGTGCAGCTGATCCGCGACTTCGAGCCCGACATCATCATGGTCACGCCGTCCTACATGCTCTCGATCATCGACGAGATGGAGCGGCAGGGCGTCGACCCGCGCTCCACGTCGTTGCAGGTCGGCATCTTCGGCGCCGAGCCGTGGACGAACGACATGCGCGCGGAGATGGAGCGCCGGCTCGACATGCACGCCGTGGACATCTACGGGCTGTCCGAGGTGATCGGGCCGGGCGTCGCGAGCGAGTGTGTCGAGACCAAGGACGGCCTGCACGTCTGGGAGGACCACTTCTACCCGGAGATCATCGACCCGGTCACCGGCGAGGTGCTGCCCGACGGCGAGGAGGGCGAGCTCGTCTTCACGTCGCTGACCAAGCAGGCGATGCCGGTCCTGCGCTACCGCACCCGTGACCTGACCCGGCTGCTGCCCGGTACGGCGAGGTCGATGCGGCGGATCGAGAAGATCACCGGCCGCACCGACGACATGATCATCCTGCGCGGCGTGAACCTGTTCCCGACGCAGATCGAGGAGCTGATCCTCCAGGTCCCGGCGCTGTCGCCGCACTTCCAGTGCGTGCTGAGCCGCACCGGCACCCTCGACGACCTGACCGTGCTCGTCGAGCACCGCGAGGACGCGTTGGCCGGCGAGGCGGGGGAGGACCTCAAGCGGCTGGTGAAGAACTCCATCGGTGTCACGGTCGCCGTGGAGGTCGTCGCGCCGGGCGGGATCGAGCGGTCCGTCGGCAAGATGAAGCGGATCGTCGACCGCCGGCCGAAGCGGTGACCAGGCGCACGAGCATTTACTTGAAGTTTGAACTATCTTGGACGGCATGAAGAGGATCGGTTTCCTGTCGTTCGGGCACTGGACGGACAGCCCGCACTCGCAGACGAGGTCGGCGGCCGACACGCTGCTGCAGTCGATCGACCTGGCGGTGGCGGCCGAGGAGCTGGGCGCGGACGGCGCCTACTTCCGCGTGCATCACTTCGCCCGGCAGCTCGCGTCGCCGTTCCCGCTGCTCGCCGCGATCGGCGCGAAGACCGACCGCATCGAGATCGGCACCGGCGTGATCGACATGCGCTACGAGAACCCCATGTACATGGCCGAGGACGCGGGCGCCGCGGACCTCATCGCCGGCGGCAGGCTGCAGCTCGGCATCTCGCGGGGATCGCCCGAGCAGGTCATCGACGGCTGGCGGCACTTCGGCTACGGCCCCTCCGAGGGGGAGACCGAGGCCGACATGGCCCGCATGCACGCGGAGCTGTTCCTCAAGGTGATCGAGGGCGGCGGCTTCGCCGAACCGAACCCGCGCCCGATGTTCCCGAACCCGCCCGGCCTGCTGCGCCTCGAACCGCACTCGCCGGGCCTGCGCGAGCGCATCTGGTGGGGCGCGGCCACCAACGGCACCGCGGAGTGGGCCGCGAAGCTCGGCATGAACCTGATGAGCTCGACGCTCAAGTTCGACGAGGGCGGCGCGCCGTTCCACGTGCAGCAGGCCGAGCAGATCCGGGCGTTCCGCAAGGCGTGGGCCGAGGCGGGCTGGAAGCACGAGCCGCGGGTCTCGGTGTCGCGCAGCATCTTCGCGCTCACCACCGACCTCGACCGGATGTACTTCGGCGGCGACGGCTCCAGCAAGGACTCGATCGGGTTCATCGACGGGCCGAAGCAGGCGATCTTCGGCCGGTCCTACGCGGCCGAGCCGGACGTCCTCGTCGAGCAACTCGCGGAGGACGAGGCGATCGCCGAGGCCGACACGGTGCTGCTGACCGTGCCGAACCAGCTGGGCGTCGACTTCAACGTGCACGTCCTGGAGAACATCCTGACGCACGTCGCGCCGGGGCTCGGCTGGCGCTGACGCGCACTACTGTCGGCGGCGTGGAGCCCTACGCGCCGCGGGCGCAGCGGTTGTGGCGCTGGGTGGACGCGCCGCAGGACGTCGAGGTCGCGGGCTTCGTCGCTCTGCAGGCGGTGCTGGGCGAGGAGGAACGGGCGCGGGTGCGGGCCGGTCTGAGCGAGGCCGACCAGCACACCCTGGTCACCTTCGCCCGCCGGATCGCGCTCGCGACGCTGCGCACCGGAGATCCGGCGGCGCTGGTGGCGGCGTTCGAGGCGCTGGCCGCCGTGGACGTGGAGAAGGTGGACGAGCGCGATGTCGTGTGGGCGGCCGCGCTCGTGACGTATGCCGCGCAAAGGGCGGGCGTGGCGCTCTCCGCCGACGACGCCACCACCCGCGCGACCCCCGAGGTCGCGCGGATCCTGCGCGACCTGTCCGCCGACGAGGTCGACCTCCCCGGCGACTGGGGCCTGCGCGAGGTCGCCACCCCCGGCGGCGTCGTGCTCCTGCAGGACGACGGCGAGACCTACCGGGCCGACTCCGGCCTGGCCCTGCGCGCCCTGCGCGCGGCCGACCTGCTGGAAGCCGCCCGCTACCCGCACGCCGAGGTCACCGTGGCGACCGCACTCCCGGCCGTCTGGCTGGGCGAGGAGCACGCTGACCTGCTCCGCTCGCTGACCGAGGTCGCCGCCGTGCACGCCGAACCGGACCCCGGCGCGGACGGCCGCACCACCCACTTCCTGCAGCTGTACCTGGCCGAGACCACCGCACGGGACGCGGCAGCCATCGCGGGAGAGGCGTCGAACGGTGGCACGGCGATGATCGGCGTCGCCGCCGGCCACCGGTGCGCCGTGCTGATCTCCCGCTCGTCGCGCGCGGAAGCCCCGGCGCGGGAGACCGCCGCGTCGCTGGAGAGGTTCCGCCCAAGCCTCACCGAGCTGCTGAGCTAGTTGCCTCTATCGCTTCAGTGTTGACCGAAAGAGGTCACCGGCGGCGGTCCCGCACGTAGATCGACGACTTCTTGCCCTCGGCCGGGACGCGGCGGTCCACCTCGAACAGCGTGGTCGCGGTGATCAGGTCGCTGAGCTTCGAGTAGCCGTACGTGCGGGAGTCGAAGTCCGGCCGCTGCTTGGTGATGATGCTGCCGACCGCGGCGAGCGAGGCCCAGCCGTCGTCGTCGGACGCCGCCTCGACGGCGTTGCGCAGCAGGTTCACCAGCGTGCTGTCGCCCTTGAGCAGTGCGGCGGGTGTCTTCCGGGTGAGGGGAGCCTCGGTCGGTGTCTCCGCCTCGGGGTTCACGAGGTTCTCGACGTAGACGAACTTGTCGCAGGCCGCGACGAACGGCTTGGGCGTCTTGCGCTCGCCGAAGCCGTAGACCGTCAGGCCGGACTCGCGCAGGCGTGCGGCGAGGCGGGTGAAGTCGGAGTCGCTCGAGACGATGCAGAAGCCGTCGAAGCGGTCGGAGTACAGCAGGTCCATGGCGTCGATGACCATCGCCGCGTCGGTCGCGTTCTTGCCGGTCGTGTACGCGAACTGCTGGATCGGCTGGATCGACTGGGCGAGCAGGTGGTCCTTCCAGCCCTTGAGGCTCGTGCCGGTCCAGTCGCCGTAGGCGCGCTTGACATGTGCGGTGCCGTACTTGGCGATCTCGGCGAGCAGCGCCTCTGTGATCGAGGGCTGGGCGTTGTCGGCGTCGATCAGCACCGCGAGCTTGACGGCGCTCTCGTTGGCAGTGGCCACGGGGGTTCGGTCGCCTTTCAGGTGTGCAGCAGCCGGCTGAGCCAGGTCAGCGAGGCCGTGATCTGGTGCGGGGACAGGCCGCGCCGCCGTTGCTCCTGGTAGAGCTCGGGGGCGAGGGGGGCGAGGAGGACCTCGACCAGGCCTTCCGGGTCCGGGGCGGCCGCGTCGCGCAGCAGTGCCAGCACGTGCAGCCGCCAGAAACCGTAGGCGCCCGTGGCGAACCGGGCGCCGCCGGTCTCGGCTCCGAGCGCGAGGTGCAGGTGTCGTTCGAGCAGGGTGGTCATGGCCGCGTAGAACGCCGCGAGCCGCTCGGCCGGCGCCGCGCCCGGTCCGAGGGGTGGCGGGCCGCTCATCAACTGCTCCTGCAGGACGCGTTCGTGCTCGTCGAGCAGGGCGGCGGCGACGGACGGCGGGTCGGGGTAGCGGCGGTAGAGCGTGGCGCGGCCGACGCCCGCGGCACGGGCGATCTCGTCCATCGTGACCTGGCGGGCGTCCTTGGCGGCGAACAGCTCCTCGGCGGCGGCCAGGACTCGCGCCCGGTTGCGCGCGGCGTCGGCGCGTTCCTTGGCCATGGGCGGATCGTACGCGATCACCAACGAAGTGGACAGTGCGTCCACTTCGTGTCTAGCCTGCATTAGCGGACACAGTGTCCACTTAATTGGGGGGTTGGTCGTGTACTTCGTGCTCCTGGGGTCGGCGCTGCTCGCCGGCGCCCTGCTCGCCGTGCAGGCGTCGGCGAACCTGCAGCTGACCAGGGCGGTCGGCACCCCGTACGGGGCGTCGGCGCTGCAGCTCGGGCTCGCCGCGGTGGTACTGGCGCTGCTCGCGGCGGCCACGGGGACGATCGGGGCGCTGGCACTGGTCACCGAGGCCGAGCCGTGGCACCTGCTGGGCGGGCTGGCGAGCCCGCTCTACATCACGAGCGGCATCCTGCTGTTCCCGCGCCTGGGCGCGCTCGCCGCCGTCGGGCTCTTCGTGACCGGGCAGGTGTTCGCGTCGCTGGCGCTGGACCTGTTCGGACTGCTGGGCGTCCCGCAGCGGCCGGTGTCCGCCGGGGTCGTGGTCGGTGCGGTGGCGGTGCTCGCGGGCATCACCGTGCTCTCCCGGCCGGTCCGGGCGAGCGGCTGGATCGCGCTCGGGCTCGCGGCGGGCGCGGTGCTGCCGGTGCAGGGCGCGGTCAACGCGAGGCTGCGCGCCGACCTGCACGCGCCGCTCGCGGTCGCCCTGGTCAGCTTCACCGTGGCGACGCTGGCGATCGTGGTGGTGCTGCTGCTCAGCCGTACCCCGGCGCCGGACCTGGCGCCAGTGAGGGACATGCCGTGGTGGGGCTGGCTCGGTGCCGGGTGCGCGGCGGCCTACGTCACGGCGACGTTCCTGCTGATCCCGGAGATCGGCGCCGCCGTCACGGTCGCGCTCACCGTGACCGGCCAGCAGGTGGCGTCGGCGGTCGTTGACCACTTCGGGCTGTTCCGGATGCCGCGCAGGCCGTTCACCGCCGCGCGCGGCACGGGGCTCGCGCTGCTCGTGGCGGGGTCGCTGCTCGTGCAGTTCGTCTGACCCGACACGATCCGCCAAAGCAACGCGGGGGCGGGGTCCGCGCATTACGGTGTGGACGAACAGCGCGCGAGAGAGGCGGAACCGGGCGTGACGTCCTGGGTCGAAGTGATCAACTATGTCCGGGTGCGGTACGAGGTGCTGGAGGAGTCGGAGTTCTGGCTGCGCTTCCGCCTCGACACCGGCGGGGAGCGGACGCAGCAGGTCTCCGTGCACCACCTGCCGGACCTCGGCGGGGCGGCGTGGCTGGAGATCTCCTCGCCGGTCGGCCGGGCCGCCGAGGTGGACCTCGGGCGCCTGCTCGAGCTCGCCGGGGAGTCGCAGGTGGGCGGGGCGGCCGTGGTGGACGGCATCGCGCTGCTCAAGCACGTCGTGCCGCTGGAGGACCTCAGCGTGAAGGAGGAGTTCGAGCGCCCGCTGCTGTTGCTGGTCGGCCGCGCGGACGCCATCGAGCACGAGCTGACGGCGGGCGACGCCTTCTAGCGCACGTTCCTGCCTGCGGGCGGGCGCGTCGGGGACCGGCCCGTCCGGGGCGCCGCGCTCGCGCGTGATCCCTGCGGTGCACCGGTTTCCGGCACCGCGATCTTGACTGGCGAGTCAGCGTTGCCCAGGGTGTGGGGCGTGACTTCCCTGGAGCAGCACTCGGCCGACGTCGTGGTCGTCGGCGCGGGCTACGCGGGCGTCGCCGCCGCGTCCCGCCTCGCGGCCGCCGGGCTCGGCGTCGTCGTCGTGGAGGCCGCGGACCGCGTGGGTGGCCGGGCGTTCAGCGAGGTGCTGCCGTCCGGTGTCCGCGTCGACCACGGCGCGCAGTGGATCAGCCCGGCGCAGAAGCGGTTCCACGAGCTCGCCGAGCGGTTCGGCTGCCCGACGTTCCCGGCCGGGGTGCCCGGTGCGCACGCCGAGATCTGGCACGACGGCACCCGCTCCGACCACTCCGGCACCGCGCCGGAGTCCGGTCCCGGTGTCGCCGAGCACGCGCGCGTCACGGCGGAGCTCGACCGGCTCGCGTTGACCGTCGACCTCGACCACCCCTGGCTCACCCCGGACTTCGAGGTCCTCGACGAGACGACCGCCGAGGACTTCTTCCTGGCGCAGACCGAGGACGAGGACGCGCGGCGCAGGCTGGCGCTGACCGTGCGGAGCGTCTGGTGCTGCGAGCCCAGGGAGCTCTCGTTCTTCCACGTGCTGTTCCACATCGCCTCGGCCGGAGGCCTCGCGCAGCTGACGGACGTCGCGCAGGGCTCGCGGTTCACCGACGGCGCCGACGCCCTCGCCCGCGCGATGGCAGCGACGCTGGCCGTGCGACTGGACGAGCCGGTGCGCACGATCCGGCACACGGCCGATGGCGTCGAGGTGGTCACGGACCGGGCCGTGGTGCGGGCGCGGCGGGCGGTCGTCACCGTGCCGCCCGCGGCGGTGGGGCGCATCGGCTTCGAGCCCGCGCTGCCGCCCACGCGGCGCGGCTGGCTCGGGCACACGCCGATGGGCCGGGTAGCGAAGGTCCACGCCGTGTACGAGGAACCCTTCTGGCGCAAGAAGGAACGCTCCGGCAGCGCGACGCTGCACGGCCGCGGCCCGGTCGGCGTGGTGTTCGACAACTCGCCGCAGGACGGGTCGCGGGGCGTGCTGGTCGCGTTCGTCCACGGCGACCTCGTGGACCGCTGGGCCGCCGCGCCCGACGACGTCCGCCGCGCCGAGGTGCTGACGGCGCTGGCCGAGGTCGCCGGCGCCCGTGCCCGAATGCCGATCGACTACGCCGAGATGGCGTGGTCCGAGGACGGCTGGACGATCGGCGGCGCCGCGTGCTTCGTCTACCCCGGCGGCTGGAGCGGGTACGGCGAGCACGGCCGGCGCGAGGTGACCGGCACCCTGCACTGGGCGGGCACCGAGACGGCGTCCGCGTGGCACGGCCACGTCGACGGGGCGATCACCTCGGGCGAACGCGCCGCCGACGAGGTGATGACGGCGCTCGGGCTCACCGAACGACCCGCGTGACCGCCGGCCCGCTGCGACGCCGAATTCGCGAAACCCCGTTTCCAGGGGTCTCCGAAGCGATTCAATCGACTTCTGCAAACGTTGCAGATTTCCTAATTCACATATCTGATTTTCACATGCACGAACATCGAGGCGAGTTACGCACGAATTGTTGACGGGGACTTGGTGGACTATTCACAATTCCACTCCGCGCTGTGAGCCGCCCCACAGACCGCGGTACTCAGAAGTCCTTGGAGGCATTCGTGTCCCGAAGTCAACGCCTACGCCGGGCGGCCGTGCTCGGCGTCGTGGGCTCCGTCGCCGCGGCGGGCATCGCCGTGCTGGTGAACGCGGCCGGTGCGGCGGGGGCCGCGCCCGGTGCGGGTGCGCTCACCGGGTTGGACACCTCGGCGGGCAACCGCCGGGCACCCGTGGCCGGGTTGTACGACTGGAGCAGGGCCGGGTACCGGGGTGGCCAGAACCTCCCCGGCGCCGCGGAGGTCAACCCCAGTGCGGCCTGCCAGATCACCGCGGCCGAGCTGGCGAGCCAGTTCGCCGTCACGCCGGACGACGGCCGGGACGACTCCGCCGGTCTGCAGGCGGCCGTCGACTCGATCAGGACCACCTGCTCGCCGACGGCGGGCTACGGCAGGCTCAGCCTGATCACGCTGCCCGCAGGTGAGCTGGCGGTGTCGAAGGAACTGCACGTCGACGCGGACTACCTGATCATCCGCGGTGCCGGCCGGGACGCCACGAAGATCACCTTCCGGCCGGACGCCACCACCCTCTACGACGCCCTCACCCCGGACGGCTCCGACTGGGACGAGGACGGCATGACCTCGGGCGCGGGCAAGGGCGGCTGGCTGTGGCCCGGTCGCGGCCTCTTCCGCGTGCAGTCGCGCGGCGTCGACCCGGCCTACGCGAGCGACTACGCGGCCGCGCCGGAGAACCGCAAGGACATCTTCGAGGGCACGGTCAACGTGCACTGGAAGTCCGGCGCGAAGGTCGCGGCCGCCGCGAAGACCGGTGACCGCACGATCACCGTGCAGTCGGCGACCAAGATCAAGGCCGGCGAGCTCGTGAACGTCCGGGCCGCGAACTCGGTGAAGTTCTACGAGCAGCAGAAGGCCACCGGCACCGAGTGGCCGATGCTGAACATGCACATGCGGCAGCAGCTCTTCACCGTCGTCTCGGTCTCCGGGAACGTGGTCACGCTCGACAAGCCGCTCGAGTTCGACGTGCCGGTGAACTCCACCTCGGACGGGTCGGCGCCGATCGACGGCACCCCGTACGACTCCAAGGTCGCGCCGCTGCTCGACCCCGTCGTGGGCGTCGGCTTCGAGGACTTCGGCTTCACCCAGGCGATGCCTGGCCTGAACCAGGCCGACGCGGTCAACAACTACGGCAACATGGCGCCCGCCGCCGAGATGCACGGCATCGTCTTCAAGTGGGCGGCCAACTCGTGGGTGAAGGGCATCCGCGCGGAGATGACCGGGTCGCACCCGATCGTCACCGAGGAGGCCAAGAACCTCCAGATCGTGGACAACGAGCTCGACGGGTCGTGGAACAAGGGCAAGGGCGGCAACGGCTACTTCCGCGGCTCCCGCGTGTGGGACTCGCTCTACGCCGGCAACACGTCCCGCAACCTGCGCCACTTCACCTTCCAGTGGTCCGCCTCGGGCAACGTCGTGGTGGGCAACGACTTCGACTCCGACCTGAACCTGCACGGCGGCTGGGAACGCCACAACCTGTTCGAGAACAACACGGTCCGCGTGCCGTACGCGCACCGCTCGGCCAACTGCCGCGCCAACTGCGGTGAGGAGGGCGGCGGCGGACCCGACAACTCCAACTGGTTCCCGATCTGGTGGGGCGCGGGCAAGAAGGCGATCAAGTGGTCCGGCGCGTCCGGTCCGCAGAACGTCTTCTTCCGCAACACCATGACGAAGCAGACGACGACCGGCGGCCCGTTCACCGACTTCTACGCCGACCGCGCGCGGATCTACCAGTTCGGCTGGAACGGCACGGCCTACCAGCACCTCGACGTCGCCGGCACGCCGATCTCCGACTGGGCGGCGAACGAGCAGCGCGACTACACCGGCGGCCACGGCGTCGACGCGACCAGGACCGACTCGTCCGCGTCGCTGTTCCTCAAGTCCCTCAACGGAACCCCGCCGACCAGCACCACCACCACGTCGTCAACGACGACGACCACCACGACCACGACAACCACGACCACTCCGCCGCCGAGCTCGTGCCTCACCGCCAAGATCACCCAGACCTCGGTGTGGACCAGCGGGTACGGCGCCGACGTGACGCTGACCAACGGCTGCGCCACCGCGACGTCGTCGTGGACGGTCGAGTTCGACCTGCCCCCGGGCACCTCGGTCAGCAGCTCGTGGAGCTCCGTGCGCACCTCGACCGGCCAGCACCACAAGTTCACCAACGCGAGCTTCAACGGTGCCATCAAGCCTGGTGCCACCGCGAAGTTCGGCTTCAACGCCTCGGGCACCGGTCTGCCGACCGGCTGCACCGTCGGCGGCAACCCCTGCGGAGGCAACTGATGGGCACCAGAGCAGTGGCGCTCGCCGGCGTGGCCGCGACCGTCGCGGCACTGCTGGGCGGCGCGTCCGCCCAGGCCGCGGCACCCGTGCTGAAGGCAGCCGTCACCCAGACCTCGGTCTGGAACGGCGGCTACGGCGCGGACGTGACGATCACCAACACCGGTGACGCCACGAGCACGGCGTGGACGATCGAGTTCGACCTGCCGTCCGGCACGACGATCACCAGCTCGTGGAGCTCGGTCCGCACGTCGACCGGCCAGCACCACAAGTTCACGAACGCGAGCTTCAACGGCAGCATCAAACCCGGCGCCTCCGCGAAGTTCGGCTTCAACGCGTCCGGCGGCAGCCTGCCGACCAACTGCACCGTCAACGGCGCACCGTGCGGCGGCGGCACCACCCCGCCCGCCGACACCCAGGCCCCGACCGTGCCGGCGGGCCTGCGTTCCACCGGCGTGACGTCGAGCTCGGTGTCGCTGGCGTGGTCGGCCTCCACGGACAACGTCGGCGTCACCGGGTACGAGGTGCTGCTCGGCACCGCGGTCACCACGACGACCACCGGCACCTCGGCCACCGTCAGCGGCCTCTCACCCGCCACCGCGTACTCGTTCGCCGTGCGCGCGGTCGACGCGGCGGGCAACAGCTCGGCGGTCTCGGCCGCGGTGAGCGCGACGACCAGCCCGGACAGCGGCGGGGGCACCACGGTCGACGTCTCCACCGCGGCACAGCTGCAGGCGGCCCTGGCCGCGGCCACCCCGGGGCAGACGATCATGATGGCGCCGGGCACGTACCGCGGCTCGTTCGTCGTGAACGCCCGCGTCGGCACCGCGTCGCAGCGCATCACCCTGAGCGGCCCGCGCGAGGCCGTGATCGTCAACGACGGCCCGGCCGGCGAGGCCCCGTCCTGCCCCGCGCCTACCGCGGGCTGGGACTCGGGCTACGGCCTGTGGCTCTTCGGCTCCCCGTACTGGAACATCACCGGGTTCACCGTGCGGGAGTCGAAGAAGGGCATCGTCCTCGACAACTCCCACCACACCACGATCGACGCGGTCTCCGTGCACCACGTCGACGAGGAGGCGGTCCACTTCCGCCGCTCCTCGGCCGACGGGATCATCCGCAACTCGGTGATCACCGACACCGGCCTCGTCCAGCCCGGCTACGGCGAGGGCGTCTACCTCGGCTCCGCCAACTCCAACTGGGCCTGCCACGGCAACACCGGCGGCATCGACCGCAGCGACCGCGTCCAGGTGCTGAACAACAGGATCGGCCCGAACGTCGCGGCCGAGGCCATCGACGTCAAGGAAGGCACCTACGACGGCGTCATCCGCGGCAACACGTTCGACGGCCAGGGCATCACCGGCCAGAACTCGGCCGACTCGTGGGTCGACGTGAAGGGCATCGGCTACCTGATCGAGGACAACACCGGCACGTTCCGCAGCCCCGGCACGTTCGCCCACGGCTACGAGACGCACAACACCAGCACCACACCCACGTTGCCCAACGGGTGCGGCAACACCTGGCGCAACAACCGTTCGGACCTCGGCGGGGTGGGCCAGTACGCCATCAACATCACCTCGGTGTCGAAGTGCTCGGCGCTGCCCAACGTCGTGTACGCCTCGAACACCGTGACAGGGGCGGTGAAGGGCCTGACCAACGCGCCCGTGACGCCCTGAGCTTCTCGCCCGGCGGTCCTCTGTGGACCGTCGGGCTTCCCTAGGCGTGACGGAGAAAGCGCTTGGTGGCTCTCGGGTTCTTCAGCACGTGCACCGTCGCCTGCTCGGCGTGCGTCGCGATGGCGTCGAGCAGCGCCGGCCGGTACTTGCGGCGCCAGGACCACACCCACCGCCAGAAGTCGGCTTTCTCCCGCGACCGCAGCAGAGCCCGCCACGCGCAGCGCGGGAACGAGTAGTCCAGCACCACCACGGTGTCCGCCCGGCGCAGCCGGACCTCCAGCACGTCGTGCGGCCCGAGGTCGCCGTCCATGATCCAGCGCTCCTCCTCGGCCAGTTCGCCCTGCACGATGGCCCACAGGTCGAGCGGCGTGGGTTCGAGCTCGGGCCCCCAGAAGTGCTTGTCGAGCTCGACGACGGGGAGCCCGGTGGCGGCACCGAGGGTCCGGGCGAGGGTGGACTTCCCCGCACCGCCCCGGCCGAGGATGACGACGCGATGCATGAACATGATCGTGCCAGAAGCCCCCGGACGTGCGATCATTGCGCGCCGCTCCTGCTCTGGAACGGCGTGACCTGGGGGAACAAGTGAGAACCACCTTCGTGGGTGCCGTGGCGGCACTCGTGCTCATGACCACGGCCGCGTGCGGCACGGACGTGCCCGACGGCCTCGCCGAGAAGATCGAGTCGAACTGCCCCGGCCTGCTGAAGCCGGAGCCGGTCGCGGTGATCACCGAGGGGTACGTGGTCTCGGAGGTCAACCTCGTCGAGGTCGACGGCTGCCACGTCTTCGTCACGACCGGCAAGAAGGCGATCAGCGTCGGGATCGTCGCCTACCCGAGCCCGGAGGAGTCGGAGAGGCTCACGCCGATGCTCTGCACCAGCGGCGTGCTGGACGCGAAGACCAAGTCGTGCGAGGCCGGTGCGCCCGACGGGGAGCTCTCGGTGCACGCCGTCGCGGGCAAGTGGAATGTGCGGGTGCACGTGTACGAAGTGCCGGTCACCGACGAGGTCAGGGACGCGGTGCAGCAGATCGTCGAGGATCTGAGGAACTCCGACAAGACCAAGTGACGTCCGGGGCTGGAGTCGCGAACTCCAGCCCCGGACCGGCTACACCAGCTCGTAGGTCACCTTGACGAACATGTCGTACTCGCCGTCCCCGATCTTGCCGGAGTCCTTGCGTCGGATCGGGTAGACGCCTGGGCCGAAGCCGTACTGAACTGCGGCGGCAGAAGTGGCCTTGGCCAGGTCGATCAGAAGAACAGCAGGGTCGTAGGAGCGTTGTCCGTCCGAGTGTCGGCGCTGGCCGATGGGGCGGTCACCTGGCTGGCCCAGGAACTCCTTGGCCAGCAAGAACGCGTCGGGCAGCACCTGGCCGACTGTGGCGAGCGCAGCGCCGAACGCACCCAGCACGGGGAACAGGGGAGCGAGTGCGGCCGCTCCCGCTCCGAATTTCTTGGCGAGGTCGGCGATGAATCGAGCCTCCGCGTCTCCCCACGACGGGTCGAGAGGGGTGCCGTTGTCGTACTCCCAGATGCTCGGGATGACGGTCAGCAGGCCTTTCATCGAATCGACCGGCGCGATCCGTTCGAAGAGCAGGAGCGGCAGACGGTCGACGGCGGGAGGGAAGGGCTGCCACCAAGGGGGCAACGCCGGCGGGTAGACGTCACCGGTTTGGACGCCACCCCACGGTGATGCCGAGCCTGCCCGGAAGCGCCCCGCCCAGGGTGTGGGGACGAACTCGCGGGACGGTGGGATGGCGATGGCGTTCTGACCGTAGACGACGGTCCTGCGGTTCCACGGCTGGTGGGGGCCAGTGCTGTCGAGCACCCCCATCTCGGCTTGGACGAACACCTCGTCGGCCTTGCCGTCGACCTCGAACGCGTGGTCCCAGGTCTGCTTGATGCAGCGGAAGCCGGTGAGCACGACCCGTACCCGGCACAGCGGGGCGGCTGCGGCCACAGCCGGCGGTGGTGGTTCCTGGGCCGCGGCGTCGGTGGAGGTGGCGGCGAAGATCGTCGCAGTCCTCTCCTTCAGTCGAGCTCCGAACTCCTCGAGGTACTGCGTGGGCTCAGGCATCACAACTCCTTGTGTGGCAACGGTTTGATGACGCTGCTCACTGTGGAGGTGCTGTCTTCCCGCGGGCGCGGGAAGGAGACCCGGGAGTTCAGGACGGTGTCACGTCGTGCCCAGACCGGCTTCCCGGCCCAGTCGCGCGGCGTGTGCCCGGTCCGCGGCACCGATCTTGGCGAGGATGCACGACACGAGGTTGGCGACGGTCTTCGCCGCGATGCCCAACTTGCGGCCGATGATCTGGTTGCCGAGATCCGCCGCGATGAGGTCGAGGACTTGGCGCTCGCGCTCGGTCAGCTCTGTGAAAGGGGGATCCCGCAACACTGGTGGCGCTTGCAGGAGTTCGAGCACTTTCGCGGCGACACCGGGGCCGAAGACGGCTTGGCCGTGCATCACCGCGTGGATCGCGGCGATCACGTCGTCGCCGTCCACGTCCTTCAACAGGTAACCCCGGGCACCCGCGCGGATCGCGGCGAGTATCGAGGTGTCGTCGTCGGACATGGTCAGCGCGATGACTGCCGGTTTCGGTTGCAACGCCACCAGTCGTCGAGTTGCATCGACGCCGTTCATGCGTGGCATGCCCAGGTCCATCAACACGACCTCGGGCCGGCGATCGCGTGCCACCTGCAGCGCCTCGACGCCGTCCGAGGCGACACCGACGACGTGGATGTCGTCGTGCGTGGCCAGCAGGGCACGGATTCCGTCGCGGACCACCGCGTGGTCGTCGACGACCATCACTCGGACGCTCACGGCGTCGTCACGGTGATTGCGGGAAGGCATGCTTCCACGGTTGTTCCTCCGCTCTCGCGTGTGAAAGCGCGGCACCAGCCGCCGAGCTCCTCAGCGCGTTCGACCATGGAGGTGCGGCCCAGTCCTCCGGCGGCGCCGTCCAGCCCGACGCCGTCGTCCTCGACCTTGATCTGCAGCAGATCGCCTTCGCGTTGCAAGGTGATCGTGCAGTGACGCCCCGCTGAATGGCGCGCGGTGTTGGTCAACGCCTCGGCCACGATCGCGTGAGCGGCGACTTCGGTGGCCGCGGTCAGGTCGCCGAGATCACCGGCGCCCACACTGATCGACAACGACGGACCCGTGTGCCGGGCAGCCAGTTCGCGCACGGCGCCCACCAGACCGAGGTGGTCGAGCAGGGGAGGACGGAGCTCCCGTGCGACGCGGCGCACCAGTTGGACGGCCTCACGCACGTCGGTCCGAGCCTGTGTCGTCACCGCCTCGGCGTGGCCGGTCCCCTTGACCGAGGCGCGCAGCGCGTCCAGCGTGAAGCCGAGTCCGGACAGCACCGGACCCAACTCGTCGTGCAGGTCCCGCGCTATGCGGTGTCGTTCCTTCTCACGGGTGATGACGAGCTGTTCGCGTGCGCGTTGCAGTTCCTCGGAGCGGTGTGCTGCGGCCACAGCCGCCGCCGCAGTGCCCGCGAGGTCGGCGAGCAGAGCCTCGTCCGCCGTCGCGAGCCCTGGAGCTGCCGGTGCGATGTCGATCCGGCCGAGCTCGATCCCTTGGAATCGCAGAGGAACCGATCCGCTGACGGGATCGTGCGCTCCGCGCGTGACCCTGCGCAGCTCGTTCTGCCCCGACGTGAGCACGACGTGCACCGTGCTGACCGGAAGAGTGCGGACCACCGCGTCGGCGAGGGCGGCCAGCACAGCGTCCGGTCCGGCTACGGCGGACAGGTGGCGGCTGAGGTCGGCGAGCACCTCGGCAGGACTGCCGCGCTTGCCGTACAGCAAGCGGGTCACGCGGCCGCCGAGCCAGCGGTGCAGCGGCGGTGTCACCAGCGCCAGTCCGACAGCTGTCCCGGTGGCGACCACGAGGTCGGCACCCGCCACTTCGCGCAGGGCCAGGTAACAGGCCGCGAGCAACGTCGTGAGCACGGCGTACAGCAGCAACTGCCGCAGCAGGCGGTCGAGACGCAGCAGGTCGTGGCGCAGGATCGCGACTCCGCACGCGACCGGGAGAGCGAGTGTCGACCCGAACCCGACGATCGCGTCGAGCGGATCACCGAGCCCGTACTCGACGAGCAGTTTCCCGAGCACGAAGGTCCACGCGCCGAGCGCGATCCAGAGCACTTGCGATCGTGCGCGTCCGCGTGCCAGCAACAGGCGGTGCACCTGGCTTGCGAGCGCGGCGAGAGCGCACACGCCGAGCACCACCCAGATCGCCGCGTTGTACTCCTCTTGCCACGCGAGCAGTTCGATCTCGACGGGACTCGGTGGTCCGTAGGCCGGCATCGGGACGAAAGCGATGACAGTGAGCAGCAGGCCGTTCAGGACGCAGGTGAGCACGGCGAGCGGTCTCCACCGCTGGTGCGGCAGGTGGCCGTCCGGAAGCACAAGCGGCAACAGCGTCATCGGAGGCACCACACCCGCCACCCAGATCCAACGAGCGAGCCACCACACCCATACGGCTCCGGAGAGCTGGTGCCGGTCGGCCAGTTCGGCGACCTGGATCAGCACCCCCTCGGCGGCGATGAGCACGGGCGCCAGCAACAACATCCCGGCGACGTTCGACGGTTGGCGGGACACCACGAGCGCACCCACGGTGGTGAAGGAGAGCACGGTGACGGCCTCACCGGCGAAGTACTGGTGGAGCTCGCCTCCGACTCCTGCCAGCGACACCACCAGCCAGACGCAGACGGCCGTGAGCGTCAGCCACGCGACGATCGGCATGACCCGGCTGAGCGCGCGCGTCACCATGCACCCATGGTCCAGCGAGGAGTTCCCGCTGTCTCGGGCCGATGTTCCCGACCGAGCGGGAACCAACGGCCGTGACCGAGCCGGTCAGGCGTGTGCCGGCTGGTGCTCGCCGAAGATCAGGTCCCAGTCCAGCTCCGGCTCCGGCACCGCCCGCGGCTCCGGCAGGTGCCCGTGCGTCGACACGATCGCCCCGTTGAGGAACTGCCACACGTCGTCCCCGATCCGCTGACCGGCGAGCACCGCGGCCCGGCGCGGTTGCGTGATGCCGGTGGGAATCGTCGCCACGAAACGGATGCCGCGGAACCCCTCGGCGTCGGTCGCCTCCAAGGTGCCCTGGTGCCGCGTCGCGATCCGCCGGGCGATCGCCAGGCCGAGCCCGGCGCCGCCAGCGGCACGGGTGCGCGCCTCGTCGAGCCGGGTGAAGCGGTCGAAGACGCGTTCGCGGTCGGCCTCGGGGATGCCGGGGCCGTCGTCGATGACCTCGAGCGTGGCGGTCTCGCCGCCGCGCAGCCGCACGACGACCTCGGTGCCCGCGTGTCGTTCGGCGTTGTCGAGCAGGTTGCCGAGTAGCCGGGACAGCTGCGCGCGGCGGCCGGGGACCAGCACGTTCTCGTCGGCGTGCAGGGTGACCATGGCCCGGCGGGAGACCTCCCGCGCCACCACGGCGCTGAGGTCGACGGTGTCCTGGTTGTCCAGCGCGTCGGCGTCGAGCCTGGCCAGCAGCAACAGGTCCGTCGTCAGCTCCTGCAGCCGTTCGGCGTCGTCCAGGGCCGACTTCACGACGGTCGGCCAGTCCGCCATGCCGGGGTGGGAGAGCGCGATCTCCAGTTCCGCGCGCAGGGCGGCCAGCGGGCTGCGCAGCTCGTGCGAGGCGTCCGCGACGAACCGGCGGGTGTCCTCCACGGAGCGGTGCACGCGGTCGAGCGTGTCGTTCAGGGTGGCGGCCAGGCGGGCTATCTCGTTGTCCGACGTCGGCACGGGCACGCGCCGGGCGAGGTTGTGCTCGTTGATCTCCGCCAGTTCGGCGCGCATGATCTCCACCGGCCGCAGCACACGGCTGGTCGCGGCCAGGACGGTGACCGACACCAGGCCGGTGATCAGGGCCAGCACGCCGAGCAGGGCCAGCGTCTCGCCGTTGAGCTGCCGCTGGGCCGCCGTGGCGATCTCCACGGCGTCGCCGGGCTCGAGCGGCAGGCCCTCGGGGACCGGGTCGTACGAGGCGGCCTCGCTGAACGGCCACAGCGACAGGCGCGGACGCACCTCCGTGCTCGCGTGCCGGACCTGCCCGCCCGGGGTCGCGACCGCGGTCTGCCGGTCCAGCGGCACGCAGGTCGCGCCGGAGCAGATGTAGTGCACGCGCGAGCTCTCCGCGGTGCGGACGGTGAGCTGCTGGCGCTGGGCGTCCGCCATCAGGACACCGGCGAGGCCGACGAGCAGGGCGGTGACCACCGTGGCCAGCAGCGTCACCTTGGCCTGCAGGGACCTCACCGGTCCGCCAGCCGGTAGCCGACGCCCCGCACGGTCGTGATGCTCCGCCGGTCGAACGGGGTGTCGATCTTGCGGCGCAACGCGCTGATGTAGACCTCGACGAGGTTCGGGTCGGGGTCCTGCGCCGCGTCCCACACGCCGTCGATGATCTCGGACTTCGTCACGACCTCGCCCGCGTGCCGGAGCAGGAAGTTCAGCACGGAGAACTCCTTCGCCTTCAGGTCGATGCGCGTGGTGCCCCGGTGGCACTCCCGGCTCACCGGGTCGAGCACCAGGTCGCCGGCGCGCAGCAGCACCGGCTGGGCGGTGCGCGACCGCCGGGCGAGCGCGCGCAGCCGTGCCACCAGCACCACGTAGGAGAACGGCTTGGTCAGGTAGTCGTCCGCGCCGGTGTCGAGGCCCTCCGCCTCGTCGAACTCGCCGTCCTTCGCGGTCAGCATCAGGATCGGCGTCCACACGCCCGCGTCGCGCAGCTCCTGGCAGACCCGGTAGCCGTTGAGTCCGGGCAGCATGATGTCGAGGACGATCACGTCGTACGGGTGCTCGCGCGCCCGCCACAGCCCGTCCGTGCCGGTGCGTTCCACGTCGACCGCGAAGCCCTCGGCGGTCAGGCCGCGGGTGAGCAGGTCGGCGAGGCGGGGGTCGTCTTCCACCACGAGCACGCGCATGGGAGCAGCGTGCCGCATCGATCATGATCCCGTCCTGAAATCCGGTTCAGGATCGTTCAGCGTCCCTTCAGGTTCACCCTGGCAGTCTCTGCACCGTGGACGGGGGATCCACGATCGGGGGAGAAGGTGGCGGCGCCGCAAGGGGGAGGTGCTGCCACCTTCTGGTCGGCGGGGTCAGGCCGCGGCGGGTACCGGTTCGACCTGCTGCCGTTCCGCCCGGACCGCCGCGATGCCGCCCAGGATCAGCAGCCCGCCGAGCAGCTGCACCGGCGAGAGCCCCTCGCCCAGCAGCAGCCAGGCGAACAGCGAGGCGGACACGACCTCCAGCAGCGCGATGAACGACGCCACCCGCGAGCCGAGGATGCCCGAGGCCGTGATGCCGCTCGCGTACGCCAGCGCCGTGCCGACGACCGCCACGACCAGCAGCGGCACCCACCACGCCACCGGCTCGCCGAACAGCGGCACGTCGCCGAACGTCGCGGTGAACGGCAGCAGGCCCGTCACGCCCACCAGCGCCAGCACCGGCGCGGCGAGCAGCAGTCCCGCGCCGGCCAGCGCGACCGGCGGCAGGCCGTTGTTGGGCCGCGCGGCGATCACGAAGTAGGCAGAGCAGCCGAGGGCGGCGCCGAACGCGGCGGCGAGGCCTAGCGGGTCCACGGCCTGGATGGCGCCAGGTCCGATCACCAGCACCAGCCCGGTCACCGCGAGCACCGACCCGGCGAGCACGACGGGTGCGGGCGTGCGCCTGCTGACCGCCCAGGTGATGCCGACCAGGATGAGCGGCGCGAGGAACTCGATCAGCAGCGCCGTCGCCACCGGGATCCGGGCGATGGCGGCGAAGTAGAGGACCTGCGTGACCGCCACGCCCACCAGCCCCATGCCCAGCACCGGCCAGCGGGCCTGCCGCAGCAGCCCCCACCGGCCGCGCATCAGCACGACCACGAACGGCAGCAGCACCAGCCCGGCGGCCAGCGACCGCACGGTGACCGCCGCCGCGGGCGACCACCCGGCCTCCAGCAGCGGTTTCACGAACGCGCCGGACGTGCCGAACGAGACGAACGAGACCGCCGCGGCGATCAGGCCTGCGGACTTCGACGGAATCACGGCGCGCCCTCCCGGTCCCAAACGATGTAATGGCCTAACCTGGGTTACACCCCTGACGCTAAGCCGCTCTTGGTAAGGAGTCAATTTGCGTTTTGCCCCTGACACGGAGGAGTCGCTGCAGTTCGTCGTGACGCTGTGCAACACGGACCCGTCGGCGTCCCGCGGCGGCGACGACGAACTGGCCACCGTCGGGCACCTCGCGGCGTTGCTCGGCCAGTACCCCTACACGGGGCGCATCGACGGCGACGAGGCCGAGCTGCGTGACGTCCACCGTGCCCGCGCCCTGCTGCGCCGCGTCTGGTCGCTCGACCGCGACGACGCCGTCGAGGTCGTCAACAAGATGCTGCGCGACGCCAAGGCGTTGCCGTACCTGGCGCGGCACGACGGCCTCGACTGGCACATGCACGCCACCGAACCCACCTCGCCGCTCGCCGAGCGCATGCTGGTGGAGGCCGCGCTCGCGCTCATCGACGTGATCCGGATGAACGAGACCGACCGGTTGCGGGTCTGCGCGGCCGACGACTGCGAGGGGCTGCTGCTCGACCTGTCGCGCAACGGGATGAAGCGGTTCTGCACGGTGCGGTGCGGCAACCGCATGAACATGATCGCGTTCCGCGAGCGGCAGGCCCAGCCGGACGTCCCGTGACGCCCGCTGGCGCAGGTCGGACGTTATGACGGCCAAGAGTGCCGTAATGATTTTTGCACGTTCTTTCGCGTGTGCGACATTGATTTGTCCTCGTTCTGGTCATCTTTTCGGCGGATTGCCGCAATATCATCTGTTCGGTACGGTTCGCCGTTGGTGAATTGAAAAACGATCGCTGATCCGCACGTCGTCGTGTCCGTCGTACTGGGGGAATCTGTGGCCGAAAAGCGCGCTGATGTGGCCAACGAGATGTCGGGCATGGCCGGCACGGTTGTCCAGGCGGGCTCGGTCACCGGCGGCGTCCACCTGCACACCACGCAACCCGCACCGTTCTCGCCGCCCCACGAACTGCCGCCAGACGTGTACGCGTTCACGGACCGGGTGGAGCAACTCGCTCAGATGGACCTGCTCCTCGTTTCGGCCGAAGGAGCCACGTCCACAGCGGCCGTGGTCGTCTCGGCGGTTTCGGGAACAGCGGGCGTGGGCAAGACGGCCTTCGCGATCCACTGGGCGCACAAGGTCAGCGACCGTTTCCCCGACGGGCAGTTGTACGTGAACCTCCGCGGGTTCGGGCCTTACCAGCCTGTTTCGCCCAGTGAGGCGCTGGGAGGATTTCTCCGCTCGCTGGGGCTCCCGAGCGATGACATCCCCCATGACGTCGATGAGCGAGCGGCAAGATTTCGCAGTCTGGTCGCGGGCAAGCGGATGCTGATCGTGCTGGACAACGCCGTGAGCGCCGAACAGGCACGACCGTTGCTCCCTGGTACGTCGTCATGCGTCGTGCTGGTGACCAGCCGAGATGTGCTGCAGGGGCTCGTCTCGCGCGACGGTGCTCGCCGGGTGAACCTCGACCTGTTGCAAGAGGCGCAGGCGACCGCGTTGCTGCGGATGTTGATCGGTCCGCGTGTCGACGACGAGCCGGCGGCGGCGGCCGTGCTCGTCCAGGAGTGCGGCCGCCTGCCGTTGGCGTTGAGGATCGCTGCGGATCTCGCGGTGATGAATCCCGACAGCACGCTGGCCGAGTTGGTCGCGGATCTCGAGGACGAGCAGGACAGGCTCGCCGCACTGGATTCGGGCGATGACCCGATCACGGCCGTGCGCGCTGTCTTCTCCTGGTCCTACCGAAACCTCCGGACCGCACAGGCACGGGCGTTTCGCATGCTCGGTCTGCACCCCGGACGCGACTTCGAGCCGGTGAGCGCGGCCGTGCTCCTCGTGACAACGCCGTCGGAAGCCCGGCGGCTGCTCGACGCTCTGGTGAGGTCGCACCTCGTTGAACGCACGCGCACCGGCCGGTACCAGATGCACGATCTCATCCGCGTGTATGCCGCGGACCTGGCGAGGAACGAGGAGTCGGAAGCCGAACAGGAGGCGGCTCGGCGACGGCTCTTCGACTTCTTTCTCGGGACCGCCTCTGTCGCGATGGACATCCTGTATCCCCAGGAACGAGACCGCAGACCCGTTGTGCCGACCGAGGCGAGCGCTCCTCTGGCCGACGACGGTCAGGCGGTGCGCTGGCTCGACGCCGAGCGTGCCGCGCTGCTTGCGATGGCCGCCCACACCTCGCACAGCAGTTGGGCCATTTTCACGATCGCGCTGTCCGTCACGATCTACCGGTTCATGGACAGTCACGGCTACTTCGAGGACGCGGTGACCCTGCACACCGCCGCGGTGGCGGCCGGCCACGAACGAGGAGAACCTGTCGCCGTCGGCAGGGCGCTGCACAACCTGGGCAGCATCTACCAGCGCCTTGGGCGGTACCAGGAAGCGGTTGCCTACCTTCGGCAGTCGCTCCAGGCCACGAGGCAGGTGGGGCAGCCGACAGTCGAGGCCTTCGCACTCAGTGATCTCGGTCTGGTGCTCACGCTGCTCGGGCGCTACGACGAAGCACTGGAGAACCTGGCGTCGTCTCTGAGGTTGTTCGAGGAGCAGCAGGACTCGACCGGTCAGGGACAGGTTCTCAACAACATCGGGCTTGTGCTCGTGAGACTGGACCGGCTGCCAGAGGCCGTCGATCACATGCAGCGCGCCTTGGCGCTGTTCCGGGAGAACAACGACGCACCGCGCAAGGGGTATGCCCTCAACGACGTGGGTGTTGCCCTCCAACGCCTCGGCGGACACGAGGAGGCCCTGCGCCATCACGGTGAGGCTTTGGACCTGGCGCGTGAAACCGGGGATCGCGCACTCGAAGCGGCGGCGCTCAACGGCCTCGGCAACGCCACCAGGCTGGCTGGTTCCGGGGAATCGGTGTTCGAGTTGCACGACGAGGCGCTGCGGATCGCCCGTCAGATCGGTGATCGTTACGAGGAGGCGCAGGCTCACGAAGGGCTTGCGTGCGCGTTCGAGGTCCAGGGGCGCGAGGAACAAGCTCGCGGCCATTGGGCCAGTGCTCGGACCATTTATCTGGAAATCGGCGCGCCGGAAGCCGAGTCCGTCGGCGCGCGTCTCGACGAGCAGAGGAACTGATGATGTTCGAGAGGTGACCGCGATGCTGTTCTACGAGTTGACCGTGTGGTCAGTGGGCTTCGTGGCCGTGCTGATGCTCGGAGGGTTTGTTCGGCGCCCTGTCGAGGAAGTCGGTGGATTCATCGTCTACCGGAGAAGCGGTCACAGCGACCTGACACCAAGGTCGTCCGAGTTCAGGCGAGTTCTTCGATGGCGCTCCTTGAAGCCGGTCTTCGACGGCGTGGTCGTCCTGTCCAGCAGGGGAGCCGGCAACCTCGAGCGCGCTGCGGAGACAGCCCGGAACGCCGGTGCCCCACTGGTGGTCCTGGTGAGTGGGCGGACTGATGTCGCCGAGGCCGGGGGTCTGCTGGAGGGCGTCGAACACCTCGTGCTCGACCGCTGGGACCACCTTCCCCAAGCCGTCCTGCGGACCTTCCGCAATCCGTGTGCGTTGGACAGGGGAGACGTGAGCGCCAAGCGCAACGCCGGCCTCGTGGTGGCGCGGATGCTCGGATGGCGGACCGTCCTGTTCGTCGACGACGACGTGCAGCGGATAACCGCCACCGAGTTGCGACGGGCAGCGTCCCTGCTCGCAGGTGCCGACCGCGGTGGCGCTCCGCGCCGCTTCGTCGGGTGGACCTTCCAGGAGTGTCCGGATTTCTCCGTGGTGGGACACGCGCACGCGCAGGGAGACCGCGCCCCTGTGATCTTCGCCGGTGGTGGGGCGATGGCGATGGCGTGTGGTCCGGACGTCCCGTTCTTCCCACCTGTGTACAACGAGGACGTGCTGGTCGAGCTGAAGATCATGCAGGATGATCCGGACGCGGTCCGTGTCGTCGGCGATCTGAGGCAGGACGCGTACGAGCCGTACTCGGATCCTGAGAAGGCGGCGTCTCAGGAGTTCGGCGAGTTCCTGCTCGAAGCATGGCGCCGGAACCCGAGTCCGGACGAGCTCGGTGAGCGTGGGTTCTGGCTGTCGGTTCTGTCGGATCGGAAGGCGTTGCTCGCTGTTGCGGAGCAGAAGCTGCTGCGACTGGACGTTCGCGAAGGGGTTCGGGCTGTCCGCGCTGCCCGCGCTGCGCATCGGCTCGACTGGCCGGATTCGGCGATGGCCTTCGTCGAGGACTGGGGGCACGACGAAGGCACCTGGGCGGAGTTCATGAGGTCGCTCCCGGCGGTGGGTGGTCTCGATCGGCTCAGGCCTGTTCGACGATGAGAGATCGGCAGTGCTGGCGCGCGGCCGGTGGTCGCGCGCCGAACCGCCACCTGACGCCCGCGGGCGCGTGGTATCAAATGCCTCTCCGCTGACGGAGCACGAGGGGACGAGGTCGTGTCGGACAGTTTCATGGTGGCAGCGCGCATCCCGATGACCCGGGAGGGGTTCGAGTCCTGGCTGGACACCCCGGTGCCGGACCTGGGCCGGATCGCCAACCCGGAGGAGATGTTCACGGGCTGGTTCTGGGACGGCCGTCCCGGCGACTGGACCACCGTCGGCGCCGACCTGACGCCGGGGGAGTTCTTCGCGGAACGCGTGGACGACGCGTGCGGCGGCGACGAGGAGTGCGGCGTCGTCCTGCACCGCGACGGCGCCCTGGAGGTGTACCTCTTCCACCTCGGTTATTCGGAGTGGAGCATCCACACGGCACTCCTGGTGCTCGCCGCCGCCGGGGAGTTCAAGTCCGACCCCGCCGACGGCACGGCGCTGTTCTGGGCCGAGACGGGCGCCAACCTGTGGCCGGCCGACGCGGACGGGTGGCTCGCGGTGCTCTCCGTCGGCAAGGACGAGGCGAGGTTCGTCGGTGAGCGCGACCTCACCGACGTCGTCGCCGCCCTGCGCCCCGCTGAGAGCCGCTTCTTCGAGCTGGTCGGCCGCCTGGCGGAGGAGTCGGAGGACTTCGACTGGGACTCCGGAGAGGACTTCGAGACCGAGACGCCGCGCGACCCCGCCTTCACCGATCCCGCCGTGCTGGAGCACAGCGAGACGGAGTGACGGGTCGCCGCGCGGAACGGGTACCCCCGCCGCATGGACGACAAGACGACCGAGGCGCTCGGCAAGCTCCACAAGGCGCTGGAGACCACCGAGCGCGCTCGCGGCCACCTGTACTCGTTCCACCAGCTGACCGGCACCGCCGACTTCGAGCTCGGTGACGCGATCGAGCTGCTGCGCGAGGCGGGGCACGAGGAGCACGCGAACCGGCTGCAGGCGGAGCTGCTCGGCCGCGACGTCCTGTCCGGACGGTGGACGTTCCAGGTCGTCGAGGAGTACGACGACGGCTACTACGAGGTGTTCCGCGCCGCCGAACGGGCCGTGCGCGACGACCTGGCCGACGGTGAGCGGCACGGCCTGGAGAAGCGGCTCAAGCAGGAGCGGCAGCGGCGCAGCGACGAGGCGCGGTGACGCCTCACCCTGTCCGCGCGAGCCCGCCCCGCCGTGCCTCACCTGATCCGGTGAACGATTTGATCTTGGCGCCTGCCGTGCCCCACTCTGCCGCAATCCGACGAGGTTGCGAGCGAGAGGTGCCATGGAGCACGAGGCGAACTGGTTCAAGGGCGCGGTCTTCTACGAGGTGCTGGTTCGCGCCTTCTGCGACTCCAACGGTGACGGCACCGGTGATCTCCGGGGGCTGGCGTCCAAACTGGACTACCTGCAGTGGCTGGGCGTCGACTGCCTGTGGCTGCCGCCGTTCTACGCGTCGCCGTTGCGCGACGGCGGGTACGACATCAGCGACTTCCGCGCGGTGCTGCCGGAGTTCGGCACGGTCGAGGACTTCACCTACCTGCTGGAGGAGGCGCACCGGCGCGGGATCCGGGTGATCACCGACCTGGTGCTCAACCACACGTCCGACGCGCACCCGTGGTTCCAGCAGTCGCGCGAGGACCCCGAGGGGCCGTTCGGCGACTACTACGTGTGGAGCGACGACGATTCGGCGTACGAGGACGCGCGGATCATCTTCGTCGACACCGAGACGTCGAACTGGACCTACGACCCGGTACGCGGTCAGTTCTTCTGGCACCGCTTCTTCAGCCACCAGCCCGACCTCAACTACGACAACCCGGCCGTCCAGGACGCGATGCTGGACGTCCTGCGGTTCTGGCTCGACGTCGGCATCGACGGGTTCCGCCTCGACGCCGTGCCGTACCTGTTCGAGCGCGAGGGCACCAACTGCGAGAACCTGCCGGAGACGCACGACTTCCTCCGCAAGTGCCGCAAGGTCGTCGACGACGAGTACCCCGGACGGGTGCTCCTCGCGGAGGCGAACCAGTGGCCGTCGGACGTGGTGGAGTACTTCGGTGACCCGGCGGTGGGTGGCGACGAGTGCCACATGGCGTTCCACTTCCCGTTGATGCCGCGGATCTTCATGGCGGTGCGGCGGGAGTCGCGGTTCCCGATCTCGGAGATCCTGGCGCAGACGCCGTCGATCCCGGAGAACGCCCAGTGGGGCATCTTCCTGCGCAACCACGACGAGCTCACACTCGAGATGGTCAGCGACGAAGAGCGCGACTACATGTACGCGGAGTACGCCAAGGACCCGCGGATGAAGGCGAACATCGGCATCCGCCGGCGGCTCGCGCCGTTGCTGGAGAACGACCGCAATCAGCACGAGCTGTTCACCGCGCTGCTGCTGTCCCTGCCGGGCTCGCCCGTTCTGTACTACGGCGACGAGATCGGCATGGGCGACAACATCTGGCTCGCCGACCGCGACGCCGTGCGCACGCCGATGCAGTGGACGCCGGACCGCAACGCGGGGTTCAGCAGTTGTGACCCTGGCCGGATCTACCTGCCGGTGATCATGGACCCGGTCTACGGCTACCAGGGCCTGAACGTCGAGGCGCAGACCCGCAGCCAGTCCTCGCTGCTCAACTGGACGCGCCGGATGATCGAGGTGCGCAAGCAGCACCGCGCGTTCGGCCACGGCGACTTCACCGAGCTCGGCGGGTCCAACCCGACCGTGCTCGCGTACCGGCGCACGCTCGGCACCGACGTGGTGCTGTGCGTGAACAACCTGTCCCGCTTCCCGCAGCCCGTCGAACTGGACCTGGCCGAGCACGCCGGCGCCGTGCCGCTGGAGCTCACCGGCGGCGTGCGGTTCCCCGCCATCGGCGAGCTGCCGTACCAGCTGACCCTGCCCGGTCACGGCTTCTACTGGTTCCAGCTGAACTCCGACGTGGAAGGCGGCGACAAGAAGTGACGACGAGCGAGACCGTCGAGGTCCTGCCCGAGCAGCTGGACCGCTGGCTCGAGGCGCAGCCGTGGTTCCGCGGCCGGGGCGCGGTGACGTGCGAGCGCGTGACCGTGCTGCACGACGGCGATCCCGCGCTGGTGCACGTGGTGCTGGCCTGCGCCGGGCGCCGCTACCAGCTGCTGGTGGGCCTGCGGGACGCGCTGCCGGACCGGCTGGTGCACGCGCGGATCGGCGTCGCCGGTGATCGCGTGGCGTACGAGGCGGTGTACGACCCGGAGCTGACCGCCGTGCTGCTCGGCCACTTCGAGGACTCGGCCGAGGTGGCGAGCCTGCGGTTCCGCGGCGCGCTGCCGCCCCGGTACGCCACCGCGCCGGTCGGCCGGCCGTTCCCCGGCCCGCAGCGCAACTTCTCGGTCGTCTACGGCCGGCGGCACGTGCTGAAGTTCTTCCGCGAGCTGACCCCCGGCGACAACCCGGAGCTGGTGCTGCACACCGCGCTGCACTCGGTCGACGACCCGCACGTCGCGCCGCCGCAGGGATCGCTGGAGTCCGAACTGGACGGAGTGCGCACGACGTTCGCCGTGCTGCACGAGTTCGTGCCGCTGGGCGCGCTCGGCTGGCCGATGGCGACCGCCAGCGCCCGGGACTTCCTCGCGAGCCACGGTGACGACCCGCAGAGCGCGGGCGGCGACTTCGCGGCCGAGGCGCACCGGCTCGGCCGCGCGGTGGCCCGCGTGCACGCCGACCTGCGCGAGACGCTCGGCGAGCAGGTCGCCGGACCGGGTGACGAGGTCGAGTTCGTTGCGGCGCTGCACAGCCGGCTGGACGCGGCGCTCGAGGAGGTCCCGGCGCTCGCCGAGTTCGAGGCGGGGGTGCGCGAGAGGTTCGACGCCGTCCTCGCCACCGGGGAGCCGCTCCGCCTGCAGCG
Source organism: Lentzea sp. NPDC003310 (assembly GCF_040610935.1). NCBI lineage: Bacteria > Bacillati > Actinomycetota > Actinomycetes > Pseudonocardiales > Pseudonocardiaceae > Lentzea > Lentzea sp. NPDC003310. The sequence goes on from NZ_JBEXNC010000015.1 coordinate 107,844, forward strand.
CGTGCACGGCGACCTGCACCTGGGCCAGGTGCTGCGCTCACCGCTCACGTGGGTGCTCGTCGACTTCGAGGGGGAGCCGCACGGCACGGCCGCCGAGCGGTCCCGGCCGCGTCCGGCCGAGCACGACGTGGCCACGGTGCTGAGGTCGCTGCACTACGCGGCGGCCCAGCTGCTGGTCGGCGCGGACGACGCGGCGCTGCGGCCGCGCGCCGCGAAGTGGTTGGAGCACAACCGAGAGGCGTTCTGTTCCGGGTACGCCGAGGTGTCGCCGGAGCGCGCGCCGGGCGGTGCGCTGCTGGCCGCGGTCGAGCTGGACCGGGCCGTGCTGGAGGTGCGCCACGAGCACCGGTTCCGGCCGGAGTGGGTGGTCATCCCGCTGTCCGCGGTCGCGGAGGCGGTGACCGGCGCGCCTGCCTGGCCGGTGTGAGCGGGGCGTCGACGCGGGCCGCTGGGCGCGTTCCGGGCCCGCGTCGACGCCGTCTCACCGCCGGACTTCCTCCAACAGGGCGAGGAACTCCGTGCGCGTGCTCTCGACGCGCGCACTCAGCTCCACCACCGCCCTGTCGGTGCCCGACGCCTGTTCCGCACGGGCGACGGTGCGCGCCTCCTCGAACTGAGTGCGCAGCAACACCTCCACCCGGCGGTCGAACTCCGCCTCCGGCGCGTGCCGGGCCGCGGTGAGCTCGGCGGCCGTGACCATGCCGGGCATGTCGTGCCCCTCGTGCAGGTCGTTCTCCGGCTTCCCGGTGCGCGCCAACACCTCTCGCACCAGCGCCAGCTCGTCGCGGTACTGGGCCTCCACGCGGTCCGCCAACGGCCGCAACGAGGGTCCCGCCAGCGCGAGCACGGCGAGCGTGGACTCGTTCTGCGGGATCACCAGGTCCACGTAGGCCTGGTCGGTGGGGCCGAGCCCGGCCGGCGGCGGCACCGCGCCGGCCTGGGCTCCACACCCCGCCAGCAGCAGCGCGAGGAGGAGGAAGCGCACTACGGGCGGCCGTCCGGCCCGCACTTCACGATCCGGTTGATGCAGTCGCGCACCCGCTGGGCCATCTCGGCCTCGGGCCACACGTTGAAGAAGTCGCCGTGCATCGTGAACCCGGGCCCGGACGACAGCTTGAACCGCGCGGGGTCACCGCTCGCCGGGTAGCGCAGCACCTGGCGCAGCTTGGGCACCGGCACCGGGTGCGTGGCCGGGCAGTCCCCGGCGACCGGGTAGGACATGTGGCTCTTGTGGTCGGGGGAGTCGAGGTCCTTGCCGTTCCAGCACTGCGGGAAGTCCAGGTAGGACTCGATCATCGTGCCGGCCGGGCAGTTCACGAAGTCCTTGGACGCGCCGACGTGCCCGGCGTGCAGGCAGGACCAGCGCGACTGCGTGGAGTTGTCCGGCGCCGTGGCCTTGGCGTTGCCGGCGACGATCCGCAACCCGTACGGCAACGGCTGGGTGCGCGCGATCACCTCGTCCTTCACGCCCTCGCCGAGGTAGTAGAACGTCGTGCCGGTCGGCTCCACGGGCTGCCCGTCGACGAGCAGCGTGGGCACCCAGTACGACGACAGGTCAACCTTGGGGCTGCACGTGGTCTTGCCCTTGCCCAGGCTCGTGACGTCCGAGTGGGCGTTGGTGGAGTCGTTGCCGAAGAAGCTGTGCATGTGCGAGGCGCCGGCGAGGCCCGGCAGCACGATCGGGTCGTCCGGCAGGCGGTGCGTGAACGGGCACTCGGCCACGAACTCCGCGACGCGCACCGCGTTCGGCGGGATCGGTTCCTGTGCCTTGGTCGGGGCGACCGCCGCCTTGGTCGTCCCGGCCGTGGTCGTCGGCGCGGCGGTGGCCGGGGGAGTGGCCGTGGCCTGCGACGTCGTCGTGGTGACGGCGGTGGCCGAGGACGTCTGGCTCGCCTCGGGCTTCGCGGGCGGGTGGAAGAACATCGCGTTCGCGGTCACCGCGGAGGCCGCGACGCCCGCCACGGCGAGCGCGGCGATCCAGACGCGTCGTCGCAACCGTCGAGTGGGGACGAGGGGCATTGAGGTCCTTTCGGGCAGGGGAGCACTGCCGCGCAGTGCCTTCTGACCAGGAGATGTCCTGCCCGAACGGGGATAACAGAAAAATCTCGACGAGTTTCCCGGCGCCTCAGGACCGGTACGGCGGCGCCGTCGAGTTCCGCGTCACCAGCCGCACGTCGAGCACCAGCGGCTCGGTCGGCCGCTCCCCGCCCTCGACCAGTGTCAGCAACCGGTCCACCGCGTGCGTCGCCTTCCCGACGATGTCCTGCGCGATCGTCGTGAGCTTCGGCGTGATGTACGCGCTGATGTCCAGGTCGTCGAACCCCACCACCGACACGCGCCCCGGCACGTCGACCCCGGCCTCGAGCATGCCCTCGATGATGCCGATCGCCAGGATGTCCGCGGTGGCGAACACCGCCGTGGCGTCGGGATGGGCCTCAAGCCACCGCCGTCCCAGCTCGACACCGTTCTCGTGCGTGGTGTTCAGCGTCTCGACAGGACAGTCCGCCACGGACAGTCCGGCCTCCGCGAACGCCGCCGAGAAGCCCAGGAAGCGCTCGTGCACGACACCCACGTCCGTGAACGACGGCCCGGCGAAGACGATCCGCCGGTGCCCCAGCGAGAGCAGGTGGGCCGCGGCCAGACGGGCGCCGGTGAAGTCGTCCGCGCGGACGCCGGTGGTGAGCGGGTTGCCGGAGTAGCTGTCGATCGCGAGGACCGGGGTGGCCCCGGTGACGCGGCGCTCCAGGTCGGCGATCTCCTCGTCGAGGAAGCCCAGCAGCACGGCGCCGTCGAGGCTCCAGGAGCGCAGGGCCTCGCCGATCTCCGAGGTGTCGGCCACGCCGCGCAGCAGCAGGTGGTAGCCGCGTTTGCGCAGCCTGCGCTCTATCTGGCCGATGATCGCGATGTTGTGCGGGCTGATCGCGAGGCTGTCCTCACTGGCGGCGGGGACGAGCAGGCCGATGAGCCGGGACTGGTTGGCGGCGAGGCTGCGGGCCGACGCGCTCGGGACGTAGCCCCGCTCGTCGATGATGCGGCGCACCCGTTCGACCGTGTCCGCGGAGACCCGGGCGCTCTTGCCGTTGATCACGTTGGACACGGTCATCACGCTGACGCCGGCGGCCTCCGCGATGTCCTTCAAGGTGACCCGCAAGAGCAGTCCCTCCGATTCCGTCGTTGACACCTTCCGTGTCGGAGGCTAGCTTTCCACACCACACAGATTTAGCGCTATACCTAATCTGATCTGCGAAGATCGGCGCTCTGTCGCGCGCCGAAGTCCAACTGAGGGGAATGAGTGCCGTGACGACGGACCTACCGCCGCCCTGGTGGCGCAGTGCGGTGATCTACCAGATCTACCCGCGCAGCTTCGCCGACGCGAACGGCGACGGCGTCGGCGACCTCGCCGGCGTGCGCGCCCGGCTCGGCCACCTGAAGGACCTCGGGGTCGACGCCATCTGGTTCACGCCCTGGTACCTCTCGCCGATGGCGGACGGCGGCTACGACGTCGCCGACTACCGGACGATCGACCCGGCGTTCGGCACGCTGGCCGACGCCGAGGCTCTCATCGCCGACGCCGCCGCCCTCGGCATCCGCACGATCGTCGACGTGGTGCCGAACCACGTCTCCAGCGACCACGCCTGGTTCCAGGCGGCGCTGGAGGCCGGGCCGGGGTCGCCGGAACGCGAGCGCTTCTGGTTCCGCGACGGCGACGAGCCGCCCACGAACTGGCGGTCGAGCTTCGCCGGCGGCACGTGGACGCAGGTGCCGGACGGGCAGTGGTACCTGCACCTGTTCGCGCCCGAGCAGCCCGACCTCAACTGGAACCACCCCGACGTGCGGCGCGAGCACGAGGACGTGCTGCGGTTCTGGTTCGACCGCGGGGTGGCGGGCATCCGCGTCGACTCGGCGTCCATGCCGGTCAAGGACCCCGCGCTGCCCGAGGTGCCGGAAACCTACGCGGCCGGCGAGCACCCGTTCATCGACCGCGACGAGCTGCACGACATCTACCGCGGCTGGCGCGCCGTCGCCGACTCCTACGCCGAACCGCGCGTGCTGGTCGGCGAGGTGTGGCTGGACGACCAGAAGCGGTTCGCGCGCTACCTGCGCCCCGACGAGATGCACTCGGCGTTCAACTTCGACTTCATGGGCCGTCCCTGGGACGCCAAGGAGCTGCGCGACTCCATCGTGTCCACATTGGACGCGCACGCCCCGGTCGGCGCGCCCGCGACGTGGGTGCTGTCCAACCACGACGTGACCAGGCCGGTCACCCGCTACGGCCGTGCCGAGACGTCGTTCTCCTTCCTGGCCAAGCGCTTCGGCGACCCGACCGACCTCGAACTGGGGGAGCGGCGGGCACGGGCGGCGGCGCTGCTGACCGCGGCCCTGCCCGGTGCGCTGTACCTCTACCAGGGCGACGAGCTCGGCTTGCCCGAGGTCGAGGACCTGCCGCTGGACGTGCTGCAGGACCCGATGCACTTCCGCTCCGGCGGCGTCGACCCCGGCCGCGACGGCTGCCGCGTGCCCCTGCCGTGGACGACGGAGGGCCGCTCGCACGGGTTCGGGCCCGCGGACGGGCAGCCGACCTGGCTGCCGCAGCCCGCGGGGTGGGGGAGCCGGTCGGTGCAGGCGCAGCAGGACGACCCGGGGTCGATGCTGTCGCTCTACCGGTCCGCGCTCGCGTTGCGCCGCGCGGAGGAGGGGCTGCGCGGGGAGTCCTTCGACTGGGTGGACCTGGGCCCGGAGGTGATCGCGTTCCGCCGCGGTGACGTGGTGTGCGTGGTGAACTTCGGCCCCGACCCGCTGCCGTTGCCTGCTCACCGCGAGGTCCTGCTGGTCAGCGCGCCGCTCGCCGGTGCCGGCCCCGCGAGCGATCCGGTCCCCGGCGCCCGGCTAGCCAGCACCTCGACCGCCACCGTCCCGCCCGCTGGCGCCTCGACCGCCACCGCCCCGCCCGCTGGCGCCTCGACCGCCACCGCCCCGCTCACCAGCCCCCCGACCGCCGGCACCCGCCTGCCCACCGACGCCGCCGCCTGGCTGCGCGTGTAGTCCCCTGGAGAGACAATGACGTCCCACCGTTCCAGAGTCGCCGCCGCCCTCGTGCTCCCGCTCGCCCTCGCCGCGTGCGGGTCGAGCCCCGACGACGAGGTAGGCGCCGACGGCAAGGTCGTCCTCACGGTCGCCATGGACGCCGGGCTGGAGGGCAAGGCGATCGAGGCGTTCAACGCCCGCGTCGCCCAGTTCGAGCAGGCCCACGCCGACATCGACGTGAAGCCGCAGGAGTACACCTGGACGGCGGCGACGTTCACCGCCCAGCTCGCCGGCGGCACCGCGCCCGACGTGCTCACCGTCCCGTTCACCGACGGGCGCGGGCTCATCGAACGCGGTCAGATCGCCGACATCAGCGCCCAGGTCGACGCGCTGCCGTACGCGAAGTCGCTCAACCCCACCGTCGCCAAGGCGGGCCAGTCCGCCGACGGCAGGCAGTGGGCCGTCCCGATCGCCGCGTACGGCCAGGCGCTGCACTACAACCGCACGCTGTTCGGCCAGGCCGGGCTCGACCCGGACAAGCCGCCGACGACGTGGGCCGAGGTCCGCGCCGCCGCCAAGCAGATCACCGAGCGGACCGGCCAGGCCGGCTACGCGCAGATGACCCAGGGCAACACCGGTGGCTGGATCCTCACCACGCTCGACTACGCGTTCGGCGGGCGCACCGAGAAGCTCGACGGGGCGAACGCCGAGGCCACCATCGACACCCCGGAGATGACCGAGGTCCTCACCTCGTTGCGCGCCATGCGGTGGGACGACAACTCCATGGGCGCCAACTTCCTCTACGACTGGGCGGGCATCAACCAGGACTTCGCCGCCGGCCGCATCGGCATGTACGTCTCCGGCGGTGGCAACTACGGCAACCTGGTGACCCAGAACGGACTCAAGCCCGCCGACTACGGCGTGACCGCGCTCCCGCTGGCGGACAAGCCCGACGCCGGGGTACTCGGTGGCGGCACGCTCGCCGTCGTCAGCCCCAAGGTCGGCGACCGCGGCAAGGAGGCCGCGGTGAAGTGGATCGACTTCTACTACATGGGCAAGCTGACGAACCAGGACGCGGCCGTCGCCGACGCGAAGACGCTCGCCGACACCAAGCAGCCCGTCGGCGCGCCCGCGCTGCCCGTCGTGGACCGCGCGACCTACGACAAGCAGCAGGAGTGGACGAAGCAGTACGTCAACGTGCCGCTGAACCAGATGAAGCCCTACACCGACCGGATGTTCGACCAGCCGCTCGTCACCGAGCCGACGAAGTCCACCCAGGAGGTCTACAAGATCCTGGACACGACGGTGCAGACGCTGCTGACCGACCGCGGAGCCGATGTCGCCGCGTTGCTGAAGAAGGCCGACGCCGACGCGCAGGCCACGATCGGCCGGGGCTGAGCGGTGGTCCTCCAGTCCCAGGCCCCGGTGGTGGCGGCCGAGGCACCGCCGCCGCCACCGGCACCACGCCGCCGGCGCACACCGCTCACCTGGGTGCGCCGGGGCGGGTTGACCAGCCTCCTGTTCCTCGCGCCGCTGCTGGTGGTGTTCGGGGTGTTCTCGTGGGCGCCGATCGTGCAGTCGGTCGTGATGAGCTTCCAGAAGACGAACCTGGTCGGCCCCACGCGGTTCGTCGGCCTGGACAACTTCGTGCAGGTGCTCAACGACCCTCTCTTGTGGACGGCCGTCGGCAACACGCTGTGGTTCGCCCTGCTGGCACTGGTGTTCGGCTACCCCCTGCCGCTGGTCACCGCCGTGCTGATCAGCGAGGTCCGGGCCCGGCGCGGCCTGTTCAGCGCGCTGGCCTACCTGCCCGTGGTCGTGCCGCCGGTGGTGGCGGTGCTGCTGTGGAAGTTCTTCTACGACGCCAGTCCGTCCGGCGTGTTCAACACCGTGCTCGGCTGGGTGGGCCTGGGTCCGTGGCAGTGGCTGCAGAACCCCGGCAGCGCCATGCCCGCGCTGGTGCTGGAGGCGACCTGGGCGGCCGCGGGCGGCACCGTGATCATCTACCTGGCCGCGCTGGCCGGCGTGCCCGTCGAGCAGTACGAGGCCGCCGAGATCGACGGCGCGGGCATCTGGCGCAAGGTCTGGCACGTGACGCTGCCGCGGTTGCGGGGCGTGCTGCTGGTGACGTTCATCCTGCAGATCATCGGGACCGCGCAGGTGTTCCTCGAACCGTTCCTGTTCACCGGCGGAGGGCCGGCCAACTCGACCATGACGATCCTCCTGCTGATCTACGACTACGCCTTCGCCAGCAGTCTCGGCGGCGACTACGGCGCCGCGACCGCGCTGAGCATCATGCTCGCCGCCGTGCTGGCCGTGCTCTCGGCCGCGTACCTGCGGGTGACCCGGACCTGGAGCGCGTCGTGAAGCGCGGGCTGATCTCCCCGGCCGAACGCGCGACGCCCGCGATCCGCCGGACGTTGCGCGCGGTGCAGGCCCTGCTGCTGGGGGCGTTGCTGCTCACCGGACTCGGGCCGGTGCTGTGGCTCGCGAAGGCCGCGCTCACGCCCACCCAGGACACGTTGCGCGCGCCGCTCGCGATCTTTCCCTCCGGCCTCGACCTCGCCAACCTGCTCACCGCGTGGACGCGGGTGGAGATCGACAAGTACTTCCTCAACACCGTCGTCATCGCCGCCGGGTCGTGGCTGGTGCAGCTGCTCGTCGCCACCACGGCCGGGTACGCGCTGGCGGTCCTGCGGCCCCGCTACGGGCCGGTGGTCACGGCGGTCGTGCTCGGCACGCTGTTCGTCCCCGCGATCGTGCTGCTGGTGCCGCTCTACCTGACGGTCGTGCGCACCGGCATGATCAACACGTTCTGGGCGGTGTGGCTGCCCGCGGGGGCGAGCGCGTTCAACGTCGTGCTGGTGCAGCGGTTCTTCGCGAACCTGCCGCGGGAGGTGCTGGAGGCCGCCAGGGTCGACGGTGCCGGGCCGGTGCGCGTGTTCTGGTCGGTGGTGCTGCCGCTGTCGCGCCCGATCCTGGGCGTGGTGTCGGTGTTCGCGGTGGTGGCCAGCTGGAAGGACTTCCTCTGGCCGCTGCTGGTGCTGCCCGACCCGGCGGTGCAGCCGCTGTCCGTGCGGCTGCCCGCGTTGCAGCGCTACGTCGAGCTCGACGTGTTCCTCGCCGCGCTCGCCCTCTCGTCGGTGATCCCGGTGGCGCTGTTCCTGGTGTTCCAACGGCTGTTCCTGCAGAGCGGTGCGCTCGAAGGCGCGGTCAAAGGCTAGGCCCTGTCCCGAACCAGCCCAGGAGAACAACAACGATGTTGTCGAAGATCCGGGCGGCCGTGCTGGCCGCCACCGTTGTGGTGGGCGGAATCGCCGCCACAGGGCCGGTCTCGGCCGCGCCCATCGTCTTCCAGGCCGAGTCCGCCGCGCTGTCCGGCGGAGCCCGCGCCGAGACCGAGCACGCCGGGTACACCGGCTCCGCCTACGTCGGCGGGTTCACCGACGCGAACCGCGGTACCGCCGCGGTCACGGTCACCACGAGCGGTTCGACGGCCGGTGCGAACCGGCTGGTCCTGCGCTACGCCAACGGAACCGGCGGCTCCCGGACCGTCACGCTGGCCGTCAACGGCGGCACGCGGCAGCTCTCGCTCCCGGCCACCGCCGGTTGGGCGTCGTGGGGGACGGTGAGCCAGGACGTGACGCTGAACGCGGGCGCCAACACCCTCGCCGTGCGCTATGGCAGCGGGGACAACGGGAACGTCAACCTCGACTCGCTGTCGGTGGAGCCCGTCGTCCCGGCCGCCGGGGTCGTGGAGGCCGAGTCCGGCACGCTCTCCGGCGGTGCGCGGGTGGAGTCCGAGCACAGTGGACACACCGGCAGCGGGTACGTCGGCGGGTTCGTCGACGCGAACCGCGGCGCGGCGGCGGCGTTCACCGTCACCGGCACGGCCACCCGGTCGAGCCTGACCCTGCGCTACGCCAACGGAACCGGGTCGCCGCGCACGATGACCGCGACGGTCAACGGTGTGGCACACCAGGTCTCGCTGCCCGCCACGGCCTCGTGGTCGGAGTGGGCCACGGCGAGCGTCGCGGTCGCGACCGCGGCCGGAGCCAACACCGTCGCGGTGTCGTTCGGCAGCGCGGACAACGGGAACGTCAACCTCGACAGCGTCGCGCTCACCGCAGACAGCACCGAACCCACCCCCGAGGGCGCCTACGAGCTGGAGACCGGCTTCCTCGGCGGTGGCGCCGTGCCGACCAGCAGTGGTGTCTCGCTGCCCGGCGCCGGCGCACGGGTGATCCGCGCGATCAACCAGACGGCCGCGGGCACCGCCACGATCACGGTGCGGTACACGGCTTCCGCGAACGGCACGGTCACCCCGTACGTCAACGGCGTCAAGGGTGCGCAGGTGTCTCTCAGCGGCGGTAGCGGTTGGCGCACTGCGACCCACACCGCGACGCTGCGGGCAGGTCTCAACATCATCGGCTACCAGGGCGCGACGGGCGTCGAGCTCGACCACGTCACCGTGACCGGATCGGCCGCCCTGGCGACGCGCGGCGCGACCGTCCCGTTCACGACCTACGAGGCCGAGTCCGCGACCACCACCGGCACGAGGCTCGCGCCGGTCCGCCAGTACACGAGCGAGGCCGCCGAGGCCTCCGGGCGCGGCGCCGTCAAGCTCACCGGCACCGGCCAGCACGTGCAGATCACGCTGACCAAGCCCGCCAACGCCCTCACGGTCCGCGCGAGCGTCCCGGACGGCACCACCGCGCCGCTGGCGGTCTACGCGGGCGGCACGAAGGTCGCCGACCTGGCGCTGACGTCCAAGTACAGCTGGATGTACGGCGCGTACCCGTTCGCGGAGGGACCCGGCGGCGCGCGCCCGCACCGGTACTTCGACGACGCCCGCGTGCTGCTCCCGCAGACCTACCCGGCGGGCACGGTGATCCGGCTCGCGAAGGACACCGCGGCCGGTGCGCACATCACCGTCGACCTGGTCGACGCCGAGGTGGCCACCGCGACGACCGCGCCCGCCGGGTACGTGGACGTCCGGAACCACGGCGCCCACCCCGGTGACGGTGCCGACGACAGCGCCGGCCTGCGCGCGGCGATCGCGGCGGCACAGGGCACCGCGACCAAGGGCGTGTGGCTGCCCGCGGGCTCGTACAACCTCAACAGCATCGTGAACGTCAGCGGCGTGGACGTGCGCGGCGCGGGCATCTGGCACACCGTCCTGAACGGAGCCAACCGCCGCGGCGGCTTCGCGATCACCGGTGAGGGCACGACGATCGCCGACTTGATGTTCGACGGCGACGTCACCACCCGCGACCCGGACGACGCGCCGAACTCCGACTCGTTCATCGAGGTGGAGTCCGGTTCCGGGGCGACGGTGTTCAACGTGGCCACCAACCACGCCAAGACGGGGCTGTGGCTCAAGCAGGCGGACGGCTTCTACGCCGCGGGCCTGCGCGTGCGCAACACGATGGCGGACGGCCTGAACATCAACGGCAACAACGGTCCCACCACCAACGTGCGCGTCGAGCAGAGCACGTTCCGCAACACCGGTGACGACGGCATGGCCATGTGGTCGTGGAACCCCAACAGCGCCGTCAGCCGCAGCGTGTTCGCGTTCAACACGATCGCGTTGCCGATCCTCGCCAACGGCGCCGCGATCTACGGCGGCACCGACAACCGGATCGAGGACTCGCTGATCAGCGACACGGTGTTCAACGGCGCCGGGGTCATGGTCTCCAGCTGGCACGACGCGAAGCCGTTCGGCGGCACCACGGCCGTGCAGCGCACCACCCTGACCCGCGCGGGCACCCGCAACTGGGACTGGAACACCCACACCGGTGCCGTCTGGGTGTTCGCCGAGCGCGCCGACATCACCGGGGCGCTCGTGCTGAGGGACCTGGAGATCACCGACGCGAGCTACCACGGCCTGTTGTTCAGCTGGAGCAAGGCGATCACGAACCTGACCGTGTCCGACGTGCGGATCAACGGCACGGGCGGAGCGACCGACGCGTTCACCGACGACAAGGGCGTCGCGGTGTCCAACGCCGGCTCGCACGGCCTGCACTTCAACCTGGTGACCGGCACCGGCCGCTTCGACCGCGTGACCGTGGCGGGCGTGAAGGGCACCGGCAGCCAGGGCGTGGTCAACGACGAGAACCGCTTCACCGTCCAGCGCGGCACCGGCAACTCCGGCTGGTGAGCGTGCGGCGCCCCACCCCCTTTCCCGGGGTGGGGCGCTGTCGTCACCGCTGCGGCAGGAAGATCGCGGACGGGTGGTCCTCGTCGTGGAAGATCCTGACGTTGGTCGTGCACAGCTCCTTCGCGGTGTGGATCGGACCGCCGTCACCGAGGTTGCGGGCGAACCGGGGGAACGCGCCGGCCGACACCTGCACCCGGATCCGGTGCCCGCGCCGGAACACGTGCGCGGTGGGGGACAGGTCGACGGTGACCTGCGTGACCCCGTCCGGCCGCACCTTCACCAGGTCGTCGCAGATGTTGAGCGACTTGCCGCGACCGTCCACATCGCACAGTCGCACGAACAGGTCGCACGACGGCCGGTCGGCCTCCAGCCACACCTCGGCGCGGACCTCGCCGATCACCTCCACGTCGGCGTCGAGCACGTCGGAGGTGAAGGTGAGCACGTCCGGCCGCGCCTCGAGCTCGCGGTTGTCGACGGGCCCGGCACCGCGGTTCTCGAGTTTCGGCCCGCCCAGCGACGGCGTCGGATCGGCGGGGTCGTAGGTGAACGAACTCGGCGGCGCGGCTTCGTGCGGAGAGCCGGCGATCCTGCCGTTCCGGGCGAGGTACCAGGGCGTCGGCTCGTACCCGTCGGGCGGCCACTCGGTGAAGTCGTGCCACTCGTCCACGCCCATCACGAAGAGCCGCACCGCGGGCTTGTTCGGCGTGGCCCCGCGCGCATGGTCGGCGGCCCAGCCGACCGTGTCCCGCAGCACCGCGCGCATCCCGCCGACGTGCCCGTGCCACCACGGCCCGACCGTGAGGTGCGCCTCCCGCCCGGCCGCCCGCAGCTTCTTGAAGTCGTCGAGCTGGTCCGCGAGGAAGATGTCGTACCAGCCGGCGATCGAGCTCACCGGCACCGTCACGTCCCCGACCGACGGCGAGTGGTCCTCGTTCTTCCAGAACGGGTCGTCCTGGTCGTGGTGCACGCAGTCCTGGTAGAACGGCCACCGCCGCCCGATCGCCGCCATGTCGGCCTCGGTGAGCGGCAACGTCCGCATCGCCTCCTCGACCCGCTTGCGCCCGAAGCCGAGCGCGGTCCGCAGCAGGGTGAAGGGCCGCTCCTGCGTCGCCGTGCTGACCGACCAGCCGAGCAGCGTCTCCATCTCGATCCGGTCGGGCCGCAGGAACGCGAGTGCCAGCCGCGACGACGTCACGTGCGGCACCATCGCCCTGACCCGCACCGGAGCCTCGGCCGCGACGGCCCACTGCGTGTACCCGAGGTAGCTGCTGCCGGTCAGCACGACGTCGCCCGCCCACGGCTGCCGCGCCAGCCAGTCGAGCACCGACAACCCGTCCTCGCGCTCGTGGCGCATCGCCCGGAAGTCGCCGTCCGAGCCGAACGTGCCGCGGCAGCTGACCGTGAGCACGTGCAGGCCGCGCTCGGCCAGCGCCCGGCCGTACAGCCAGTCCAGGGGGCCTTTGCGGCCGTAGGGGGAGCGGATCACGGCGGTGGGGGCGTTGGTGTTCGCCGGTGCCCAGTGGTTGGCCAGCAGTGTTTTGCCGTCGTGGGTGGGGATTCTGAGGTCCCGTTCCACGGTGACGTCGCGGTCGGTGGCGGGAGGGAGGTCCAGGAGGCGTTGCGCGGCGAGGCTGATCGCCCTGCCGGCGAGGTCGAAGCGAGGTCGTGTGCCCACAGATCTTTCCTACCAGGGGGAAGATGGGGGCGCCCGCTTCAGCCGTGTGTCCAGAGGGGCAGAGATCACGCGCGAGTCGTGACCTGTCGAACTGCGTTCTCGACGACCTCTCGCACGCCAAGCACGCGACGCACCACATCGGACGCCAAAGGCCCCTGGCGTCCTGAGGGACATCTCAGGTGGGGTTCAGGGAGAAACCCTGATGGCAGTCCGCCCGCGCAAGGGCACTCTGGAGGACGTCAAGGGGACATCCACAGTTCGGGGAGTTCAATGAGCGAGTCCAGGTCCGAGTCCACCCGTACCGCCGTCGACTCGGTGGTCGACGCTGTTCGCGGGCTGGTCAGCGAGGGCATCAACCGCCGCGTGGTGGTGCGCGACAGCAAGGACGAGGTCGTGCTGGAGGTGCCGGTCGCCCTCGGGGTGGTCGCGGCCCTCGCGGCCCCGGTCGCCACGACGATCGGTGCCGGCGTCGCGCTGGTGGGCAAGTGCGGGATCAAGCTGGAGAACCGCCAGCAGCCCGGCGCGGAGCCCGCGACCACCACGGTCGAGTCCGAGCGGGTGTAGTCGGCGGCGGGTGCCGCCACCGGGGGATCGGTGGCGGCACCGCGCTGTGCGGGGGAGCGCGGGTGGACCGTCCGCGCGATCGGTGCTGCGCTGTTCGTTGCACTGTGTAGCAGGTGTGTGACTTCGTGCGATCACTCGGTGGGAAGGGTCCCCGGTGATCGCGAGGAGAAGCGCATGTCCTGGAAGGTCATGAACGTTCCGTCCCGCTCCAGATCGGTGCGCCGGGCAGCGGCGGTGGCGATGGCGGTGGTGCTGGTGTTCTCCGGCACCGCGCACGCGGCCGAGCAGCTGCCGCAGTCGCACCTCTACACGCCGTCGCACAACGGGCAGGTCGACGTCGGCGAGTCCGTCGTGATCTCGGGCGGCGGCTACTACGGCATGAATGCCGACACGTTGCAGGACTACCAGGTGTCCGTGGACGGCGGCGCCACGTGGGCGTCCGGGCAGCGGACCGGCACCATCCCGCTGGGCGGGGAGACCGGCATCGCGCAGGCGCTGTGGAAGTACGTGTTCACGCCGCAGGAGCCCGGCGTCTACACGATCGTCAGCCGGGTCAACACCGACACGCTGTTCGGCCAGGTGTCCGCGCCCCGGACGTTGTACGTCGGCGTGCCGGCACCCGCGCCCGGCGCCTGCTTCGGGTGCAGCTTCTTCACCCACGACCCCAGCTACTTCGAGGCGGAGAACCTGCGGGTCGAGCTGGGGCTGCGGTTCCGCGTCGACCGGCCGGGGATCGTGGTCCGGGTCGTCACGTCGTGGCACTACCGCGAGGCGAGCCGGGTGCGGTTGTGGCGCGGCGACGGGACGTTGCTCGCCGACCAGGCCGTGACGGGGGACTGGGCCCAGCCGTTCGCGACGCCCGTGCCGGTGGTGCCCGGCGAGGAGTACGTCGCCTCCTTCACCTCCTACCGCGGCCACTACCGGATCACCGAGAACGCGTTCCCCGCCACCGTGGTGCAGGCGCCGTTCGTGCTGCCCGCGCACGCCGGGGTGTACACCTACGGCGACGGCTTCCCGTCCCAGACGTGGAACGACAGCCACTACTGGGTTTCGCCGGAGTTCCAGTCCTGACCTGCGCGTTGTGGGAAGGCCGGGGGATTTCCGGGGGACGTCCTCCCAGGCTGGTCGTGTCCGGCGACCACAGGGGAGGACCGATGAGGAAGTCGATCAGGGCGGCGATGACGGGCGTGGTGGCGGCGGGGGCGCTGCTCGTGGCGGTGCCGGGGCCGGCGCTCGCGGCGCACGACCGCTACTGCACCGTGCCGTCGAAGGGCTGCACGGCGGGGGACACTCCGGCCAACTCGGCGCACTGGGTGTACTTCGCGACCGGCAACATCAGCGGCAAGAACTACACGATCACCGTGCGCGACGTGAACAACGGCAAGGTGGTCTACAGCGGCTACTTCAACTCGGCGCTGTCGAAGGGGCTGTCCAACGTGTACTCGTCGTACAGCGCGAGGATCATCTGCGACACCGGCTGCCCCGGCGCCACCGTGCACATCTGGAGCTGATCCGGACGTGGGCCGGGCTTCCCGCCCGGCTCACGCGCCCAGCAACTCCCTGCCCAGCGCCTCGCCCCACCAGCGTTCCACGCGCTCGGCGTCCCACCCGCGTTCCGAGGTCAGCGTCGTGTAGACGTCGATGTTGCAGAGCGCCGCGTAGACGTCGATCGCGGCGGGCACGTCGAGACCGAGGCGCAGCACGCCCGCTGGCCACGAGGAGAACACCCGCCGCCGGGTCTCGTCACCCCGGCGGCGACCTTCGAGGTACGCGGTGGCCAGGTCGGGTTCCGTGCGGGCGGCCTCGCGCACCAGCGCGATGACGTCGCCGGAGCGTTCGAACAGGCGCCGGTCGTAGGCGGCCATCGCGGCGAGTTGCCGCGGCGGACCCGCGGTCTCCAGTTCCGCCAGCATCGTCATCGCGTCGGCGGACAGGTCGGCCGCCTCGGCGATCGCGCGCACCAGCCCGGCCTTGTCGCCGTAGGCGGCGTAGACCGTCGGCACGGAAACCTTCGCGGCCTCCGCCACGGCCCGCACGGTCGTGGCGGTCCAGCCGCGGGCAACGAACAGCGCGCGGGCCGCCTGGGCGATGTCGGCGCGCGTCTCGCGGGCCTGGGCCTCGCGCCGCAGCGACGCGTAGCGCCGGTGGCCGGCTCCCTCCACGGTTGCTCCTCGCTATATTGACTATATGGCCGTTAAAGCGAATATAGCGCCAGGCTCGTTCCTCCGCGTCGCGGGCGTCGCCGGGATCGGGTTCGCGGCGGCGATCGTGCTGGCCAACGCCCTGCTCGTGCCGCTGGGCCTGCCGGTCACAGGCGCGGACGCGGCCGACGTGATCGCTTTCTTCACCACGCGGCAGACGGCGCTGGGGTTCGCGTCGTCGGTGATGCCGGCGGCGTGGCTGGCGGCGGTGGTGTTCGGGGTCGGCGCCTGGACGGCGGTGCGGCGGCGCGGGCGTGACCAGGACCAGGGTTGGGCGCTGGTTGGGCTGGCGGGCGTCGTGCTGCAGAACGGCGCGTTCGCCGTGGTCGCCTCGATCCGGCTCGCGCTGCCGCGCGCGGACTCCGACGTGGTGCCGGCGCTGTGGGGCGTCCACGACGCGGTGTTCACGCTCAACGGCGTGTTCCTGGCGACGGCGCTGATCGGCCTGTCCGCCGGAGGTGCGGGCGCGGGCCTGATCTCGCGGTGGCACGCGTGGCTCGGGTTCGCCTCGGCCGCGTTGCTGTTCGCGTCGGCCACGCTGACGCCGCTCGTCGTCGCCGAGGCCGGGCCGCTGGGGCTGCTCGGGCTGGCCGGCTGGCTGATGTGGGTGGTCTGGCTGGTCGCCTACGGGATCGAGCTGGTGCGCGCCAGGTAGCTCGTCGTGCCGGAACGTCCGCGTGCCGGAACAATGATCAGCATGCTGAACATCGCGCGGTGGGTCGTGGCCGCCGCCAGTGCCGGGGTGCCGCTCGTCCTCCTCGTCCTCGGCTGGGGGCCGTTGACCGCAGGCCACCCCGCTCACCTGGTGCTGCTCGGCGTGGTGGCCGCCGCGGGTGTCGCGATCGCCCTGTGGCGGCGCACCCCGGCCTGGCTTGCCCTCACACTCCCGGTCGTCCTCCTCGCGCCACTGCTGTACCTGCAGCCGTTCGCGTCCACACAGGACGGTGACGACGCGACGGTGCTGCGGCCGGACGGCACGCCGAAGGCCGGGCTCGTGTTCCACCCCGGTGCGCGCGTGGACTACCGCGCCTACCTGCCGATGCTGCGTCGCGTTGCCGCACAGGGGTTTCTCGTCGTCGTGGTGAAAGAGCCGCTGAACATCGCACTGCTCGGCGGCGACACGGCGGACCTGCGCGCCGAACACCCGGAGGTGCCGGTGTGGGCGGTCGGCGGGCACTCCCTCGGAGGCGTCGCCGCCGGGAAGGACGTGCTCGCGGACCCGTCGGTGCGCGGCCTGGTGCTGTGGGCGTCCTACCCGGTCGACGACCTGTCGGGGCGCGCCGGGCTCCGCGCGTTCTCGATCCACGGCGAACGGGACGGGTTCACGACACCGCAGGACGTCGCCGACACGCGGAACCGGCTGCCGGCCGACACCCGGTTCGAGGTGGTCCCGGGCGCCGTGCACGCGTTCTTCGGCGACTACGGCGACCAGCCCGGCGACGGTGAACCGACGACCTCCCGGGCCGAGGCGCAGGAGAGGATCGTCGCGGACACGGTGGCCGCGCTCACGGCGCTCGCCTAGGGCCTAGTCCTCGGCTGCCCGCACCGTCGTCATCGACGTGAGGCCGGACATCTCCAGCAACGGCGTGAGCAGCGGCGTCGCGATCACCTCGACGCGGTCCGCGTGGGTGAACAGCACGCTCATGCCGGCGCTGTCGATGTAGAGCACCTCGGTGAGGTCGACCACGAGCGGCCCGTCGACGTCCGCGAAGGCGGACTCGAACTCGGCGGTGTTGCTCAGGTCGATCTCACCCGCTGCCTTGAGCACCGGCCTGCCCCGCTGGTCGGTGGTCGTGGTCAGGGTCAATGGCGTCATGGGGAATCTTCACCTGCATCGTCACGGTGGTGCCGGTCGGGTCGGGGAGGATGACGACTTCGTCCATCATCGAGATCATGATCGCGGTACCCCGGCCGCGTTGCGCGTCCGGATCGCTGTACGGGGTCTTCCAGCTGCCGGTGTCGGCCACCAGCACGTGCACCTCGTCGTGGCCCACTGTCTCCAGCCGCAGCCGGACGTCCTGGCGGGCCGCGTCGCGGTAGGCGTGCTCGATCGCGTTCGCGGACGCCTCGCCCACGGCCAGCAGGACGCGCTGGGCGTGCCCGGTGGAGAAGCCGCACTGGCGCAGCCAGGAGCGCAGCTTGCCGCGGGCGCCGTGCAGCTCGCCGGGTTCGGCGGGGAACGTCACGTCGAGCGGCGCGGGGTGCCGGTACAGCAGCAGGGCGACGTCGTCGTCGTAGCCGCCCTCGGGGGCGAGGGCGGCCATGATCTGGCCGGCGAGGTCCTCCAGGCCGTCGGCGCGTCCTTCCTGGACGGCGTGCGCGGCCTTGTCGATGCCCTCGTTCAACGAGCTGTTGCGGCGCTCGACCAGGCCGTCGGTGTAGGTGAGCAGCGTGGCGCGGGCGGGCAGGACGCACTCCGCCTCGGTCCGCCGCACGCCCAGCTTCACCGCGAGCGGGATCGAGCGCCCGCCTTCGAGCAGCTCGGTCGTGCCGTCGGACAGCGCGAGGATCGCGGGCGGGTGCCCGGCGCTCGAGTAGACGAGGCGGCCGGTCCCGGGATCGAGGACACCGCAGAACACCGTGGTGCACAACGCTCCGGGGACGCCGGCGGCGAACTGGTCGAGCGCCATGAGCGCGCGGGCGGGCCCGATCTCCTGCAGCAGCAACGCGCGGCACGCACTGCGCAGCTGGCCCATCACCGCGGCGGCGGACAGGCCGCGGCCGACGCAGTCGCCGACGACGATGCCGATCCGCCCGTCCGGCAGGGCGAACGTGTCGTACCAGTCGCCGCCGACCTCCAACCGTGCCGCCGGTTCGTACCGCACGGCGAACCCGCCGGGCAGGTGCGACGGCCCGAGGATCGCCCGCTGCAGCGCGAGCGCGGTCTCCCGCTGCCGGTCGATCTGGCGGGCGCGCGACAGGCCCTGCGTCAGGTGGCCCGCGAGCAACGACAGCAGGAGTTCGTCCTGTTCGGCGAACTCGCTGCGGGAGTCCAGACGCAGCAGGAGCACCATCGGGCCGTCGGGGTGCTCGACGGTGACGGCGGTGCTGCCCTCGCCGGTGAAGACCGGGATCAGCGCGGCGTGCTCGGTGAGCGCGGTGAGGGTCTCGCGCTGGGACTGCGGCAGGTCGCTCCAGGCGAGCTCGCCGGTCGCGGAGGTGACCTGCGGTGTCCTGTCTCCGCCGAACACGACGGCGAGCACCTGTTCGGTGCGCCACAGGCTCTCGAACTGCTCCAGCGCCTCGGTCAGCGAGTCGGTGGTGCTGGTCGCGCGGGACAGCCGCACGCTCATCTCGGCCAGTGCCGTCTCGCGGCGGCGGGCGTGGTGGTCGGCGGTGACGTCGCGGAACGTGCCCACGGTCATCGTGCGGCCGCTGTCGGGGTCGCGGGCGGGGTTCATCAGCGCGCTGACCCACAGCCGCCTGCCGTCGCGGTGGGTGACGGGGAGCGTCCGCGCGAGCTGGTCCCGGCCCGAGCGCGCGGCGAACGCCTCGGCGAACTGCCGGTGCGCCTCGGGATCGGTGTGCTCGTCGGGCCACCACGGCTGCGGCGCGGGGTAGGGCAGACCCTCCTCGCCGTAGCCGAGGATGTCGGTGAACGCGGCGTTGACCTCCACCACGGTGCCGTCGTCGTCGCAGACGAAGAACGCCTCCTGCAACGAGTCGATCAGCGCGTCACGCCAGCGGGCGTGCTGCCCGCGCAGCCGGGCGAGGTCCACGTTGGCCCGCACGCGCGCCAGCAGGTCGGCAGCGGCGAACGGCTTGACCAGGTAGTCGTCGGCGCCCGCGCGCAGGCCCTCGCCGGACGCCTCCTGCCCGGCGCGCGCGGACAGCAGCAGCACCGGCACGGCCATCGTGCGCTGGTCGGCGCGCAGGGCCGTGACCAGCGACAGGCCGTCCATGCGCGGCATCATCACGTCGCTGACGATCAGGTCCGGCGGCTGGGCGCGGGCGGACTCCAGCGCGGCCAGCCCGTCGTTCACCGCCCGCACCTCGTACCCGGCCCTGAGCAGCAGCCGGGTGAGGTACTCCCGCATGTCGGCGTTGTCGTCGGCGACCAGCACCGTGGCGGTGACCTCGGGCGCTGCGGCCGTGGCGGTGCCGGGCAACAGGTCCTCGACGGCGCTACCGGTGTCGGGCAGCCACCGCAGGGCCTCCTGCACGTACGGCGCGGCGATGTCGGACACGGTGGGCGGCGCCGTCTCCTGCGACAGCGCGCCTTCGGGCAGGTGGTCGGTGCCGTAGGGCAGCTCGACGGTGAAGGTCGTGCCCTCGTTCTCGGTGCTCTCCGCGCGGATGGTGCCGCCGTGCAGGCCCACGAGCTCCTGCACGAGCGCGAGCCCGATGCCGCTGCCCTCCTTCGACCGCGACCAGGTGTGCTCGATGCGGTGGAAGCGCTCGAACAGGCGGCTGATCTCGTGCTCCGCCACGCCGACGCCGGTGTCCGCGACCGTGACGACCGCCTTGCCGTCACCGGGGCGCACGGAGACCTCGACCTCGCCGTCGATGGTGAACTTGAGCGCGTTGCTCAGCAGGTTCAGCACGACCTTCTCCCACAGGGCGAGGTCGACGTACACCGGCTCGGGCAGCGGCGGGCAGTCGATGCGGAACTCGAGCCCCGCCCGTTCGACCGCCGACCGGAACACGCTCGCGAGCTCGGCGGTCGCGGTGGCGAGGTCGACCGGCTGGAAGGTCGCCTGCATGCGGCCGGCCTCGAGCCGCGAGAAGTCGAGCAGGGTGTTGACCAGCTTGCCGAGCCGCGACCCGTTGCGGTGGATGACCTCCAGCTCCTCGCCGGCCTGCGGGTCGGTCTCGGCGAGCCGGTCGCGCAGGTCGCCGACGGGACCCATGATCAACGTCAGCGGGGTGCGGAACTCGTGGCTGATGTTGGAGAAGAACGCGGTCTTGGCGCGGTCCAGCTCGGCCAGTTCCTCCGCACGTCGTTGCTGGGCCTCGAAATCGCGCGCGGCCGCGACGCCCGCGGCGAGGTGGCCCGCGACCAGCTCGACGAAACCGCGGTAGCCGTCGTCGAACGGGCGGTGCCGGTTCAGCCCCGCCACGAGGAACCCGTGCGGTGCGCCGCCGGGGCGTTGCAGCGGCACGGTCAGCGCCGTGAGGGGAGGTCTGTCCCACGCGCCACCGGGCAGCTCGGCGATCCCGGTCAGGTCGACCTCGGCGGACTCACCGCGCCGGGCTGCGGCGACGGGCCACGGCGGTGCGAGGTCGGTGAGCGGGATGGTCGCGGGGGCGGAGGGGTGGCCGGACATCCCTCCGGTGGTGCCGGCCAGCCGCGCGTGACCGTCCTGGAAGAGGTAGGTGAGGGTGAACGGCAGGTCCCACTGGTTGCCCTCGAGCTGGGCGGAGGCGTACGCGAGGACCTCGCGCTCGTCCCGGACGACGCTCGGGTTGGACCCCAGGTCGCGCAACGTCGCCATCCGGCGTTCGCCGATGACGCGCTCGGTCTCCTCGCTCACCACGCACAACAAGCCCGCGACCGCGCCGCTCTCGTCGTGCAGCGGGCTGTAGGAGAACGTGTGGTAGCTCTCCTCGGTGTACCCGGAGCGCTCCACGAACAGCAGCAGCGCCTCGTCCCAGGTGGACTGCCCGGCGGCGAGCACGCGGTCCACCCTGGGCCCGACGTCGTCCCAGATCTCCGCCCACACCTGCGCGGCCGGGCGGCCGAGCGCCCACGGGTACTTGCGGCCCAGGGTGTTGAGCCGATAGGCGTTGTTGCAGAAGAAGGTGAGCTCCGGGCCCCAGCACATCCACATGGAGAACCGCGACGACAGCAGGATGCTCACGGCGGTCTGCAGACTCTGCGGCCAGGCCTCGGGCGGTCCGAGCGGAGTGGCGGCCCAGTCGACGGCGGCCAGGTCGCGGCCGATCTCCTGGCTCTCGGCGAACACGTCGGCGAGCGCGGACCGGTCCTGTCTGGACCCGCTGTCGTCAGAGCGCTCCACCGACCGTCCCTTCGCCACCCACCCGCCGCTGTGCGTTCCAGGGTGCCCAGGTTCGGCGGTAGTTGCACAACCAGTTCGCGATCGGTCGCGGTGACACAGGCCACGTCGTCAGTTATTGAAGTTTCAATATAAGAGTTGCAGACTCACATGTGAAACTTCAACAAGACGGAGGCCTGCGATGAGCACGGCGGTGAAGTCGGCGGTGGCCGCGGCGGAG
This sequence comes from Lentzea sp. NPDC003310, assembly GCF_040610935.1. Lineage (NCBI taxonomy): Bacteria > Bacillati > Actinomycetota > Actinomycetes > Pseudonocardiales > Pseudonocardiaceae > Lentzea > Lentzea sp. NPDC003310. Next base: position 129,646 of record NZ_JBEXNC010000015.1, read on the forward strand.
ATCCGCACGCGGGTCACGGTGCCTCTGGAGTTCCCGGACGGCTACACCACCACGGCGGAGGTGTTCACCTTCACCGGCCTCGCGGACGGCCGCGAACACCTGGCATTGGCGCTGGGGGACTGGCGGGCCGCGCTCACGAGCGACGCGGCGCCCCTGGTGCGGCCGCACAGCGAGTGCCTGACCGGGGACGTGTTCGGTTCGCAGCGCTGCGACTGCGGCCCCCAGCTGCGCGAGGCGGTCGAACGCATCGCGGGCGAGGGCGGCTTCCTGCTCTACCTGCGCCAGGAGGGCCGGGGCATCGGGCTCTACGCGAAGCTCGACGCCTACGCGTTGCAGGACACCGGGCTCGACACCTACGAGGCCAACCTCGCTCTCGGTCGCGGCGAGGACGAGCGCGACTACTCGGCCGCCGCGCAGATGCTGCGCGCGCTCGGAGCCGACCGGATCCGGTTGCTCAGCAACAACCCCGACAAGGCGCTGCAGCTCGACGCGCTCGGCGTCCGGGTCGTCGACCGCGTGCCGACCGGCGTGCACCTGACCGGCGCCAACGCCGCCTACCTGACCGCGAAGGTCGCGCACACCCACCACACCATCGCACTGCCCGCCTGACTCCACAGAGGACTGGAACGACCGTGAACGTGATCGACGACGTGACCAAGACCGCCGCGACCGAGGTCCCGGTGCACCCGCTGCTGTCGGCGCGGTGGAGCTCCCGCGCGTTCGACCCGGGCCACGAGCTCGCCGACGAGCAGCTGACCGCCGTGCTGGAGGCCGCCCGGTGGGCGCCGAGCGCCTCGAACACCCAGCCGTGGCGGTTCGCGGTGACCCGGCGCGGCACCGCCGAGCACGCCGCCGTGCTCGGCACCCTCGCCGCCGGCAACCAGGTCTGGGCCCAGGACGCGTCCGCGCTGGTCGTCGTCGCGGCCAGGACGAAGGGCACCGACGGCGCCGCGCAGCCGTGGGCCGTCTACGACGCGGGCCAGGCCGCGGCCCACCTGTCCGTGCAGGCCGAGGCGGAAGGCCTGGCGGTGCACCAGATGGGCGGTTTCGACTGCGACCGCCTCACCTCCGTCCTCGCCGCGGAGGACGTGACGCCGCTCGTGGTCGTCGCGATCGGCCTGCGCGACCACCACAGCCGCCTGGCCGAGCCCCTCGCCGGCCGCGAGACCGCCGCCCGCGCGCGCCTGCCGATCGGCGACCTGCTGCTCGAGGTCCAGCCGGACGGGTCGTGAGTTCCCCCTCCGGTGCGCGAGAAGGGAGGATGACGTGGTGACCGACGCGCGCCCCGCACCCGGCCAGGCGGAACCCCGCTGGCTCACCGACGCCGAGATGACCACCTGGCTCACCATCACCCAGTTGATGATGCTGCTGCCCACCGCGCTCGACCGGCAGCTGCGCGACGACGCCGGCCTCACGCACGCGCACTACCGGATCCTCGCCATGCTCAGCGCCGAGCCCGGCGGCAGCATGCGCATGACGCGGCTGGCGCGCAGCACCGGCACGACCACCACCCGCCTCTCACACGCCGTGTCGGCGTTGGAGGACCGCGGCTGGGTGGTGCGCCGGGCGTGCGCCACGGACAAGCGCGGGCAGATCGCGGCGCTCACCGAGGAGGGGCAGGCGTTCCTGCGCGCCGCCGCGCCGGGGCACGTGGCGGAGGTGCGGCGGCTGGTGTTCGACCAGTTGAGCGACGACGACGTGGTCCGGCTCGGCGAGATCACGGCGAAGATCCTGCCGGCGCTCACCGAGTGCTGAGGTGGCCTAGTCGTCGTCTTCGTCGTATTCGGGCAGCTCGTCCACCAGCCACATCCGCACCCGGTACGTCTCGGTGACCTTCTCCTCGCGGCCCCGGTGGACGACCTCCGCGGCGTAGATCCCCCGGCCTGCCGGCAGCTGCAGGTCGACGCCGCCGCCCGTCGGGATGCTGATCACCATCAGTCCGGTCGGGCACTCCAGTTCGAAGACCTGGGGCACGGACCACCCGTCGTCCCCGGCGGGCCGGCCGGACCACGCTTCGAGGCGCACCGCCACCGGGGTGAGATCCGAGGCGCAGTTGACCACGAGCTCGTACCCGGTGGACGCGACGAACTCGGTCTGTGAGCGGTCGAGCGCCTCCTCGAACCCCACGCCGGCGTCGTTCTCGTAGTCCCTGACGCTCATCAGCCGGTACGAAGGCACGCTGACGAACTCCTGCTGCCCGAGCAACTCCGGCATCGTCGCGGATCTCCCGGCTAGGCTCGGCCGACGTGACTGGCGAAGTGATCATCCTGACCGGACCGCCCGGAGCGGGCAAGACCACGGTGGCGGGCCTGCTCGCCGCCGACGCGGACCGCCCGGCCGTGCACCTCGTGACCGACCAGTTCTACCGCGCGATCCGCACCGGCTTCGTGCTGCCGTTCCTGCCGGAGGCGCACCGCCAGAACGAGGTCGTCGTCGGCGCGATCACGGCCGCCGTCGCGGCGTTCGCCCGCGGCGGGTACGACGTCGTGGTCGACGGAATCGTCGGGCCGTGGTTCCTGGCGCCCTTCCGCGAGCTCGTGGGTGAGCTCGCCGTGTCGTACGTCGTGCTGAGGCCGGCGGTCGACGTCACCGTCGCGCGGGCGGTGGGGCGCTCCGGCGAGGAGCTCAGGGACGTCGAGGCGGTCGCCGGGATGCACGCCGCGTTCGCCGACCTCGGGGACCTCGAAGGCCACGTGATCGACAGCGGGCACCTCGACACCGCGCAGACCGCGGCGGAGGTGCGCAGGGTGCTCGCGGCCGGGAGCCACCGGCTGACGTGATCACTGTCCGTTGACATGAACGCGGTTAATTCGTGTCCCAAAGTAGTTGGAAATCAGTGTTTCAAATTTCTTGGAGCGGCTGAACTGCACTGAGAGAAATTCTCCACTTTCGAGTGAACCGGAAGCGCTGCGGTACCGAATCCACGGGTATGCAGGTGCTGATTACTCGAGAGGGGGTGATTTCATGAAGTTCACTTGTTCCACCGCTATTCGCCGGACCCTTGGCGTGACCGGGTTCCTGATCGGGTTCGGTCTGCTGTCCGCCGGGGTGGCCAGTGCGGACGAGGGCGACTCACCCGGCCTGCTGGGTGGTGTCGCGGACCTCGTCGCACCGGTGACGCGCGACGTCGTCGCGCCGATCACGAGCGATGTCGCGGTGGTGGCGGACCCGGTCGTGCGGCCGGTGCTGAAAGCGGCCGAGCCGGTGACCGAACCGGTGCTGGCCCCGCTGGCTCCGGTGGTCGACTCCGCCACGCAGGTGCTGGGTCCGGTCCTCGAACCGCTCCAGCCCGTCACGGCGCCGGTGCTCGCTCCTCTGGTGAGCACGGTGCAGGACGTGCCGGTGCTGCCGCGGATCGCGGAACCGCTGGTGGTAACGCCTTCCGCTCCAGCGGAGGTGCCGCCGCCGACCCCGGTGCCGCCCGTCGCGGAACCCGTCGCGCAAGCACCGGTGACGAGTTCTCCGGTGTCCGTCGCGGCCACGACTCCGCGCTATCGGCAGGAAGTCTCCGCACCTGAGGCGGCGCCACCGGTCAAGGCGCCGGAACAGCGGTCGCCGGACGTGCCCTCGGCCTTGCCGGGCGCGCCGGGATCGGTGTCGTCGAACGGATCGGCGGGCCAGGCCGTCTCGGACCTCCCCGCACCGCGCGGGACGAGTCCGCACGGCGAGTCGCTCGTCGTCGGCGGAGACCACCAGGTCCACGGGTCGTGGTGCTATTACTACGGCCGGAATCATCCCAGCTGAGCAGTCCCGACAACCAAGCCGACAGATCACCCAGCTTGATTGACGGGAAGGCAAGACGAAATGCACAGCTCAGTTCGACGCGGTCTTCTGGCCGCAGCGTTCTCGGGAGGATTCCTCCTGTTCGGAACGGCGATGGCGAGCGCTGACACGGGTGGCGATGGCCTCCTGGGCGGCGTGGGCGACGCCGTTCACTCGATCGTGAACGGTGGCAACGGCGGCAACTCGGGCGACGGCGGCAACGCCACCAGCTCGAACAACGCCACGACCGGCAACTCGGGCAACTCCGGGAACTCCGGCGCCACCGGTGGCAACAGCGCCTACGGCGTGTGCGTGCTGGCCGAGTGCCACACGAACGTGAGCTCCGGTGACTCCGGGGACACGGGTGCCACCGGCTCGACCGGCGACGCCTCCAACCACAGCTCCACGGTGGGCGGCAACTCCGGAGCGGGCGGCAACGGCGGCGACGCCACCGCGACCGGCCGGACGCAGAACAGCGGCGCGACCGCGGGCAACGGCGGCGACTCGGGCACCGGCGGCGACGCCACCAGCTCGAACACCGCCCGGTCCGGCAACTCGGGGAACTCGGGCAACTCGGGTGACACCGGCGGCAACAGCGCCTACGGGCTCTGCGTGCTCGCCGAGTGCCACACGAACGTCAGCTCGGGCGACTCGGGGGACACCGGTGCCACGGGGTCGACCGGGGACGCCTCCAACCACAGCAGCACCGTGGGTGGGAACTCCGGTCCCGCCGGTGACGGCGGCGACGCGGCGGTCGTGAGCAAAGACCAGAAGTGGGGCCACCACGGCAAGTCCGGCTCCACCGAGGCGACCGCGGGCAACGGCGGCAACTCGGGCGACGGCGGCAACGCCACGAGCTCGAACAACGCCACGACCGGCAACTCGGGCAACTCCGGGAACTCGGGCGACACCGGCGGCAACAAGGCCGTCGTCCGCACCATCGGTTCGGACCAGGGTCACGGGAAGTCCTGGCACGGCAGCAAGTCCTGGACCACGGTGACGTCGGGCGACTCCGGCGACACGGGTGCCACCGGCACGACGGGTGACGCGGGGAACCACAGCGCCACCAAGGGTGGCAACTCCGGTCCCGCCGGTGACGGCGGTGACGCGTGGGCAGTGACGCAGCAGGGCAAGTCCTGGAAGCACCACGACAAGTGGAGCAAGCACAACGGCTCCACCGAGGCGACCGCGGGCAACGGCGGCAACTCGGGCGACGGCGGCAACGCCACCAGCTCGAACACCGCCACCACCGGGAACTCGGGCAACTCCGGGAACTCCGGTGCCACCGGCGGCAACTCGGCCGTGGTGAAGACCGAGAACAAGAACGGCCACCGCGGCGACAAGTGCCACGGCTGGAAGCACCACGACGGCTGGAAGCACCACGACTGGAAGAACCACGGCACCAAGTCCTGGACCGAGGTCACCTCGGGCAACTCCGGTGACACCGGCGCCACCGGTTCGACCGGCGACGCGTCCAACCACAGCACCACGGTCGGTGGCCACTCCGGTCCGGCGGGCGACGGCGGCGACGCCACGTCCTGGACCCACGGGAAGAAGCACTCCGTGAAGGCGTGACCACGAGGTGATCACAAGGCGGGGCCGGCATCGCGCCGGCCCCGCTTTCCCGTGCCGAATCCGGGTAACCGGGGGCCATGACGAGCACCCGCACACGCGACGGACTACTCGCCAGCCGTTATCGCCGGGCCTGCGACTACGCGGCTGCGGCGATGATCTACCTAAGGGACAACGTGCTGCTGCGCGAGCCGTTGCGCCGCGAGCACCTCAAACCGCGGCTGCTCGGCCACTGGGGCACCTGCCCCGGCATCACGCTGCTCTACAGCGGGCTCAACGGCCTGGTCGGCCGGACCGGTCAGCGCACGCTGTTGGTCACCGGACCGGGGCACGGCGCTCCGGCCGTGCACGCGAACCTGTGGCTCGAGGGCACCCACGCCGCACTGGACCCCGCGCTGGGCGTGGACGGCGACGGGCTCGCCGAGCTGGTGCGGCGCTTCTCCTGGCCCGGCGGGTTCCCCAGCCACCTCTCGCCCGAGGTGCCGGGCGTGATCCACGAGGGCGGTGAGCTCGGCTACGCGCTGGCGACGGCGTTCGGGGCCGCCCTGGACAAGCCCGATCTGCTGGTCGCCTGCCTGGTCGGCGACGGCGAGGCCGAGACAGGACCGACCGCGGGCTCGTGGCACGCCAACAAGTACCTCAGCCCGCGCACCGACGGCGCCGTGCTGCCCGTCCTGCACCTCAACGGGTACAAGATCTCCTCGCCCACCGTCTACGGCTGCCTGAGCGACGAGGAGCTGACCGCGTACTTCAGCGGCGCGGGCTGGTCGCCGTACCTGGTGGACGTCACGCGCGCGGACGACCCGGACGCGGTGCTCGCGGAGGCGCTCGACCTGGCGCACCGGGAGATCGCCGCGGTGCGGGAGCGGTGGAGTCCGGGCGAGCGCGCCACCTGGCCGATGATCGTGCTGCGCTCGCCCAAGGGCTGGGGCGTGCCGGCGCACGACGTCGAGGGAGAGCCGCTGGAGGGCACGTTCCGGGCACACCAGGTGCCGCTGGGCAACGTGCACGACGACGACGCGGAGCTCGCCCTGCTGGAGCGGTGGCTGCGCTCGTACCGGCCGGAGGAGCTCTTCACCGAGGACGGCCGGCCGCACGACGACCTGCTCGCCACCCTGCCGCCGGAGGAGCTCCGACTGGGCCGGGTGCGCGAGGCCAACGGCGGCACGCTGCGGCGGGACCTCCCGCTGCCGGACGTGGCGGAGTTCGCCGTGGAGCCGGGCGACGGGCCGGTGAGCCCGACCGGCACGGCGGGGGAGTGGCTCGCCGAGTTGATGCGCGCCACCGAGCACCGCCGCGACTTCCGCGTGGTGTGCCCGGACGAGCTGGAGTCCAACAAGCTCGGGGCGCTGCTCGACGCGACCGACCGCGCGTTCACCTGGCCGCTGCCCGACACCGCCGAACACGTCGCGCCGGGTGGACGCGTGATGGAGGTGCTGTCGGAACACCTGTGCCAGGGCTGGTTGCAGGGCTACCTGCTGACCGGGCGGCACGGCCTGTTCCCGTGCTACGAGGCCTTCGCGTCCATTGTGGACAGCATGCTGAACCAGTACGCCAAGTTCCTGAAGATGTCCGGCGAGGTCTCGTGGCGCGCGCCCGTGGCGAGCCTCAACTACCTGCTCACCAGCGAGGGCTGGCGCCAGGAGCACAACGGCTACAGCCACCAGGGACCCGGCTTCCTCAACAACCTGCTCACCAAGAAGCCGTCGACCGCGCGGGTCTACCTCCCGCCGGACGCCAACACCCTGCTCGTCACGCTGCGGGACTGCCTGGCCTCGACGGACCGGATCAACCTCGTGGTGGCGGGCAAGAACGAGACCGCGCAGTGGCTCGACCTCGACAGCGCCGAACGCCACTGCGCGCAGGGCGCGGGGGTGTGGGAGTGGGCGTGCCACGGCGACGGCGAGCCGGACGTCGTGCTGGCCTGTGCGGGCGGCATCCCGACGGTCGAGGTGCTCGCGGCGGCGTCGCTGCTGCGCGAGCGGGCGCCGGACCTGACCGTGCGCGTGGTCAACGTCGTGGACCTGCTGTCCCTCTCCCCGCGGCACCCCCACGGCTTGAGCGACGAGGACTTCGCCGCCTGCTTCGGCGAACGCACCCCGGTGGTGTTCGGGTTCCACGGTTACCCCTCGGCGGTGCACCAGGTGCTGCACGGGCGGGGCGCCACCGAGCGGTTCCACGTCCACGGCTACCTGGAGGAAGGCACCACGACCACGCCGTTCGACTTGCTGGTCAGCAACAGGATGAGCCGGCACGACCTGGCCGCCGACGCCGTGCGGCGCGCGGGCCACGACCCCTCGGTGGCCGAGGCGCTGATCGCCGACCGCGACGAGCTGCTGGCCACGGCGCGCCGCGACGGCGCGGACCCGGAGGAGATCACCGGCTGGAGGTGGTCCGCGTGACCACTGTGCTCACCGTCAACGCGGGGTCCAACAGCCTCAAAGCACATCTCGTGGACACGGCGTCGCAGGAGGTCGTCGACTCGGCCGAGGTCGAGCAGCCGTCCGACTCCGACGAGGCCCGCCAAGCGCTCGACGAGCTGCTGGACCGGTCCGGCGAGGTCGGAGCCGTCGGGCACCGCCTGGTCCACGGCGGCCCTGACCTGCGCGCACCGTCCGTTGTGGACGACGAGACGCTTACCGCCGCCCACCGGGCCGCCGACCTAGCGCCGTTGCACGTCCCACCGGCGCTCGAACTGCTGGAGTCGTTGCGCGGCAGGCTCTCCGGCTGCCCGCACGTGCTGTGCCCGGACACCGCGTTCCACTCCGGACTGCCGGAGATCGCCGCGACCTACGCGCTGCCGGAGAGCTGGCGCGAGCGGTACGGCCTGCGCCGCTACGGTTTTCACGGCCTGTCCTACCGGTGGGCGCTGGACCGCGCGGCGGACCTGCTGGACCGGCCCGCGCGCGAGCTGAGCCTGCTGATGACACACCTCGGCGGAGGGTGTTCGGTGTGCGCGGTCCGCGACGGGCGCAGCGTCGACACCTCGATGGGGTTCACACCGCTCGAAGGCGTCGCGATGTCGAAGCGGTCCGGCAGCGTCGACCCCGGCATGCTGCTGTGGTTGCTGCGCCAGGACGACCTCGACCTCGACACCGTGGAACACGCGCTCCACCACGAGTCCGGGCTGCTGGGCCTGTCCGGGGGCCGCTCCGGCGACACGCGGGAGCTCGTCGCGGCCGGGGACACGTTCGCGTTGGGGGTGTTCGCGCACCGGATCCGCCGCGAGCTCGCCGCGGCGGCCACCTCGCTCGACCGGCTCGACGCGCTGGTGTTCACCGGCGAGATCGGCTGGGACCAGCCCGAGGTCCGCGCGGACGTGGTGGCGGGGTTGTCCCTGCTGGGCGTGCCGGCGGACCTCGTGGCCGATCCCGGCGGCGACGGCGTGGTCAGCCCGCCCGGTGCGGCGGTGCCGGTGCTGGTGGTGCGCCCGCGCGAGGAGCTGCAGCTCGCGCGGGACACCCTGGCCGCGGTGGAGTCGGCACGCGGGTGAGCGCCGGTGGCGGGTCACACCGCCACCGGCAGAGCTCAACCTTCGTGTGGCTCCAGCAGTTCCAGCATGTCCGGCAGGTCGAAGTACCGGGCGACGTCGAGCGCGGAGCGCAGTCCCAACGCCGGGTCCGCGCCCGCCTCGAGCAGCATCTCCACGATCGGCCGGGAGCGGCGGAAGACCGCCGCTCCCAGTGCCGTCTGGCCGCGGTCGTCGACCCGGCCCGTGTCGGCGCCCCGGTCCAGCAACACCCGGACCGCGTCCTCGTGGCAGTGGTAGGCCGCGAGGATCAGCAACGAGTCCCCGGCGTCGTTGGTGAGGTTCACCGGCACGCCCGCGTCGACCGCCTCGGCCAGCCCGCGCGCGTCACCGGCGCGGGCCAGGTCGAAGAGCGAGCGCAGGAAGTCGAGCTCCTCCCCGGTCAGCGCGCTGGTCACGAGACCGCCGCCGGGAAGCGCTCCCACACGCGGTGGGCGCCGAGGAGCGCCATGACCTCCCCGAACACCTTCGTCGAGGTGTCCCCAGCGACCACCCCCGGACCGGTGCAGCCGGCGGCCTCCACGACGGCGCGGCCGGCACCCCAGGCGCCGATGGCCTTGGCGTGGCGGAAGCACTCCTGCAGCATCAGCGTGACGCGCGGGTCGGCGGCCGCTCCCGCCACGAGCAGCGCGTCGAACTCGACCGACCGCGCGGTGAGGAACGTGCGCTGCGCGACCAGGCCGGAGTCGCCGAGCGGACCCCCGGTCGGGGCGATCAGCAGCGGCACCATGCCCCCGGCGAGGATCGCCTCGCGGACGGTCCGCACGCCGTCGAGGTCGGCCGGGTCGGTCACGATGCCGATCATCCGGCCGTCCGTCGGCCACGTCTGCCCGACCTGGGAGAGCGCGGGGCTCGGCGTGACCTTCTTCGGCCGGGCGGCCTGCGGCACCGGCAGGCCGAGACCCGCGGCCACCTGCGCGCACAGCGTGGCGTCGACCTGGGCCAGCACCAGCAGCTCGCGCTCCTTGATCGCCTGCTCGTAGCACTTGCCGAGCTCGAACGTGAACGCGTCGACGAGGTGCTGCTTCTCGACCGGTGAGAGGCTCAGCCAGAACAGCCTCGGCTGGGTGAAGTGGTCCGCGAACGAGGCCGGCGCCTCCCGGACCTTCACCGCCTTCGGCAACGGCTGCGCCACCTCGACCAGCGGCCGGTCCTCCGCCTTCGCGACGAACGGGTTGCCGCCGTCGAGGGTGTTCGGCCGGTAGGGCGCCACGCCGGAGTGCACCGCCTGCTGGTGGAACCCGTCGCGCAGCATGTCGTTCACCGGCACGTGCGGGCGGTTGATCGGGATCTGGTTGAAGTTCGGCCCGGCGAGCCGCGTGAGCTGGGTGTCGAGGTACGAGAACAGCCGCGCCTGCAGCAGCGGGTCGTCGGTGACGTCGATGCCCGGCACCAGGTTGCCCAGGTGGAACGCGACCTGCTCGGTCTCCGCGAAGTAGTTGGAGGGGTTGCGGTTCAGCGTCAGGATGCCGACCGGCTGCACCGGCGCGAGCTCCTCCGGCACGATCTTGGTCGGGTCGAGGAGGTCGATGCCCTCGAACGTCTGCCGGGGCGTGTCGGGCATGATCTGCAGCCCGAGCTCCCACTGCGGGTACGCGCCGGACTCGATGGCGTCGGCGAGGTCGCGGCGGTGGAAGTCGGGGTCGAAGCCGCCGAGCATCTGCGCCTCCTCCCACACCAGGGAGTGCACGCCGAGCTTCGGCTTCCAGTGGAACTTCGCGAGCGCGGTCTCGCCCTCGGCGTTGACGAGCCGGAACGTGTGGACGCCGAAGCCCTCCATCGTCCGGTAGGAGCGGGGGATGCCGCGGTCGGACATGTTCCACATGACGTGGTGGGTCGCCTCGGTGTGCGTGGAGACGAAGTCCCAGAACGTGTCGTGCGCGCTCTGCGCCTGCGGGATCTCCCGGTCCGGGTGCGGCTTGCCGGCGTGGATCACGTCCGGGAACTTGATGCCGTCCTGGATGAAGAAGACCGGGATGTTGTTGCCCACCAGGTCGAAGTTGCCCTCGTCGGTGTAGAACTTCGTCGCGAACCCGCGGGTGTCGCGTACGGTGTCGGCCGATCCGCGCGAGCCCAGCACCGTGGAGAACCGCACGAACACCGGCGTCTCCACGCCGTCGCCGAGGAACCGGGCCATGCAGACGTTCGCGGCGGTGCCGTAACCCACGAACACGCCGTGCGCGCCGTAGCCGCGGGCGTGCACGACCCGCTCCGGGATCCGCTCGTGGTCGAAGTGCATGACCTTCTCGCGCAGGTGGTGGTCCTGCAGCAGCGTCGGGCCGCGTTCGCCCGCCTTGAGCGAGTGGTCGGTGTCGTGCAGCCGCGCTCCCGCCGAGGTCGTGAGGAACTCGCCCTGCTGGGCCTTGGCGACCTTCGGCGCGCCGGTCGCGGCACCCGTGGGCGTGACGGTCTCCGGGCCCGTCTGGTCGTGCTTGGGCGGCAGCGGACCGCGCGGCTCGGTCGGCTCGGCCACGGGGGGCGGCTCACTGGCGGGGGCACCGGGGATCGGCGGGTTCACCAGGTCGGTGACCTTGTCGACCGCCTTCTCCAGCGCCGCTTTCACGAGCTTGCCCGGCTTGTGGGTGGCCACTGCATCCTCCTCGACAACGGGAACGTCGCGCTTGCGGTACCCGGCGGAAGGGGTGTCAACCGCTTCGGGCGGAACCGTTTGTCGCGGGGAACGAGGGGTAGCCGGGCCCGAAGCGCAATCCAGTCGACGGGAGTCGTCATGTCCCGAACCGCTACGACCAGGCGCGCCACCGTCCAGTCCATCGCCGTGGTGGTGGCCGCGGTGTTCACCCTGGTGGGTGTCGCCGGCTTCATCCCGGGCCTCACGACGAACTACGACCAGCTGATGGTCGCGGGCCACGAGTCCGGGGCGATGCTGCTCGGCCTGTTCGCCGTCTCGGTCTTCCACAACATCGTCCACCTCGCCTTCGGCGTCGTCGGCTTCCTGATGTCGCGCACGGTCAACGGCGCCCACTGGTACCTCATCGGTGGCGGGCTGGTCTACCTCGTGCTGTTCGTCTACGGCCTGGTGGTCGACCACGGCAGCGAGGCGAACTTCGTGCCGGTCAACCCGGCCGACAACTGGCTGCACCTGCTCCTGGGCGTCGGCATGCTCGGCCTGGGGCTGGCGGCCGGCCGGGGTCATGCCGCGCGCCGGCGCTGACCGGGTCGTCGTCACGGGCGGTGCGGGCTTCCTCGGCTCGCACGTCTGCGAGGCGTTGCTGGCGGAAGGCGCGCGAGTGGTGTGCGTGGACTCGTTCCGCACGGGCTCGCTGCACAACGTGCCGGCCGGGGTCGGAGTGGTGACGGCGGACGTGTCGCGTCCGCTCGACCTGCTCGGCCCCGTCGACCTCATCCTCCACCTGGCCTGTCCCGCCTCGCCGCCGGACTACCTGCGCACTCCGGTGGACACGCTGCGCACGGGCGGGTTCGGCACCTACCACGCGCTGGACCTGGCGCGTCGCAAGGGATGCCGGGTCGTCATTGCCTCGACCAGCGAGGTCTACGGCGATCCGGAGGAGCACCCGCAGCGCGAAACCTACTGGGGCCACGTCAACCCGATCGGGCCGCGCAGCGTCTACGACGAGGCCAAGCGGTTCGGCGAGGCGATGGCCGTCGCGTTCCGCGCCGAACATGGGGTGGACGCCGGCATCGTGCGCATCTTCAACACCTACGGGCCGCGGATGCGCCCGCACGACGGCCGGATGATCCCCACGTTCCTGCGGCAGGCGCTGGCCGGGGAACCGCTCACGGTGCACGGCGACGGGTTGCAGACGCGGTCGCTGTGCCACGTGGACGATCTGGTCCGCGGTCTGCTCGCGATGGCGCGCAGCGACCACCCCGGACCGATCAACCTCGGCAACCCGGCCGAGGTCACCGTCCTCGACGTCGCGCGCCGGGCGATCGAGGTCACCGGCAGCCGGTCCGAGGTGCGCCACGTCGAGTCCATGGTGGACGATCCGCGCCGCCGCCGGCCGGACATCGCGCTGGCGCGGCAGGTCCTCGGCTGGCAGCCGACGATTTCGCTGGAGGACGGGTTGCGCTCGTTTGTCCGGGAATTCGCCGGGTAGCCGCTCGTCATGCGAGTTCTCGGGATCAACGCGGTGTTCCACGACCCGGCCGCGGCACTGGTGGTCGACGGAGCCGTCGTGGCCGCGGCCGAGGAGGAACGGTTCTCCCGCCGCAACCACGGGAAGCGACCGGTGCCGTTCTCCACGTGGGAACAACCGGAGCTGGCCGCGCGCTGGTGCCTCGAGCAGGCCGGGCTCACCGCCGCCGACCTCGACGCCGTCGCCTACTCCTACGACCCGGACCTGGTGGACGCCGAGTACGCGCCGTGGGAGGAGATGCGCACGACCTACGCGCGGAACGCGCCCAAGTTCCTCGCCACGTCGTTGCCGGGGCTCGATCCCGGGATCGTGCGCTTCGTGCCGCACCACGTCGCGCACGCCGCGTCCACCGGTCTCGCCGCACCGTTCGGCGGGAACTGCGCGGTGCTCGTGGCGGACGGCCGCGGTGAATGCGGTTCGCACCTCGCCGGACGTTACGTGGACGGCGAGCTCACCACCTTCGCCTCGCAACGGTTGCCGCACTCGCTCGGCCTGATGTACGAGGACCTCACCGAGCACCTCGGCTTCCTGCGTTCCAGCGACGAGTACAAGGTGATGGCCTTGGCCTCGCACGCGAAGCCGGTGCACCTCGACCTGATGCGCGAGCACGTGGTGGTGCGCGACGGGGGTTTCGAGACCCGTCCGCTGGACTGGAGCACCCTGGCGAAGCGGCGCGGCAAGGACGACGACCTGACCCGCGAACACGCGGAGCTGGCGGCGAGCGTGCAGGTGCGGCTCGAAGAGGTGCTGCTGGAACTGGCCACGTGGCTGCACGAGCGCACCGGTGATTCCAGGCTCACGATGGCCGGCGGCGTGGCGCTGAACTGCGTGGCGAACACCCGGATCTTCGCGGAAGGGCCGTTCGACGAGGTGTGGGTCCAGCCGGCCGCGGGCGACGCGGGCACGGCGCTGGGCGCCGCACTGCACGTCAGCGAGGACCAGGTGGCGCCCATGCCGGGAGCCGACCTGGGCCGGGGCTTCTCCGACGAGGAGATCGAGGCGACGCTGCGCACGGCGGCCGTGCCGTACCACCGGTCCGATGACATCGCGCTGGAGGTCGCCGAAGCACTGGCCGCGAACAAGGTCGTCGCCTGGTTCCAGGGGCGGTCCGAGTACGGCCCACGTGCGCTCGGACGCCGTTCCCTGTTCGCCAACCCGTGCTTCGCCGAGAACCTGACCAGGCTCAACGACGTCAAGGGGCGCGAGCAGTTCCGCCCGGTGGCACCGATGGTGCTGGCCGACCGCGCGGACGACGTCTTCACCCGCGGCCCGATCCCCAGCCCGTACATGCTGTTCGTGCACGACGTCCGTCCGGAGTGGACCGACAGGATCCCGGCCGTGGTGCACGTGGACGGCACCGCGCGGGCCCAGACCGTGGCGGGGGATCCGTTGCTGGAGCGCATGTTGCGCGCGTTCGAGGAACGCACGGGTGTGCCGGTCGTCGTGAACACCAGCCTCAACACCGCGGGCCGTCCCATGGTGGACACCCCGCGCGATGCGCTGGAGTGCTTCGGCTCCTCTCCGGTCGACCTGCTCGCCATCGGCCCGTTCGCGGTGCGGCGATGAACTACTCCGTCGTCATCCCCACCGTCGGCCGGCCGAACCTGGACGTCCTGCTGGACGCGCTCGTCGAGGGCACCGGCCCAGAGCCGTGCGAGATCATCGTGGTGGACGACCGCGCGACCGGCCTCGGCCCGGCCGCGGCGCGCAACACCGGCTGGCGCGAGGCCAGTGGCGACTGGGTGGCGTTCCTCGACGACGACGTGGTGCTCGCCCCGGACTGGAAAGCCCGGCTGTGCGCGGATCTCGCGGAGCTGCCGGCCGACGTGGGCGCGAGCCAGGCGCGCATCGTGGTGCCGTTGCCGGGAGGCCGCCGCGCGACCGACGCCGAACGCGGCACGGCGGGCCTCGCGACGGCCCGCTGGATCACCGCGGACATGGCCTACCGGCGCGAGGCGCTGGCCCGCGCGGGCGGCTTCGACGAACGGTTCCCGCGCGCCTACCGCGAGGACGCCGAGCTCGCCTTGCGCGTGCAGGACCTCGGCTACCGGATCGTGCGGGGCTCCCGGGTCACGACACACCCGGTGAAGCCCGCGACCTTCCTGACCAGCGTCCGCGACCAGCGCGGCAACGCCGACGACGCGTTGATGCGCAAGGTGGTCGGGCCGAGGTGGCGGTCCCGCATCGGCGGCCGGAGCGGCCGCCTCCCGCAGCACGTGCTGACCACCGCGGCAGGTCTGCTCGCCGTCCTCTGCGCGGTGGCCGGCCGGCGCCGGCTCGCGGGGGCGTTCGGCGCGGTGTGGGCGGGCCGGACGGCGTGGTTCGCGGCGGCGCGGATCGCGCCGGGACCGAAGAGCGGGGACGAGGTCGTGCGGATGGTCGTCACCAGCGCGCTGATCCCGCCCGCCGCGTGCTGGCACCGGCTGCGCGGCGAGCTGAGGCACCGGCGGGTGCGGCCGTGAGGATCCTCGTGCTCCGGGCGCTGGGGCTGGGCGACCTGCTGACGGCGGTGCCCGCGCTGAGAGGGCTGCGCGCGACCTACCCGTGGGCGGAGATCACCCTGGCCGCGCCGGCCTGGCTCGCCGACGCGGTGGCGCGCATCGACGCCGTGGACCGCCTGCTGCCCACCGAGGAGCTCGGGCCGATCGACTTCGACCGGCCGGACCTCGCGGTGAACCTGCACGGCGTCGGACCGCAGAGCATCCTGCGGCTGATGGCCACCCGTCCGCGCCGGCTGATCACCTACGAGTTCGACGAGGGCGAGCGCCACGAGGTGCTCCGGTGGTGTGATCTGCTGCAGCGCAAGGGCATCCGGTGCGACCCCGACGACCACCGCTTGGCGCCCGTCGGCCCGCACGCCGGTCCGATCGTGCTGCACCCCGGCGCGAGCACCGGTGCGCGGCGGTGGCCCGTGGAGAGGTTCGCGGAGCTGGCCGAGGCGCTCGGCCCGGACGTCGTCGTGACCGCCGGACCCGGTGAGGCAGGCCTCGCCCGCCAGGTCGGCCGCGGCGTGCTGTCCGGCACGCTCGCCGAGCTGATGGACCTGGTCGCCACCGCGCGCCTGGTCGTCTGCGGGGACACCGGCATCGCCCACGTCGCCACCGCCTACCGGACGCCGTCGGTCGTGCTGTTCGGACCGGTGCCGCCGCGGCTGTGGGGACCGCGCCGCGGCCCGCACGTGGCGCTCTGGCACGGCACGACCGGTGACACGTTCGCGCAGCGCCCCGATCCGGGACTGCTGCGGATCACCGTCGACGAGGTCCTCGACGCCGCGGGAGGTGTGCTGTGCGGATCGGAGTCATCGGAGCGGGTTACGTCGGCCTGACGACGGCCGCGTGCTTCGCGCACCTCGGCCACCGGGTGACGTGCGCCGACGTGGACGGGGCGAAGATCGAGGCCCTGTCCGCGGGCGAGGTGTCGCTGCTCGAGCCGGGCCTGCCGGAACTGGTGGCGGAGGGGCTCGCCGGCGGACGGCTGGAGTTCGTGCTCGGCAATGCTCTGTCCGATGTGGACTTCACGTTCGTCTGCGTGCCGACGCCGGAGGGACCTGACGGGGCGGCCGACCTCACCGCGGTGAACGAGGTGCTGGGTCGTGCGGTCCCCACGGTCGTGCTCAAGTCGACCGTGCCGGTCGGGACGGGCGCGGGACACCCCGGCGTCGTGTCGAACCCGGAGTTCCTGCGCGAGGGCCACGCCGTCGAGGACTTCCTGCGGCCGCAACGGATCGTGGTCGGCGCGCGGGACGAACGCGACGCCCGCGAGGTCGCCGCGCTGTACGAGCGGACCCACGCCCCGGTGGTGCTCACCGACAACACGAGCGCGGAGCTGGTGAAGTACGCGAGCAACTGCTTCCTGGCGCTCAAGCTGTCCTACGTCAACACGTTGGCGGAGCTGTGCGACCAGCTCGACGCCGACATCGACGGCGTCACCGAGGGCATGCGGCTCGACGACCGGATCGGCGGGTCGTGCCTAGCCCCCGGACCGGGTTGGGGAGGGTCGTGCCTGCCCAAGGACACGCTCGCGCTGCTCGCCACCGCCCGGGACGCGGGCGTCGACTTCGCCACCCTGGAAGCGGCCATCACGACCAACCGCGGCCGGCCGCACCACGTCGTCGGCGCCGTCCGCGCCGAGCTCGGCACCCTCGCGGGCAGGAGGATCGCGGTGCTCGGCCTCGCTTTCAAGGCCGGGACCAACGACCTGCGCGACTCGCCCGCGCTCACCGTGGCGGACCTGCTGGCCGGGGAGGGCGCCGAGCTCGTCGCCTACGACCCGTGCGTGACCGCGGAACTGCCCGGCATCACCGTGGTGGGCTCCGCCGCCGAGGCCGCGACCGGGGCGGACGCCCTCGTCGTGCTCACCGAGTGGCCGGAGTTCGCCGAGCTGGACTGGCCGGACCTGGCCGGACGGGTGCGCCGGCCGCTGATCGTCGACACCCGGCGGGTCGTGCCGGAGGACAAGGTGACGCAGGCGGGCTTCCGGCTGGTCAGGAGTTAGGCCTTGTGTTGGGAGTTCCGTCGGGCGGTAGTGGCGGCCGAAGGCTCCTGAGGAGACTCCGCCGCAACGCTCGGACACGCCCGGTACGAGGGCGTCGCGGCGGCACCGCCTCCGCCTCTCCCACCCGCGCCTGCCACCGGACGAACCCGCTGGTCAGCAGCTCGCTGGTCAGCAGGTCGCTGGTCAGGAGTGGGGCACGCCGAGGTGGACCACCTTCGTGGTGGTCATCTCGTCGAGCAGCTCGGGGCCGTAGCCGAACCCGGTGCCGGACGCACCGCGCGGCTGGGCGGCCCCGCCCGGCGCGCCGCCGAAGACCGCGTTGACCTTCACCGTGCCGACCGGCAACGCCCGCCAGGCGCGCTGGGCGTGGTCCATCGACGCCGTCAGCACGGTCGCCGCCAGGCCGTAGTCACCGGAGCACGCCTCCGCGAGCCCCTCGTCGAACGACGACACCACCTGCACGGGCGCGACCGGCCCGAACGTCTCCTCGCGCATGACCCGCATCGCGCCGAAGCAGTCCGCCAGCACGGTCGCGGGGTAGTGGGCGCCGCGGCCGGGTGGCACGACGCCGCCCACCAGCGCTCGGGCGCCGTCCGCGACCGCGTCGGCCACCTGGCCGTGCACGAGGTCGCGGTGGCGTTCGTCGACGAGCGGCTGCGGGTCGGTGTTCCACTCCCGGGCCTGCGCGCACAACGCGTCCAGGAAGGCCGGGGCGATCGCCTCGTGCACGTAGATCCGCTCTACCGAGGTGCACAGCTGGCCCGCGTTGGTGAACGCGCCGAGCGCCGCCTGCGCCGCCGCCCACCCAGGGTCGACGTCCTCGTCGACCAGCAGCGGATCGTTCCCGCCGTTCTCCAGCAACAGCTTCGCCGAGGACGAGGCCGCGATGGCCCGACCCGTCGCGGTGCTGCCGACGTGGGCGACGACGTCGACCTCGGGGGAGCGCACCAGTTCCGCGCCGACCTTCCCGTCACCCGTGACGGTCTGCAACACCCCGTTCGGGAAGCACGTCCCGACGACCGCGTCGAGCAGCCGGCCGGTCTGCGGGCACCGTTCGCTCGGCTTGTGCACCACGGTGTTGCCCGTGACGACGGCCGCGCCCAGGAGTCCGCACGCCACGGCGACGGGGTCGTTCCACGGTGTCAGCGCCACGACGACACCGCGCGGTTCGGGGACCATGAAGTCGACGGCGGAGCCCAGCAGCGACCGTCCGCGGTGGACCGGGCCGAGCTCCGCGTACTGCTCCAGCGTTCCCGCGCCCGCCAGCACGCCCTCGAGCGCGGAGTCGAACGGCCTGCCGGTGTCCTGCTCCACTGCGGATGCCAGCTCGCGCGCCCGCTGTCGCAAGGCGCCCGCCGCCTTCCGCACGGCCGCGCCGCGGTCGGCCGCGGCGGTGGCGGCCCAGTCCGGGAAGGTCTTCCGGGCAGTGGTCAGCGCGGTGGCCGGCATGGCGGTCATGGCAGGCGGGTACCCCCGAGGTCGCGCCGAAACCTCGGAGGAAGCCATGCCCGGACGTGAGGAACTGCCCAGCACGCTGGCCCGTTCGTCCCGCAAGGCCCAGGAGACCTGGATCAAGACGCACGACTCGGCGGTCGAGACCTACGGGGAAGGGGAGCGCGCGCACCGCACGGCGTTCGCCGCGGTGAAGCACAGCTTCGAGAAGGTCGGCGACCACTGGGAACCCAAGGCGGAGAAGGGCCCGTCGGACGCGCAGGCCGAACGCGGAACGCCTGCTCAGGGCGAGACGGCGGGCGGGGTCGACGCGAACGCGAGCAAAGAACACCTTTACGGCATCGCGAAAAGGCTGAAGATCGAAGGTCGTTCGCGGATGAGCAAGGCCGAGCTCGTCGAGGCGATCCAGAAGGCGAACGACCGCGCCACCGCGCGCGCGAGGTCGTGACGCGGCGTCGACCAAACGCCGAGAACCGCTTCGCCGAGTAGCGTTTCAAGCCGTTTCTCACGGCTAACTCTCCTCTATGGACGAGCCTTTCGGCGCGGTGCTGTTCGACCGCGACGGCACTCTCATCGAAGACGTGCCGTACAACGGTGATCCGGCCCGCGTCACCCCGATGCCGGGAGCCCGCGAGGCGTTGCGCACCCTGCGCGCCCGCGGCCTGCGCACCGGTGTGGTGAGCAACCAGTCCGGCATCGGCCGGGGTCTGCTCACGCGGTCCCAGGTCCGCGCCGTGAACGCGCGGGTCGAGGAACTGCTCGGCCGCTTCGGCACCTGGCAGATCTGCCCGCACCGGCCCGACGAGGGCTGCGTGTGCCGCAAACCCGCGCCCGGCCTGGTTCTGGACGCGTGCGAGGCCCTGGGCGTCGAACCCGCCCGCGTGGTCGTGGTGGGCGACATCGGCGCCGACGTGGGCGCCGCCGAGGCAGCCGGCGCGACCGCCGTCCTGGTGCCCACGGCGGTCACCAGGCGGGAAGAGGTCGTCGCTGCCGCCAGGACCGCGCCGAACCTCGCCGCCGCGATCGAGCTGATCTTGTGAGGACGCTCGTCGCACGACTCGACAGCGACGGCGACGTGCTGCTGGCCGGACCCGCGGTCCGCGCGGCGGCCGCGGCGGGCGAGGTCGTCCTGCTGTGCGGCCCGCGAGGCGTGCGGGCGGCGGAACTGCTGCCGGGCGTCACGCGGATCGTCGAGTGGGAGTGCCCGTGGATCGCGCACCCGGCCCCCGACGTCCGGCCGTTCGACGTCGAGGCCGTGACCGCGTTGCTGCACGGTGTCCGCGCCGACGTGGCCCTGGTCCTCACCTCGTTCCACCAGAGCCCGCTGCCCCTCGCGCTGGTGCTGCGGCTGGCGGGCGTGCCGAGGATCGTCGCGCGCTCGACCGACTACCCCGGATCGCTGCTCGACGTGCGGCTGCGCGACGACCCGGACGTCCCGGAGGCGGTGCGTGCGCTGGAAGTCGCGCGGGCGGCGGGGTTCGAGCTGCCCGAGGGCGACGACGGCCGGCTGGCGGTCGTCGATCCTCCGCCCTCACCCCTGGACCACCCGTACGTGGTGGTGCACCCCGGTGCGTCGGCGCCCGCCCGCACCTGGTCGCCCGACCGGTGGGCGAAGGCCGTGGTCGCGCTGACCGCGGCCGGCCACCGCGTCGCCGTGACCGGCGGTCCGGCGGAGGCCGGGCTGACCGAGCACGTCGCGGGCGCGTGCGGAACCGATCTCGGCGGGCGCACCAGCTTCCGCGACCTGGCCGGTGTCCTCGCGGACGCCGACGCCGTGGTCGTGGGCAACACCGGCCCCGCCCACCTCGCCGCCGCGGTCGGCACGCCCGTCGTGTCGCTGTTCGCCCCGGTGGTGCCGGCCCTCCGGTGGGCACCGCACGGGCGGCACGTGCTGCTCGGCGACCAGAACGCGCCCTGCCGGGGCACCAGAGCGCGGGACTGCCCCGTGCCGGGACATCCGTGCCTCGACCTGGTCGACCCGGCCGCGGTCGTGCGGGCGGTCGAGGAGTTGACGACGTGAGGATCTTGCTGTGGCACGTGCACGGTTCGTGGACGCACGCCTTCGTGCAGGGCGGCCACGACTACCTGGTGCCAGGACCGCCGGAGGGCATCGGTCTCGCCGGACGCCCCTGGCGCGCCGAAGAGGTGAGTCTGTCCGAAGTGGACTGCGACGTCGTCGTGGTGCAACGGCTGGAAGAGCTCGCGATGGTACCGGCTGGGGTTCCGGTGGTGTACCTCGAGCACAACACGCCGGCCGCGCCGGGACAGGAGCACCCGCTCGCGGACTGGAACGGGACCCTGGTCCACGTCACGCACTTCAACGACCTGATGTGGGACTGCGGCACCACCAGGACCGTGGTGATCGAGCACGGCGTCGTCGACCCCGGGCCCCTCTACACCGGTGAGCTCCCGCGCGCGGCGGCGGTGATCAACGAACCGGTCCGGCGCGGCCGGATCGTGGGCGCGGACCTCCTGCCGAGGTTCGAGCCGGTCGACGTGTTCGGCATCGGCACCGAGGAGATCGGCGGGAAGGGAGACCACGGACTTGAAGCGCTGCATCGGGAACTCGCTCGTCGCCGCCTCTACGTGCACCCCGCCCGGTGGACGTCGCTCGGCCTGTCGCTGCTGGAGGCGATGCACCTCGGCCTGCCGGTGGTCGCCCTGGCCTGCACGGAGGCGGTGCGCGCCGTGCCGCCCGACGCGGGCGTGGTCTCCACGGACGTCGAGGAGCTGGTCCGCGCGGCGCGGGCGTTGATCGCCGACCCCGCCCTGGCGGCGGAACGAGGACGACGGGCCCGCGAGTTCGCGCTGGCCCACTACGGGCTCGACGCGTTCCTGCGCAACTGGGACGTGCTGCTGAAGGAGGTGATCGGATGAGGATCGCGATGGTGTCGGAGCACGCCAGTCCGCTCGCGGCTTTGGGAGGTGCCGACGCGGGAGGGCAGAACGTCCACGTGGCCGCTCTCGCGGCGGCGCTGGTGCGGCGGGGACACGAGGTCTCGGTGTACACCAGGCGGGACGCGCGCGGGCTGCGGCGCCGCGTCGGCACCCGGGACGGCTACGAGGTCGTGCACGTGCCCGCCGGACCGGCGGAGCAGGTGCCCAAGGACGACCTGCTGCCGCACATGACGGAGTTCTCCCGGTTCCTCGCCGACGACTGGCGGGACACGCCACCGGACGTGGTGCACAGCCACTTCTGGATGTCCGGGCTCGCCACGATGATCGCGGTGCGGCGACAGCGGATCCCGTTCGTGCACACCTACCACGCCCTCGGCACGGTGAAGCGCCGTCACCAGGGGGCGCGGGACACGAGCCCGGCCGAGCGGATCGCGGTCGAGCGGCTCGTCGGCTACGAGGCGGACGCCGTCGCGGCGACGTGCGACGACGAGGTCGAGGAACTGCTCGTGATGGGCCTGAAGCGGCACAAGATCACGGTCGTGCCGTGCGGGGTCGACACCGAGCTCTTCTCGGTCGGTGGGCGGGTCCGGCGCAAGACCGCGCCGCACCGGGTGGTGTCGGTCGGCAGGCTGGTGCCGCGCAAGGGGTTCGACGACCTCATCGCGGCGCTGCCCCGTGTGCCGGACACCGAGCTGGTCGTCGCGGGAGGTCCGGCCGACCTCCGCGCCGATCCGGAGGCGCGACGGCTCCGCGCGTGCGCTTCGGCCCACGGCGTGGCGGACCGCGTGCACCTGATCGGTCAGCTGGCGCGCACCGCGATGCCCGCACTCCTGCGCTCCGCGGACGTCGTGGCGTGCGTGCCCTGGTACGAGCCGTTCGGCATCGTGCCGTTGGAGGCGATGGCCTGCGGTGTGCCGGTCGTGGCCACGGCGGTCGGAGGCCTCAAGGACACCGTGGTGCACGGCGTGACCGGTGCGCTGACACCACCGAAGGACCCGCGGTCGCTGGCCCGTGTGCTGCGCGGTCTGCTGGCCGACCCGTCCCGGCGGATGGCGTGCGGGATCGCGGGCCACGACCGGGTGAACGTGTGCTACACGTGGGCGGAGATCGCCGCCCGCACCGAGCTCGTGTACCAGCGAACCCGTGCCCGCGACAGCCTGGCGGTGGCCCCGTGACGCTCGAAACCCACCTCGACGGATTGACCGGCACCCTGGCCGGCCTGCGTGCCCAGGCGCCACGCCTGCACCGCTGGGGCACCTCGCTCGCACGGGTGCTCGTGGCCGGTGGCCGGGTGCTCGCGGCGGGCAACGGCGGCTCGGCGGCGGAGGCGCAGCACCTCACCGCCGAGCTCGTCGGCCGCTACCGGCACGACCGCGCTCCGTTCTCCGCGCTGGCGCTGTGCGCCGAGACCTCCAGCGTCACCGCGATAGCCAACGACTACGGCTACGACCAGGTGTTCGCGCGCCAGGTCGCCGCCCACGCGCGACCGGGCGACGTCGTGGTCCTGCTGTCCACCAGCGGCCGCAGCCCCAACCTCGTGGAGGCCGCGCACGCCGCGAGGCTCGCCGGCGCCCGCGCGTGGGCGCTGACCGGCCCGCTGCCGAACCCGCTGGCCTCGGTGGCCGACGACGTCCTGGCGCTGCCCGGCGACGCCTGCCACGTGCAGGAGGCGCAACTGGTGGCCGTCCACGCCCTGTGCGAGGCCTTCGAGGCCGCACTGCCGTCCGCCCACCGGAGGGTGTCGTGAAACTGGTCGTGGTCGGGGACTCCCTGCTCGACGTCGACGTCGAGGGGACCGTGGAGCGCGTGTGCCCGGACGCACCGGCACCGGTGCTGGACGTGACCGCCGAACACGCGCGTCCTGGGGGCGCGGCGCTGGCGGCGACGATGGCCGGCCGGGACGGCGTGGACGTGACGCTGGTGAGCGCGCTGTCTGAGGACGCGGCGGGGGAGCGGCTGCGGTCGCTGCTGGCGGTGCCGGCGGTGTTCGGCCGGGTCGACTCCGTGCCGGTGAAGACGCGGTTGCGGTGTGGCGGAACGTCTTTGGCCCGGATGGACCAGGGTGGCTCCGGCGTCCCGCGGGTGACCGACGACATGCTGGACCTCGTGCTGTCCGCCGACGTCGTGCTGGCGTCGGACTACGGCCGGGGCCTGCTGCGCGACGAGCGGCTGCGGTCGGTGCTCGCCCGCGTGCCGGTCGTGTGGGACCCCCACCCGCGTGGCCCCGCGCCGGTGCCGGGGGTGCGGCTCGCGACGCCGAACCTGGCTGAGGCGCGTGCTTTCAGCGGTGTGGCGGACCCGGACGGTGCCGCCGCGGAGTTGCTGTCGCGGTGGCGGGCACGTGCGGTGGTGGTGACGATGGGCGGGGACGGGGCTCTGCTGCACTGCGGGGGCACGCCGGTGGCGGTGCCCGCGCCGTCCGTGGTGGTGACGGACCCGTGTGGGGCGGGGGACCGGTTCGCGGTGACCGCGGCCGTGTGCCTCGCGGCGGGGGCCGCGCCGGACGAGGCGGTGGACGAGGCGGTGCGGGCCGCCGCGGAGTTCCTCGCCGGAGGTGGGATCGCGGGGATGCGGCGGGGCGGTGGAGTGCTGGGCGGTGGAGTGCTGGGCGGTGCAACGGGAAGGCGTCGGGCTACTGCTGCGGACGTGTCCCGTGCACGCATGGCCGAGCCGTCTGCTGCGGACATGTCCCGTGCGCGGCTGCCCGGGTCGGCTGGTGCGGACGTGTCCCGTGTGCGGATGCCCGATCCGCCTGGCGCGGACGTGCCTCGTGCGCGCATGCCCGTGCCGTCTGGTGCGGGCGTGCTCCAGAACTCGCCCGGTCCGTCCGTTGTGGACGCTGTGCGGGCCCGAGGTGGCGTCGTCGTGGCGGCGGGCGGGTGTTTCGACGTCCTGCACTCCGGCCACGTGCGCATGCTGGCCGCCGCACGCGCCCTCGGCGACTGCCTGGTGGTGTGCCTCAACTCCGACTGGTCCGTGCGCCGCCTGAAGGGCCCGGACCGGCCGGTCAACCGCGAGGACGACCGCGCGGAGGTGTTGCGCGCGCTGGACTGCGTCGACGACGTGGTCGTGTTCGGCGAGGACACCCCGGAGAACGTGCTGCGGCGGCTGCGCCCGGACGTGTGGGTGAAGGGCGGCGACTACGCCGCCGAGCTGCTGCCGGAGGCCGACGTGGTGCGGTGCTGGGGCGGCCGGGCGGTCGTCGTGCCGTACCACCGGGGGCGTTCCACGACAGCGATTCTGACGAGGAGGGCTTGATGCTGGGCAACGTGCTGGTGACCGGAGGCGCGGCGGGACTGGGGGCGGCGGTGGCCGACGCCGTGCGCGAGCACGGCGGAACCCCGCTGGTGCTGGACAAGTCCGCGCCGGCGCACGGCGAGTTCGAGCTGGTCGACCTGTCCGACGGCCGTGCCGCCGAGGCGGCGGTCGAGACGCTGGCCCGGCGGCACGGTGGTCTGAGCGCTGTCGTGACCGCCGCCGGGACGGACCGCTGCGGCACGCTCGCCGAGGTGCCGGCGAAGGAGTGGGAACGGGTCGTGCAGGTCAACCTGTTCGGCACGGTCGCGGTGATCCGCGCGGCGCTGCCCCACCTCGACGGCGGGCGCGTGGTGACGGTCGGGTCGACGCTCGGGCTGCGGGCCGTGAGCGACGCGACCGCCTACTGCGCCTCGAAGTTCGGCGTCGTCGGCTTCACCCGCGCGCTGGCGGCGGAGACCGCCGGGCGGATCGGGGTGACGCTGGTGGTGCCGGGCGGGATGCGGACGGGGTTCTTCGACGACCGGACCGAGCAGTACCGGCCGAAGGACCTGTCCAAGCTGAACCCGCCGGACCGGGTGGCGGCGGCGATCGTGTTCGCGCTGACGCAGCCGCCGGAGTGCGAGGTGCGCGAGCTCGTGATCGCGCACGCCGAGGAACCGTCCTGGCCCTAGACCGGCTCGGGACCGGTGAACGAGACCGGCTTGCCGGTGGCGCGGGCATAGGCGATCTCTCGGCATGTGGACTCGCCGACGTACCCGCCGGGGTTGACGACCAGCACCCGGTCCGCCAGGTCGATCTTGCGCAGGTGCAGGGCGTCCAGCGCGGCCTTCTGCTCGGCGGTGACCACCTCGTCGGCCTCGCCCGGCGCCACCACGATGATCCCCGCGAAAGTCAGGTCCCGGTTCGCCGCCCGCATCTCGGCGGTGAACCGGGTGGACCCGCACAGGCAGACGATCTCGGGCCGATCCGGCAAAGCGTTCCTCCGCCTCGAAATGTGTGCACGAACCCTATCGCGCACGAAGGCGGGGCACCGCGACTGCGATGCCCCGCCCTCATGTCACCGGTCCGACGTCTGGTCGACGATGGTCGTGCCGGACTCGAGCTTGATCCCGCCGACGCTCTCCACGAACCGCGGGGAGCCTGTCACCTTGTCGGTTGCAGCAGTACTTTCTGAGCCCCGTGTTGCTTCTTCTGGAACATCTCGTAGGCCCGCGGCGCCTCTTCGAGCGGAAGGCGGTGGGTGGCGAAGTCGTCCACGCCGAGCGGGTCGTCGGTGCCGGCGAGCAGCGGCAGGATGTCGTCCGTCCAGCGGTGGACGTTGGCCTGTCCCATGTGGAGCCGGATCTGCTTGTCGAACAGCTCCATCATCGGCATCGGGTCGATCATGCCGCCGTACACGCCGGACAACGAGATCGTGCCGCCGCGGCGGACCGCGTCGATGGCCGCGTAGAGCACGCTCAGCCGGTCGATGCCCGCCTTCTCGGTCAGCAGCGCGCCGGCCGCCTGCGGCAGCAGGGACACCAGGTTGTGCGCGATGCGGGCGGCCGGGGCGCCGTGCGCCTCCATGCCCACCGCGTCGATCACGGAGTCCGCGCCCCGGCCCGCCGTGAGCGCGCGGATCGCGTCCCCGATGTCGTCGTGGTCACGGGTGTCGAGCACGGTCGCGCCGTGCGCCTCGGCCCGCTTGAGCCGCTCGGGCACGAGGTCCACACCGATCACGAGGCCGGCGCCGCGGTGCTGTGCGATGCGAGCGCTCATCTGACCGACCGGGCCGAGGCCGAAGACGACCACCGAACCGCCCTGCGGGATCTCGGCGTACTCCACGGCCTGCCAGGCGGTGGGCAGCACGTCGGACAGGTAGACGAAGCGGTCGTCCGGCGGGCCGTCCGGCACCTTGATGGGGCCGTACTGCGCCTGCGGAACGCGCAGGTACTCGGCCTGGCCGCCCGGCACCTGCCCGTACAGCCGGGTGTAGCCGAACAGCGCCGCGCCCTTGCCCTGCGAGGTCACCTGCGTCGTCTCGCACTGCGACTGCAGGCCGCGCTCGCACATGAAGCAGTGCCCGCACGAGATGTTGAACGGCACCACGACGCGGTCGCCGGGTTTGAGCGACGTGACCTCGGCGCCGACCTCCTCGACGACGCCCATCGGTTCGTGGCCCAGGATGTCGCCCTCGGTCATGAACGGGCCGAGCACCTCGTACAGGTGCAGGTCGGAACCGCAGAGACCGGTGGAGGTGACCCGGATGACGGCGTCGGTCGGAGACTCGATCCGCGGGTCGGGCACGGTGTCGACGCGGACGTCGCGCCTGCCGTGCCAGGTGACCGCCTTCATCAACACTCCTCTTGGCAGAAAGCAGAGTTGTCGGCCGGGTGCCCGCGAAAACGCCGTTCAAACACTCCCGAACGACGTTGTTTCAAGGCTTTGCGGCGAGCCGACTCCACGCTCGTGATGTTGCTCAAAGCGCGAGGTGTCTACGCGCCACAGGAAGACACCGCATTTCTCCTGGAGGCGCTGCGCGACGCGGCGGTTCCCGCGGGCGGCCGCGTGCTCGACATCGGTACCGGGACAGGTGCCCTCGCCCTGGCGGCGATGCGGTCCGGGGCCGCCGAGGTGACCGCCGTCGACGTGTCCCGCCGTGCGGTGTGGACGGCGCGCATGAACGCCGCGATCCACCGCCTGCCGATTCGCGTCCGCCTGGGCAACGTGCTCGACGTCGTGCGCGACGAGACGTTCGACCTGGTGCTCGCCAACCCGCCGTACGTGCCCGCGGACTGCGCGGCACGGGGTCCCGCCCGTGCGTGGGACGCCGGTCTGGACGGGCGGAGCCTGCTGGACCCGCTGTGCGACAGGGCTTTCGACCTGCTCGCGCCCGGAGGCGTGCTGCTGATGGTCCACTCGGCACTGTCCGGAGTGGACGAGACGGTGCGCAGGCTGCGCGACAGCGGGTTGAAGGCCGCTGTGGTGCAACGCCGGCTGGTGCCGTTCGGGCCGGTGCTGCGGTCGCGGACGGCGTTCCTGGAGGAGCGGGGCCTGATCGAGCCCGGCCAGCGAGAAGAGGAACTGGTGGTGATCCGCGGTGACCGCGCCGAGCTCGCGCAGGGTGACGATCGTGCCGAACGGGCCTGTGCTGGTTGAGGGTCCCGTCGAGCTGGTCACCGACGACGGGGTGACGCACACCAGCGACCGGTTCGTGGTCGCGGTGTGCGCGTGCCGCCGCAGCAAGCGCTACCCGTTCTGCGACACCAGCCACCGCAAGCGGGTGCGCGACGACGTCGAGTGATCCGTGATGGACGAAGGCGCACACCGCGAGCGGTGTGCGCCTTCTCGTGTGCGCTACCCG
Organism: Lentzea sp. NPDC003310; assembly: GCF_040610935.1. Taxonomy (NCBI): domain Bacteria; kingdom Bacillati; phylum Actinomycetota; class Actinomycetes; order Pseudonocardiales; family Pseudonocardiaceae; genus Lentzea; species Lentzea sp. NPDC003310. The sequence goes on from NZ_JBEXNC010000015.1 coordinate 158,072, forward strand.
TTCTGCGGTACGAACAATCGCGTCCGCAGGGACGACTCGCCCGCCTCCCAGGACGACAGCAGGTGGGACGCGAGACGGGACTCCAGCAGTTCCGTGGCCTGGATGCCGAACACGACGTCGGCGCGCAGCTCCGGTTCCTGCTCCAGCAAAGACCCGATGACGTCGTTGCGCATGATCTGCTCGTGCACCGCGTCCGCCTCGATGTGCTCGGTGAAGAACTCGACGCAGCGGGGATCCGCTTCCAGCCGGGTCAGCGCCTGCGCCATCCGGTGGGCACTCGGCGCCGTGGTGATCTCGGCGGCGGCGAAGTGCCCGACCAGCGCGCCGCGCAACGACCGGTGCAGGCCGAACAGCGACATCATGTTGACGATCGCGATGGCCGGCGCGGGCACGTCGTCGAGGTACCGCAGGTAGTCCGAGGACATCCCCGCGCCCTCCAGCAGGTCGGCGTAGAGGCGCGAGTGCATGCGGTCGGCCTTCCCGCCGCCGAACTCGTCGAACTCCACGGCCACCAGCGCGGCCTTGGCCCTGCCGCGCAGTCGAGGGATGACCCACGCGTGCGGGTCGGCCTCCTTGTGGTGGTAGACCGAGCGGTGCGCGAAGTACTCGCACATCTGCTCCCAGGTCCCGTGGTCGCGCAGGTGGTGGGAGACGCCGTTGCCGGGAACGTGCTCGACCAGCAACGCGCCCAGCTCGCCGTCGAGGTCGTCGCCACCCTCCACACCGGACCGCAGGTCGTCGAGGAACACCTTCTCGGCCTGGGCGCGCAGCCGCAGCAGATCCGGGTCCCACTCCCAGTCGGGATCGACGCCGTCGACACCGCCGTAGTGCAACTCGTACAACGTGTACAGCGCGATGGCTAGGTCCTCGCCGCGGGGATCGGCCGGGACGAAGTCGATCGCTCCGCCGCCGGGCGCGCCGCTCAGCGCCGCGACGACCCGTTCGGACAGAGGACCACGAGGTGAGGGAAGCTCCACCCGGAAGTCATACCCGGCCCGCGACCAGCCCATGCACGAGCTCGAGCTCACCTCGCGCCTTCAACGCGGCCGCCACGGTCTCGAGGAGGTCGTCGAGCAACGCCGTGGCGGGCACGCGGCACTCGCGCCACGGGTCGACCGCGGCGCCGTCGATGCCGTACCTCGACGCCGTCCACACCGCCGCGGCGAGCACGTCGTCGCGCACCGCCGGAGGTTCCTTCCCGGCGCGGACGTCCTGCCACGCGGTGTGCACGAGCGCGCGGGACAGCGCCGCCTGCAGGACCGCGTCGTTCACCTCAGCGGCGGCGTCCGCGACCCGGAACTCCACCGTCGGCACCTTGGACCCCAGACGCACCAGCCAGAACGTCTGCGCCGTGTCCACGAGCGTCCCGCACGCCACCATCCTCGCGACGTGGGCGTCGTAGTCCGCCGCGTCGCGCAGCAGCGGAGGCGCGCCGGAACCGGGGAAGCGGGACTGCAGCACCATCCGCCAGCTCGCGTAGCCGCGGTCGGGGGAGTTCGCGGACAGGGCCAGCAGCGTCGGCAGCCACGGCCGCACGTGGTTCATGACCGCGACGCCCGCGTCGCGGTCGGGCACCCCGACGTGCACGTGGCACCCCGACGCCTCGTAGTCCTCCACGACACCGGCGTACGCGTCGAGGACCTGGTGGAACCGCGCGCCGGGCGCGACCACCGGGTGCGTCGACACCTTCGGCGGCGTGCCGCGCGAGAGCAGTTCCAGACCCTCCTCCGCCGCGGCCGAGGTGAGCGCGGCACGGGCGTGCCCGAGCGCCTCGCCGAGCGCGGTCATCTCGGTGCACGGTCCGGTCGCGGCCTCCACCTGGGTCCCGGCCAGCTCGGCGTGGAACTTGGTCGTGCCGCTGTCCCGCACCCTCCCCAGCACCGCGGCGGCGCGCATCACCGTGCGCCGGGAGGCCGGGTCGACGAGCAGGAACTCCTCTTCCACACCAACGGTGTCGGCACACGCTGCGGCCAAGTGACCCTCTCCGCTCTTTCGGGGGACGTCGCGCAGAGCGGTTACCCCCGCACCGGCGCGCTACCCGCCGAGTTCGCGCCGGCGCGCCGCGACGGTGCGGGCGATCTCGACGAGCTTCGTGTTGAGCTCCTGCGAGGTCGTGCGCAGCAGGTAGAAGGCCTCGTCGGCACTGATGCCCTGGCGGTGCATGAGGATGCCCTTCGCCTGGCCGATGATGTCGCGGCTCTCGATCGCGCGACGCAGCTCGCCCTGGCGCTGGTCGGCCTTCTCGGCGAGACGCGCGTGGGCGAGCGCGAGCGAACCGTGCGTGGCGAGCAGCACCGCCATCCGGGCGTCCGCGCTGGTGAGGCCGTCCGGCCGGGAGGAGTACACGGTGAGCGCGCCGGTGGCGTCGTGCAGGCCGGTGCAGACCAGCGCCCGGCGGCCCTGTGCGACGGCGGCGGCGGAGAACTCGGGCCACCGCTCGTCGGCGGCGAGGTCGTCGCAGATGACCTGGCCGGACTCGTCCGGCGCGACGACGTCGAGCCCCGGCCCCCGCCCGGTGACCTCCTGGACCTGGTCGAGCTCGACCGCCGCGCCGGAGGTCGACGCCGCCGTGACGAGGTGCCCGGCGGAGCCGCGCAGCGTCACGCTGACCAGGTCCGCGCCGGGGATCACCTCGCGAGCGGTGCGGACGACGTGGTCGAGCGCCGCCTCGGTCGTGGCCGCGTCCAGCAGGGAGCCGGTCAGCGCCTCGAACTGGCCGAGCACCGCGTCGGTGAGCCGGTCGTGGTCCGCGGCCGGGCGCAGGGTGCGGCGGGCGGGCTCGTCGTCGCGCAGCGTCTGCTGCGGCGTGACGCCGTACGTGGCGAGGTAGTGCGCGGCGAACGCGGCCGGTCGGTGGTAGCCCCACCGCGTCGCGATCCGGCCGACAGCGGTGTCGTCGACACCAGAGGCGCGCAGTTCGGCCCGTGCGCCGTCGAGCCGCACCCGCCGCAGGTGCGCCATCGGTGTCGTGCCGAGGTGGTGCTGGAACGCCTGCTCGACGCTGCGCGGGGAGACGCGCGCGGCGGCGGCGATGTCGGCGAGCCCGATGGGGCGGTCGGCGTTGGCGTCGATGAACGCGACCGCACGTTGCAGCGCGCCGGCGTGCGCGTCCCGGCCGGCGAGGTCGGGTTCGTGCCCGGACGCGGTGGTGGGGAAGGCGTTCAGCACGGCGGCCGCGAGGTACTGCGTCGCGGTCGCCACGACCAGTTCGTTGTCGCCGATGCCCGGCACGGCCAGCACGTCGTCGCGCAGGTGCGCGATGGCGCGGCGGACGTGCCGCGCGCTTCCCGCGTCGACCGCGTGGTGGTCGAGCAGCCGCACCGGCTCGCCCGCGATCTGCTCCAGCAGCGCGGGGTCGAACATCGTGATGTCGTAGCGGGCTCGGCAGATCCGGCCGGCGTAGCCGCGGTCGGGCGGGGAGAAGGAGAACAACTCGCCCGCCCCGAACGCCTCGGCCTCCCGCCAGCCGTCGACGCGGTGGCCCTCGATGGTCCCCTCGTGGATGTCGCACAGGCAGATCTGCCCGAGCGGCTGCACGTCGTAGGTCATCTCGAACGCCAGGTCGAGCCGGTCGATGCTCACGCTCCCGGTCGCGACCCTGGTGATGTGCGCGCCCGCCGCCCCGGTGGTGCTGCCGATCCGCATCGGCGCGTAGGACGCGCTGAGGAAGTCCTCGGTGGCCCCCAGGTCGGTGCTGTCGAACGCCAGCGTGTTCACCGCGGAGCCGAACCCGCTGGTGGTGGTCCGCGGGGTCTTCGCCGCGTCCGCCAGCGACTTGGCGAACGTCTTGTGCCGGGAGATCGAGTGCTCCGGGTCGAAGAGGTCCAGCACGGCCTCCGCCGCCACACCCGACGGTGACATGACGAACGAGCACCCGCCGCCGTGCCGCACGACCGACCCGGCGAAGTCCATGACGACGCGGGCCGTCGCCACGGCGAGCAGCGTGACCTGCCGGAGGTCGAGCACGACGTGCGCGGGGGCGGGCGGGGCCTCGGCGATCAGCGCCTCGGAGAGGGACACGGAGTCGTGCGGCGTGTCGGGAAGCACCAGCACCGTCACGGTGCCGATCCGTTGTGCGCTGATCTCCACGTGCCGCATCCGGACTGTCCCCTTTGGCGCTCGGTCTCCTTCACGATCGCTGGCTGCTCAACGAAGCTCCAGCATGCTCGACCTGCGGCGGCTTGTCGACTCGCACGGGGAGTTCGACCATCCGGGAGCGCCGCCGCCCGGACTGGTGAGATCATCTCCACCACCCGCCGCCGACGGACAGCGGCACGGTCCGGGCAATCGGTTCGCGACAGGTGGTTTGAAGCCCGTGCGGCCTGGGTACCACGCACGGGCACTATGTCCCGAGGCAGGGAAGAGCAACCGCGATGACTGACCCGGCCGCGCGTTCGTCACCTCTCGCGGTGAGCACCATCCCTGTGAGCAGCGGATGAGCTCACCCGACGACCCCGCGCACCCTCCCGTCCTCGATCTGCCGATCGGGCGCGACGTCGTGCTGACCGACCTGCGCCACGACGTCGGCAAGGCCCTCGTCGGCCTCGGCGAGGACCACGTCTACGACGTGCTGCTCGTCGTGACCGAACTGGTGAGCAACGTCCTGGACCACACCACCGGCTCCGGCCGGCTGCGGCTGCTGCGCCGCATCACGCCCTGCGAGGTCACCGTCGAGGTCGACGACGCCTCCACCCAGCACCCCGTCTACGGCCGGTCGCGGCTCGGCGAGAACCGGGGCCGGGGGATGGTGATGGTCGAGAGCGCCAGCAGCGAGTGGGGCATCACCCTGCTGCCCGAGGGCAAGACCGTGTTCGCCGTGGTCCCGTGCGTCTGAGCCAACCGCCTGCGGTACCCGGTGGAGATCGAGCCAAACCTTTGTGCGGAAAGGAGTTCGAGCGCTCGGCGGACACGCCGGGAGGTGAGAAGATCGTCCGGTCGGCGGAGGACGGAGGCGTGATGGCCCGGCAGGAGAGCTCGCTGCGCTGGCGCGTCCTCGACGCCGTCACGGACGCGTCGCTCAAGGACCTCGGTCTCGACGGGCTGCTCGAGGTCCTGCTGGAACGCACCCGCGAGCTCCTCGACACCGACACCGTCACGGTGCTGCTGCTCGACCGCGGCGCCACCCACCTCGTGGCGAGGGCGACCGCGGGTTTCCAGGAGGAGGTCTTCCAGGGCGTGCGCGTGCCGGTCGGCAAGGGCTTCGCGGGCCGGGTGGCCCAGAGCGGCAACCCGGTGCAGATCGAGCACGTCGACGAGTCCACAGTGGTCAACCCGCTGCTGTGGGAGCACGGCCTGCGGGTGCTGCTCGGCGTGCCGATGATCGCGGAGGGGGAGCTGATCGGCGTCGTCCACGTCGGCAGCACCACCGCGCGGCGGTTCTCCGAGGAGGAGGTCGACGCCCTGCGGCTGGTCGCGGACCGGCTCGCGATGGCCGTCTACGTGGACCGGATGCGGTCCGAACGCACCGCGGCCGCGCTCCTGCAGGAGAGCCTGCTGCCCCCGAGCCTGCCGAGCACGCGGGGCTGGGAGCTCGCGGCCCGCTACGTGCCCGGCGCGGGCAGCAGCGTCGGCGGCGACTGGTACGACGTGTTCGAGCTGCCGGGCGACCGGATGGGCGTGGTGATCGGCGACGTCGTCGGCAGCGGGCTGCGCGCGGCGGTCGTCATGGGCCGGCTGCGCAGCGCCCTGCGCGCGTACGCCCTGGACTACCCCGATCCCGCCGACGTGCTCGCGAAGCTCGACCGCAAGGCCAGCCACTTCGAGCACGACACGATGGCCACCGTCGGGTACGCCGTCGTCGACCGCGCCTCGCACCGGATGCGGGTCTCGGTCGCCGGACACCTGCCGCCCGTCCTCGCGCTGCCGGGACACGCGGCGGCGTTCGCCGACGTGCCGGTCGACCCGCCCGTCGGGTTCGACCTCGCGACCAGCGGCCGCCGCGGCACCGACATCGACCTGCCGCCCGGCGCGCTCCTCGTGCTCTACACCGACGGTCTGGTGGAACGGCGGGACCAGGACCTCGACGCAGGACTGGAACGGCTGCGCGGCGTCGTCACCGCGACGGATCCGGAAGCGCTGTGCGCGCAGATCATGGCGACGATGGTGGGGGACCGGCCGGCGGCCGACGACGTCGCACTCGTGGCGCTCCGCCACCGCTGAGCCGTCTCGCTCGGCGGTGGGCCACCCGTCAGCCGGGTCGGCAACCCCGCGGATCACCAGGGCTGAGCCGTCTCCGGGTCTCTCACCCGCGCCCACCACCGGACGAAGGCCGGAAGTCCCTGTCCGTCCACTGTGGAGGAAGGCGGTCCCGGGTGTGCGACACCCAGGACCACCCTCACGGCCTCAGGACACGATCTGCGCGGCCTCGGCGGGGACCTCCACCACGCGGGAGTAGACGGTGACGAGCTCGCGCGCGAGCCGGTCCCGCGAGTACCGCGCCTGCGCCCGGTCCCGGGCGGCGATGCCGAACTGGTCGCGCAGCGCGGGATCGCCGAGCAGGCGCGTCAGGGTCCGGGCCAGCGCGTGGGTGTTGCCGGCGGGGACGTGCACCCCGGTGACGTTCCGCACGACCGCGTCGGCCAGCACGCCGACCTCGGTGGCGACGAGCGGGACCCCGCACGCCATGGCCTCCAGGGCCGTCCGGCCGAACGGCGCGCTCTCGGGCGTGCACACGACGACGTCGGCCGACCGCAGCAGCGCGGGCCGGACGGAGCGTGCGACCTGCCCGGCGAGGGCGACCCGCTTCGCCACCCCCGTGCGGCGGGCGAACGCGGTCAGCTCGCTCGCCTCCCGGCCGGCGCCGATGACCACCAGTTCGGTGTCCTCCAGCGCGGGCAGCACGGAGACCAGCTCGGCGACACCCCGGCTCGACTCGGCATTCGCGACGGACACGATCCGGTGCGGCGCCTTGCGGCGGGCCACCGCGCCGTCCGGGTGGAACAGGTCCAGGTCGACGCTGCCGGGCACGATCCCGATCCGGGCGCGGTGCACGCCCGTCCTGGTCAGCTCGGGCACCTCGGCGGCGCTGGTGGTGACGAACCGGGCCACGCGGCGCGCGAGCAGCTTCCCCGCGCTGCGCAGCGGTTCGCGCGTCTCGCCGCCGTGGACGGAGTGCACGACCGGGATCTCCGTCCCGTGCGCGCCGAGCACGGCGGCCAGTCCGGCCATCCAGCCGTGCGAGTGCACGACGTCGGGCCGGCTGAGCCGCCACTCGTCGGCCAGGAACTCCGCGAGGGCGCCCAGGTGCGGTTCGGTCTCGGCCTCGTCGAGCGGTGCCGGCGGTCCCGCCGGCGCGAACACGACCTCGTAGCCGTCCGACGTGCGGACGCGGCCGGGCGAGGAGGCGTCCGTGCGACGGCGGAACAGCGTGACCTCGTGGCCCTGGCCGTGCAGCGCGACCGCGAGCTCCGTGACGTGGGCCTGCTGTTCCGGCGAGCGGGTGGGAACGTCCACCAGGGCGATTTTCAGGCAACGGGAAGGATGTCGTTCAGGCATGCCGGTGACTCCCTTGTAGGGGTGGTCCACCGGGCTTCCATCTCAACCCGACGCACTGGGGATGCTCCCCACCGTAATCGTGATCTTGGCGGCCGACAACTCGGACGCCGCCTCAGAGCACGATGTTGACGGTGTCCAGCACCGACGTCGTCCGGTCCGGCAGCAGCACGGGCACCCACAGGTGGCCGGTCTCGGGGTCGACGACGTGCGGCCCGAGGACGACGCCGCGCAGGAAGGCGACGGGGTGGGTCGCGTCGGGGTTGAGGTAGGTGATGACCGCGCCGCGGCCGGGACGGGGTGTGGTCGGCATGGTGGGCTCCAGCGAACGCCGGGTGCTCGGGTCAGGTGGTGTCGAGTACCCGCCCGGGACCGGGGAAACCGCCGCCCGCCGATCCGTGCGCGCACGATCCCGCCCGGTCCGCCGTGACGTCAGCCGGTCACTCGGTGAAGACCGTGAACGAGCGCATGCCGTCGAACCGCCGCGCGGCGAGGTCGTCGGACGAGATCAGGAAGCAGCCGTGGTAGTAGTCGCTCCCGGTGTGGAACTGCGCGAGCGGCACCCAGTCCCGCAGCAGCCGGTGCTCCTCCTCCCGGCGCAGGCGGAAGCGCTCCGGCCGCGGCAGGTCCGGATCGCGGAGCCGGTCCAGGAGGTTCAGCTTGGCCATCCGCGTCCAGGGCGTGTCCTGACCGCCCTTGCGGCGGGTGTGACCGCCGATGCGGAGCGCGAGACCGCGGTCCTGCTCGGGCCAGAGCTTCTCGACCAGGTCGCACAGCAGGTCGACGTGCTCCATCCCGTCGGTGCCCTCGCGGTCCTCGACCCACTCCGGGAGCACCGGCTCGACCCACGCGGTCAACGCCGTGCTGTCCTCACCGGGCGACACCGCGCCGACTTCCGCGGGCACGTGGAGCACCCGCGCGAACTCGGGCGCTGCCATCCCGGGCTGGGCGTTCAGGTCGCGCTCGGCGTCGAGGAAGAAGACCAGCGAGCCGTCCTCCGGCAGCGGCAGCCCCTCGGCGCGCGGGAGCAGCGCGCAGTCGACGGAAGCGCTGAACGGCAAGGGGAACCCGGTCGTGCTGGTCGGCCACTCCACGTCTGCCGGGAGTGCCGCGGACCCCTCGCTCCACCCGGCCACCTGGTCGCCGGGTCTGGCGTAGCCGAGCCAGACCGCGAAGCGGAGCTGGCCGGCGAACTGGTCTGCCTCCTCGCCCGGGACGCCGTGATCGGCGGCCGCGCGGCGGAAGAGCTCGTAGCGGTTCATGCCGCGAGATGATCTCAGAGGCGTTCCGGGTGGAGCCTGCTCCACCCCGCACACGGCAGGTGAGGGGATCTCCTTGGCGCGAGAACGCCTCTAGCGTTTCGGGCATGACGAACAACGTGCAGACCAAGTCCCACCCCGCCCTGCTGTGGACCGCGCTCGTGCTGAGCGCGCTGGCCAACGCGGGCATGTCCTTCGTCGCCGCCGGCGGCGTGATCCACATCGTCTTCGGCGTGCTGACCCTGGCGTTCGGCGCCGGTCTGGTCGCGCACTACCGGCGGCGCTGACCGCCGCGCTCAGGCGCCGAACGCGCCGTCGACCGCCCTGGTCAGCTCGCCGACGGTCTCCACCAGCGGAGCGACGGGCCGCACCATCCCGGTGAGGCGCTCCAGGATCCGCGCGACCCTGCCCTGGTCGGGCTCGGGAGCGTCCAGTTCGTCCTGGAGCTCGTCGGCGGCCTCGGTCGCCTCGTCGGCCGTCCCGGGCAGGTCGGCGCGGTGGCGTTCGAGCAACGCCTTCAGCTGCGCCACGAGCTCGTCGGTCGCCGGGGCGGCGGTGAAGTGCAGGCCGTGGCTGACGGCGCGGGCGTTCTGGCCGACGGCCTGGTTGCCGACGTTGCTCACCCCGCCCGACTGCTGGATGCCGTAGTTGGGTGAGTTGTCGGGCACGGGTTCTCCTCCGGTCATCGCGGGGTCCCGGTGGCGGGCGCGGGCGTGGCGAAGTGGGCGGTCGCGGTGGCCTCGCTGCCGACCGCCTGGTTGCCCACGTTGCTGATGCCGCCGGTCTGGATGACGCCCTGGTTGAGGATCGTCATCTGGCGGTTGCGGAACTCGGTGGTGTCCACGCCGCGCTCGTCGAGGAAGTCCAGCAGCGCGGCCAGGACGTGCCGTTCGACGAGCTTGAGGTGCTTCGCGGCGTCGGTCTTCTGGAAGTAGTTGTGGTAGTTGGTGTCCGAGGCTTCCTCGCGGACGCTGAACCGGGCGCCGTAGCTGTAGCCGAGGTCCTGGTCGGCGATGGCGCGTTCGACGGCGCGGTGGCGCCGGCTGCGCCAGTGGAACGTCGCGTCGCGGACCACCCGGAACGGGGCGCGCGGCACCGCGCTCGCCAGGCCGCTCGCGGCCCTGGTCAGCATGCGGCCGATCGCCCCCGCGGTGAGCACCGGGCTGATCCGGTCGACGTCGTGGTACTGCTGCCACAGCGGTCCCAGCACGGTCCGGTCGCACTGCAGGTAGAGCAGCCGGCCGTCGGTCGAGAAGTGCAGGAACGTGCTGGCGACGACCTCGCTGCCCCACGACGGCACCTGGGCGCACACGTAGTGCCGCGCCGAGCCGTGCGGGCGCGCGGCGAGACGCGTCAGGTCGTCGGCGGCCAGGTGCTGCAGCGGCGGCCGGTCGCGTTCGGGCAGCAGGGCCGGGTGCATGGTGAGCGCGTTGCCGCTGACGAACGCGCGCTCGGTGAGGAAGAGACCGGGCAGCTCGTCCGGCTCGACCCCGATGCCCGCCAGCCGGTCCCGCACGTGCGCGACGAGCTCGGCGACGTCGAGCGGCACCACCTTGTCCTCGGCCGCGTCGGAGTCCGCGCGCAGGGAGGGCAGGGCGAACGACCACGTCGACACGAGCGGGCCGTAGCCGATGAACGGGGTGAAGCCGTCGTACACCGTCACGGTGCCGCGCTCGGCCTCGTCGATCGCGGTCAGCCGGTCCGCCAGCCACGCCTGGCTCGGCGGCAGCGCGGGTGCGGCACCGGGCTGGAAGCCGGACCGGGTGAGCTCGGTCAGCAACGTCCGGCGGGTCTGCCACTCGTTCCACACCAGCAGCGCGTACATCACCAGGCCGGCCAGCACGGCGAGCCAGGGCAGGCCCGTCAGCCACTCGTCGACCGGCGGCTCCGGGCGCGGCCGGGTGCGCGTCGGCGGGGGCGGTGTGCCGAGCGAGTTCACCATCGACACCGTCACGAACAGCAGCACGGCCACCGTGCCGAGCGCGACCACGGCGTCGCGCAACCGGCGGGACTCCGCTGCCCGCCGGGCGAGGGCGCCGGCGACGGGGAGCACCAGGGCCAGCGCCAGGACCGTCCACAGTGGAGACAGCACGAGCACGAGCGCGGTGGCGACGAGCAGGCACCAGTCCCGCACCTTCCGCTGACGGATCCCCGCCAGCGCGTGCAGCAGCACCGGACGCAGCGAGAACCCGACCGACGGCGCCACCGCGTGCAGGTCGTCGGTCACCAGCGCCTTGGTCATCCGCTCGGCGAAAGCCTCGTCGGTCCGCGCCGCGACGCACAGGTACCGGGTCGTGTCGTCGGGGGAGAAGGCGGTCGGTCTGCTCATCGGTTCGTCCTCACCACAACGACTTCGGGGCCTGGGCCGGGCGTTCGCGGTGCGCCGGTTTCCGGCGTTGCGCGGCGACGACGGCGCCCAGCACGGAGCCGAACAACACGCCGAACACCGCGGCCGTGCCGAACTGGGTGAGGAAGAACTCCTCGGCCTCGCCGGCGATGATGTAGGGACGGGCGCCCTGCTCGTCGAGCAGGCTCACGGCCACCAGGCCGGAGAGCAGTGCGGCGGCCACCGCGCCGAGCGTCGTCAGCCCCACCGTCGTGACGAGCCGGGCGGCGCCGACGTCCGCCTCGCCGGCCCAGCGCCGCATCCTGGCGAGCCCCGCGACGGTCAGCAGCACGAACAGCACCACGCGCAGGTTCGCGTACCAGAACAGGAACGGGCCCGCGCGGTCGACGTCCACGTGCCACGCCGGGTAGGACACCAGCACGGTGACCCAGCGGAAGGCGGGCGACGAGCCCGTGGCCGCCCCGGCGATCTCCAGGTTCAGCCACGGGTTGCCGACCAGCAGGACGAACCCGCCCAGCACGGCGACGCCCGGCGGGAACGTGCGGCGTGAGTGAGGATCCCCCTGACCGTTCACACCCAGCAACCTAGATCGCCGCGTGGTCGTCCGGCGACGGCCGATCGGCGTAGGGAGGGCGGAACGTCGTCAGCCGTCGTCGCGCCATTCGGTCAGACGGGCGATGCGGGTGTCCTCCGGGAGCACCTCCGCGAGCTCGCGCAGCAGTGGCAGCGGGACCGCGGAGTACACCGGGAAGCGGTGGTACGGCTTGACCATCGGGTGGAACCGCACCGGTAGTCCACCCGACCGGGCAAGTGTCGTGAGGGCCGTGCCGATGCGCGCTGCGGGGACGTCCGTCGCCAGGTCGTAACCGTCCATTTCGGACACTGTCGGCAACCAGTCGTCGAGGAACGTCTCCGCGCGGTCGCGGTGGGCGGCGAGCGCGTCGGCGAACGTCGAGCACAGCAGCAGGGTCGCCGGCATCTCCTCGTCGTCACCGTAGAAGTGCCGCACGGTCAAGGAGATCGTCTCGTTCGTGTCGCCCGGCCGGCACAGGGCGAACACCTCGCCGAGCGCGGCCCACGCGTCGACCTCGGCCAGGGCGGCGAGTGCGGCCTCGCGGTCGCCGCGGCCGAGCAGGTCGTCCTCGAGCACGAACCAGAGCAGGCCGCGGGACGTGCGCCGGCTCAGCTCCCCGCTCGCCACGCCGAGCAGCCGTCGCGCCGCCTCGACCGTGCCCGGGGCGTCGATCGCCAGGTACCGCGCGTCCACACTGGTGATCACGTCCGGTGCCCGCTGGAGCGCGGCCTCCAGGGTGGTGCGCTGCGCCTCCGTCAGCTCTTCCGGCGCCAACGGCCGGTAGGTCTTCCCGCTGGGGCGGAACTGCCGCGCCATCCGTTCGAGCAGACGGGAGTAGAGGTTCGGCAGGGTGTCCGCGGGTGCGGTCAGCAACCCGTCGTCGTCTGTGCCGAAGGTCCACGCCGCAGCGGCCAGTTCGGCGAGGTCCGCCGTCCACGCGTCGTGCACCGGGTACTCGCCCTGTGCGAGGTGGTGGAGCAGTGCCATCGCGTGGTCGTCGGCGAATCCGGAGTAGACGACGCACACCGCCGCGGCGCCCCGCACGTGCAGGGACGGACTCGTGGTCATCAGATCCCGTGCCGCCGCAAGGTGTTCGACCCTCGCGTCGGTACGACGCGCACCGCCGGGGATGACGCCGTTGTCCCGCGCCGCGGCGAAGGCGTGCGCCAGGCAGAGGCCCGCGTCCGCGTCCGGGGTGAGGGCGGGAAGTTCCGGTGCGCGGTCCAGCAACACCAGCAACCGCAACGCTTCGTCGTCACCGCCACGCCGCCAGTTCGCCTCGATGTCCGGCGCGAACTCCGCGACCAGGCCCGCGTACTCGCTCGTGGCCTTGAAGACGTCGTCGGGCCGCGTCACGAAGTGCGTCTCGCCGAGAGCGATCCTGGACAGGAACAGCACCGACGCTTCGACGTCCCGGCGCACCAGGTCGGCGAGGAACGGGACCGCCGCCCCTGCCGCCGTGCACGCCGAACCCTGGTGCGTGGTGGCCGAGTACAGGCCGTACACGCCGAAGGCGCGGTCGCCCGCGTGGTCGCTCGTGAGTGCCTCGACGAACCACGGCGTCTGGTCGGCCGTGCCGTAGGCGTCGTCGAGGACCGCCCAGTCCACGTCGTGCAGCCCGGCGGGCGGCGCGGTGGTGCCGAGCAACGGGGGCCGCTCCACGTCGGCCCCGTCGCTCTCGTCCACGTCGAACTCCGGCGGTGTGAACGCGGGGAGCCCAGCAGCGTCGAACACGTGTCGTCCCACCAGGTCGGGGAAAATCCGCGTGGAGGCTAGCAGGACGTGATCACCGGTCAGGCCCGGACGGTCGCCGTCTCGACGTCGCGCCGCACGCGGCCGAGCTCCGCCGTCGGCTGCCGGAAGGTCTCGCGCCCGGTGGCGATCGCGGTGGCGCTGAGCGCGCACACGGCGGCCGTGAAGATCGCGACCCCGAGCCAGTCGTCTCGCCCGGACCCGATCGCCGCCACCACGCTCGGCGCGAAGCCCGCGATGGCGAACCCGATCTGCGTGCCGATCGCCATGCCGGAGAGCCGGACCTCGGTGCTGAACATCTCGCCGTACAACGACGGCCAGATGCCGTTGATCGCCGAGTAGGCGACGCCGAACAGCAGGATGCCGAGCGCGAACACCAGGCCCAGCGACCCGACCGAGATCGACCACAGGTACGGGAAGATCAGCACCGCGCACGCGCCGCAGCCCGCGAGGAACACGGGCTTGCGCCCGATCCGGTCGGAAAGCCCTGCCAGCAACGGGATCGCGGCCAGCGCGACGAGGTTGGCGAGGACACCGACCCACAGCATGGGCGTGCGCGGGAGACCGATCGTGTTCACCGCGTAGCTCAGCGCGTAGACGGTGAAGATGGTGCTGACCGAAGCGATGGTCGCCGCGACCACGACGCGCAGGACGTCGGCCCAGTGCGTCCGGAACAGCACGGCGACCGGCAGCTTGGCCACCTTGGTGCGCTTGAACTCCGCCGTCTCGTCGATCTTGCGGCGGATGACCAGGCCGACGACCACGACGACCGCGCTGCACCAGAACGGCACGCGCCAGCCCCACGTCAGCAGGTCTTCCTGGGGGAGCGCGGCCACCGGCAGGAAGATCGCCGTGGCGAGGATCTGCCCGGCCTGCGTGCCGCTCAGCGTGAAGCTCGTGAAGTACGCCCGGCGGTGCTCCGGCGCGTGCTCCAGCGACATCGAGTTCGCGCCCGCCTGCTCACCCGAGGCCGAGAGCCCTTGCAGCAGGCGCAGGACGACGAGCAGGACCGGTGCCAGGACGCCGGCCGTGTCGTAGGTGGGCAGGCAGCCCACGAGGAACGTCGCCACGCCCATCAGCAGCAGCGTGAAGACCAGGACCTTCTTGCGCCCGAACCGGTCGCCGACGTGCCCGAGCACGAACGCGCCGAGCGGCCGGGCGAGGTAGCCGACGCCGAACGTGGCGAGCGCGAGCAGGGTGCCCGTCGCCGGATCGGCCGCGGGGAAGAAGACCTTGTTGAACACCAGCGCGGCGGCGGTGCCGTAGATGAAGAAGTCGTAGTACTCGAGGGCGCTGCCGATCCAGGCTGCCAGCGCAGTCTTGCGGGCCATCGATGTGGTCACGGCGTACTCCCATGTACGACCTAGTTAGTTAATACAAGGTCGGATACGCCACCCCCGCGTGTCAAGGACGGATTTTTAGCTGGTCAGGTAGTCGATCAGCATGTCACCGAGCATGCGTCGCTGGTGCTCGCGGCGGTCCGGGTCGAGCATGTCCCGCCCGAAGATCGCGGCGAACGTGTGCCGGTTCGCGAGCCGGAAGACGCAGAACGAGCTGATCACCATGTGCACGTCGAGCGGGTCGACGTCGGTGCGGAACCGGCCGGCGGCGCGGCCCCGTTCGAGGATCTGGGTGAGGCCGTCGAGGGCCGGGTTCGCGAGGCCCGCGAGCACCTCCGAGCGCGCGATGTGCTCGGCGCGGTGGATGTTCTCGATGCTGACGAGCCGGATGAAGTCGGGGTGCGCCTCGTGGTGGTCGAACGTGAGCTCGGCGAGCCGGCGGACGGCGTCCTCCGGCTCCAGGTGCTCGACGTCGAGCTCGGCCTCCAGTGCGCGGATCGCCAGGTAGGCCTGCTCCAGCACGGCGATGTAGAGCTGTTCCTTGCCGCCGAAGTAGTAGTAGATCATCCGCTTGGTCGTGCTGGTGCGTTCGGCGATCTCGTCGACCCGTGCGCCTGTGTAGCCCTTGTCCGCGAACTCGCGCGTGGCCACTTCCAGGATGTCGGCGCGCGTGCGGTCCTTGTCCCGCTGACGCTCGGCATCGGACGACGACGGTGCGGCCACCGAGCCCCCTTCGATCTGCTGATGACCAGCCAACTCTAGTGCAGGACTTCCTGACGGCGACTCGGTGCGCTAACGTGAACTCACTAGTTCGTACATTAATCCGGGAGGCCGGGTGTCCAGCTACCTGATCGGGCTCGTCGGCTCCGGCATCGGTCCGTCGCTCAGCCCGGCGCTGCACGAGCGGGAGGCGGCGGAGCTCGGGCTGCGCTACTCCTACCGGCTGCTCGACCTCGACGTGCTCGGCGCGCCGGTGGGCGAGGTGCTGGCCGCGGCCAGGGCCGAGGGGTTCGCCGGGCTCAACATCACCCACCCGGCCAAGCAGGCGGTCCTGCCGCACCTCGACGCGCTCGCGGAGGAGGCCGACGCGCTCGGCGCCGTCAACACCGTCGTCTTCGACGGCGGTCGGGCGACCGGCCACAACACCGACGCGACGGGGTTCGCGCGGAGCCTGCGCCGCGGGCTGCCGGACGTGGCGCTGCGGAACGTGGTGCTGCTCGGGGCGGGCGGCGCCGGTGTCGCCGTGGCGCACGCGTTGCTGGCGCTCGGCACCGAACGCCTCGGCGTGCACGACGTGGACCAGGACCGGAGCGCCGCGCTGGTGGCCGCGCTGGAACGCCGGTTCGGCGCCGGCCGCGCGGTCACCTGCGGCCCGGAGGCCGTGCGCACCGCCGACGGCCTCGTCCACGCGACCCCCACCGGCATGGCGGCCCACCCCGGCCTGCCGCTCGACGAGTCGTTGCTGCGCGAGGAGCTCTGGGTCGCCGACATCGTCTACCGGCCACTCGAGACTGCACTGCTCGCCGCCGCACGGGCGCGCGGCTGCCGGGTGCTGCACGGCGGCGGCATGGTCGTGCTGCAGGCCGCGGAGTCGCTGCGGCTGTTCACCGGCGCCGACCCGGACGCCGACCGGATGCTCGCGCACTTCGAGGAACTGGAAGGGGAACCCGCGCATGCGTCCTGACCCGCACACCGCCATCGCCACGGTGTGCCTGTCCGGCACCCTGGACGACAAGCTCGCCGCGGCCGCGCGAGCGGGCTTCGACGGCGTCGAGGTCTTCGAGAACGACCTGCTGGCCGACCGCCGCTCCCCGGCCGAGATCCGGCGCCAGTGCGCGGACCTCGGCCTGACGATCGACCTGTACCAGCCCTTCCGCGACTTCGAGGCCGTGCCGCCGGACGTGCTCGCGGCCAACCTCCGCCGCGCCGAGCACAAGTTCGGCGTCATGGCGGAGCTGGGCGTCGACACCGTGCTGGTGTGCTCGTCGGTCTCCCCGGACGCGATCGACGACGACGACCTGGCCGCCGAGCAGCTGCACCTGCTCGCGACCCGCGCGGCCGAGCACGGTCTGCGCGTCGCCTACGAGGCACTGGCCTGGGGCCGGTACGTCCACGGCTATGAGCACGCGTGGCGGATCGTGCGCCGCGCCGCCCACCCGTCGCTCGGCGTCTGCCTGGACAGCTTCCACATCCTGTCCAAAGAGGACGATCCGAGGGCGATCCGCGCCATCCCCGGCGAGAAGATCTTCTTCCTGCAGCTCGCCGACGCGCCGACGCTGCCGATGGACGTGCTGCCGTGGAGCCGGCACCACCGGCTCTTCCCGGGACAGGGCGACTTCGACCTGACCGGCTTCACCCGCGCCGTCCTCGACGCGGGCTACCGGGGGCCGCTCTCGCTGGAGGTGTTCAACGACGTCTTCCGCCAGTCCGACCCGGACCGCACCGCGGTC
This sequence comes from Lentzea sp. NPDC003310, assembly GCF_040610935.1. NCBI lineage: Bacteria > Bacillati > Actinomycetota > Actinomycetes > Pseudonocardiales > Pseudonocardiaceae > Lentzea > Lentzea sp. NPDC003310. Next base: position 175,285 of record NZ_JBEXNC010000015.1, read on the forward strand.
GACGCCATGCGGTCGCTGAAGAACCTCCAGGACTCGTTGGGGCTGCTGGACGTTCCCGCCGCACCCGTCCCCACCGGGTACGCCTTCGCCGAGGTGGTGGGGGAGCCGGACCTCGCCGTGCTGGGTTTCACCCGCACCGGCACGCACCGGACGAAGCCGGTCGAGCTGTGGACGCAGGGCGAGGCGCGCGTGCTCGTCAACGCCACCGGCGAACCCGGTGAGATCGGCGCGCTCGGCCTCGCGGTACCGGACCCGGCCGCCGCCGCACGCCGCGCGGAGGTTCTGCTCGCACCACCGTTGCCGCGCTCGACCGGTCCCAGCGAGGCCACGCTGACCGCGATCGCCGCGCCCGACGGCACCCAGGTCCTGCTGTGCACGGGGGAGGACTGGCTCGCCGACTTCGTCCCGGCCGGGGAGCCCGCGCCGGGCGCGGGCATCACCGGCATCGACCACGTCGCGCTCACCCAGCCGTTCGACAACTTCGACGAGGCCGGCCTGTTCTACCGGTCGGTGCTGGGCCTCGAACCGGGCGCGACGGCCGAGTTCGCCGCGCCGTTCGGGCTCGTCCGCGGCCGCGGGGTGAGCGGAGGGGGCGTCCGGCTGACGCTGGACGCCGCCCTGGTCCGGCGCGGCGGCTGGGCACCGGCCGTGGAGGAACCGCAGCACATCGCGTTCCGCTGTGATGACGCGGTCGCGTGCGCCCGGGAACTGCGCGGGCGCGGCGCCCGGCTGGTGCGGATCCCGGACAACTACTACGACGACCTCGCCGCGCGCACCGGCCTGCCGCCCGGCCGCGTCGAGGAGCTGCGCGAGCGGTCGGTGCTGTACGACCGCGACGAGGCCGGCGAGTACCTGCACTTCTACACCGAGCTGGCCGGTGCGCGGGTGTTCTTCGAGGTGGTCCAGCGGATCGGTGACTACCGCGGGTTCGGCGTGGTCAACGCACCGATCCGGATGGCCGCCCACCACGACGCGAGGACCCGCGCGGAAGTGCGCGACCGCCGGGCCTGAGCCGCACCGTCGCGGGCGCGGCTCCCGCCGTGGGCGCGACTCCCACGGCGGCCGCACCGCCGCCGCGGGCGCGACTCCCGTCGCGCCCGGACTTCGACGCTAGAAGGCGTCCTCGGTGAAGTCGCTCGGCATGTCGTCGTCGTGGTCGCCGTGCGAGCGCCGGGGCCGTTGCCGACCCGCCGCGACGATCTCGTCGGGGTTCTGCCCCTCCTTGATCGCCGTGTACGCCCGCTTGAGCGACGGCATGCTGCTCTGCATCGCCCGTTGCACCTCGGGGTCGTGCAGCGCGCGGCCGGACGCGATGTCCCGCCAGGACAGTTCACCCGCGTCGACCTTGCGCTGCAGGTCCTTCAGCGCGTTCGGCGCGTCCTTGGACCGGGCGTGCTTCTCGATCTCGGCGATGTCGGCGGGGGACAGATCGGCGCCGCGGCTCGGCACCCGGGCCGCCTCCTGCGCGACCTTCTCGAGCCGCGACCCCTTGGCGTCGAGGTCCTCCTGCCACGCCCGCAGCTGCTGCCGCGCGCTGTCGTAGGGGAACGTCATTCCTCACCGCCCGAACTCGCCGGGGCCTTGTCGGCCCACCGCTCCGTCTTCGCCGCCTCGCCGTACTTGCTGTGCGCCTTGTAGCCGCTCTTCGCCACGCCCCACGCGCCGCTGCCGACGGCGGACATGCCGTCGCCGACCTTCTCCTTGCCGTCCTGCCACGTGTCGACCACGTCGAAGAAGTCGTTGACGTCGCGCACGTCCGGGATCCGCGACAGCGCGGTGCCCATGATCTTGATGCCGTTGATCACGCCCTGGACGCCCTCGATGAGCGTCTTCATCGACTGGATGAGCTTGCGGACCTGGTCGACGATGTTGACCACGTCGTAGACCATCCACACGGCCCGGCCCCAGCCGACGAGCGGGATCCACGCCGTCATCGCGGCCTTCATCAGCTTGTCGCAGATCTTGTCGAGCAGCGTCAGCGCGAGCTTCGCGGCCGACCGGCAGGAGCTCGCCATGTTCTTGAACCGGTCGCCGATGAACTTCGCGACCTGCGAGTCCCACTCGATCGCCGTGGTCCACGTGCGGCGCATGCGGTTCTCGAAGCTCTGCGCGGCGCCGCCGTCCCAGCTGGGCGCGAGCTCCTCGATGCCGTTGTTCACGTTGTGCCGCACGTTGTCGAGCGCCTTGGCGACCCGGTCCCACGCGGCGGCGTTCGCGTCGATCTTCTCGAAGTCGCCCGCGAGCGGCATGACGAGGTCGCGCACCAGGTCGTCGCCCGTGACCTGCTGGTAGATCCAGTTGACGCCCTGGATCTTCCACCCGGCGGCCTCGATCAGCTCCTTGACCGTCTGGCGGCCCGGCCGGTCGTCGGGCGTGGCGCGCAGCGCGACATTCGGATCCTCTATGTCCTGGTAGCCGTTGCAGACCCCGCCGCTCACCGGTCCACCCCCAGGAACCGCTCCAGCAACGACGAGGGCTCCGCCTTGCCGCCCGCGCTGTCGATGAAGCAGATCGCGAGCTCGTCCGCCTGCTCGTAGACGCGTGCGGCCTTGACCAGCGACTCGGCGTCCTGGTCCATCTTCTTGTTCGCGGCCTCGAGCGTCTCCCCGTAGAGCTGCGCGACCCCGGTCACCACGGGGTCGAGCAGCGACAACAGCCCGGTGAACCCGGACGTGTCCCCACCCTTCACGATCGCGTGCTCCCGGATCGTCAGGAAGTGCTCTGCCTGACGTTCGAGCAGCTCGCTGTAGCCGCGCAGCTCATCCGGCACGACGTGGAACTTCTCTCCCATGGCGCACAGGACGCCCGTCCCGGATGTGCGGTTCCGTCGCATTCGGCCCAATAGGCAGGCCGAATCGCGGTCGTCCCCGGCCGCCGCTCAGTAGACGAAACGGCTGACCTTCTCCGGGTGCAGGACGAGCCGGACCTGCTCGGCGCCGAGGATCTCGGCGAGGTCGTCCACCCGGGACGGCTCGCCCGGTCCCCAGTAGCGGTCGGCCAGGCGCTGGGCCAGCTCGTGCGCGCCGTCGGTCTCCACCGTCACGCGGCCCGCGACGGACAGCCAGCGTTCGCGTTCCCCGGTCGGCGCGGCGACGACGAGCGAGGCGCGCGGGTCCTCGCGCAGCCGCCGGACCTTGAGCGAGCCGGGGTCGGTGAACAGCTGGACGGTGCCCTCACCGGTGACCTCGAACCACACCGGCCGGGGCTGCGGCGGCACCGGGCCGGCTGCCACGGACAGGAACCCGTACAGCGGGCGGTGCAGGAACTCGACGTCTTCCGGGGTCAGCGATCGGTCTGCCATGCCTCCACCATACGAACGCGCGGCTCACGCGCTGGTGGTCTCCGGTTCGTCGGCCTCGCGGTGCCCGCGCCGCGCGTCCCGGTCGTAGATGAACAGGACGTCGCACGGGCGTCCTTCCGCGCCGATGGCGTGCGGCATCATCGTCGGGAACTCGGCGGCCCGGTTCGTCTCGACCCGGAACCGGCTGTCGCCCAGCAGCAATGTCGCCGTGCCGGACAGCACCACGAGCCACTCCCGGCCGGGGTGGGCGCGCATCCGGGCGGGGTTGTCCGGCGGTGGTTCGGTCAGGCGCCGCCGCATGACGCTCATGGCGGGGTCGCCCTTCATCGGCCAGCTCAGCCCGTGCGGGCCGTGGTTCATCGGGCTGATCACGACGTCGTCCACGGCGGTTTCGACGAGCTGGTCGAGAGTGGTGTCGAGGGCGCGCGCCAGGGCGACGAGCTGGTCGAGCGCGAGGCGGCGCTGCCCGTTCTCGATGCGGCTCAGCGAGGACTGGCCCAGGTGGACGCGCTTGGCGAGATCCTCCAGCGACAGGCCCTGCGCGACCCGCAACGCCCGGATCCGTTTGCGCACGAGGCCGTCCAGCGCTCCTTCTTCTTGCGTCATGAGCAAGATGCTATGCCACTGCCGCAAGTCGTGCCTACTGTCGAGGTCACCGGCTCGGGCCGGGCAGGACGAACGGCGCGGTCGACGCGCTGTCCCTGCCGAACTCCCACACCCTCCGGAGAGGAACCCATGAGCACCAATCAGCCCGCACCGAGGGCTGCCGCACCGGACGCGCGCCGGTTGCGCGCCGTCCTGATCTCCGTGTCCGTCGCGCTGATGGCCGTGGTCGCGTCGGTCTCGGGCCTGAACGTCGCCCAGACCCACGTGGCCGTCGAGTTCGGCGCCTCCCTGGGCACGGTCCTGTGGATCGTCAACGTCTACCCGCTGACCCTCGCCGCGCTGCTGCTGCCGCTCGGCGCGGTCGGCGATCGCCTGGGGCGCAAGCCGGTGCTGGTCGCCGGGCTCGTACTGTTCGGCGTCGCCAACGTCGTGGCGGCGCTGGCCCCGACGGCCGGCGTCGTGATCGCGGCACGGGTGGCCGCCGGCGTGGGAGCCGCGATGATCATGCCGGTCACGCTGGCCGTCATCACCTCCACGTTCCCCGAGGACCGGCGCGCCAAGGCCATCGGCGTGTGGACCGGGGTGGCCGGAGGCGGCGGCGTCCTGGGGATGTTCCTGTCCGCGCTCCTGGTCGACGTCGCGGACTGGCGCTGGCTCTTCGCGCTCCCGGTCGCGCTGGTGGTCGTGGCGCTGGTGACGACCGCGCGGTCGGTGCCGAACTCCCGGGAGCGCTCGGCGCACCCGTTCGACGCGGTCGGTGCCCTGCTCTCGACCGTCGCCGTCGTAGGCCTGGTGTTCGTGCTGCAGGAAGCGCCCGAGCGGGGGTGGGGTGCCGCGACCGCGGCCGGGCTCGTGGTCGGTGTCGCCGCCGGGATCGCGTTCGTGCTCTGGGAACTGCGTCGCGGGGACGCCGCGCTGCTGGACGTGCGGCTGTTCCGCGAGCGCGGACTGGCGGGCGGGTCGCTCACGTTGCTGGTGGTGTTCGGCGTGCAGGCGGGGATCGGCGTCGTGCTGTTCCCGTTCTTCCAGGCGGTCCTCGGCTGGTCGGGACTCGTCTCGACGGCGGCGCTCATGCCGATGGCGATCTCGATGATGATGGCGTCCGGACTGGCCGCCACGCTCGCCGCGCGCATCGGTTCCCGCGCCACCATGGCCACCGGCGTCGCGGTGGCCGGGGCCGGGCTGGTGCTGATGGGGCTGTTCGTGTCCGTGCAGGGCGGCTACCTGTCGATCCTGCCGGGGCTGCTCGCGATGGGGCTGGGCATGGGCCTGTCGATGACGCCGTCCACGGAGGCCATCACCGGTTCGCTGCCGCGCGCGCAGCAGGGCGTCGCCTCCGCGCTCAACGACATCACCCGCGAGTTCGGCACCGCCCTGGGCGTGGCGCTGCTCGGCGCGCTGGTGGCCGCGGGGTACCGCGCGGGGATCGACGGACGGCTGACCGGTGTGCCGCCGCAGGCGGCGGACGTCGCGCGCGAGGGGGTCGCCCAGGCCACCGAGGTGACCGGCTCGTTCGCGCCGGCGGTCGCCCAGGCCGCCCGGGAGTCCTTCGTGGACGGGTGGCAGCAGGCCATGTGGGTGGGCGCGGCCGTGATGGTGGTGCTGTTCGCCTACGTGGTGCTGCGGGGACCGAAGAGCCCTGAACGCTCCACGGTGGACGAGCCGGTCGCGGTCGGCTGATCGGCACGAGGCCGCTGGTGGAACTGTCCGGCTGACGCCGCCCATTCCATTCGACCACGCCCGGAGTTCGGTTTTCCCCCACCCGCTGCGGCATTTCCCCATAACCTCGGGAGCACGAGGTCGCATTGCTTGGAGGGGGACCAGCCAATGCCTCGACCGGAACGAGGGCTGAATCCTGCGGACGGCGCGGTGCAACGCTTCGCGTCCGAATTGCGTGAACTGCGGCGCGGCGCCGGCGGGATGCCGTACCGGACACTCGCGACACGCTGCGGCTACGCGGTGTCCACGGTGTCCGACGCGGCAGGAGGGCGCAGACTGCCGACTTTGGAGGTCGCGCTCGCCTACGTGCAGGCGTGTGGTGGTGACGCGGAAGAATGGACAGCGAAGTGGAAGGCGGCGGCGCTCGCCGCTACTCGAGAGGCGCCCGGAAAACGATGTCGGGCTCCTTATCGCGGCGCGAGTGCTTTCCGCGAGGAGGACGCGGATCTGTTCTTCGTCAGGGAGGAACTGGTCACCGAGATCGTCACTCGGGCGCGCGAGAATTCCATCACGGTGGTGAGCGGGCCGTCCGGTGCGGGGAAGACGTCCGTGCTCCTGGCGGGTGTCGTGCCCGCGCTGCGCGACGAGCTGCGACCGGTGGTCGTGGCGCCGGGCGAACGCCTGCCCGGCGACGGCGTTCCGCTCGTCGTCCTCGACCGGTTCGAGGAGGTCTACACCCGCTGCGACCAGCGCGCGTTCCTCGACGGCGTGCGGGCGTTGGTCGCGCGGCGGGTGCGGCTCGTCGTGGCGGTCCGGGCGGACTTCTCCGCGCGCTGCGTCGCCGACCTCGGCGCGTCCGGGCAGGACGTGGTGCGCGTGGAGCCGATGACGCCCGAGGAGCTGTGCGCGGCGGTGAGCCGGCCCGCGCAGGCCGTGGGGATGTCCGTCGAACGGGCGCTGCTGACCACGGTCGCCACCGAGGCCAGGGGAGGTCCGGGTGCGCTGCCACTGCTGTCGCACGCGCTGGCCGAGGCGTGGCGACGGCGGCGGGGCGAGGTCCTGACCGAGGCCGGGTTCGCGGCGGCCGGGGGCGTCGGCGTGGCGGTGGCCGGTCCGGCGGAGGCCGCGTACGGCGACCTCGGCCCGGAGGAACGGCTGCTGGCCGAACAACTCCTGCTGCGCCTGGTCACCGTGGACGAGGAGACCGGCGCGGCCGGCCGCCGCAGGGTGCCCGCCGCCGAACTGGCCGAGGTCGCCGCGGTGGTCGATCGCCTCGCCGCAGCCCGGCTCGTGACCGTCGGCGAGGACACCGTCGAGATCGCGCACGACGCGGTGCTCGCGCAGTGGCCGCGGCTGCGCGCGTGGATCGACGACGACCGCGACGCGCTGCGGTCGCACCGGGCCGTCACGACGGCGACCCGCACGTGGCTCGACGGCGGCCAGGACGCCACGGCTCTCGCCACGGGCGCGCGGCTGGAGGAACTGCGCACGCACGCCCTGTCGTCGCGGCTGCGCCTGAGCCCGTCGGAACGGGCGTACCTCGACGCGAGCCTGGCGCAGGACCGGCGCGCCAGGGCGGCCACCCGGAGGCGTTCGCGCCTGCTGCTCGCGGTCAGCGTCGTCGCCGTCGTGTGCGCGGCGGTCGCCGGCTCGCTCGCCGCCGTCGCGAACCGCGCGCGGCTCGACGCGGCACGCGCCAGGGACACGACGGTGTCGCGGCAGATCGCGCTCACCGCCGACAAGCTCCGCCACACCGATCCCGCGCTCGCCGCGCAGCTCGCGATCGCCGGGTACCGCACCGCCGCGACCACGGAGGCGAGGTCGGCGTTGCTCGCGTCGTCGGGCTCGCCGCTCCCGGCGCGGTACCTCGGCGGGGCCGGCCCGACGGCCCTCGCGGTGTCGGCCGACGGCGGGCTGACGGCCGTGAGCAACGCGCTCGACGGGTCCGTGCGGCTGTTCGTCCGCGAGAACGGCGTGCTGGCCCGGTCGGGCGTGGTCGAGCCGCGGCGGCCGGAGACCACCGGCTCGGGCGGCCGCAGGGGAGTCATGGTGTACGCGCTGGCGCTCGTGCCGGGCCGGGACGTGCTGGCGGTCGGCGACGTCGAGGGCTTCGTCAGCCTGTGGGACGTCTCCGACCCCGCCGCCCCCGTGCCGTTCGGCGCGCCGGTCCGCGCGTCCGCCGGCCCGGTCGAGCGCCTCGCCGCCGACCCGTCCGGCCGGGAGCTGGCCGCGGCCGCCGGGACCGCGGTGCCGCGGTGGGACGTCTCCGACCCGGCGAACGTCGTGGCGCTGCGGTCCCTGCCCGCCGAGGCACCCGTCCGCACGGTGACCTACGGCCCCGGCGGACTCCTGGCGTTCGGCACCGACGGCGGGTCGGTGCACCTGTGGGACGTCCGGGGCGGGGCCGCCGAGAGGTCCGTCGTGCGCGCGGGCGACAAACCGGTGCCCGCGGTGTCGATCTCGCCCGACGGCCGCACCCTGGTCGCGGGCTCGCACGACCGGACGCTGCGGTCGTGGGACGTCACGACCCCGGCCGCGCCGGTGCCCGCGCGGTCGCTCGCGGGGGAGTTCGACCTCAAGATCACGACCACGGCGTTCAGCCCGGACGGGCGGCACCTGGTCGCGGGCGGCGCCGACGCGACGATCCGCGTGCTCGACGCCGCGACGTGGGAGACGCTGCGCGTGCTGCCACACCCCGACGTCGTCACCTGGGCCGCGTTCGGTGCCGACGGTTCGGTCGTCTCGACGGCGACCGACGGCGCGGTGCGGGTCTGGCCGGAGGCCGACGCACCGGACCGGCACGCCCGCGGCCCGGTCCAGGACACCGCGTTCAGCCGCGACGGAACGAGGCTGGCGGTCTTCGCGGAGGGCTCGGCCGCGCTGTGGGACCCCGAGTCGCTCCGGCCGCTCGGCGGCGACGTGCCCGCGCCGCCGACACCGTTCAGCGGCGCCGGAGACCTGTCGGCCGACGGGACGCTGCTGGCCGCGGGCACCGTCGGCGGCGACGTCGAGGTGGTCGACGTCCGCGACCCGGCCCGTCCGGCGGTCCGGGCGGTGCTCGGCGGGTCGCGGCAGGAGGTCGTCGCCGTGGCGTTCAGCCCGGACGGGTCGAAGCTCGCCGCGGCGGGCCGGGACTCCGCGATCCGAGTCTGGGACCTCACCGGCCCGCGCCTGGTCGCCGTGCTCGACGATCCGCGCGACCTGGTGCTCGACCTGGCCTGGAACCCGCGCGGCACGCACCTCGCGGCGGCCAGCGGGGACAGCCACGTCTACCTGGTCTCGGTGACCGGCACGCCCCGCGTCGTGGCGCGGCTCGACGGCCTGGACAGCTACGCGTTCAGCGCGACCTTCTCCGGTTCCGGCGACGTGCTCGCGGCGGGCGGCGTCGACGGCGAGGTCCTGCTGTGGGACGTGCGCGACCCGGCGTCACCCCGGCGCGTCGGCCCGCCGCTCGCCGGACCCGCCGGACGCATCCTCGAGCTCGCGTTCCAGCCCGGCGGCGACCTGCTGGCCGCGAGCGTGATCGACGGCTCGGCCTGGCTGTGGAACGTGGCCGACCCCGCGAAGCCTTCCGTGGTCGCGGTCGTGTCCGAGTCCACCTCCCCGCTCGGCACGGCGGTGTTCCGGCCCGGCGGCGACCGCGTGTTCGCCGGCGGCGGCGACGGCCGGCTGCGCACCTGGCGCACCGACGAGAACGCGGTCGCCGCGGCGATCTGCGCGACCACCGGGGACCCGATGACCGAGCACGAGTGGCGCGCCCAGTTCCCGGACCTCGCCTACGCCCCGCCGTGCCGTTGACCACCGGCACGCCCGTTGTCCGGACCTCGGTTTTCCGGCCGCGGCACGGGGTTCCGAACAACACCGGGCCACCGTAGACAGGGCGTCGACGGCCGATCAGGCCGCGTTTCCTGAGGGGGAAATATGCGCAAACGAAGTGTCCTGCTCTCGCTCGGCACGGTCCTCGCGAGCATCGCGCTCGTGCTGGCGCCGTCGACGGCGAACGCCGCGGCCGAACCCGCCGCCACGCCGGCCGGTGTCTCGGTCTCCGGGGTCGGCACCGCGGCGTGCCGCGTCGCCCCGGCACCGGGGGTGTCCGGGGTCAACGTGCGGCTGCGCGCCGACGCCGGGTCCACGCGGCTCGGCATCATCCAGCCGGGGCAGAGCGCCGTCGCGGACTGCTCCGAGACGACCGGCAAGGCCTACACGGCCTGCGGTGGCGTGAACACGCCGCGCTGGATCGGCGTCACCTGGAACGGGCGGCGGGGGTACGTCGCCCGGTGGTGCGTCGACTGGTGGGTCGTGTGAGCTGGTGGGGCGTGTGTGGCCGGGCGGTTCCGCTGACTGAATGCCGCTGGGGGTGTGAGTGGAGCGGCTCCGCAGCCTGAAAGCCGGTGCCGCACTCGCGACGCCGACGACCCGTTGACCGCGAAGCCGGTGGTGCTCAGGGGGCGCCACCGGCTTCGCCGTGACACCGATTATGGTCTCTGCCATACTCCCGACTCAGGGAGGCGCGATGAGCGAGCCGGGCAGGCGCGGGACCAAGCAGCGGATGCTCGACAGCGCCGTGCTCCTGCTGCGGGAACGGGGCGCGGCCGGCGTGACGGTCGACGCCGTGCTCGCGCACAGCGGGGCGCCGCGCGGGTCCGTCTACCACCACTTCCCCGGCGGGCGGAACGAGCTGGTCCTCGGCGCGGTCCGGCAGGCGGGCGACTACATCGCCGCGATGGTCCGCGACTCGGCGGCCGAGGGCGACGTCGAGCAGATGGTGGACCGCCTGGTCGCCTTCTGGAAGCGGGCGCTCGTCAAGACCGACTACCGGGCGGGTTGTCCGGTCGCCGCGATGGCGATGGACAGCCGTGACGTCGTCCCCGACGCGGGCGAGGTCGTGCGGGAGATCTTCGCCCGCTGGCAGGCGAGCCTCGTGGACGCGTTGTCCGGCTGCGGTTTCGCGCCGGACCGCGCGCGGCGGCTGGCGACGTTGATCGTGTCGGCGATCGAGGGCGCGATCATCCTCTGCCGCGCGCGGCGGGACCTCGGACCGCTCGACGACGTGCTCGCCGAGATCGCACCCCTTCTGCGGCAACGAGACTAGGAGTCCGGCCATGTGGAAACCCAGTGCCTGCATCCTCTGCGAGTGCAACTGCGGGATCGAGGTCCTCGTCGGCGAGGACGGCCGGTCGTTCGACAAGATCCGCGGGGACAAGCTCCACCCCGCGTCGGCCGGCTACACGTGCAACAAGGCGCTGCGCCTCGACCTGCACCAGAACGGGAACACCGGCCGGATCACGCACCCGTTGCGGCGCAAGGAGGACGGCACGTTCGAGGAGATCGGCTGGGACACCGCCATCAGCGAGATCGCGGCCCGGCTGGGCGAGGTCCGCGACGCGTTCGGCGGGGAGACGATCTTCTACTACGGGGGTGGTGGTCAGGGCAACCACCTCGGCGGCGCGTACTCGCCCGCCACGCTGGCCGCGTTCGGCGCGCGCTACCGCTCGTCCGCGCTCGCGCAGGAGAAGACCGGCGAGTTCTGGGTCAGCGCCCGCATGCTCGGCAACATGACCCGCGCGGACTTCGAGCACTGCGAGGTCGCGCTCTTCGTCGGCAAGAACCCCTACCAGTCGCACGGTTTCCCGCGCGCCCGCTCGGTGCTCAAGGAGATCGGCAAGGACCCGGCGCGGTCGATGATCGTGATCGACCCCGTGCGCACCGAGACCGCGGAGCTCGCCGACTTCCACCTCCAGGTCCGGCCCGGCACCGACCTCTACCTGATGACCGCCCTCGCCGCCGTGCTGGTGCAGGAGGACCTGATCGCCTCCGAGTGGCTGGCCGCGCACGCCGACGGCCTCGACGCCGTCACCGAGGTCCTGCGGCAGGTCCCGGTCGGCGACTACTGCGCCGTCGCGGACGTCGAGGAGACCCTGGTGCGCGCCGTCGCCGCCCGGATCGCCGCCGCGGAGTCCGTGGCCGTGTTCGAGGACCTGGGCGTCCAGATGAACCGCGACTCCACGCTCGTGAGCTACGTCGAGAAGCTGGTGTGGCTGCTCACCGGCAACTTCGGCAAGCAGGGCGCCCAGTACGTGCCGTCCAGCCTGGTGCCGATCGGCCGCGACCGCGGGTACGCGGGCGACGAGGGCCCGCGCAGCCCCGTCGCGGGCGCCCGGATCATCAGCGGCCTGGTGCCGTGCAACGTGATCGCGGAGGAGATCCTCACCGACCACCCGGCCCGCTACCGCGCGATGCTGGTCGAGAGCGCGAACCCCGCCCACTCCCTGGCCGACTCCGCCCGCATGCGCGAGGCGCTCGAAGCGCTGGAGCTCGTGGTCGTCATCGACGTCGCGATGACCGAGACCGCGCGCCTGGCCGACTACGTGCTGCCCGCGCCGACGCAGTTCGAGAAGTTCGAGGCCACGTTCTTCAACTTCGACTTCCCGCGCAACGTCTTCCACCTGCGGCACCCCGTCGTGGCCGCGCCGGAGGGGCCCCTGCCCGAGCCGGAGATCCACGCCCGGCTGGTCGAGGCCTCGGGCGCGCTCACCGAGGCCGACTACGCGCCCCTGCGCGAGGCCGCCGCGGCCGGACGCGCCGCGTTCGCGCAGGCGTTCCTCACCGCCGTCGCCGATCCCGCGAAACGCCGTCTCGCCGCCGTCCTGCTCTACCGCACGCTCGGCCCGACGCTGCCGCACGACGCCTCGGCCGCCGCGGTGCTGTGGATGGCCGCGCACGAGTGCGCCCGCAAGAACCCGGCCGGTGTCGAGAAGGCGGGCTACGGCTCCGGACTCGAAGCGGGAGAACGACTTTTCGAAGCGATCGTGAACGGCGCGCACGGCGTGGAGATCACCCACGACACCTACGACGCGTCGTGGCAGCGCATGCCGCGCGAGCGCGTCAACCTCGACGTGCCGGACCTGCTGGCCGCCGTCGCCGCCCTCGGTGAAAGGCCGGTGCCGCAGGAGGATCCGGAGTGGCCGTTCGTGCTGTCGGCGGGGGAGCGCCGCGCGTTCACGGCCAACACGATCATGCGCGACCCCACCTGGCGCCGCCGCGACCAGGACGGCCGGCTGCGCATGAGCACCACCGACGCGACGAAACTGGGCGTCACCACCGGCGACAAGGTCCGCCTCACCACGCGGCGCGGCAACGCCGAGGTGCTGGTGGAGATCACGGAGTCCATGCGCTCCGGCCACATCTCGCTGCCCAACGGCCTCGGCCTCACGGTCCACGAACGCACCGGCGTCGCGCCCAACGAGCTCACCGCCGCCGAGGACCGCGACGAGTGGGCGGGAACGCCGTGGCACAAGCACGTGCCGGCCCGGCTCGAACCGCTGGGCTGAGCTCAGGCCTGCGCGCGAGCGGGCCGGCGCGGAGCGGGAACCGCGATGGGGAAGTGTTCCAGAACCGGTTGCCGCACCACGAGAACCGGACACGGCGCGTGGTGCAGCGCGGCGGTCGTGAAGACGCTGCCGGACCCGACGACGACCAGGTCGGAGTCGGTGCACCGCGCGACCGCCTCGTGCGGCTCGGCCTGCACGAGCACGGTGCGGTGGGCGAAGGAGCCGAGCACCGCGGAAGCCCGCGCGAGCACGTGATCCGGTGCCTCGCCGGACGACGTCGCGTGCAGGACGCGCAGCCGGGCGCCGCGCAGCCGGGCGAAGTCGGCGGCGTGGCGCAGCACCCGCCCGTCGCCGGGGCCGCCGCTCACCAGAGCGGTGACCAGCCGGTGCCGGGAGTCGACCGCGGCGGGCGTGCCGCGCACGACGACCATGTCGCAGTGCGCCGGCGGCCGCACGAGGCGGTGGCCGGCGACGACGAGCTGGGCGCGGAAGTCGTCGTGCGGACGGTGGATCTCCAGGCCGGTGCCGATCAGCTGGGCGTGGGCGGCGGCCCACCGCAGCGCGTTCTCGTCACGCCGGGCGCCGTCCTGGATGATCACGACTGGGTGCATGCGTAGACGATGCGCGACCGCGTCCGTCCGGAGCAGGGCGGGAAGGGCGGTTCGTCGCAGGACCAAAGTCCCGTCCCGGCAGGGACCCCGGCGGGCAATCGGCCCTCGCCGCCGAACCGCCCGAGGCCGGCTCAGCAGGGCGCGCGCTCGTCCGACTCCACCAGGAGTTCCGCCACCGGCCTCCGCGGCGTCGCCGGCACCGGTGTGCTGAACCCCAGCCGCAGCACGGTCTGCGGCACCAGCATCCCACCGAGCGACCGCCGCAGCTGGTCGCGCACCTGCCGCACCTCCACCGGCTGCGACAGGAACGACGCCGACAGGCCCCGCGTCGTCGCGGTGAGCAGGATGCGCTGCATCGCCTGGCCCGCCTGCATCTCGCCGAGCGGTCCGTCGTAGAACGAGCAGAGCACCACGACGAGCGGGTCGGACTCGTAGTCCTTGCCGGGGTGGCGCTCCGGGCCCTGGAAGTCGCGGAACGCCCACTCGTCCTGCATCTCCGGCCGCACACCCGCCGACGCCGGGGGCACGCCGTCGGCCGCGCCGGGGCGGTGACCGGTGAACGCGGCCAGTTCCGCCTGCACGGCCTCGTCGCCGAGCTGGATCTCGTGCGCCTGGCGGACGAGCCGCTGGATCTGCGCGCGGTCCTGCGGTGTCGTGATGACGTGCAGCCACGAGCGTTCCAGTTCGGCCGCGCGCACGAGGGCGTGGCGCTGCCGGGGGTCGACCGCCGCCTCCAGGAACGGCCTGCGGTTGGTGCGCCGGTGCGGCACGGCGTCGAGCAGGGCGCGGTTCTCCGCGTTGATCCTGATCGAGCCGCCGCGCCGCACCACGGCGAGCGCACCCGGCGCGTCGCGGCCGGGCATCATCGACACCAGCGGGCGCACGCCCTGCAGCTCCAGTGCCAGGCGGAGGTTGAACAACGCGGCGCCGCAGGACAGCCGGAGCTCGCGGTCCTCCGGGTCGGTCGCCGCGAGCCTGCGGGCCGGGTCGGCGTGCAGCTCGATGCGGTCCCGCCTGACCAGGAACCGCCAGGGCTGGGTGTTGTGCACGGACGGTGCGAGGGACGCGGCCGTGAGCACGCTCTCGATCTGGTCGGGCCCCAGGCCCAGCGCGGCGGTCACCTGGCTCATGTCCTTCACCCCATCGTGTTGCCTGGTCGAACGTGTCGTCGGATCCACTCTCCGCGATCTCCGCGGGGCGACCCACTGTCGAAGGTCCCGACCTGGCCGGGACTGCTTGGCGACGCCCGGTGCCCGTGAAAAGGTTGATCCATGGTGGGTCCTGACGAGACGCCCTCCCGCAGCCTGCTCGGCGGTCTGCGGCTGGACGAACTGCTCGACGAGATGCGCGACCGGCTCGCCGAGATCGGGTCGACCAGGGACAAGATGCAGAGCCTGCTCGACGCCGTCCTCGCGGTTGGCGCGGGCCTGGAGCTCGACTCGACGCTGCAACGGATCGTGCAGGCCGCGGTGGAGCTCGTGGGAGCCCGCTACGGCGCGCTGGGCGTGCTCGGGTCGCGGCACAACCTCTCGCAGTTCGTCTACGTCGGCATCGACCCGGAGACGCGGTCGCACATGGGCCACCTGCCGGAGGGCAAGGGCCTGCTCGGGTTGCTGATCAAGGACCCGCGGGCGATCCGGTTGCACGACCTGAGCGAGCACGCCGCGTCGGTCGGTTTCCCGGCCAACCACCCGCCGATGCACAGCTTCCTCGGCGTTCCCGTGCGGGTGCGCGACGAGGTGTTCGGCAACCTCTACATGACCGAGAAGAAGGGCGGCGGCGACTTCACGGCCGACGACGAGGTCGTGCTGGAGGCCCTGGCCGCCGCGGCCGGTGTCGCCGTCGAGAACGCCCGCCTGTTCGAACGGTCGCGGATGCGCGAGCGGTGGCTGGAGGCGACCGCGGAGATCAACGCGCAGCTGCTGGCCGGTGCGACCGCCGACGACGCGTTGCGGCTGATCGCCCAGCGCGCCGCCGAACTGACCGCGGCGTCGTGGGCGGTGGTGCTGCTGCGCGAGGACGACCTGCTGCGCAAGGCGGCGGAGGCGGGCCGCGAGCCCGCGCCGGAGGAGTTCCGGAGCGACGCACCGGTGTTCGCGCAGGTGCTGGAGACGGCCGCGCCCGCGCTGCTGGAGGACGTCGACGACCGGCTCGGCGACCTGCCCGCGCGGACGGGGGCGGCGGCCGTGCTGCCGCTGCGGGCGGGCACGTCCGTGACCGGGGTGCTGCTCGCGGTGCGGGACAAGGACTCGCCCGCGTTCGGGGCGGACCTGATGCCGTTGCTCGCGTCGTTCGCCGACCAGGCCGTGGTCGCGATCGAGTTCGCCGAGAACCAGGACGCGCGGCGCCTGGTCGACGTGCTGGAGGACCGCGACCGGATCGCGCGCGACCTGCACGACCACGTGATCCAGCGGCTGTTCGCCACCGGCATGAGCCTGCAGGGTTCGCTGACGTGGGTCACGCACCCCGAGGCGCGCCAGCGGGTGCAGAAGGCGGTCGGCCAGCTCGACCAGACCGTCCTCGAGATCCGCACGTCGATCTTCGACCTGCAGGCCGACTCCGGCGACACCGGCCTGCGCCGCCGGCTGCTCGACATCGTCGCGGAGACCACCGAGGGCGCCGAGCGCAGCCCGGCGATCAGGATGTCGGGCACCATCGACAGCCTGGTGCCCGGTTACATCGGCGAGCACGCCGAGGCCGTCGTGCGGGAGACCGTGAGCAACGCGCTGCGGCACGCCCGCGCGACCGAGATGACGCTCACCGTCGAGGCGGGCGACGCGCTGATCATCACGATGGTCGACAACGGCCTGGGCATGCCTCCCGAGGTCGCGCGCAGCGGCCTGCGGAACCTGGAGCAGCGCGCCACCTCGCTGGGCGGCGCGCTCACCGTGGCCGAGGAACCGGGCGGGGGAACGCGGGTGACGTGGCGGGTCCCGCTGGACTGACGGGTCAGCCTGTCTCGGTGTCGTGGTTCGGCCTGCGCAGCTGCGAGGAGAGCACGGCGGCCTGCGTGCGGCGCTCGAGGCCGAGCTTCGCGAGCAGGTGGGAGACGTAGTTCTTCACGGTCTTCTCCGCGAGGAACATCTTGTCCGCGATCTGCCGGTTCGTCAGGCCGTCGCCGATGTGGTCGAACACCGTGCGCTCCTGCTCGGTGAGCGCGCGGACCGGGTCGCCCTGCTCGCGTTCGCGGCGGATCCGGTTGAGCAGCGCGGCCGTCGAGCGCGCGTCCAAAAGGGACTGTCCCGCCGCGACGGTCTTGACCGCCGTGGTCAGGTCGGTGCCGAGGATCCGCTTGAGCACGAACCCGGACGCCCCGGCCATGATCGCGTCGAACAACGCCTCGTCGTCGGTGAACGACGTGAGCATCAGCACGTTCAGCTCCGGCAGCCGGGACCGCAGCTCGCGGCACAGCTCGATGCCGTTGCCGTCGGGCAGCCGCACGTCGAGCACCGCCACGTCGGGGGCGGTCGCGGGCAGCAGCGTGAGCGCCTCCGTCACGGACGACGCCTCGCCCACGACCTCCAGGTCGGGCGAAGCGCTCAGCAACTCCCTGATCCCGACCCGGACGACCTCGTGGTCGTCCACCAGGAAGACTCGCGACACCACCGCAACCACCTCTCCTCGACCGTTCCGCCTCCACGATCGCCCCGCCGGGGCGGGCGGGCACAGGGACCAAAGACTCTGTCACGTGGAATCGACGGGCCCGGCGCCCTTCCAGTATGGGGTCGAACGGCGACGGGCGAAGGGGCCTGAAGGCGGGGCTGGGCGATCCGGTCCAGGCGGTGCGCCCGAATGCCCGCGACCGGCTCGCCCAGCTGCCACGAGTCGCGAGTGGACGGTCGCGCGCCGGTGGCCCGGCCCGCCGGGGACCAAGGTCCCGGACGCCGGGGGACCGCGGCCACTCACCGCCCGCCGCGCCGGCCGGAACGCTGAACCGCATGAGCGAGAACGAGTCCCGGCCCGTGGTGGTCGGAGTCGACGGATCACCCGCCTCCCTGGCCGCGCTGCGCTGGGCCGTCGAGGACGCCCGCCGGCGCGGGTGCGCGGTCGACGCGGTGACGGCGTGGCACGCGGATTACGGCGTGATGATCGGGCCGTTGCCCGCCGAGATCTTCGCCGAGGTGTCGCCGCAGGCCCTGAAGTCGGCGGCGCAGGGCGTCCTCGACCGGGCGGTGGAGGGCTTCGACGACGTGGAGATCCGCCGGGTCCTGGTCGAGGGCGACGCCCGTGACGTGCTCTTCAAGGCCTCCGGTGACGCGGCGCTGCTCGTCGTCGGCAACCGGGGGCACGGCAGGCTGGTCGAGGCGATCATCGGTTCGGTCAGCGCCTACTGCGTGCACCACGCGGCCTGCCCGGTCGTCGTGGTGAGGGAGCCCAAGACCGAGCACGTCGTGGAGCCCGCGCTCCCGCTCACGCCGGGACCGCTGCTGTGAACGCGGCGGCGGTGCTGACGGACGGTTCGGTCGTCGCGGTGCGCGAGCTGGGGCCGGACGACGTGCCGGCGTTGCTGGAGCTGCACCGCGGCCTGCCGGTCGAGGACCGGTACCTGAGGTTCTTCAGCACGTCGCCGCGGCAGCTGGAGGACTTCGTCGCGCGGATGGTCTCCCCGGACGCGCCCCGGCACGTCGTGCTCGGCGCGTTCCGGGAGAACCGGCTGCTGGGCGTCGCGAGCTACGTGGTGGTGCGCGAGACCGACTTCGCGGAGGTCGCGCTCGCCGTGTCGCACACCGAGCAGACCCACGGCGTCGGGACGCTGCTGCTCGAACACCTCGCTTCGCTGGCGCGCGGGCGCGGTGTCCGGCGCTTCACCGCCGAGGTCCTCACGATCAACGGCCGGATGCTGCGCGTGTTCACCGACCTGGGACTCGTGACGGGGATCGTGCCCGACGGTGAGACCGTCTTCGTCGAGCTGGTGCTCGAACCCGGTGACACCTACCTCGACGCGGTGGGCGAACGGGAGTCCGTCGCCGACGTCGCGAGCCTCGCGCACGTGCTGCGCCCCTCGTCGGTCGTCGTGGTGGGCGCAGGTCGCTCGCAGTCCTCGGTGGGCAACGCCGTGCTGCGCAACCTGGTGGACTTCTGCGGCGACGTGTACGCGGTCAACCCGCACGCGAAGTCTGTCGCCGGAGTCGCCTGCCACGCCTCGGTGAGCGACCTGCCGCACGCGCCCGAGCTCGCGGTGCTGTGCGTGCCGGCGCGGTCCGTCCCGGCCGTGGCGGAGGAGTGCGGCCGCAGGGGAGTGCGCGCGCTGGTCGTTCTCGCGTCCGGTGTCGACGCGGAGGAACTGCTGAAACCCGTGCGGGCACACGGCATGCGGCTCGTCGGCCCGAACTGCCTCGGTGTCTCGACCACCGCGCCGGGCGTGCGGATGAACGCCACGTTCGCCGCGCGCGGCGCCCTGCCCGGCGGCGTCGGCCTGGTCACCCAGTCCGGCGGGATCGCGATCGGCGTGCAGGAGGAGCTGCGCCGCCTCGGGCTCGGGTTGTCGAACCTGGTTTCCACCGGCGACAAGCTCGACGTCAGCGGCAACGACCTGCTGATGTGGTGGGAGCACGACGAGAGCACCCGGATCATCGCGCTGTACCTGGAGTCCTTCGGCAACCCGCGCAAGTTCGCCCGGCTCGCCCGCCGCGTCGCCGCGCGCAAACCGGTGCTCGCCATCCGGTCCGCCACCAGCGAGGAGGGGCAGCGCGCCGCCGCCTCGCACACCGCCTCGGCCGCGACGCCGTCGGTCACCAGGGACGCGTTGTTCCGGCAGGCGGGCGTGATCGCGGTCGACGGCGTGCCCGCGCTGACCGACGCCGTGCTGGCGCTGAGCCTGCAACCGCTGCCCACCGGACCCGCGGTCGCCGTGCTGGGCAACGCGGGCGGACTCGGCGTGCTGACCGCGGACGCCTGTGTGCGCGAAGGCCTGCGCATGGCCACGTTGGGCGACGACACCAGGAAGGCCTTGGCCGAACTGGTCCCGGCCACGGCGAGCGTGCACAACCCGGTCGACACCACCGCGGTGGTCGACGAGGAGACCTTCGCGCGGTGCCTGGACGTCGTCGCCGCGGACCCGGCGGTCGAGTCGGTGATCACCGTGACGGTCCCGACGGCGCTCGGCGATCCCACCCGTGGCGTGCACGGGGTGGCCGGCAAGCCGGTGCTGGCCGTGCGCACCGGGCAGACCGAACGCCTCGGCGAGGTGCCCTGCCTCGCCGAACCCGCCCGCGCCGCCGCGGCGCTCGCCCGCCTCGTCGAACGCGCCGAGTGGCTGGCGCGGCCGAGGGAGTTCGCCCGCCTCGGCCGGATCGACCTCGACGCCGCGAGGACGCTCGTGACCGGCCGGGAGGGCTGGCTGCCTCCGGACGACGTCATCGCGCTGCTGACCGCGTTCGGTCTGCCGGTGCTGGGCGGGACGATGGCGACGACCGAGGAGCACGCGGTCGCGGCCCAGCAGGCCTACGACGTGCCGGTCGCGCTCAAGGCCGTGGCCGACGACCTGCTGCACAAGAGCAAGGGCGGCGGGGTGGAGCTCGACGTCACCGCCGACGGCGTGGCACCGGCGTTCCGCGCGTTCCGGGAACGCTTCGGCGACCGGCTGCGCGGCGTGTTCGTGCAGCCCATGGCGGAACGCGGCCGCGAGCTGCTGGTCGGCGTCGTGAGCGACGAGAGGTTCGGCCCGCTGGTCGTCACCGGCCTCGGCGGCGTGGACACCGACGTGCTCGACGACCGGGCCGCCGCCCTCGCGCCACTGTCCACAGCGGACGCCGACGACCTGCTGCACGGCTTCCGCGCGTCCGGCCACGTCGTGCGGGACACCGACGAGGACGCCGTGCGCGACGTCCTGCTGAGGGTGGCCGAGCTCGCCGGCGCCCTGCCCGAGGTCGTGGAGCTCGACCTCAACCCGCTCGTGCTGACCGGGCAGGGATGCCTCGCCGTGGACGCGCGGGTCCGCGTCGCGCCCGCCCGGCACACCGACCCGTTCCTGCGCCGCCTGCGCACCAGCTGACCCGACGAACGAGGGAGAAGAGCCATGCACACCAAGCCGATCGTCGTGGGCGTCGACGGGACGCCCGCCTCGGACCGTGCGCTCGACTGGGCACTGGACGAGGCGGTCGTGCGCCGCTGCCCGCTGCGGGTCGTGCACGCCTGGACGTTCGAGGCGCTGAGCGACTGGACCGAGACCACCGAGCAGCGCGAGCGCGAGCGGTCGCAGGAACTGCTCGACCAGGCCGTGGGCAGGGCCGCCGAGAAGCACCGCGAGCTGCCGGACGTGGTCCGCGTGAGCCTGCGCGGCGAGGCGGCCGACACGCTGGCGAGGGCGTCGGAGGGGGCGGCGATGCTGGTCGTGGCCTCGCACACCGACCACCGGATCCGCCGGCTCGTGCTCGGCTCGACCAGCATGCACGTCGTGCGGCACGCCCACGCGCCCGTCGTCGTCATCCCGGTGACCGACCGCGAGCTCGCGGAGACCGCGCGATGAGGGCGGACGAGGCCGTGGTGCAGCCGCTCGTCACGGTCGGGCCGCGCGACTTCGCCCGGCACGCGGGCGGGCTGATGGACGACCTCGGCCTGACGCTGCTGCCGGTCTCGGACGAGCGCGTGTTCCTGGGCGTCGTGACGCGCGTGGACGTGCTGCGCGGCAAGGAAGGCGTCCGCTCGCCGTACGTCGAGCAGGTCATGACGCGGCCGGTGCTGGTCGCCGCCAGGGACACACCGCTCACCACGCTGTTCGACGCGATGACCCGCCACGAGGTCCTGGCGGTGCCCGTGCTCGACGACGGGCAGGTCGTCGGCGTCGTCACGCGGTTGTCCGCTCTCCAGGCCATCAGCCGCACCGCCCTCCACGCGGGAACCGACCGCACGCCGGTCCACCGCTGACCGCCCCGCTCGGGTGGCAGCCCGGGCTCATGGTCATCATGCTGAGCGGGGCGGCGCACGTCGCCGGGGCGCTGGAGCCGGACGAAGGGTGGCCGATGGCGAAGCTGGGCCGGGGCGTGTACGAGCGGGAGCTGCTCCAGCTCCAGACCGAGCTGGTGAAGCTGCAGGAGTGGGTGAAGGCCACCGGCGCCCGGCTGGTGGTGGTGTTCGAGGGTCGCGACGCCGCGGGCAAGGGCTCGGCGATCAAGCGGATCACCGAGCACCTGAACCCGCGCGTCGCCCGGATCGTGGCGCTGCCCGCCCCCAGCGAACGCGAACGCACGCAGTGGTACTTCCAGCGCTACGTGGCACACCTGCCGGCGGCGGGGGAGATCGTGCTGCTCGACCGCAGCTGGTACAACCGCGCGGGTGTCGAGCGGGTGATGGGCTACTGCACGCCGCAGGAGCACGAGTTGTTCCTGCGGCAGTGCCCGCGGTTCGAGCGGATGCTCGTCGAGGACGGCGTCCTGCTGCGCAAGTACTGGTTCTCCGTCAGCGACGCCGAGCAGGAACGCCGCTTCCGCAAGCGCCTCGACGACCCGCTCAAGCGGTGGAAGCTGTCCCCGATGGACCTGGAGTCCTTGACGCGCTGGGAGGACTACTCGCGCGCCAAGGACGAGATGATGCTGCACACCGACATCGACGAGTCCCCGTGGCACACCGTCGAGGGCGACGACAAGCGGCGGGCGCGGATCAACATGATCGCGCACCTGCTCGGCACGATCGACTACCACGAGGTCACCGCACCGAAGATCGAGCTGCCCGCGCGGCCGCCGTCGAGCGGCTACCAGCGCACGCCGCGGGTGCTGGAGCGCGAGGTGCCGGACCACGCCGCGAAACTCGGGTGACGGTACGGTGTCCGCCGTGACCGAGCGGACCGTCCAGCTGCCCCAGTGCCCGCAGTGCGAGAACGACGACCTGCGCCCCTACGGCAACGGGTCGAAGTGGATCTGCCCCAGCTGCCGCTTCCTCGCGCCCTGCTGCGAACCGGACACCGCCTGCCGCTGGTGACCGCTCCTGGTCCGACCGGCCGCCCCGGTTGAGACCAGTGGCCCATCGCGGACGCGACCAAGGTCCCTGTGACGCGCCGCCCGCGCCGGGGAGGCTGGGCCGGTGCACGCGAACCTGTTGCTCCGGCTGACGCGCCGGCTCTTCCCCGGCCGCAACCCGCTGGCCACGTACGGCGACCGGCTCGAGGGCGCGGTGCTCGCGCTCGGCGTCGTGGCGGCGCTCGGCATGGTCCCGGTGGCCGCCGCGGTCGGCTCGGAGGTCTACGCGGCGCAGGGGGCGCGCGTGCAGGTCGAGCAGCAGAGCCGCCACCAGGTCGACGCCGTGCTCGTCGAGGACGCGCCGTCGCTGGGCGGTGCGGCCGACAGCGAGGCCGTGATCGAGACGACCGAGGCGGTCGCGTCCTGGCTCCTGCCCGACGGGACGGTGCGGCGTGGTGCCGTGCGGGCGCCGTTCGGTGCGGAGGCCGGGACCTCGGTGCGGGTCTGGATCGACCGCAGCGGTCAGGTCACCGCGCCGCCCGCGACGGTTCAGGGAGCGGCGTTCACCGCGATCACCAGCGCGCTGGTGCTGTGGGGTGTCGTGCTCGGCGCGATCGCCCTGCTGTTCTGCCTGGTGCGGTTCGCGCACATGAAGATCCGGCTGCGGTGGTGGCACCTCGAGTGGGAGCTCACCGCCCGGGAGTGGACCGGACGGTGAGCTGACCCCGCGGCGTCACCGCAGCCAGGGGTTCGCCCGGACCAGCGGCAGCTTGGTCCACCACGGCGAGAGGCTCCACGTCGCCGAGGGCGCCGCCGCCACCGCGACCAGGACGAGCGCGTAGACGACGTGGTAGTCGACGACCGGGTTGGTCGACATCGTCGCCTCGCCGCTCGCGGTGTGCTGGGCGGGCGGCCACTCCGCGGCCCACATGAGCAGCATCATCACCGTGCCGGCGGCCGCGGCGACGCGCAGGCCGATGCCGAGGACCAGCGCGACGCCGATCGCGAGGAGCCCGGCCATGAAGAGGACGTCGGCCCACCACGCCCCGGCGATGCCGCGGAACACGGTGTCGAACGGACCGACGTCGACCCGGCTGAGGAAGCCCCTGGTGGGCGACCCTCCCGCGAACCACGCGTTCTCGGGCTTGGTGGCGTAGCCGAGGCCGAACGCCTTGTCCACGAACGCCCAGAGGAACAGCACCCCGGTCGCGAGGCGCAGCACCGCGAGGGCCACCGCCCCCGTGTCCGTCCGGGTGTGAGCAGGAGCTTGAACAACGGACATCGTTACCTCCCAAGAAGTTCTTCCGCGTCGAGTCTGTTCTCCGCGCACGGCCGCGAACGCGGACCTTGGTCCCGAACCGGCCGGGACCGAACGCCCGGCCCACCCGCGCCCTTGGCGGGTGGGCGGTCACCTGGGCACCGGGAAGGCTTGGCGGCACAGGAGGAGTGGTGGGTGTCCTGGGGTTGGAACGACACCGCCATCCCGAGATCTTCGGCTGAGGAGCGTCATGAGGACCCGAGACGTGATGACGACCGACGTGGTGGTCGTGGCCCCGGACACCCCGGCCCGCGAGGCCGCGCGGGTGCTGGCCGACCGCGGCTTCACCGCACTGCCGGTGGTCGATCCCTCCGGCGCGCTGGTGGGCGTGGTCGCCGAGGAGGACCTCCTGCGGCACCGCCTGCCGCAGGACCCGCGCGGGCTGGTGCACGGCGAGCCCGTCCGGCCGAGGCAGGTGCCGGCGCACGCGGTCGTGCAGGTGATGCGGACGCCGGACGTGACGGTGAACCCGAACACAGACCTGGCCGAGGTCGCCGACCTCATGCTCGCCCACGGCGTCCGCAGCGTCCCGGTGGTCGACGAGGGACGGCTGGCCGGCGTCGTGACGCGGCGGGACATGCTGAGGTCGATCACCCGCGCGGACTGGGTCGTCGAGGCGGAGATCCGGCACCGGCTGGGCATCCTCGGTGGCGCGCGGCGCTGGGAGGTGGCGGTGTCCGGCGGTCTAGTGTCCATTGTGGACCGGATGGGCGATGCGACCGAACGGCACGTGGCGGACGTGCTCGTCCGGGCCGTCGCGGGCGTGACCGACGTGCGGTTCGTCCGCGAGCTGGCGCACGCGGACGGCTGAAGATCGTCCTGACCTGCGGATTGTTGGAATCCCGGGAGATCTCGCGAACACCTCGGCGCACGGTGGGAGGTGCCCTCCGCGGGCACCACACCCCACAACGGTCAGGAAGAGGACCATGAGAGCCGGGATAGTGAGCAAACTCCGCGCCGCCGCCCTGTGCGTGGCGGTCGCGAGTGGACTGACGGTGTCGGTCGCGGCGCCCGCCCAGGCGGCGCCCGCGTTCCAGTTGCCCTTCGCGTGCGGTCAGCAGTGGCGGCTCGACACCTGGGGCCACAGCCCCGCGCTGGACATGGTCCGCGAGCCCAACCAGGTCGGCACGGAGGGTGCGGCGGTGCACGCTCCGGCCGCGGGCACCGTGAACCAGTCCTACTACCACTCCAACGCCGGCAACATGATCCAGATCAACCACGGCAACGGTCACTTCACGACGTACCTGCACCTCCAGGTCCGTTTGGTGGAGGCCGGCACCCACGTCGCGCAGGGCCAGCTGATCGGGCGGGTGGGACGGACGGGACCCACCTCGAACAACCACCCGCACCTGCACTACGAGCAGGGCTTCGACAGCAACGGCAACGGCGTCGTCACGTGGGGCGCGGCGGGTACGGAACGGGTCGCCGCGAAGTTCAACGGCGTGACCTACACCGGGTCGGGCAGCACCTGGCGCAACGTCACCAGCCGCAACTGCGGTGGTGGCGCCTGGGACTGCCAGGCCGGCTACTCCTGCTACTACGACGGCACCGACGGCCAGAACAAGCTGTTCACGGCGGCACGGTGCGGCACGCACGACCTCCGGGGCGGGATCTACCAGGACAGGATCTCGTCGATCGCGAACTACGGCAGCGGCAAGGTCTGGGTCTACGTGTGGGACGTCGAGTCCGGGGACCACTTCGACCTGCACGGCTGGGTCGAGGTCGGGACGCAGGGCAACTTCTACACCAACGACATCGACAAGATCCACATCGACTGCTGAGGCCTGGGGGAACCGGTCTGCGGCGAGAGCCCGGGCCGGTTCGTCAGCGGGGCGCCCGCGCCTCGGCGAACGCGATCAGCGCCACGTCGTCCAGGGCGGTCGCGGCGTGCTTCCCGAGCGCGGCCAGCGCGTGGTCCCGGGCGGCGGCCACGAAGGGCGTGATCTTCTTGCGCCGCAGGCGATCCGCCGTGGCCAGCAGGGCGGCCGCGCACTCGGGATCGCGGGCGCGGAGGTAGCGGGCGTGCAGGGTCAGGGCCTCCGCGACCGAGTCGCGGTCGCGGGTCGTGTGGGCGAGCGAGATCCGGGCCGCCCCGGCCAGCTCCCGCCACGCCGTCGCGTCGCCGAGCGCCTGCCGCACCACGCTCGCGCGCAGGTGGACGGTGGCCTCGACGCGGTCGTTGCCGTTCTCCGCCACGGAGTCCGCGAGCAGGCGGTCGGCGCGGTGCACGCACGCCGAGGCCGCCGCCGGGTCGTGGTCGAGCAACGCCAGCGCGGCGGTGGTCTCGGCCAGCGCTGCCAAGAGGGTGTGGCCACCCTCCGTGAGCAGGCGGACTGCCTCGGCGGCTCGCCCGACGGTGACCTCCAGCAGGCCGAGGTCCAGGGACAGCAGGGCGAGGTTGAACAGCGTGCGTCCCAGTTCGAACGGTCCGGCGCCCGCGCGGAGCTTCGCCGCCAGCGCCGCCTCCAACCGGCCGATCGCCTGCTGCGGACGGCCGATCTCGGCCAGCGCCGACGAGAGGTTGTTCAGCACGCGGCCGAGCGTCGCGTCGTCGCCGGACCGGCGGGCGACGGCCAGTGCCCGGCGCAGGTGTGCCAGGGCGGCGGCGGGGTCGCCCCGCTCCACCGCGACCATGCCGAGCAGGCTCAGGCCCGCGGTCCGGGTGCCGTGGTCGTCCTCCGCCGCCACGGCGAGCGCACGGCCCGCCGACTCGCTCGCCGCGTCCAGGTCGCCGCGCAACGCCGCCAGCTGGCCCGACCTGATCAGCAACGGCGGGATGCCGCCCGCGCCCACCTGGCGCAGCAGCTCCGCGCCCTCGCCGAGCCGTCCGGTGGCCTCGTAGTAGCGGGTCAGCGCCATCGCGGCGGCCGCGTCGAGCCGCGCGGGGTCCTCGGCCGCCGCCCAGCGCACCGCGGCACGGACGTTGGCCGCGTCGAGGGCGCCGAGCGTCGCCCCGGCGCGCAGGAGGTCGAGGTAGTGCGCGGCGATCCGGGCGTGGGCGTCGGGGGAGTCGAGCTGTTCGGCGGCCAGTTCGGCGACGGTGTCCGGCAGCGTGTAGCGCGACGTGTCGCCGTCCGGGGTGAGGCGGACCAGGTTGATGTCGATCAGCTCGGTCAGCTCCGGCAGCGGTTGTCCCAGCAGGGTCTCGAGGTCCCGCAGGCGGACGCCGCCGTGGAAGCCGCCCAGGAAGCGGAACGTGGCGCGCGCCTCGGCGGTCACCAGGTCCAGCGTGGCCTCGACGGCCGCGCGCAGCGACCGGTGCCGGGCGGGCAGGTCGCGCGGCCCGTCGGTGAGGTAGCGCAACCGGTCGGTGAGGCGGACGGCCAGGTCCGCCGGGCTCATCAGCCGCACCCAGCCGGCCGCGAGCTCGATCGCGAGCGGCAGGTGCTCGACCTTGCGGCAGATCGTGTGCACCGCGTCGTCGGCGGCCGCCAGCCCGGCCCGTCGCACGAACAGCTCCGCGGCGGCCGCCGGAGGCAGCCCGCTCACCGGGAGCACGTGCTCGTCGCGCACCCGCAGTGGCCGTTGGCTCGTGACGACGACGGTCAGGCCGGGACAACGGCGTGGCAGCGCGGCGAGTTCCGGTGCCGCGTCCACCAGGTGCTCGAAGCGGTCGGCCACGAGGACCACCCGCCTGTCACGCAGGTGCGCGGCCACCCGGTCCGGTGGTGCCAGCCGGGACGGGCCGCAGCCCAGCGCGTCCGCCACGAGATCGCCGACCAGCGCCACGTCGGTGACGGCGGACAGGTCGAGCGCGCACACCAGCAGATCGGTCCGCCCGCCGAGCAGCGCGACCAGTTCCGTGGCGAGACGCGACTTGCCGGCGCCCGCCGGGCCGGTGATCGAGACGAGCCGGTGCCGGCCCCGCAGCACCAGGTCCAGCAACGACCGCAGCTCGTCGGTCCGCCCGACCAGACCGTCCGTGTTCACCGGCGCGGACGGCACCGGCGTGGACGACGGGCGTGCCGTGGCGAGGAACGCGGTCAGGTCGTCGCCGGTCAGCTCCAGCGCCGCGGCCATCAGCCGCGCGGACTGCGCCCGCGGCACCCTCCTGCCCTGCTCCAGGTCCCGCAGCGCGCGGTCGCTGATCCCGCTGAGCCGCGCGAGCTCCACCTGGCTCAGGCCCGCGGCCGCCCGGTGACGGCGCAGCAGCTCGGCGAACGCGGACACCGGGCGACCGTAGCGGAAGTTCACCGGAAACTCCGGCGGTTCCGCTCGCTTGCGCCCACCCGGCGCAGTCACCGTCGTCAGGCGGACGTCGGGGGACATGTCCGCGAAATTTCGTTGGGAGGACGGAATTGTCGTACTCATCGAGACGGGTGGTGCTCACCCTCGCGATAGCGGCCTTCACCGCCGCGGGCCTGGCCACACCCGCGATGGCGGCACAGGGGGAGATCCGCGTCGCCGCGGGGGCGAAGACCATCGCCGGCCGCTATGTCGTGGTGCTGAAGGAGAACGCCGACGCGATCGACATCGTCACCAAGCACGGTGGCGGTGAGGTGCGGGAGACGTGGGCGCACGCGCTCAAGGGGTTCGCGCTCGGCGCCGACGAGACGACGGCCAGGCGGATCGCGGCCGACCCGCGCGTCGCCTACGTCGAACAGGACGCCGAGATCACCGCCGACGCCACCCAGGCGACACCGCCGGCGTTGTGGGGACTCGACCGGCTCGACCAGATCACCGGCCGGTCGAACGGGCAGTACGTCTCCGCCGGGTCCGGTGCCCGCGACGTGCGCGCGTACGTGATCGACACCGGCATCCGCACGACGCACACGGACCTCGGCGGTCGGGCTACCTGGGGCACGAACACCACCGGGGACAACAACAACACCGACTGCAACGGCCACGGCACCCACGTGGCGGGCACGATCGGCGGCACCACGCACGGCGTCGCCAAGTCCGTGCGGCTGGTGGCGGTCAAGGTCCTCAACTGCTTCGGCTCCGGCAGCACGAGCAGCGTCGTCAGCGGCGTCAACTGGGTCACCCAGAACGCCGTGCGCCCGGCCGTGGCGAACATGAGCCTCGGCGGCGGGGCCAGCGCGGCGCTGGACGCGGCGGTCGAGGCCTCGATCGCCACGGGCATCACGTACACGGTCGCCGCGGGCAACTCGAACGTCGACGCCTGCCAGACCTCGCCCGCCCGCACGCCCAACGCGATCACCGTCGGTGCCACCGACCGCGACGACGTGCGGCCGACCGACTGGGTGAGCGGTGGCAGCAACTTCGGCAGCTGCGTGGACGTCTTCGCCCCCGGCGACGACATCACGTCGCTGTCGAACACCAGCGACACCGCCACCAGGTCGCTCAGCGGGACGTCGATGGCGGCTCCGCACGCGGCGGGTGTCGCCGCGCTCTACCTGCAGCGCAACCGGAACGCCGCGCCGACCACCGTCTGGTTCGAGATGGCGTTCACCGAGTCGACGAAGGACGTCGTGGTGAACGCGGGGGCGGGGTCGCCGAACCTGCTGCTCAACTCCCGCTACACCTTCGGCGGGCCGGACGGCGACTACAACGACGACCAGCGCACGGACACCACCGTGTGGCGGCCGTCGACCGGGCAGTGGTTCGTGCGCAACATCAGCACGACGCAGTGGGGCCAGGCGGGCGACGTCCCGGTGCCGGGCGACTACAACGGCGACGGCGTGTCCGACGTCGCGGTGTGGCGTCCGTCGACGGGGCAGTGGTTCGTGCTCGGCCAGTTCACCGTGGCGTGGGGTCAGCAGGGCGACATCCCCGTCCCCGGCGACTACAACGGCGACCAGATCACCGACGTCGCGGTGTGGCGCCCGTCCACCGGGCAGTGGTTCGTGCGCAACCAGTTCACCCAGCAGTGGGGGCAGGCGGGCGACGTCCCGGTGCCCGCGGACTACGACGGCGACGGCGCGACGCAGGCCGCCGTGTGGCGCCCGTCCACCGGAACCTGGCACTACGTCGGGGCCTTCGGGATCATCGTCTCCGTCCCGTGGGGACAGAGCGGCGACGTCCCCGTGGTGGCCGACTACGACGGTGACGGCGGGTTCGACCTGACGGTCTGGCGTCCGTCCACCGGCGAGTGGCACGTCCGCGGCGTCAGCTCGACGCAGTGGGGCCAGCAGGGCGACGTCCCGGTGCCGGGTGACTACAACGGCGACGGGGTCGGCGACCTGGCGGTGTGGCGTCCGTCGACCGGGCAGTGGTTCGTGCGCAACCAGTTCAGCGTCGCGTGGGGCGTGCAGGGGGACAAACCCCTGGCGTCGTGACGAGAGCGCCGGGGCCGCCTTCCTCGTGAGGGCGGCCCCGGCCGTCGTCGGACGAACGCCCTTGCGGCCGGAAAGACCACCCGAAAGGCCCCGTAACACGGCCATTCGGCCGCTGGATACACCGGGTGGAGGTGCAGACCCGGAGGTAGGGTTCCGCGTGTGGAACCGAGGCGAGGAGTGGTCGCCCCGGAGCTGGAACGCTGGCGCCGCAACGCCGAGGAGGGCGAACGCCGCAGCGCCGTCGTGCGGTTCCGGGCTGGAACCGATCCCCGGGGCGCCGCGGACCGGCTGGCCGAGATCGGCATGGAGGTCGTGAGCGGCGGTCCCGGCTCGGTGATCGGCAACGTCACGCCCGAGGTGCTGCGCCTGATCGGTCAGGAGACCTGGGTGCAGGCCGTCGAAGGACCCCGGACGCTCAGGTCGCTTCGGAACGGCTGAAGGGCAGGGGCGATGGAGCCCAGACGCGACACGGTCCTCGACGCACGGCTGCGCGGGGCGGCGACGTTCGCAGGTGGACGAAGACCGGCTCCCGGCAGTCTCGCCGCGCGGGCGCTGGACGTGGTCGGACGCACGACCAGGGCCGAGGTGCCCGAGCGGACGTCGGCCAAGCTGATCGTGCGGTCCGACGAGATGGGGCAGGCGCTCGACTGGCTGGCCTCGGCGGGCGGTGAGCTGGTCTCCAGGCCGGCCGACTCGGGGTCCTCCGGCACCGCGGTGGTGATCGCGAACGTGCCTGTGACCCGACTGTCCGATCTGGACGGTCAACCGTGGCTGCGCCGTGCCGAGGCACCCAAGGAGATGTTCGCCAGGATGGACTCCGCGCGGGGCGCGGTGACCGGCCTCGACGCCGCGCTGGCCCTGCCGGTGCACAACGGGCTGACCGGTGCGGGTGTGCTGCTCGCCGTGGTGGACAGCGGCGTCGACTGGTCCCACCCCGACTTCTGCCACAAGGACGGCACCACCAGGCTGGAGCGGTTCCTGCACGCCCACCGCGGCGACGACGACGAGGTCTCGACGTACCGGGCGTTCGACGCGGACGCGATCAACCACGCCCTCAACGGCGGCCCGGACATCCCCGCCGGCGACCCCGGCGGGCACGGCACGCACTGCGCGTCGATCGCGGCGGGCAACGGGTTCGCGCTCGCCGACGCCCGCTTCCGCGGTGTCGCACCGGAGGCGGCGCTGATGGGCGTGCGCAGCGAACCGTTCCTCGACGAGCACCTGATCGAGGGCATCCGGCAGGCGTTCGCGCTCGCGGGCGACCGGCCCGCGGTCGTCAGCATGAGCCTCGGCGGCCACTGGGGCGCGCACGACGGCACCTCCGCGCTGGAGAACGAGATCGCCCAGGCGTCGGGCCCCGGCCGCGTGATCGTGGTCGCGGCGGGCAACGAGGGCGAGGACGGCCTGCACGTGCAGGGCCGGCTCGTACCGGGCCAGGACCTGGTGATCCCCGTCCGCGTCGTCGACGGGGGAGTGCTGCTCTGCGACGTGTGGATCCCGCGCGGCGACGAGGTCGACGTGTTCCTGGAGACGCCGGGCGGCGAGCAGTTCGTCCCGGACGGCACGGAGACCGACACCCCGGACGGCCCGTTCCTGGCCGACTTCGTGGAGAACCCGCTCAACCGCGACCAGAACCTGAACGTGTTCCTCGCGGGCAGGGTGAACGACGTGTGGTCGATCCGGATCAGGCCGATCACCGTGGTGCACGGTGAGGTGCACGCGTGGGCCACCGGCACGCAGGGCGGCCGGCTGATCTTCCCCGGCGCCCCGCTCGACGGCTACACGCTCGGCATCCCCGCCACCGAGGAACGCGCCATCTCCGTCGGCTCGCTGGTCAGCCGCAAGACCTTCGAGGGCCCGCAGGGCACCGCCACGCTGGCCGGCCTGAAGGTGGACGCGCTGTCCCCGTTCTCGAGCCACGGCCCGACCAGGGTGGGCGTGCAGAAGCCCGACGTGGTCGCGCCCGGCCAGGTCGTCACCGCCGCGCTGGCGGCGAACTCCGAGTTCGCCGGGGACCCGAGGCTCGCCTCCCGCCTGCACCCGAGCGGGAAGTACGTGACGATCCAGGGGACCAGCATGGCGACGCCGTTCGTGGCCGGCCTGGTCGCGTTGCTGCTGCAGCGCGAACCGCGGCTCACGCCGGAGGACGTCCAGCAGCGGTTGCGGATCAGCGCCCGCCGCGACGCGGGCACCGGTCCGGTCTGGAACCCGCGCTACGGGTGGGGCAAGCTGGACGCCGGGGCACTGCTGCGGAGCTGATCAGCCTTTGCCGTGCAACGCTTTCAGGACGTGCGGCCACGCGGCCTCGCCCAACGCCGCGTCGTCGGCGTCGGTGCCGCCGTAGTGCAGGTGCGTCGACGGGGTGGCGGGCGCCTCGCCGGGGAACCGGGGCCGGTGGCCGGCCGCGCGCCGTTCGACCAGGACGGAGCCCGGACGGCGGTCTCGCAGTGCCCGCGCGGAGGCCGGAGAGGGCCAGGTCCCGTCGTCCCCTCCGGCCACCAGCACGAGCTCGGCCGCCGCCTTCTCGACTGGGATCGCGGCGGCCGCGTGCCGGTCGGGGTGGAGCGCGGCGCTGTGCTCGTACCAGCCGCGCAGGGCGACGAGGCCGTCCTCGCGTGGCGCCGGCTCCCAGTTCTCGTCGAGGGGTGCGAACGGCAGCGGCTCGCCGCGCCAGGTCCACGACGAGCGCCGGGGCAGGCTCCGCCCGTCCGTGCCGGGGCCGAGGTTGGGCCACGTGACCGAGGTCGGTGACAGGGCCACCACGGCCGCCGTGCGCGGGTCGAGGACGGACAACCAGAGCGCGGCTTCGGCCCCTTTGGACAGTCCGAGCGCGGAAAGCCGTTCGGCGCCAACGGACTGCAGCAGGTCGAACCCTCGGCTGAACGTCTCCAGCGGGATCTCGCAGATGCCCGGCGGCTGTCCTTCGCCGCCGTACCACCGGATCCCCAGCGCGATCAGCCCGGCGCGGGCGAGGAGCCGGCACCGCTCCCGCGTGCCGGGACCGTAGGACCCGTGCAGGACCAGCACTCCGGCGCGGCTCCCGGTCTCGGGACGCACGAGCACGCCCCCGCCGGGGATCTCCTCCTCGACCACGCCCGTCACCACGGCACCGTCTGGTTGCGGTGGTCGACGAAGTGCAGTCCCGTCTCGCCCGCGTGCGACTCGACGGCGTCGAGCAGGCCGGGGACGCTCTCGCCGACCTCCAGCAGCGCGCCGGGGCCGCCGAGGCCGGTGCGCACCCAGCCGGGGTTGAGCAGCAGCAACGTCCGCGCGCTCGCGTGGCGCGCCGCGTAGCTGCGCATGAGCTGGTTGAGCGCGGACTTGCTGGCGCGGTAGACCTCGTGGCCGCCGTTGGTGTTCAACGTCAGGCTGCCCTGCTTCGACGACATGACGGCGATCGTCCCGGTCTCGCGGACGAGCGGTCCCAGCACCTCCACCACGCGCATCGGGCCGAGCGCGTTGGTGATCATGACCTGGGTGAACGACTCGGTGGTCACCTCGCCGACCGGCACGTCCGCGTGGGCGATGCCCGCGTTGACGAACAGGAGGTCGCGGGGCCGTCCGGCGAGGCGGTCGGCCAGCGCGTGGATCTGCTGCTCGTCGGTCATCTCCAGCCGTTCGACCTCCAGCCGGTCGCCGGCGAGGTCGTGCAGGGCGGTGGGTCGCTCGCCGCGCACGGTGCCGATGACGTGCCACCCGCGGCGGTGCAGTTCGGTCGCCACGGCGAGTCCCAGGGTGCGGGAGGCGCCGATGACGAGGGCGGTTCTGGTCACGGGGAAGAGCCTTCCTGATTTCGAAACACGGTGTATCGAAACCGTAGCGGTTGCGATACACCGTGTCCAGCTACTCTGTCCCCGTGAACTCGGACCGGGGTCCCGGCGGTCGTCCGCGCAGCGAGGAGGCGCGGCTGGCGGTCCTGCACGCCGTGGACGACCTGCTGCTCGAAGCCGGTTACGCCGCCATGACGGTGAAGAGCGTCGCCGAGCGGGCAGGGGTGTCGCGCGCGACGGTCTACCGGTGGTGGTCGACGAAGGCGGAGATCCTCTTCGAGGCCAGCGTGCTCGACGCCGAGAAGGAGCTTTCCGTTGTGGCGTCCGGAGATCCGCGGGTGGATCTGGCCGCCTACCTGGACGCGCTGGCGGACTTCCTCTGGCGGTCGCCTGCCGGGGTCGCCTACCGCGTGCTGCTGAACGAGGCGCGGGGCGACAGCGCCGTCGCGGACCTGCTGGGTGCGAAGGACGTGCTCGGCGACGCCGCCCGCGTCGTGCTGGAGCGGGTGTGGCCCGACTGGGACCGCACGGCGCTGGACCGCGCCACGGCGTTGCTGATCGGCCCGACCTTCTTCTGGGTCACGAGCGGCCGCGATCCCGGCGGGCTCGACACGGCGGAGCTCGCCGAGGCGTTCCTGCGTTCCGTCGGCCGCTGAGGAAACGCCCGCCGCAGATCCAACAAAGTCGAACACTCTGCTGAGCAATTGTCCGATTCAATGCGGCGTTTTTTGGTGTTTTTTGCAGCTCTTCTTTGGGTTACGATTTCCGGTGCAGCCTGCCCGGCTGGCCCTGCCACACCCTTCTGCGTGCGGTTTCGTGACCGTGCCGAGCTTTCCCTGGAGCTGCCGACGATGACCGCTCTTCTGCTCGACCTCGCTGCCTAGAGCGCGACGCCCCACACCATCGCTCACGACCGTTCCGCGCGGTCGTGCGGTCCACTGCGGCCTGATCCCGCCCGGACCACCCCGAGCCGCCCTCCAGTCCCTGCCTGAAGGAGTTCGATGCGTTCCCTCGTCGCCCGCGCGGCGGCCGCCCTGGTCCTCGTCGGTGGCATCGTCGCCACCGACGCGAGCCTGGCCTCCGCCGCGATCGCGCCCAAGACACCACCGCTCACCACGCCGTGGACCGGCCAGGTCTCGACCACCAACCCGCTGCCGGAGTACCCGCGCCCGCAGATGCTCCGCCCGGAGTGGCAGTCGCTGAACGGCGAGTGGGAGTTCCTCAACCCCGCCACCGACGGGGCCGGCAACGTCAACCGGTACGCGGCGCCGCCGCTGGGGCAGACGCTGCCCGAGCGCGTGCTGGTGCCGTACCCGATCGAGTCGGCGCTGTCCGGGATCATGCGCAACGACAACCGCGACCTCATGTTCTACCGGCGCACGTTCACCGTGCCGTCCGGGTGGAGCGGCCGGCGGGTGCAGCTGCACTTCGGCGCGGTCGACTACGAGGCGACGGTGTGGGTCAACGGAACCCAGGTCACCACGCACAAGGGCGGCTACGACCGGTTCGAGGTCGACGTCACGCCGCAGCTCAACGGCGGCACCAACGAGATCGTCGTGCGCGTGTACGACCCGACCGACGGCCGCGGTGAGAAGCAGCCGGTCGGCAAGCAGGTCAACGACACCAGCCGGATCTTCTACACGCCGTCCTCGGGCATCTGGCAGACCGTGTGGCTCGAACCCACGGCGCCCACATCGGTGTTCTCGGTCGACGTCTACCCGAACCTGTCGAACAACACCGCGCGGGTCCGCGTCTTCACGCGGGGCAACAACTCCGGGCACACCGTGCTCGCGGAGTCGATGGCCGGGACCACCGTCGTGGGCAGCGCCACGGGTGGCTTCACCGAGTTCTCGGTGCCCGTGCCGAACGCGCGCCGCTGGTCGCCCGACGACCCGTACCTCTACAACCTGCGGGTCTCGCTGCGGAACTCCTCCGGGGCGACGGTCGACCAGGTGGTGAACTACTTCGGCATGCGCGAGGTCGGCACGAAGGTCGTGGACGGCGTGCTCCGGCCGACCCTCAACGGCGAGTTCGTGTTCCAGATCGGCACGCTGGACCAGGGTTTCTGGCCCGACGGCCTCTACACGGCACCGACCGACGCCGCGCTCGCGTCCGACCTGCAGAAGCACAAGGACCTCGGCTTCAACATGGTGCGCAAGCACATCAAGGTCGAACCGGCGCGCTGGTACTACCACGCCGACCGGCTCGGACTGCTGGTGTGGCAGGACGTCCCGTCCACGCCCGCGTTCGACCAGAGCCGCACGGCGGCGCAGATCGCGCAGTTCGAGACCGAGGCCCGCGAGATCGTGGACGAGCACCGGTTCTCGCCCGCCGTCGTCGCCTACGTGCCGTTCAACGAGGGCTGGGGCGAGTGGAACCTCGCCGACACCCGGCGGGTGAGCACCGACCTCGAGAACTACGACCCGACCCGGCTGATGAACGCCCACAGCGGCTACAACTGCTGTGTCTCCAAGGGGGATCCGGGCAACGGCGACATCGCCGACTGGCACGTCTACACCGGACCGGACGCGCCGCGCCCGTCCGCGACCCGCGTGTCCGTGCTCGGCGAGTTCGGCGGCATCGGCCTGCGCACGCCGGGCCACGAGTACAGCCCGAAGAACGACTTCTTCGCCTACGAGCAGGTGTTCAGCGCGGCCCAGCTCAACGACCGCTACACCGGCATGGTCCGCGACGTGAAGCAGCTGATGACCACGAAGGGGCTCTCCGCGTACATCTACACGGAGATCACCGACGTCGAGGGCGAGTACAACGGCCTCTACACCTACGACCGGCGAGTGCAGAAGGTCGACACGAACCAGCTGCGCGCCGCGCACGCCGACCTGATCGCCGCCTCGCGCAACCGCAACTCGCCGGTGACGTTCACGCTCGGGCACGTCCGGTCGTTCCGGGTGACCACCCCGGGCTTCACCAACCGCTACCTGCGGCACGCGAACTCGGTGGGACGCACGGACGTCATCAGCTCCGCCAGTGCCGACGGCGACCGCCAGGACGCGTCGTTCCGCACGGTGGCGGGCCTTGCCGACGCCCGCTGCTTCTCGTTCGAGTCGGTGAACTTCCCGGGCCGCTTCCTGAGGCACGCCAACAGCGTCGCGCGCGTCGAGGCGTCCACCGGCGGGTCGTTCGCGGCGGACGCGACCTGGTGCGCCCGGCCTGCCTCGGGAGGCACGTCGTTCGAGTCGTTCAACTTCCCCGGCTCGTACCTGCGCCACCACGCCGACAACGCGTACCTTGCGCGCAGCGGCGGCCCGAACCCCTGGGACACCGCGACGGGCTTCGCGGCCGACTCCACCTGGGGCACCGCTGATCCCGCGCTCTGGCGCAGCTCCGCACGGCTCACCACCGACGTGCGCCAGTCGTTGCGGGTGGCCACCTGGGGTCACACCGACCGGTACCTGCGGCACGCGGACAGCCTGGCGTACACGGAGATCGTGACGAGCGGCAGCAGCGGCACGCTCAAGGCCGACGCCACCTACACCGTCCGGCGCGGCCTCGCCGACTCGTCCTGCTACTCGTTCGAGTCGGTGAACTTCCCCGGCCAGTTCCTGCGCCACGCCGACAGCCGGGTGCGGAACTCGCCGAACGACGGCTCGGCGCTGTTCCGCGACGACGCCACGTTCTGCGCCAGCCCGGGCCTGAGCGGCACGGGCGTGACGTTCGAGTCGATCAACAAGCCGGGCTCGTACCTGCGCCACTTCGAGTCGCAGGTGTTCGTCGCGTCCGGCAACGCCGAGGTGGGCTTCGACCGGCCGCAGACGCTCACCGCGGACAGCACCTGGACGCTCGCCGCCCCCTGGGCGCCGTAGTCCCACCGAGGCCGGGGCGGTGCCGCCGCCCCGGCCCTCCTACTCCGGGAGTTCGTCATGTGGCAACGATGCACAGCGATCCTGACGGCGTTCCTCCTCACCTGCCTGGGCGCGGCGGTGCCGGCCGCGGCGGAGGGCAACGGCGGCACGAGAATCCTGCCGCTCGGTGACTCGATCACCGACGGCTTCAACGTTCCCGGCGGCTACCGCATCACCCTGTGGCGTGCGCTGGCGGGAGCCGGTCACCTGACCGACTTCGTCGGCAGCGGGTTCAACGGCCCGGCGGACCTGCCCGACCACGACCACGAGGGCCACTCCGGCTGGCGCATCGACCAGATCGACGCGATCGTCACCGGGGTGCTGCGCGACACCGCGCCCCGTTCCGTCCTGCTGCACATAGGCACCAACGACATCGTGCAGGACCACGACCTGCGCGGCGCGCCGGCCCGGCTGAGCGCACTGGTCGACCGCATCCGTGCGGCGGCACCGAACGCGGACGTGTTCGTGGCGTCCGTCGTCCCGCTGTCGGACCCCGTGCTGGAGGCCAGGGCCGCCGCCTACAACGCGACGATCCCGGAGATGGTGCGCGGCAAGGGATCGCGGGTGCACTTCGTCGACATGCACGCGGCCCTCACCACCGCGGACCTCGCCGACGGCGTCCACCCGAACCGCGGCGGCTACGACCGGATGGCCGCCCGGTGGGCGTCGGCGCTCGCGGCCGTGCCCGGCGCGGCGGGCGACGACGGCGCACCGGCCACCCTGCCCACCGGGACGAGGTCGCTGCGCGTCACCACGCCGGGCTTCACCGACCGGTACGCGCGCCACCAGAACTCGTTGGGCCACACGGAACACGTGGACGCCGGCAGTCCCGCGCTGCTCAAGTCCGACGCGACGTGGCGGATCGTCCCGGGCCTCGCCGGCGGCTGCCACAGCCTCGAGTCACGCAACTACCCCGGCTACTACCTGAGGCACCAGAACAGCCGCGTGCGGATCAGCGCCGACGACGGGACCGCGTTGATGCGCGCGGACGCCACCTGGTGCGCCCGCTCCGCACCGACCGGGGTGC
Source organism: Lentzea sp. NPDC003310 (assembly GCF_040610935.1). Lineage (NCBI taxonomy): Bacteria > Bacillati > Actinomycetota > Actinomycetes > Pseudonocardiales > Pseudonocardiaceae > Lentzea > Lentzea sp. NPDC003310. The sequence continues at coordinate 213,904 of NZ_JBEXNC010000015.1, forward strand.
GCCTGAGCGCCTGGAACTTCCCGGGTTCCTACCTCCGGCACATCGGCAGCGAACTGTGGCTCGCGACGCCGGGCGGGTCCGCCCCGCACGACACCGCCGCGAGCCTAGTTCCGGACATCACCTGGTCCGTGGACGCGCCCTGGGCGCCCTGACGGTGGTCAGAGCCCGGCTTCGGCCAGCCAGTCGCGCACGAGCAGGAAGTGCCGGTTCGCCGCCTCGACGGCGTCCGGCACCTGCTCGGCGGACAGGGCCGCCTCCGCCACCGCGCCGAACCGCCGGAACCGGCGCCGCGCGTCCCCGTCGCCGGCGAAGAAGGACACCGGCACCGGCCCGAGCGAGTCCGCGATCCAGCGCGTGATCAGCTGACCGCCGAGGCGTGCGCCCTCGACGACGTAGAGCGAACCGATGAGCGCGGGCAGCGTCTCGACGTCCGGCGGAGAGCAGCGGGGTAGCGCGGCGATGCGCGCGGGGCTCCACCCGAAGCGCTGCAGGTCCCACGCGAGCCGGTCGGCGTCGGCCAGGGGCGTCCACGGGAGCCCTTGTGCGGCGGTGGCTGCGGCCAGGGCCTTGTCCAGCGGTTCGTGGAACCCCAGGAATGCTCCGAGCAGGTCCTCGTACCGCTGCGGCGAGCCGAGGCGGGACAGGAACGCGAGGTCGTCCTCCAGCGCGCGGTGCGCGGCATCGGTGCCGCCGCGCAGGCGGGCCAGCAGGGTCACCGCCGCATCGTAGTTCGCTAGGTCGTGTACCGGAGGTTCGTCCGGTGGCAGACGTGGGCGAGAGACCCGGAGACGGCGCCGCCGCGACGCCCTCATACCGGGCGTATCTGGGCGTTGCGGCGGTGTTGTCTCCGGGGCCCTCGGCCGCTGCTGCCGCCCGACGGACTTCCGGGACGCGGCCTAGCCCGGACGCACGAAGTCGTTGGTGTGCCAGTAGTCGACGGCGCCCTGCAGCACGGTCCGGAACAGCGTGAAGTTCACCGGCTTGTAGACGTAGCTGTCCGCGCCCGCCTCGTAGCAGCGGTCGATGTCCGAGGACGTGGTCGAGGAGGTGAACACGACGACGATCACGTTGTTCAGCCGCGCGTCGGGGTCCGCGCGCAGGTCGGAGAGCACCCGGTAGCCGTCGGCGCCCGGCATGTTCAGGTCAAGCAGCACCAGCACCGGGAGGGGCGAGGTGCCGTCCCGCAACCGGTCCGCGACGAGGTGCCCGTCGGGCAGGAACTCCAGCACGAGCTCCGGGTGCGAGCGCGACAGGGCGCGCAGGATCGCCTCCCGGTCCTCCTCGCTGTCCTCGACGACCAGCACGACCTGTTCGCCGCCGCCGGTCACAGGACCTCCCACCACGTCCGAGCACCTCCACTGATCTCGATCCGCGCCCACGTGGCGTCCCCGTCCACGGTCACGGTCACCTCTCCGTGCTCCGGCACTCCGACGAGCCGATCCGGCACCGGTCTGCCGAGCGATCTGACCGCCGCGAGCGCGGCCTGCGGTGCCTCGGCGGCCGGCAGCACGGTGTCGAGCACCCGGCGGCCGCGGTAGCGGATCACCATCACCGCCGCGTCGTCGTCCACCGCGTAGCGCCCGTCGCCCTCGACCAGCGCGGCCGCCACCTCGGGCAGCGGCCGGTCGTGCAGGGCCGCCAGCGTTGGTTCGAGGTCGGCGTCGCCGAAGAACGTCCCGGTCGCGTCCCTGGCCTCGACCAGCCCGTCGGTGAACAGGACCACGCTGTCGCCGGGCGCGAGCACGTCGTCGGACGGCGTCAGCGCGGGGTGGTCGAGGACGCCGACGAGCTGGCCGCGGCAGGAGGCCTCCTCGACCCGGCCGTCGCGCCGGACGACGATCGGCGGCGGGTGCCCGGCGGTCAGCGCCCGCATCGGCAGGCCGGCGGAGGTGGGCGCCTCGAACGTGACGGCGGCCATCGTGAGGAACTTGCCGACCCCGTTGCGCAGCATCTTGGTGTTGAGCAGGCGCACCGCGTCCTCCGCGCGCCCGCCCTCCTCGAGGATGGTCTCGACGGTGTGCCGGGCGAGGCCGGTGAGCGCGGCGGCCGCGGCACCACGGCCGCACACGTCGCCGATGAGCGCGGTGAACCGGTCGCCGGGCTGGCGCACGACCCCGTAGAAGTCGCCGCCGACGTCGAGCAGGTGACCGGCCACGTTGTACCCGGTCGCCACCTCCACGCCCTCGATGACCGGCAGCACCGAGGGCAGCAGGTGCAGCTGGAGCTCCTCGACCTCGGCGCGGCGACGGCTGTAGAGGGTCGCGTTGTCGATGGCGAGTGCGGCCCTCGCGGCGATGTCCCGCACGAACTCGCGCGTGGGCACCCGACGCGTGCCGGCCCGGTGGAAGAACGTCAGCACGCCCAGCGTGCGCCCGTGGGCCCGCAGGACCGCGCTGGTCATCAGGTCCAGGCCGACGTCGGCGGGCAGCAGCGACGGCAGCGGGTCGACCTCGTCGCCGTCGCGCACCGGCACCCCGGCCCAGCGGCCGTCGCGCAGGTGGTCGTTGAGCAGGCGCTCCCGGCGCACGTCGACGTGCGCGGCGGCGATCTGCTCCAGTGCGCCGTCGCGCCGCCGGATGTGCACCGCGGCACCGTCGGCGAGTCCGGGCACCGCCATCCGCACGACCGCGCGCAGGGTCTCCTCGACGTCGAGCGAGCGGGCGAGCCGCAGCGAGACCTCGGCGAGCACGGCGTCGGCCGCGAGCCGGTTGTCGAGCAGTGCCTGGTCGGCGATCCGGTCGTCGGCCGCGATGACGACGTCGGCGATCTGCTCGAGCGCGTGGGCGACCGTCGGGTCCTCCGGTTCCCGGGCCAGGCACACGAGCAGCAGGCCCCGGTCGCCCTGGGCGGCGCGGAACGACGCGGCCACCACCACCGTCCCGCCGGCCGCGCGCACGCGGTCGGCCAGCCGGGGAGCGAACGTGGCCAGTTCCCCCGCACCCAGTTGGGTGATCTTCGCTTGACCGGCGTCGCGGGCAGGGAGCGAGGGGCCGTGCGCGACCCACGGGGCGACGTCCCCGGCGAGTCCGGGCGGTCCGCTCAGCACGCCTTGGTCGTGATCGGCCCAGCGCACGACCCGCACGTCACCGTCGGGGCCGACACGCGCGCCGAGGACGCCGCGAACGTGCGGCAGCGCCAAAAGCCCCAGGTAGAGTTCCTTCGCGAAGACCTTGGTGCTGCCCGCGGCGAACGCGCTGCGCCACAACGCGTGCAGCAGCCCTGGCCAGGAAGGCGCGTCTCCTTCGGTCATGCGGGCCGCTCCCTCCGCTCCCCGTGTCCGTCGTGCGTCGCCGAACAACCTTCGCCGCAGAACCGTACGCCGACCGGAAGCAGGATCAAGAATGCAGGACGACCAGGCGGGTCTGGGCGCCGAGTGGGCGCGCGCCGCCAGGGCGGAGGCGGCGGCCGGCACCACGTCGTTCGACCTCACCGTCTGCCTGACCGAGCCCATCCACCTGCTCGGAGGCATCCAGTCCTACGGCGCGCTGCTGGCGGTCGGCGACACCGGCGTGGTCGAGGTCGCCAGCGCGAACACGACGGTCGTGCTCGGCAGCGCGCCCGAGTCGCTGATCGGCACCCCGGTGGAGACGCTGATCGGGACGGAGGGCGTCGCGGCGGTGCGGGCCACGCTCGACGCGCCGACCGGCGACCGGGGGCTCTGCGGCCTCGTGCTGCCGGGTTCGGGCGAGAACTTCGACGTCACCGTGTACCGCGCGGACGGCCGCACGGTGCTCGAGTTCGAGCCGCGCCCGGCCGGGGACACGTTCCGGTTCTCCCAGTTCTACCCGCGCCTGCGCACGTCGCTCACCAAGCTCCAGCACGAACGCACGGTGGTCGACGTGTGCGCCTCGGCCGTGGCGGAGATCCGCCGGCTGACCGGCTACGACCGGGTGGTGGCCTACCGGTTCGAGGGCCGGTCGGGGCCCGGTGAGGTGATCGCGGAGTCGGTGGCCGACGAGCTCGAGCCGTGGCTCGGCCTGTGGTTCCCGGCCACCGACATCCCGCCCCAGGCGCGCCGGCTCTACGAGCGGAACTGGATCCGCGTGATCAACGACGTGGACGACGCCACCGCCACGCTGCTCCCGCAGGTCCTGCCGGGCACGAGCGCGCCCCTGGACCTGTCGGACTCCGCGTTGCGCACGGTCTCGTCGTTCCACCTGGAGTACCTGCGCAACATCGGCGTGGCCTCCTCGATGTCGGTGTCGTTGCTGCACTCCGGCGAGCTGTGGGGCCTCATCGCCTGCCACGGCGTGCGGCCCCGCCGGCTCGACCCGGAGGTGCGCTCGGCCTGCGAGTTCTTCGGCGTGACCCTGTCACTGCAGCTCGCGGCGCTGGAGGAGGCGCAGACCTCCCGTGCCCGCCACGACACCCGCACGGCGTTGGCGCGCCTGGTCACGGACCTCAACACGGACATCACCCAGTCGGTGTCGACGAGCGTCGACCTGTTGCACGAGCTCATCGACGCCGACGCCGTCGTGCTGCGGCTCGGCGGCGCGGCGACGATCGTCAGCGGCCGCGACGAGGACGTCCTGACGCCCGGCCTCGAGACCCTGTGGACCGCGGCACCGGACCTGGCCGCAGGCGAGGTGTGGAGCACGGACAACCTGGGCGAGCACGACGCCGCGATGGCACCGCACGCCGAGCACCTCAGCGGTGTGCTCCTGCTCGGCCTGGGCGGCGGCGACCTGATCGCGTGGGTGCGCCCGGAACGCCGCGCCAGCCGGACGTGGGCGACCGACCCGAGCACGCCGGTGCAGCTCGGCGAACGCGGCCAACGCCTCACCCCGCGCGGCTCCTCTGCCGTCTACCGGGCCCTCACCCAGGGCCACTGCGTGCCGTGGACCGCCTCGGACGAGGCCGTGGCCGCCGAGTTCGGCCGGGCCGTCAGCACCCTGGTGCTCCGCCACAACGCCCGCCTCACCGCCCTGAACGACGAACTGCGCCGCGCGAACAGCGACCTGGACACCTACGCCCACGTGGCCGCGCACGAGCTGAAGGAACCCCTGCGCGGCATCTTCAACTCGACGGCGTTCATCCGCGAAGACGCCGACGACCTCGACGACACGACCGTGCGCCGCTTGGACACCGTCCAACGCCTCGCCCAGCGCATGGACGAGCTGATCAATTCACTGCTCCACTTCGCCCAGCTCGGCCACGGTTCCCTGCGCCGCGAGGAGATCGACCTGCGCGACGCCGCCGACGCCGCGCTGGAGGTGGCGGGCCTGCGGCTGGCCGAGCGCGGCGTCGAGGTCGCCCTGCCGGCGCCGGGCCTGCGGGTGTGGGCGGACCCGGACCGCCTGGTCGAGGTGCTGGTGAACCTCCTCGTGAACGCCGCGAAGTACGCCCGCGAGGACCACCCGCGCACCGTGGAGATCACGCTCGCCGGCGAGGACGAGGTGTGCGTGCGGGACAACGGCATCGGCATCCCGGCCGAGCAGCGCACCGAGGTGCTCAGGCTCTTCCGCAGGCTGCACGGGCGCGACGCGCACGGCGGCGGTCACGGCGCGGGCCTGGCGATCGTGAACCGCATCGTCGAACGCCACGGGGGCCGGGTGCGGCTCGACGCCACGCCCGGCGGCGGCACGTCCGTCCTGTTCACCCTGCCGCGATGACGCCCTGACGCGCGACGCCGAGGTGCCGGCCCAGCCACTCCAGGAGCACCCGGTTGGTCTCCTCGGGCAGCTCTTCCTGGATCCAGTGGCCGCAGTCGAGGCTGACCACCTCCACACCGGGCACGAACTCCGCGAGGTTCGGCGCCTTCGCCACCACGTCCCGCTCGCCGTAGACCATGAGCGCGGGCCGCCGCACGATCGGGTCGACGTCCGCGAGCAGGTGCCAGTTGCGGTCGAGGTTGCGGTACCAGTTGATGCCACCCGTGAACCCCGACGACTCGAACGCGGCCACGTACACGGCCAGCTCGCGCTCGCTCGTCACCGGTTCGCCCGGCGGCTCCTCGGCCGTCGCGAGGTCGATCAGCGCCGGGCCCGCCGGCGCGTTCCTGCGGTGCAGGTTGCGGAGGAACCGTGCCGTGTTCGCGTCGAACAGGGCGTCCGCGACGCCCGGCCGGCGGTTGAAGTGCACGAAGTAGTGGTCGGGACCGAACACCTCCTCCATGACCTCGACCCAGGGCCTTTCGCCGCGTTCGAAGTAGGGGACGCTCAGGGCGACCACGTTCTGCACCCGGTCCGGGTGCAGGAGGGCGAGGTTCCACACGACCATCGCGCCCCAGTCGTGGCCGACGAAGGTGGCGTCCGCGTAGCCGTAGTGGTCGAGGAGCGCGGTGAGGTCGCCGGTCAGGTGGGTGATGTCGTACGCCGTGACGTCGGCCGGGCGGGACGAGCCGCCGTAGCCGCGCTGGTTCGGGGCGAGGACGTGGTAGCCCGCGGCGGCCAGTGCCGGCATCTGGTGGCGCCACGAGAAGGCGTGCTCGGGCCAGCCGTGCAGGAGCACGACGGGCCTGCCCGCGTTGTTCCGGCCTGCTTCGAACACCTCGAGTTCCACGCCGTTGACGGGGACGAGGGTGGGCTCGGGGAAGTCGCTGGGATCGAACGGTGCAGTCATGGGGTGATCCTGCGGAGGTAAAGCGGTCATCTCGTGACCGGTTTCTGTGGAAATCTCGCCGAGGTGCGAACCGATCGGCTGGTGGCCGTGCTGCTGCTGTTGCAACGCCGTGGGCAGGTGACGGCGGCCGAGGTCGCGCGGGAGCTGGAGGTGTCCGAACGGACCGCGCGCCGCGACCTCGACGCCCTGGCCGTGGCCGGGGTGCCCGTGTACTCCACGCAGGGCAGGGGCGGTGGGTGGCGGCTCGTCGGCGGCGCGCGCACCGACCTGTCCGGGCTGACCGCCGGGGAGGCCCGCGCTCTGTTCCTGGTCGCCGGGCCGGCCTCGGTCGCGACGCCCGCCGTGAAGACGGCGCTGCGCAAGCTCGTGCACGCCCTGCCCGAGCCCTTTCGCGACCAGGCCGAGGCGGCGGCGTCGTCCGTGGTCGTGGATCCACGAGGGTGGGGGTCGGACCGGGTCGAGCGCCGGCCGCCGCGGTTCCTCGACGCGCTGCAGGACGCCGTGATCCGGGGTGTCCAGGTGCGGCTCGGCTACGTCGACCGCGCGAAGGCCGAGACCGAACGGATCGTCCACCCGCTGGGCGTCGTCGCCAAGGGTGCGTCGTGGTACCTCGTCGCCGGGACGGAGGCGGGGCGGCGGACGTTCCGGATCGACCGCGTCTCGTCCGTCGTCCCGACCGGTGAGGCGGTGCACCGGCCCGCGGACTTCGACCTGGCCGCCGGGTGGCGCGAGATCGCCGACGAGGTGGATCGCCGGCGGACCCCGGCCGAGGCCAGGGTGTTGTGCGTGCCGCACGGGCTGGGGGTGCTCCGCCTGGCGTTCGGTGGCCGGGTGGAGGTGGGAGCGGCCACGGCCGACGGACGGGTCGAGCTCGTCGTCCGCGGTTCGGACGACGAGGTGCTCGCCGGTGAGCTCGCCGCGCTGGTCGAGTGGATCGAGGTGACGGGTCCCGCCGGCGTGCGGGAGCACCTGGCGGCCATCGGCAGGGCACTCGTCGAGCGGTACGACTACCGTGCCTTCGCATGAAGTACACCGTCTCGATGGAGATCGCGCAGTCGCAGGAACGGGTGGCCCAGTTGCTGTCGGATCCCGGGCACCTGCCGATGTGGTTGCGGGGCTTGGTGGTGCACGAGCCGATCGACGGTGCGCACGGCCACGTCGGCACCCGGTCGCGCGTCGTGCTGCGGATGGGCAAGCAGGAGTTCGAGGCGACCGAGACCGTCACGCGTCGCGAACCCGTGGACCTGCAAGCGATCCCGAGCGGCACCGTCGTCCACTTCGAACGCGAGATCGTCGGCAACGGGATGTGGAACGGCGCGCGCGAGCGGCTCAGCGCGATCGGTCCGGAGACGACGCTCTGGGAGAGCGAGAACGAGTACCGGTTCGACGGGGTGGTCATGCGGCTGGTCGGCACGCTGATGCCCGGCATGTTCCGCAAGCAGTCGCTGCAGCACATGCGGGACTTCAAATCCTTCGCGGAGCAGGGAAAAGACGTCCGCGACGCGCAGGACTGATCGGCGGCCGAAGTACTTCTCTTGGCCCCTGGTAAAAATTCCGCAACAACTTTTGAGCCGTTGATCCGTCCCGTACGTACTCCTGGTCATGCGCCGCATGAACGAGGAGTACGTATGACGCACCGCGTGACGGACAGACGGAAGTTCCGCCTGATCGCATCGTTGTCGGCGGTGGCCGTGGTCGCAGCGGGCACCGCCACCGTGGCTCTGGCCGCCAAGAACGGCGAGCCGGCGCCGCTCAGCGCTTTCGTGCCCATCGAGCAGGTGAGCAAGAACGTCGTCGAACCGAAGGTCGGCAAGAACGGTGCCGCCGGCGTGTTCCGGGTCGACTGCGGCACGAACGAGAGCGGCAAGTTCAGTGCCGACAACCCGGTCGCCCAGCCCGGTCTCAAGCACGGCGCGCAGCACGTCCACGACTTCGTGGGCAACCTGTCGATCAGCGCCGAGTCGACCGACGAGAGCCTCGTCGACTCCGAGACCACCTGTCGCAACGGCGACCGCTCGTCCTACTTCTGGCCTGTCGTGCGCATCAACCCGCAGGCCAACCCGGGTTCCGTGGGTTCGAACCCGGACAAGATCAAGGACAACGGCCCGGGCGAGGTCGCCTGTCCCGGTGTCGCCCAGCGCCTTCCCGCTGTGCCGCAGCGGGTGCGCGACGAGATCATCCGCAACCTGCAGCAGCTCGCACAGCAGTTGCGGGAGGCCAACGACCGGGTGGCGCGCGCCCAGAACCCCGCCGACCCGAACTTCGTCAACAACACCGTGCTGGGACCGTTGCGCGCCAAGCGTGCCGCTACTCTCGAGCGCATGGCGAACGCTCTCGCCCGGTCCGCCAAGAAGCCGAACCTGATGCCGCTCGCCGACTGCGATCTGCGTTGGGGCCACGGCAACCACGGCGGCGGCGGTGGCCACAGCGGCCACTCGACGAAGCCGCGCAAGTTCGCCGGTGACCTCGTTCTGCAGCAGGCGGAGCAGAACGGTGCCGAGCAGGACGCCGCGACGCCGACCATCAAGTGCCCGTCCGCACGTGAGGCGCTGCCCGGCGTGCCGGACCAGGCTCTCGACGAGGTGGACAACAACCTCGACCAGCTGGACAAGCAGATCGCCGAGGCCAACCAGCGCCTGGTGACGAGCAAGGGCCAGGGTGGCGCGAACTTCATCGACAACGCGATTCTCGGGCCGCTGAAGGACAAGCGCGTCGCGACCCTCGACCGCATCGCGATCGCGATCGGCCGTGGCGGCGAGAAGCCGCAGGGGCTGGACCGCCTCGCCAAGTGCGGTCTCAACGAGGGCGACGAGGGCGCCGGCGAGAACAACAACGGCGGCAACAACAACGGCAACGGGAACAACGGCAACAACAACGGTGGGAACAACAACGGGGGCAACAACAACGGTGGTGCCACCACCACCGCCCCCGCCAACACGACCACCGCGCCTCCCGCTCCGCCGCTGGCCGCTCCGACCGGCAAGAACCTGGAGCTCGTCGGCAACAACGGCAAGATCGTCCGCCCGGCCGAGGTGAAGATCGAGTACCGCGGCAACGCGACCAGCAAGGTCACGGGCATGCCGAAGTTCCTCAAGATGGTCACCGGTGACGCCAAGCCGACCAGCCGCGGCCCCGCCAACGCCCGCGCCACGTGGACCTGCAGCGGGTTCGAGGACCGGCTCTCCGACAAGTACGTGATCTGCCCGAACGGCAGCAAGGTCATGCGCGTGCACGACTTCGCGGGCTGCTGGGACGGTCAGAACGCGGACAGCGCCAACCACCGCGACCACGTCCGGTTCGCCGACAAGCAGACCGGCGCGTGCCCGCAGGGCTTCAAGGCGATCCCGCAGCTGCGGATCAGCATCTCCTACAACATCGCCCGCGACGTCCAGCAGAAGGGGCAGTACCAGCTCGACGCGTTCCCGGAGGAGGAGCACAACCCCTTCTCCGACCACAACGACTTCGCCAACGTCAACTCCGACCAGACGATGGCCAAGATCGTGAAGTGCGTGAACGACGGCCGCCGGTGCAACTCCTGACCGCAGGCTGAACCACGACAAGGGACCCCTCGGCCTGAGGGGTCCCTTGTCGTTTCGGGCCGAGGCTCAGACCGTCGAGCACGCGGTTCCGTTGAGGGCGAAGGCGGACGCGGCCCCGGTGGCGCCGGTGTGCGTGGCCTGGAAGCCGATCTCGACCGAACCACCTGGTGCCAGCGAGGCGTTGTGGCCCGCGTTGCGCGCCGTGACCTGGCCGGTGGCGGGGGAGTAGGTGGCGTTCCAGCCGGACGTGATGGTCTGGCCGGCCGGCAGTGTGAAGGTGAGCGTCCAGCCGGTGATCGACGCGGTGCCGGTGTTGGTGATCTTCAGGTTCTCGGTGAGGCCGTTGTTCCACGCGTTCACGGTCGTCCGGACGGTGCACGTGCCCGGTGTCGGGCCGGGGTCGGGAGTGCCCGTGACGCCGAAGAACTCCAGTGCGGTGGCGGCCATCCCGGCCGACGGCAGGCTGTGGCCGGCGCCCTGGACGCGGTAGACCTCGACCGCGGTCCCGTGCCGGGCGCGGTCCCAGCCGGGGCGCGGGGTGTCGGTGGACGTCGGCGTCTGGCTGAGGCCGAACACGTCGGTCCACTGCTCCATCGACTCCTGCAGCAACGAGTACGGCACGAGCGTGTCCGCGGTGCCGTGCCACAGCTGGACCTTCGGCCGCGGACCGGTGAACCCGGGGTTGACCCGCCGCACCGAGTCGCCCCACTGCCGCGGGGTGCGGTCCATGCTCCCGCCGGTGCACCGGCTGGCGCCCGGTGGGTAGTCGGCGGCGTTCGCGAAGCAGTCGAACGGCACGCCCATGAACGCCGCGCCCGCCTTGAAGACGTCGGGGTAGAGGGCGAGCATGTGGTTCGTCATCATGCCGCCGGAGGACGAGCCGGTGACGAAGACGCGGCCGGGATCGCCCTGGTAGCGCTGCTGGACGTGCGTGACCATGGAGACGATCGAGACCGGGTCGCTGCCGCCCCCGCGCCTCTTCGCCGCGTCGGACCACGTGTCGAAGCACTTGCCGAACCCGGCTTCCTGCTGGGCGCTCGGGTAGATCACGACGAACCCGTGGCGGTCCGCGAGCGAGGCGAACTCGCTGCCGGAGTAGAAGCCCGGGCCAGATCCGCCGCAGCCGTGCATGGCGACCACGACGGCAGGTCGGGCTGGTCGGGTGTCCGGCACGTAGACGTGCATGCGCATCCTGCCCGGGTTGTCGCCGAAGGACGTCACCTCGACCAGCGCCGCCGCGGTGGCGGGCGGGGCGAACACCGCGCAGGCGGCGATCAGCAGAATGCTTGTGAGCAGGGCTTTCAACGTCGTGCCACGTGCCTTCACCGTCGACCTCCGGTCAGGGATCCGGATCTTCCGAGTGCTCTCGAAGGTATGCAGATCCCTGACGGACGTCAAACTTTTGCCTAACAAAAACGTGCGTCGTTCGACGAACGATCCACTTGCGACGGTCTGCTCAGAGGTCGAGGACGAGACGTGGTGAGCGAGACCTCGACACGCACACCATCATCACGTCCGCGCACTCCTGTTCTTCCGCTGTGAGAACGGAATCGCGGTGCTCCGGGACGCCGTCCAGCACGGTTGTCTCACAGGTGCCGCACGTGCCTTCCCGGCAGGACGACAGCACGGACACGCCTTCGTTCTCGAGCACGTCGAGAATCGAATTCCCGGCCGGTACGCGGAGAACAACCCCCGTCCTCGCCAGCTCGACCTCGAACTCGTCCGGTTCACCTTGAGTAACAACGGTTTTCGGGGAGAACCGTTCGACGTGGAGGGTCCCGCGAGGCCACCCCGCGCACCGCTCCTCGACCGCGAGCAGCAACGACTCCGGCCCGCAGCAGTACACCGCGGTGCCCGGCGCGGGATCGGCCAGCACCGCCTCCAGGTCGAGCAGCCCGTACTCGTCCTGCGGGCGGACCAGGACGTTGTCGCGCCGCGCCAGTTCGTCGAGGAACGCCATGGAGGAGCGCGTCCTGCCGCCGTAGACCAGCTGCCAGTCGTGCCCGGCCGCCTCGGCCCACGCGACCATCGGCAGGATCGGGGTGATGCCGATCCCGCCCGCGACGAACAGGTAGCGCTTGGCCTCCACCAGTTCGAAGTGGTTGCGCGGCTCGCTCACGTCGACGAGGTCGCCCACCGCCAGCACGTCGTGCACGTGCCGCGACCCGCCGCGTCCGTCGGGTTCGCGCAGCACCGCCACCTTCAGCGCCGACGTGTCCGCCGGGTCGCCGCACAGCGAGTACTGGCGCACCACGCCGTCCGCGAGCTCCAGGTCGACGTGCGCGCCCGGAGCCCACGCCGGCACCGGACCGCCGTCCGGGCACCGCAACGTCAGCAGCACGACGCCGTCGGCGACCGTCTCCTTCCCGTCCAGCAGCAACTTCACGGCGTGTGCCCCTCCGGGTGCGCGAGCAGCCAGTCCCACAGCTCGACCGGGTCCTCGAACTCGCGCTCGGCGGCGCAGTGGCACGTCGCGTGGAGCCGGTCGGTGCCGGGCACCCAGTGGATGCGGAAGATCCGGCCGGTGGACGTGGTCACGACTTGCCGCGCAACCGGCTCAGCATCCGGCGCGCGGCGAGCCCGCCGGTGTCGATGTTGATGGACAGCTCCTGGTAGCCCTCGGGTTCGGTGGCGATCACCTTCTCCAGGACGTTCAACGCCACGACGTCCTGCAGCACCACGGTCCTGTTGCTGTCGGCCAGGAACGCCGACACCTCCTCGTCGCCGAGCGCGAAGTCCCGTGCCACGGCCCAGAAGTCGTGCGTCGAGGTCTCCGTCTCCGGCGTGATCGCGTAGACGACCTCGACGTGGAACGCGTCGGGGTCGGTGCCGTCGGCGCGGGGCACGGACCCGACCGGCGCGATGCGGCTGTGCAGCTTGTACAGGCACGGCGGCGTGTACTCGATGTCCTGCCAGCGCGCGATCCTGCCCTGCAGCCCGGTCGACTTCGAGTAGAACGGCGGGCACTCCGCGTCGTCCATGTGCCGCGACACGTAGACGATGCCGGCGTCCTCGTCGACCTCGGTCGTGATGGGGGTCGACGCGACCTCCGGCGTCCCGATGTACCCGCCGTGCAGGTAGGTCTCGTGCGAGAGGTCCAGCAGGTTGTCGACGAGCAGCTCGTACCGGGCCTGCAACGGTTCCATCCCGCACACCGTCGTGTAGGCCGGGTCGACGAGCCACGGCGCGCGGGCGATCCGGGACGCGTCGGCGCCGGCCGGGTCGCCGATGAACACCCAGACGAACGAGTCCTGCTCCACGACGGGGTACGGCAGCAGGCGCGCGGTGCGCGGCACGCGCGTCTGGCCCGGTACGGCCACGCACTTGCCGGTGGCGTCGTAGGTGAAGCCGTGGTAGCCGCAGACGACCTGGTCGTCGACGAGCCGCGAAGGCGCCTGGGACAGCGGGAAGCGGCGGTGCACGCAGCGATCGGGCATCGCCGTCACGGTGCCTTCGCGCGTGCGCCAGAACAGGATCGGCTCGCCGCAGACGGTGCGGCTGAACAGGTCGTGCGCGATCTCGGAGCCGTAGGCGGCGACGTACCACTGGTCGCGGGGGAACCAGGTCATCGGGGTGGGCCTCCTCGTGGTGGGGAGCCACAGGGTGGCGGAGACCACCGCCCGAGCCGTAGCGCGGTTTCCGGAAAATGGAAGGCTCACGCGCGCAGCGCGCGGGAGATCGCCTGGGCGCAGGTGCGCACCAGTCCGGCGAGCCCGTGCGCGGTGGCGCTGCCGTGCCGCACGACCAGCGACACCGCCGCGACCACCTCGCCGTCGCCGCGGCGGATCGGCGCCCCGACGGACAGCGCGTCCATCGTGACCTGCCGGTCGCTGACCGAGTAGCCGTGCGTCCGGACGGCGGCGAGCATCCTGCGCAGCTGGGCCGGGTCCGTGACGGTCTTCGCGGTGTGGTGCTCGATCGGCCCGGTGAGCACCTCCTCCTGCACCTCGGGCGCCGCGTGCGCGAGCAGCACCAGCCCGACCCCGGTGGAGGTGAGCGCCCACCGGCCGCCGACGCGGGTGAGCACCGGCACCGACCCGAACCCGGCGATCCGTTCCACGAAGACGACCTCCGTGCCCTCCCGCACCGCGAGCTGCACGTTCTCCCTGGTGATCTGGCAGAGGTCCTCCAGGTACGGCAGCGCGGTCTCGCGCAGGCCCGGTCCGCGCGGCGCGAGCGAGCCGAGCTCCCACAACCGCAGACCGACCTGGTAGAGCCCGTCGCCGTCGCGTTCGACCGCGCCCCACGCACACAGCTCCTGCAGCAGCCGGTGGGCCGTCGACAACGGCATGTCCGCCCGGCGGGCCAGGTCGCTCAGCGTCAGCGCGCGGTGCTCGGCGTCGAACGCGTCGAGGAGCTGCAGCGCGCGGCCGATCACGGGCCCCGTGGGCCCGTTCGGCCGGCCGCGCCTCCCGTCGCTCATCGGGTCATCCTCCACTGTGGCCTGGCTGGTGACCAGGGTGGACGACGGATTGTGCGGGCCGAGGTGAAGCCCGGCGCACTCAGTTGGCGATCAGGCGCCAGCGGTTGTCCGCGGAGCCGTTGTCCGGGTCCTGCACGACCTGCGCTCCCGCCGCGCTCGACCCGTTGAGGACGCCGAGCAGCTTGCCGCTGTGGGCGTTGCGGACCTTGTAGGTGCCGTCCCCGTTGGGGATCAGCGTCCACCTGTGGTCGGCCGTGCCGTTGTCCGACCACTGCAGCACCCTCGCGTTGTCCGCGGTGGACATGTTCTCGACGCCCAGCACCTTGCCGCTGTGGACGTTGCGCAGCCGCACGTCCGCGCCGTCGGGGATCAGCTCCCAGTCGTGGTCGGCGGTGCCGCTGTCGTGCCACTGCACGGCCAGCCCACCGTCCGAAGTGGACATGTTCTGGACGCCGAGCACCATGCCGGTGCCCGCGTTCTGCAACCGGTGGCTCGTCGTCGCGCCGGTGCGCCAGTAGACGGTGTAGTTGAACCCGTGCGCGTCGTGGAACGGCCCGAGGTTCACCTGCGCGCCGTTCGCCCTGGCGGTGAACGTCAGCGCCGAGGAACTGGTGCGGGTGACGGACCCGGTGTCGAGCGAGGGCAACGAGGACAGGCTGGTGTTGCCGTAGTTGCCCGCCAGCACCGCGGGGCCGTACGTGAGGGCCACGACGTTCGCGTTGTCGTTGGAGGGCTGGACGACCACGCGCATCGGCAGCCGGAGCGTCACCACGTCGCCGGAGGTCCAAGTCCTGGTCAGGGATGCGTAGGTGCCGGGCGTCGCGGTCACGTTCTGGGCGACGCCGTTGACGCTGATCACCGCGTTCGCGGTCCAGGCGGGGATGCGCAGCCTCAGGGTCCACGAGCCGCCCGCGTTGCCGGTGACGGTCAGCGTCGTCGTGTCGCTCGCGGGGTAGGTCGTGGTCTGGGTGACCGTGATGCCGCGGGAGGTCCACGTGAGCACCGACGGCGTGTAGAGGTTCACCGTCAGCGTGGTGCCGTTGTGGAAGTAGATCGAGTCCGCGAGCTTGGTGTTCGTCTCGATCCCGGTGCCCTGGCAGCACCAGAACGTGCCGTAGTCCGTGCTCCAGTTCCCGCCGCCCCACGCCGGTCCCGTGTTGCCGCGCCGGTGGCCGGGGTTCAGGCCGGTGAAGTAGCAGATGTGGCCGTGCGGGTCCGCCGGGTTCTGCTGGCCGATCAGGTGGTTGAGCAGGGCGCGTTCGTAGTAGTCGAAGTAGGCGGCACGGCCGGGGTCGGTCAGCCACAGCTCGCGCGTCAGCTCCAGCATGTTGTAGGTGTTGCACGCCTCGCACGCGTCCGTGGACAGGTAGGCGGCGATGGCGTTGGGGGAGCGGAAGTGCTCGGCCTGGCTGTTGCCGCCGATCACGTAGGTGTGGGCGCCGACGGTGATGTTCCAGGCGTTGACGGCGATGTCGCGGTACCTCGTTGTCCCGGTCGCCTTGTACTCCCGCGCCGCGCCGATCCACTTGGGCACCTGCGTGTTGGCGTGCAGGCCGTTCAGCCGGTCCTGGCCCGCGGCGAGCGGGTCGAACACGGCGGCGTGGTCGAACCGCTGTGCCGTCGCGAGCCAGCGCGCGTCGCCGGTCTGCTGGTAGAGGTCGGTGAGCACGGCGTTCATCCCGCCGAACTCGGTGCCCAGGACGCGCTGCATCGTGCTGTAGGACAGCCGGGCCGTGCGCCAGTCCACCCACGCGGCGAACCGCAGCAGCACGTCACGCGCCTGCGTGTTGCCGAGCAGCCGCCAGACGTCCAGCAGCCCGGCGAGCGTCTTGTGCAGCGAGTAGTACGACACGGACTTCGGCGTCCCGGCCTCCAGCGCGTCGAAGTCCGACTCCGGGAACCCCGACAGGTAGCCGGCGGTGAAGCCCGCCGCCGCGTTGTTCGCCTGGCACCGGGCCAGTTCGGCCACCACGAGGTTCGCCTTGTCCCGGCACGTCGTGTCGCCCAGCACCGCCCACGCCTGGGCCCAGGCCGTGAGGAAGTGCCCCTGGCTGTGCGTGCGGAACGGGAAGTCCGGTGCCTCCCAGCCGCCGAGCGCCGCGGCGCCGTTCGTGGACAGCCGGTGGTTCGCGCGGAAGTTGTAGAGCAGCCGCTCGGTGTCGACGAACCGGAGGTAGGCCAGCGTGCGCTGCTGGTTCTCGAGCCACCGTCCCGCCGTCAGCCGCACCTCGGAGAGGTCGAAGGCGAAGGCGGACACGCCGAGATCGGGGCGGGCGGGAGGGGCGGCCGCCTGGGCCGGATTCGCCGTGAGTGGCGGCAGGGCGGTGGCGACGGCGGCCACTCCGGCGGCGTTCAGGAAACCGCGTCGGCTCAACGATGAGGACATGGGGGCGCTCCAGTTGCTCGGCGAACGACACCGGTGGCGGACGGCCTGCGAGCGAACCTAGCCACGTCCTGCTACGGCGGTCAACCATCGTTGTTAGCGTTAACGCTCGTTCGACGGCATGTTCGACGATCGCGCCTGCGTGGATCTGTTAGCGCTCACACTCCTTCGGTGCGCAGCTTCGTCGTATTCGGAATTAATGACGAAAAGAAGCGACGCGCATGATCGGCGATGAAGTTTCGAAACATCCGAGCGGCCTTACGGCTTTGTGCTCTCGCTGCTACGGTCGATAAACATCAATGGCCAAGCAGGAGATGTTCGAATCGATTCGACAATTCCCGATCGAATTCTTCCAGGAGTGCCGAACATGTTGAAAGTCGCTTTCCGCGTCTGCCTCGCGGCGGTCGTGGCGCTGACGCCCGGCGTCGCCGCGGCGGATGTCGGCGTCGCCGCCACCTGTTCGAGCCAGACGGGCAACAACGGCGGTTACTACTACTCGTTCTGGACCGACGGCGGCGGCCGGGTCTGCATGGACTTCGGGGGAGGTGGCAACTACAGCACCTCGTGGAGCAACGTCGGCAACTTCGTCGGGGGCAAGGGCTGGAGCAACGGCTCCCGGCGCACGGTGAACTACTCCGGCAGCTTCGCCCCCTCCGGCAACGCGTACCTGACCCTGTACGGGTGGACGTCGAACCCGCTCGTCGAGTACTACATCGTCGACAACTGGGGGAACTACCGGCCGACCGGCACGTACAAAGGCACGGTCACCACCGACGGCGGCACGTACGACATCTACCAGACGATGCGGTACAACGCGCCGTCGGTAGAAGGCAACAACAAGACCTTCCCGCAGTTCTGGAGCGTCCGGCAGCAGCGGCGGACCGGTGGGTCCATCACCACCGGCAACCACTTCGACGCCTGGAACCGCGCGAACATGCGCCTCGGCAACTTCAGCTACTACATGATCATGGCGACCGAGGGGTACCGCAGCAGCGGCAGCTCCAACATCACCGTGAGGTGAGAGCGCGGTCAGCCGGCCGCGGCGACCCGGCCGACGAGGTCGCGCACGGTCGCCAGCACCTCGTCGGGGTGGTCGAGGTGGACGCTGTGCGTCGCGCCCGGCCAGCTGACGAGCTCGCCGCCGAACGCGGTGGCGAGCCGGGCGTGGGCGCGGCGGACCACGTGGTCCGGCTTGCGCTCGGCCGTCACCACCACCGCGGGGCGCTGCGGTAGCTCGGCCTCCCGCAGTCCCTGGGAGAGCGTGGTCAGGCCGCGGACCGCGCGGGCGAGCCGCGGGATGTCCAGCTGTGCCGTGCGTTCGGCCGCGGCGGCGCAGTCGGGGCGCAGGCCTCGCGCGGTCCGCAGTGCGGCCTTGCGGAACGACGCGGCGACCAGGGTGCGCAGGCCGGGCACCGCGGCCGCCCTGCCGAGCACGCCCATCATGCGTTCGATCTGCGCGCACGAGCGCGGTTCGTTGATGGGCGTGGGGTCGAGCAGCACCAGGCCCGTGACGAGCTCGGGGTGCTCGCGCGCGAGCAGCACGCCGACCGCGCCGCCCAGGCTCTGGCCGACCACGACGACCGGACCCCGCCCCAGTTCTTCGATCACCGCGGCGAGTGCGGCCGGGGCGCCGGCCAGCGAACCGTCCACTGTGGAGCTTCCGGTGCCGGGCCGGTCGTGCTCGATCACCTGTGCCGTCGTCGCCAGGCCCTCGCGCAGGCCGGGGAAGAAGCCGTCGCACGACTCGGCGCCGCCGGGCAGGAGCAGCACCGGAGGGCCGGAGTCGCCGTACCCGCGCGTCTCGTCGCTTCGCATGGTGGACCCCCTGGATTGTGCAACAACGTCTCCATGATTGTGACACAATCTGCGGTGTGAACGATGCCATGGCCGCTCCGCAGCGGATCGCCGCGGCTCTGCGGGGCGAACTGCTCGACGGCGCGCACCCGGTCGGCACCCGGTTCCGGGAGGAGGACCTGGCCGCCCGGTTCGACGTCGGCCGGCACACCGTGCGGTCGGCGCTGCGGCTGCTCGTCGAGCGTGGACTGGTGGCGCACGAACGGCACCGCGGCGCGGTCGTCGCACCGCTGAGCAAGGCCCGCATCGACGAGATCTTCGACTACCGCAAGGTCCTCGAGCTCGGCGCGCTGCGGATGGCGCTCGCCGCGGGTGCGGACCTGGCACCGGTGCTCGCCGAGGTCGAACGTCTGGAAGCGCTGGCCGAGCGGTCGCCGCGCCCGTCGTGGCGGGAGCTGACCAACGCGCACAGCGCCGTGCACCGGGCGATCGTCGCGGCCGCGGGCAACCGGCACCTGCTCGACAGCTACCGCCGTTGCGAGGACGAGGTGCGGCTGCTGCTCACGTTCGTCCGGCCCGACTTCGACGCGACGAGCCTCGCCGCCGTCCACCGCGAGCTGGTCGACCGGCTCCGGCAGGGCGGGGACGCCGCGACGGACGCGCTGACCCGCGACATCGACGACCTGGGACGCGCCGCGCTGCTGGGGGCGCTGAACCGCGCCGAGGAGAGCGTGCGCCTGTTCGGGCACTAGGCCGGCGTCAGCCCGTGGTCTGACGCGACACCATCCCCGAGGCTGTTGTCCGCGCGGACGCCGCCACCGGACCATCGAGGCGATCAAGATCCCCTATCGCTGGAGGCACCCGGTGCGTCCCCTGCTGTCCGCGGCCGTCGTGACGAGCTCCGTGCTCGCCCTCTGCACCGGAGGAGTCGCGTCCGCCGCCGCGCCCCTCGGCTGGAGGCCGTGCGCGACGACCGCGGCTGGGTGGGATCCGGAGGACCAGCGCACCGAGTGCGCGGTGGTGCGGGTGCCGCTCGACCACGCCCACCCCGGCGGCAGGCAGATCGAGATCGCGGTCAGCAGGCTCAAAGCCACCGCAGATCGCCGGGGCGTGATCCTCGTGAACCCCGGCGGGCCGGGACAGCAGGGCGTGACGATGCCCCGGCACCTCGCCGAGAGCAAGGCGGCCGGGCTCAACGCCCACCACGACCTGATCGGCTTCGACCCGCGCGGCATCGGCTACAGCACGGCCGTCGCGTGCGAACGGGACGAGACGCAGCCGGACCCGGCCCTCTCGCCGAAGGAACGCGCCCGCTTCACCGCCGAACGCGACTCCCGGCGCAACCGCGAGTGCTTCGACCGCGACCCGGACCTGGTGCGCTCACTGACGACCGAGAACGTCGCCCGGGACATGGATGTCGTCCGCGCGGCGCTCGGAGAGGCGAAGATCGGCTACTACGGCGTCTCGTGGGGCACCGGCCTCGGCGCGGTGTACCGGACGTTGTTCGACGGGCACGTGGACAGGATGCTGCTCGACTCGGTGGTGCCGCCGGTGCTCGACGTGCGCACGATGGACGACGGCCAGGCGAACGCGGGCGAGAACACCTTCCACGAGTTCGCCGCCTGGATCGCCCGCTATGACACCGTCTACCACTTCGGAGCGACCCAAACCGCTGTGGCGCAAGCTCTTCTGGACCTGCGCGCCGAGCTGGCCGCCCACCCGCGCACCCTGCCGGACGGCAGCGTCGTCGACGGCGACACCGTGAACATGATGTACGCCAACCCGCGCCGGGAGTGGGCCGGTCTCGCCCGGCAGCTCGGGTCCATCCGGGACGCGGGAGCGGTCGCCGCACGCGAGCGGCCGGACGGCCTCGGCTGGGACGCGGACGTCCGCCGGTACGACCCGTTCCCGCAGACCGCCCTGCTGTGCAACGACTCCCCGAGCGCGCGCGACTTCGAGACCGTCTGGCGCCACCACGAGGAACGGGCCGGGCGCTTCCCGGTCGCGGGCCGGTTCGGCCTCTACGAGCAGCGCTGCGTCGGCTGGCCCACCTCGGGAACGCCGTGGGACGTCCGGCCCGGCTCGAGCGCGGTGCAGCTGGTCGGCCACCTCTACGAGCCGGTCACGCCGATCGGCTGGGCGTACGAGATGCGAGCGCGCATCGGCGGTGACCTGATGACGATCGAGGACGACGCGCACGGTTCGTTGCAGGACCTGCCCTGCGCCGACGACGCGGTGACGTTCTTCGACACGGGCCGCACGACGACGAGCGGCTGCGCCGGCGCACCAGTGCCGAAGCCGTGACCGTCAAGCGTTCGCGAGGTCCTGCCCGATGAGCTCGCCCGCGCGTTCGGCGCAGCGGATCCGGGCGGCCGAGAAGTCGGAGGGCCACTTGGTGAACGCCTCGAAAGCGCTCATCCGCCGCTCTTCCACGACATCGTCCTCGTAGGCGTCGAAGAGTTCCTCGTCGGCCTCGTCCAACCCGGCCGCCGAACAGGCCTGGCTCAGTGCCTTGTGGTGCGCGAACCGTTGCTGGGCGAGCTCCTCCACGCGCGGGTCGTCGGGCGCGACCCCGTCGTCGAGGGCCGCCTCGGCCGCTTCGAGGCGGTCCTCCTCGGCGCGCAGCTCGGGGTGGGTGGCCAGCACAGCCAGCGCACCCGCCTGGACGGCGGCGCCGAGCGGGCCCAGGATCCGCTCGGTGACCATCAGGGTGTCCAGCTCGGCCGGGCGCAGCGCGCCGGGCGGCAGGTGGCGGAGCCGGTCCGCCACCTGCTCCGAGAGCAGCCCCAGCGGACTGCCCACGGCGCGCAGGCGCTGCAGGGTCGCGCGCTGGCGCCGGATCTCGGCCTCCTGCGCCGCCAGGCTCTCCTCGAGCCGGGTCAGGCTCTCGTCGATGCCCTGGGCGTCGTCGAAAGCGGTGCGCATGTCGTCGAGCCGGATGCCGGTCTCCGCCATCCGGCGGATCCACAGCAGGCGGATCATGTCGTCGTTGCCGTAGCGGCGGCGGCCGTCGGCGCCGCGCTCGGGTTCGGGCAGCAGGCCGATCTGGTGATAGTGGCGGATGGCCCGCGGGGTCGTTCCGGCGAACACGGCGGCGTCGCCGATCTTGACCCGGCGGTGGGGCGTGAAGGACAGGTGCATCGCGTGTGGAGCCTTTCGAGCTGTGGTGCCTCGAAGCACAACACATGCCGTCGCGTCACGTGCAACACGCGGTGCGTCAGGTCGCGCGGCGCCGATCGCGGACGGCCCGGTACAGCAGGACAGGGCCGGCGGTCAGCCCGGCCACGGTGCCCACGGCCAGCACGGCCATGATCGCGCTGGCCCAGCCCGGGTCGTTGTGCGTGCCCCACAGGGCGACGTTGCCGGGGTCGGCAGGGTCGTAGATCACCGTGACCCTGTCGCCCGGCCTGGTCGTGGGGCCGGAGTCGCCCAGCGCGACCTGTTCCTCCCGTACCTGGCCGTCCGCGCGGTAGCGGACGTCGGCCGTCCACGCCGAGCGGCCACCGCCCTGCACGGCGAGCACGACCCCCTCGACGCGGGTGCCGCGCGCTTCGAGGTCCGCGCCGCGGTCCTCCAGCAGCACCGCGCCCACGCCGAAGAGGACGAGCAGGACGAGCCCCGTCACGAGAACGCCCAGTGCCCGTGCCACCGGTCAGAGGTCGAGCCACAGGATCCGCAGGCCCACCAGCCCGTGCGTCGGGTGGCGGAACGCCCTGGGTGCCGTGCCGAGGGTCACGAACCCGAGGCTCTCGTAGAGGTGCAGGGCCGCCGCGTTCGTGTCGACGACCGCGTTGAACTGGATCGCGGCGAACCCGGCGCCCCGCGCCCAGTCGATCATGTCGGTGGTGAGGGCGCGGCCCACGCCCTTGCCGCGGGCCTGCTCGGCGACCATCAGGGTGCCGGACGCGACGTGGTTGCCCGGGCCGCCGCGGTTGGCGTACATGTTCGCGGTGCCGAGCACCTCGTCCTCGCCCGCCACGACCACTCTCGCCGGTGCGGGCAGCATCCACATCCGCTGGGCCGCGGACTCGCTCATGCCGGGGTCGTAGGGGATGGTCTCCTGCTGGGTGATGACGTCGTGGATGATCGGCCAGATCTGTGGCCAGTCGTCCTCGCGGGCCTCACGGACAGTGGGAAGCATGATCGCAGCGTAGTTGACGCGGCCGCACCCGATGATCGAATTCCGAAGGGCCGCCCCCGTCCTTTGTGGACTGAGGGCGGCGCCGGTCGGTCAGCTGTTCAGGTGGTCGGCGATGGTGGCCGCGATCTCGGACATGGGGGCGGGGTGGGTCATGGCGCCGTGAGTGGTGGCGACGGGGTGGAGGTGGAGGGTGCCGGTGAGGTGCGGCGCCCACGCGTCGGGGTGCGGTGAGGAGTCGGTGCGGCCCTCGGTCGCCAGGAAGAACAGGGCGTCGCCGCGGTAAGGGGTCGTGGGGACGTGGGTGTCGGAGAGGTGGCGGTTGTGGGCGAAGACGGCCGGGAGGGCCGCCACGGCGCGGGCGCCGAGGACGGGGACCAGGTCGTCGAGCGAGGTGCGGCCCAGCGATGCCAGGAGGTCGGCGGTGGGATCGGTGTCGGCGGGGCCTGAGCCGGGGGTGCCGGGGTAGCCGTCGAGCAGGGCCAGGAACGCCACCTCCGCGTTCTCGGCCTGCAGGCGGGTGGCGATCGCGTGGGCGACCTGTCCGCCGAAGGACCAGCCCAGCAGGTGGTAGGGACCCTCGGGCTGCACGGCGCGGATCTCGGCCACGTAGTCCTTGACCATCTCGTCCATCGTGCCGGTCCAGGGTTCGGTGAGGGCACGGGACTGCAGGGCGTGGACGGGGCGGTCGTCGAGGTGGCGGAGCAGTCCGGAGTAGACCCAGCCGATGCCCGCAGCGGGGTGGACGCAGAACAGCGGCGCCCGGGAACCGGTGGTGCGCAACGGGAGCAGGACGTTGAGCGGGTCGGCGCCGGCCTCGTCGAGGCGGGTGGCCAGTCCCGCCGGGGTGGGGGAGTCGAAGACGGCGCGGATGGTGGCGCGCACGCCCAGGGCGCGGCGGACGCGGTCGACGAGGCGGGTGGCGAGCAGCGAGTGACCGCCGAGGTCGAAGAAGTCGTCGTCGACCCCGACCGAGTCCAGGCCGAGGACGTCGGCGAACAGCGCGCACAGGACGCGTTCGCGATGGTCGCGCGGCGCGCGGGTGGGTGTGCGGGTGAAGTCGGGCGCGGGCAACGCCCTGCGGTCGAGCTTGCCGGACGGGCTCAGCGGCAGCTCGTCCATCCCGACGACGGCCGCGGGGACCATCGCCTCGGGCAGTGACCGCGCCGCGAACTCGCGCACCGCGGCGGTGTCGACGCCCGCGGGCACGGCGTAGACGACGAGCCGCTTGTCGCCGGGGCGGTCCTCGCGGACCACGGCGGCCGCCTGGACCACCGACGGGTGGGCCGCGACGGCGGCGGCGACCTCGCCCAGCTCGATCCGGACGCCGCGGATCTTGACCTGGTCGTCGGTGCGGCCGAGGTACTCCAGCACGCCGTCGGCGTGCCAGCGGACCAGGTCGCCGGTGCGGTACATGCGCTCGCCCGGCCGGTGCGGGTTCGGGACGAAGCGCTGGCCCGTGGTGGCGGGCCGGTTGAGGTAGCCGGTGGCGAGCTGCGTGCCGGAGAGGTACAGCTCGCCGGTCGCGCCGGCGGGCACCGGGGACAGGGCCGGGTCGAGGACGTAGACCTGCGTGTTCCACACCGGGCGCCCGATGGGGACGGACGGCGTCGGGTCGTGCCGGAAGCGCTGCCAGGTGACGTCCACGGACGCCTCGGTGGGGCCGTAGAGGTTGTCGAGGTGCGCGCCGAACGACGTGGCGAAGCGCTCGGCCAGCGGCGTCGGCAGTGCCTCGCCGCTGCAGACGACCTGGCGCAGGCTCGGGCAGCGGCCCGCGTCGACGGAGGCGGTGAAGACCTCCAGCATCGACGGGACGAAGTGGGCGACCGTGACGCCCGTGTCCTCGATCAGGTCGGCCAGGTAGGCCGGGTCCTTGTGCCCCTCGGGCCGCGCCACGACCAGGAGCGCACCGGTGATCAGCGGCCAGAAGAACTCCCACACCGACACGTCGAAGCTCGACGGGGTCTTCTGCAGGACGCGGTCCGCCGGGGTGAGGCGGTACTGGTCCTGCATCCACAGCAGGCGGTTCACGATGCCGGAGTGCGGGACGACCACGCCCTTGGGCTTGCCGGTGGAGCCGGAGGTGTAGATGACGTACGCCGCGTCGTCCGGGGTCGCCGACGGCAGCGGGGCGTGGTCGGTCACGGCGGGGAGTGCGGCCAGCGACTCCGGCGTGAGCACGAGCACCGGCGCGGCGTCGGAGACCATGTGCGCCACCCGGTCGGCCGGGTAGCCGGGGTCGACGGGCAGGTAGGCCGCGCCCGCCTTGTGCACGGCGTGCAGCGCGACGATCAGCTCGAGCGACCGCGGCAGCGCCACTCCGACCGTGCGGCCGGGTGCGGCACCCGCGTGGTGCAGGGCGCGGGCCAGCGCGGTGGCGCGGTCGTCCAGTTCGGCGTAGGTCAGGACCTCGCCCTCGAACCGGACGGCGGGGGCGTCCGGCGTGCGGGCGACCTGCGCGGCGAAGAGGGCCGGCAGGGTCGTGGCGGGCACGTCGGCGCCGGTGTCGTTCCAGTCCGCCAGGATCCGCGTGCGTTCGGAGGCGTCGAGGACGTCGATCTCGCGGGTGCGCAGGCCGGGGTCGGCGGCGACGGCGGCCAGCACGCGCACGAACCGGTCGGCGAGGTCCCGCGCGGTGCCGGCGTCGAACAGGTCGGCGGAGTAGGCGAGCGACCCGCCGAGACCGCCACCGGGCGTCTCGGCGAAGCCCAGCCCGAGGTCGAACTTCACGCTTTCCGCGCCGAGCTCGTGCTCGGTGACTTCGAGGCCCGGCAGGGACAGGTCGGCCTGGTCGTTGTTCTGCAGCACCAGCGACACCTGGAAGAGCGGGTGCCGGGCGAGCGACCGGGCCGGGTTCAGCTCCCGCACGAGCCGTTCGAACGGCACGTCCTGGTGCTCGAACGCGCGCAGGTCGGTGTCGCGGACCCTGGCGAGCAGGTCGGTGAACGCGGGGTCGCCCGCGGTGTCGACGCGCAGCACGAGGGTGTTCACGAAGAACCCGACGACGTCGTCGAGCGCGCGGTCCGCTCGGCCCGCGACCGGCGTGCCGATCGGGATGTCGGTGCCCGCGCCGACACGGGTGAGCAGCGTCGCCAGGGCGGCCTGCAGCACCATGAACAGCGTGACCCGGTGCTCCCGCGCGAGCTCCAGCAACCGCGCGTGCAGCACGGCGCCGATCTCGACGGGCACCGTGCCGCCCCGGTGGGTCGCGACGGCCGGGCGGGGGCGGTCGGTGGGCAGCGCCAGCTCGTCGGGCAGTCCCGCGAGCGCGCCGCGCCAGTGCTCGACCTGGTCCGCGAGCAGGGAGTCGAGCAGGTCGCGCTGCCACAGCGTGTAGTCCGCGTACTGCACCGGCAACGGCGCCCAGCCGGGCTCTTCCTGCCGCAGCCGTGCGGTGTAGGCCGTGCGCAGGTCACGGACCAGCGGCCCGAGCGACGCGCCGTCGACCGCGATGTGGTGCAGCAGCAGGAGGAGGACGTGCTCGTCGGGACCGGTGGCGAACAACGTGGTGCGCACGGGAGCGTCGACCGCGAGGTCGAACTCCTGCCGCGCGGCGTCGGCGAGCGCGGCGTCGAGGTCCCCGTCGAGCTCGACGACGTCCAGCGCGGGCCGCCACTCGTCGAGCACGAGCTGGCAGGGCGTCCCGTCGACCTCGGGGAAGACGGTGCGCAGCGCCTCGTGCCGGCCGACCACGTCGTGCAGGGCGGCCGTGAGCGCCTCGCGGTCCAGCGTCCCGTTCAGGCGCAACGCGAACGGCACGGCGTACCCCGCGCCCTGGTTCTCCAGGCGGTTGAGGAACCACAGCCGCGACTGGGCGGGCGACAGCGGCAGCACCCGCGGCCGCGGCCCCGCGACCAGCGCCGGCCGGACGGGCCTGCCCGCGGCACGGTCCACCGCGGCCGCGACACCCTCGACGGTGGGCTCGGCGAACAAGTCGGCCAGCGCGAGCTCGGCGCCGAACGTGGTGCGGACGCGGGCGATCAGCTTGGCCGCCAGCAGCGAGTGGCCGCCGAGGTCGAAGAAGCCGTCGCGGACGCCCACGCCGTCGAGGCCGAGCAGGTCGGCGAACATCGCGCAGAGGATCTCCTCGCGGGCCGTGCGCGGCCGGGCCTCCTCGGCGGCGGTCTCGGTGGACGGGGCGGGCAGGGCGCGGCGGTCGAGCTTGCCGTTGGGGGTGAGCGGCAGGGCGTCGAGCACCACGAACGCGCCGGGCACCAGGTAGTCGGGCAGGGTGGCGGCGGCGTGCGCGCGGACCGCGGCGGTGTCGAGGGCTTCGGCCGCGCCATCCGCGGGCACCAGGTAGGCGACCAGACGCTTGTCGCCGGGCCGGTCCTCCCGCACGACCACGGCGGCCTGCGCCACGGCCGGGTGCCGGGTCAGCACCGCGGCCACCTCGCCCGGCTCCACCCGGAACCCGCGGATCTTCACCTGGTCGTCGGTGCGCCCGACGTACTCCAGCACGCCGTCGGCCCGGCGGCGGGCCAGGTCGCCGGTGCGGTACATGCGCTCGCCGGGGCCGTCGAACGGGCTGGTCACGAACCGGCCCGCGGTCAGGCCGGCCTGGCCCAGGTAACCCTCGGCGAGGCCGAGGCCCGACAGGTAGACCTCGCCCACGACGCCGGGGGGCACGGGCTGGAGGGCCGCGTCGAGCACGTGGGTGCGCTTGTTGGCGATCGAGCGGCCAATCGGGACCGCGCGGCCGAGCGCGTCGGCCGGGGTCAGCACGGAGGCCGTGCCGATGATCATGGTCTCGACCGGGCCGTAGCCGTTGACCAGCCGGACGTGCGGGTGGCGCCGCAGCAGTTCGCCGACGTGGCGGGCGGAGGCCGCCTCGCCGCCGGTCATCACCTGGCGCACGCCGGCGAAGACCTCCGGGTGCTCGTCGACGAGGTAGTTGCACAGGCTGGCCGACAGGTAGGCGGTGGTGACGTCGTGCTGCGGGATGAGGCGGGCGACGACGGCGGGCTCGGGGCGCGAGCCGGGGTGCAGCACGCAGGAGGCGCCCGTCAGCAGCGGTCCGAACAGCTCCAGCACGAACGCGTCCCAGGAGGCCGGCGAGCACTGCAGCCACACCTCGTGCTCGCCGAAGTCCAGGAACGACTGCGCGAGCAGGCTCGCCACGATCGAGCGGTGCGAGCCCAGGATTCCCTTGGGACGGCCGGTGGAGCCCGAGGTGAACATGACGCACGCCGCGTCCGTCGGTGCGCCGGGGACGTCGACCGGGTCGGCGGACAGGCCGGCGGCCACGGCCATGCGCGCCGGGGTGAGGGTCTCGCCGACACCGGCGTCGGCGCGGATCTCGCGGACGCGGTCGGCGGGCAGGGCGGGGTCGAGCACGGTGTAGGCGGCACCCGCCTTGAACACGCCGAGCACGGCGGCGACGAGGTCGGCGTCGCGCTCCAGGGCGATGCCGACGACGTCCCCGCGCCGCACACCGGACTCGCGCAGGTGGCGGGCGACGCGGGTGGACCGCTCGTCGAGCTCGCGGTAGCAGACCTCGGTGTCGCCGGTGATCAGCGCGACGGCGTCGGGGCAGGCGGCGGCGCGGGCGGAGAACAGGGCGTGCACGGTCTCGTCCGGGAACGCCGCAGCGGTGTCGTTGCCCTGCCGCAGGACCAGCGCGTCGCCGGCGTCGAGGACGGGGATGCGGTCGACGGGCCGGGCGGGGTCCGCGGCGACGGCGTCGAGGACGAGCATGACGGCGGTGAGCAGGCGGCGCGCGGTGGCCGGGTCGAACAGGTCGGTGCCGAACTCCAGCGTGCAGTCGAGGCCCGCGGCGCCCGGCCGTTCGTCGACGGTCAGGGTGAGGTCGAACTTGGCGTTGCCCTGCACGCCGTCGGCGAGGTGGACGTCGAGCCCGGCCAGTTCGGGGCCGCCCGAGTCGTCACCGCCGAGCAGCGACAGCGCCACCTGGAACAACGGGTGGCGGGCGAGCACGCGCGGCGGGTTGAGCTCCTTGACCAGGCGGTCGAACGGCACGTCGGCGGCCGCGTAGGCGGCGAGGTCCGTGTCGCGGACGCGGGCGAGCAGGTCGGTGAAGGCGGGGCCGCCACCGGTGTCCACGCGCAGCACGAGTGAGTTGACGAAGAACCCGACCAGGTCGTCGAGGACCTCGTCGGCGCGGCCCGCGACGGGCGTGCCGATGACGACGTCGGTGCCCGCGCCCAGGCGGGTCAGCGCGGTCGCGAGCGCGGCGTGCACGACCATGAACAGGGTCGCCTGGTTGGCGCGCGCCAGGGCGGCGAGAGCGGCGTGGGTGTCCGCGCCGACGTGCGCGGTGACGGCGTCCTTGGCGTGCGTCGGCTCGGCCGGGCGGGACCGGTCATAGGGCAGGGCCAGCTCCTCGGGCAGACCGGCGAGCACCGTCTTCCAGTGCTCCACGCGGCCGTCGAGGTCCAGTTCGCGTTGCCACAGCGCGTAGTCGGCGTACTGCACGGCCAACGGTGCCCAGCCGGGCGCACGGCCCGCGAGCCGCGCTTCATAGGCGATGCCGAGGTCGCGCAGCAGAGGGCCGCTCGACGCACCGTCGCCCGCGATGTGGTGCAGGGCCAGCACGAGCACCGACTCGGTGTCGCTCGTGGACAGCAGGGTGGCGCGCAGCGGGAGGTCGGTGGCGAGGTCGAACGGCGCGCGGGCCGCCTCGTCGACGAGGTGGTCGAGGTCGGCGGCGGGGCACCGGCGCGCGGTCAGCACGTCGCCGAACTCCGCAAGGACGTGCTGGCACGGCTGCCCGTCGACGGCCGGGAACACCGTGCGCAGGCTCTCGTGCCGGGTGACGACGTCGCGCAGGGCGGCGGACAGCGCGGGCACGTCGACGCGTCCGGTCAGGCGCAGCGTCAACGGGATCGTGTACGCGCGGTCCTGGCCGCGCACGCCGGCGAGGAACCACAGGCCCTGCTGGGCCGGCGACAGCGGCACGACCTCCGGGCGCGGCCGGGCGACCAGCGCCGGCAGCGCCGCACCCGAGGCCTTGTCGAGCGCGGCGGCGACCCCGGCGACGGTCGGCGCGCGGAAGAAGGCGCGCAGCCCCACCTCGGCGCCCAGCGTCGCGCGGACGCGGCTCAGCAGCCGGGTCGCCAGCAGCGAATGCCCGCCCAGGGCGAAGAACCCGTCGTGCACGCCGACCGAGTCCAGACCGAGCACGTCGGCGAAGAGTCCACAAAGGATTCGCTCGCGCTCGTCGCGCGGCTGCCGGCGGACCGGTGCCTCCTCGACCCGGACCGGCGCCTCCTCGCGCGCCGGGGCAGGCGCGACCGGCAGTCCCAGGCGGGACAGCGGAACGTCCGGAGTGGACAGTGCGAGGTCGAGCAGGCGGACCAGGCTCTCACCGAGGTGCGCGACGAACGCGCGGTCAAGCCGGTCGGCGGCGTACTCGAGCTGGCAGTCCATCCCGCCGTCGGCACGGCGGGCGAACACCACGCTCAGGTCGAGCTTGGCCGCCGCGAGGTCGAGCGGCTCCACGGCGACGTCGAGCCCGCCGAGCCGCGGCGGGGCCGAGTCCTCCTGCAGCACCAGCATCACCTGGTAGACGGGGTGGGCGCTGGAGGCGCGGTCCACGCCGAGCCGCTCGACGACCCGTTCGAACGGCACGTCCTGGTGGGCGTAGGCGTCGAACGCGCTGTCCTTGGCACGGCGCAGCACCTCGCCGAAACCGGGATCTCCGGCGAGGTCGGTGCGCAGCGCGAGGGTGTTGCCGAAGAACCCGATCAGGTCGTCCAGCACGGGGTCCTGCCGGCCGGACACCGGGGTGCCGAGCACGACGTCCGGTCCCGCGCCGTTCAGGCCCAGTACGGCGCTGACCGCCGCCTGCAGACCGACGAACGGGGTGCAGCTCGCCGCCCGTGTGGCCTCGCCCAGCCGTGCGCACAGCGCGGCCGGCAGCTCCACCTCGACGATGCCGGCGCCCGTGCCGTTGCCGTTGGCGGGCAACGAGATCCGCTCGGGCAGGCCGGCCAGCCGCTCGGTCCAGTACGTCAGCTGCTCGGCCAGCAGGCTGTCCGGGTCGTCCTCGTCCCCGAGCACCTCGCGCTGCCACAGGGCGAAGTCCCCGTACTGGACCTCGAGCGGCGCCCAGTCCGGCGAGGTGCCCGCGGTCCGCGCGGTGTAGGCGGCGTCGAGGTCGCGCAGCAGCGGACCGAACGAGCCACCGTCAGCCGCGATGTGGTGCAGCAGCATCAGCAGCACGTGCTCGTCCGGCCCGGCCCGGAACAGCGTGGTGCGCACCGGGATCTCGGTCGCGAGGTCGAACGGCCGCGTCGCCGCCGCCACGAGCTCCGCGGGCAGTTCCGCGTCGACCACCTCGAACGGCGGCCGCGCGTCTGCCACCACGAGGTGCCCCGGCGTCCCGTCCACGACGGGGACGACCGTGCGCAGCACCTCGTGCCGCTCCACCACGTCGGCGACGGCGGCGCGCAGGGCGGGGATGGAAAGGGGTCCGCGCAGCCGCAGGGCGACCGGGACGTTGTAGGCGGAGCCAGGACCGTCGAGCTGGTCGAGGAACCACAACCGTTGCTGGCCGAACGACAGTGCGGACATGGGAGGCTTTCCTTTCTAGGCCGACGGGATCCGCAGCGCGCGGGCGGCCGCGATCGGCCCGCCGAACGCGACCAGCGCGGTGACCGCCCAGGCGAGCTCGGGCGAGGTGAGGCCGGCGAGGGCGCCGGAGAGGGCGTAGGCGAAGGGGGCGCAGCCGATGCCCGCCAGCGCGAGCATCGCCATCGCGGTGCCGAGCCGGTCGGCCGGTGCGGCCTTCTGGTAGAGCGTGACGGCGGCGGGGCCGTTGAGCCCGGAGCAGACGCCGAGGGCGGCGGACAGACCGGCCATCAGGGCCAGGTTCGGGGCGAGCACCATCGCCACCAGCAGCACGCCGATGCCGACACCGCTGCCCACGAGCCGGACCGACAACGGCACCCGTTCGCCGACGACGGCGCTGATGCCGGCACCGGCCAGCGCGCCTCCTGCCCAGCAGGCGATCACCAGTCCCACGGCGGAGACCTGCCAGCCGCGGTCGATCACGAGCACCGGCAGGCCGGGGTTCATCGGCCACGCGAACGCGAAGTCGAGGCACAGCGCGGAGAGGAACAGCAGGCGCAGCTTGCGGTCGGAGCGGAGCAGCTTCAGCCCGTCGCCGGTGCGCTTCCACATCGGCACCCCGCTCGGCGCACCGGTCGGCGCGGACAGCTCCTTCGTGACCGGCACCAGGCACAGCAGCGCGACCACGCACCCGACCGTCACGACGCCCAGCGCCACCGGCAGCTGCCCCTCGGCGACGAGCCACGCACCGAACGGGGAGCCGATGATCGGCGCGAACCGGGCAACCATGGTGCGCACGGAGTTCGCCCGGCCGAGCTGGTCGCCGTCGACCATGCGCGGCATCAGCGTGCCGAACGACGGCGTGCCCAGACCGAGCAACGCGCCTTCGAGGGCCGCGACCACGACGAGCAGCCACACCGACGGTGACGTGAGCGCCAGGACCGTGGCCACCGCCAGCAGGGCGATTCGCACGGACGTGGTGCGCAGCAACACGACCCGCGGTCCCAGCGCGTCGCACAGCACGCCGCCGAAGATCATCGCGAGCGCGCGGGGCACCGACTCGGCGAGGGTGACCAGGGTGACGGCGGTGGTGCCGCCCATCTGGGCGGCCGCCCACACCGCGGCGATGAAGAAGACCTGGTCGCCGATCAGCGAGACGCCCTGGCCGCCGAGCACGATCCCGACGCGGGTCCAGCCGGGCCTTCGGGGTGGCGACGGGGGTGCGTCGCGGACAGTCGTCTGGGACATGGGAAGGACCTCTCTCAGCGCGCGTGCAGCGTGACGGGCAGGTGGTCGAAGCCGAAGTTGATGATCGACTGGTTGTGCACCGGTTCCCCGGTCACCTCGATCTCGGCGACCTGGTCGAGCAGCGCCCGGTAGACCGCGCCGAGCTCGGCCTTGGCCAGCGGCGCGCCGATGCAGTAGTGGGGACCGACGCCCAGCGCCAGGTGCCGGTTGGGGGACCGGTCGAGGCGCAGCTCGTGCGGGGCGTCGAACGCGGCCGCGTCGTGGTCGGCGGCCCACGTCCACACCGCGACCTTGTCGCCGGCCCGGATGTCGACGCCGCCGAGCACCGCGTCGCGGGTGGCGGTGCGCAGCACGTGCAGGCCGACGGAGGTGTAGCGCAGCAGCTCGTCGGTGGCGGAGTCGACCTCGACGGAGCCCTCGCGCAGCCGCTGGAACTCCGCGGGGTTGTCCAGCAGTGCCATGATGCTCATCGCCGCGGTGTGCCGGACGGTCTGCACGCCACCGACGATGATGTTGTCGAGGTTGAGGACCACGTCCTCGATCGGCAGCAGCCGGCCCTTCACCTTGTGCGTGGCCAGCACGCTGATCAGGTCGTCCGCCGGGGCCATCCGCCTGCGCATCGCCTGGTCGAACAGGTACGGCAGCAGCCGCTGGTGGGCGGCCCTGCGGTCCTGCGGCGTGGTGCCGAGGAACGCCGCGTCGCACACCGACACGACCATGTCCCGGTCGGACTCGGGGATGTCGAGCACGTCGCACATGACCACCAGCGGCACGGTGGCCATGACCTCGACGAGGTCGACCCGGCCGCGTGCCACCGCCTCGGCGACCACCTGGGACGCGAGGTCGTTGATGCGCTCGGCACTGCCGCGCACGCCCTTGGGGGAGAAGAACGGCAGCAGCGGCGCCCGCAGGTCGCGGTGGTGCTTGCCGTCGGTCAGCGCCATCATCTTCCCGGCCCCGGCGGGCGCGCCGCCGGTGCCGAGCAGCGAGCCGCCGGCCGAGGTGTAGGTGGCCGCGTCGGTGAGCACGGCGGACGAGTGCTCGTAGGACAGCACCGACCACACCGGACCGTCCTCGGCGGTGTGGGTGAGCTGGACGGGGGCGACGGCGCGCAGCTCGTCGACGAGCGCGCCGATGCCGGGGTCCGCCCAGAGGCGGGCGTCGGTCAGGTCAACGGTCGTGGTGGTGGTCACTGCGCGCTCCCAGGCAGAGGGTTCGGAGGAGGTCGGCCGGCCCGGGGTCGCCGGGGGCGACGAGCAGGTGCCCGCCGGGCAGCACCGCCGAGGTGAACGGGCCCGTCGTGGTGCCCGCCCACGTCCCGGGCGGGCTCGCACCGAGGTCGGCGGCGCCCGCCAGGGCGTGGACGGCGAACCGGGCCGGTGGGCCCGGCCGGTGCCGGTAGGTCGCGCCGACGGCGATGTCGGCGCGCAGCACGGCCAGCACCATGGCGCGGACCGCGTCGTCGTCGGGCACGGTCAGCCCGCACTCGGCGAGCAGCCGCTCCGCCCCGGCGGCGGGATCGGCCACGACGTCCGAGACGGTGCGCCGCCAGTCCGCCGGGGCGGGGGCCGAGGCGGCCACGACCGCCGCCGGACCCCGGTGTCCCAGCGCGACCGCCACCTCGTAGGCGAGCAGCGCGCCGAAGCTCTGGCCGTAGAACACCGCGTCCGGGCCGAGCCGGGGGCCGATGCCCGCGGCGACCGCGGACGTCAGCTCGGCGAAGGTCCCGGGCAGCGGGTGGGTGTAGCGCCCGCCCCGGCCGGGGAGCCGGACGGCGAGCACCTCGACGTCCGGTCCGACCGCGGCGGCCAGTTCCGCGAAGGTGCCGACGTCGCCGCCCGCGTGCGGGAAGCACACGAGGCGCCGGGCCTGCGGCCCCCGCGGACAGGGCAGGTAGGACCAGTCGTCCAGCACGACCGGGCGGGCGACGGCGGTGGTCATCGCGTACCGCGCCTGCCGGTCAGGCGCACCACCGGCCGGGCGGGCGCGCCCGCCTCGGCACGGGCCCGCACGGCGGCGGTGAAGTCGGCGAGCGTGCCCGCCGACATCAGGTCCCGCAGGGTGACGGCCACGCCCAGGCGGTCCCGCAGCAGGTGCACGGTGCGCACCGCCTGCTGCGAGTACCCGCCCAGGGCGAAGAACCCGTCGGTCGGCGCGACCCGCTCGACGCCGAGCACGTCGGCCCAGACCGCGGCGACCACGCCCTCGATGTCGGTGGTGGCGGTCATCTCAGACCCCCAGCGCGGTGCGCAGGCTCAGCGGGCGGATGTCGGTCCACACCTCGTCGATGTAGTCGAGGCACTCCTGCTGGGCGCCGCTCTTGCCGACCGTGTGCCAGCCGGCCGGCACGTCCAGCTCGGTCGGCCAGATCGAGTACTGCTCCTCGTGGTTCATCACGACGGCGAAGTCGGTGAACGCGTCCATGGGATGGTCCTTTCTCCGGTGGGGACAAACGGGGGCTAGCGGGCGAATGCCGGGACCCGCAGGTCCGCGTCGCCTGCCAGCACGTGCAGCGCCTCGACGTAGGCGTCGGCGTAGGAGTCGGCGACGGCGTCGGGGACGACGGAGGGCAGGTGGTCGACGGCGAGGAGCACGCGTGCCGACGACGGGTCCTGCACCAGGGCGGCGCCGAGCGCGAAGTTGGTCGGCTCGTAGCGCATGGTCGGCTCGCAGCCGATCCGGTCGTCGAGCAGCTTCGTCGGCGAGTCGGCGAGCCTGCCCAGCGAGTGGAAGCGCAGGAAGGCGAAGCAGGCCTCCAGCCGGGTGTCGGCGAGGTGGCGGGCGATGCGGGCGAACGGCATCCGGCGGTGGGGCAGCATCGCCGCCTCGGCCTGGTGCATCGCCCTGATCAGGCCGGCGCCGATCTCGGCGAGGTCGACCACCAGCGGGACGGTGTTGAGGAAGAGGCCGTACGCCTCGGTGCCGCCGTCGGTCTCCAGCCGGCCGTTGACCGACAGGCCGGTGACGAAGCGCTCCAGGCCGGTGATCCGGTGCAGCGCGGTGACGTGCGCGGCGAGGCCGACGGTCTTCACCGTGACGCCGTGGCGCCGGGCGGTGTCGCGCAACAGGTCGTCGGCGCCGGGGATGACGCGCTCGATCGTGCGCGGGATCTCGGGGTCCTCGAGCTCCGGTGGTCCGCTCGACCAGACCGCGCCGCTGGCACCGTCCAGTGTGGACTTCCAGTACCGCTCGCTGTCCTGGGAGGCTTGGGCTTCGCGTTCGACGGCGACGAACTCGCGGAAGGTCGACCGGGGCAGCGGCAGCGGTTCCGCGCCGGGATCGGCCGAGAGAGCGCTGTGCCGTTCGAGGATCTCCGCGAGCAGCGAGGTGAAGCTCCAGCCGTCCAGGATGGCGTGGTGCTCGGCGACGGTGAGCTGGAAGGCGTCGTCGGCGAGGTGCTGCGCGGTGACCCGGAACAGCGGGGCGGTGCGCAGGTCGAACCGCGCGGCGACGTTGTCGTCGAACACCTCGGCGACCGCGGCGTCCTGCTCGTCGGTGCTCAGCCCGCGCAGGTCGGTGACGTGCACGGGGATCGGCGCCTCGGCGTGCACCAGCTGCAGCGGCTCGCTGTAGCGGGACACGTCGAGGGTGGTCCGCAGGACGGGGTGGCGGGTCATGGCGTCCCCGACGGCCCGGCGCAGCGCGGTCTCGTCGAGCGTGCCGGCGACCCGGTAGCTGTTGACGTTGTGATAGCCGCCCGCGTCGTCGGACAGCTCCATGTGGAAGATCATCGCCATCTGCATGGCGACCATCGGGTAGGCGTCCACGACGTCGGCGGGCAGCACCGCTCTGTCCTCTTCGGACACCAGGTCGAACGGCGCCGACTGCGTGGCCGGACCGGCGAGGGACTTCAGCAGCGGCCCGAGCTCGGCGGGCGTCGGCGCGCCGAACAGGTCCGGCAGCGACAGCGTCCAGCCGAGCCGGCGCAGCTTCCCGGCGAGGTGGACGGCGCGGATGGAGTCGCCGCCCAGGTGGAAGAAGTTGTCCCTCGCGCCCACCCCGTCGACACCGAGGACGTCGGCGTAGACCTCGGCGAGCGCGCGCTCCTGAGGGGTCGAGGGAGCGACGTGCGCGTCGACGTCGCGCACCGAACCGAGGTCGGGCGCGGGCAGCGCGGCCCGGTCGACCTTGCCGTTGACGGTCAGCGGGACCACCGCGAGCACGGTCGCCGTAGCCGGGATCATGTGCTCCGGCAACGTCTCCGCGAGGAACGCGCGCAGCTCGGCGTACGACGGCGCGGTGCCGTCGACCGTGACGTAGGCGGCGAGCCTGTCGTCGTGCACCGTCACCACGCACGACGTGACCGCCGGGTGGTCGGTGACGGCGTTCTCGACCTCGCCGAGCTCGATGCGGAACCCGCGCACCTTGACCTGGTCGTCGCAGCGCCCCACGTACTCGAGCCCGCCACCGGGCAACCGCCGAGCCACGTCCCCGGTCCGGTAGAGCCGGCCGCCGGGCACGACGCCGTACGGGTCCGGCAGGAACCGCCGCGCGGTGAGCGCGGGCCGCCCCCAGTAGCCGTTGGCGAGCGACCCGCCCCCGATGTAGAGCTCGCCGGCGACACCGACGGGGCACGGCTGGAGCCGGTCGTCGAGCACCAGCGCCGACAGGTGCGGCATGGGCTCGCCGATCAGGCTGCGTCCGAACGCCGCGGCGTCCGGCACGTCCAGCGTGGTGACGTGCACCGTCGTCTCGGTGATGCCGTAGAGGTTGCACAGCACCGCGGGCGGGCAGTGCTCCAACGCGAACCAGCGCTGCACCACGGCGGGGTCGAGCGCCTCGCCGCCGAGCATCACCGACCGCAGCTCCGGCAACGGCAGCGGCCAAGACCGCAACACACCCTCGAGCGTCCGCAACGCCGACGGCGTGAGGCACAGCCGCGTGACACCTTCGGTGGTCAGCAGGTCCGCGAACGCCTCGGGCGAACGGCTGACGACCCTGGGCACCACGACGAGCCGTCCGCCGTGGTGCAGTGGCCCCCACAGCTCCCAGACCGTCCAGTCGAAGGCGTAGGAGTGGAACAGCGTCCACACGTCGGTCTCAGCGAACTCGAAGTGCTCGTGGCCGGACCGCATCAGCCTGCCGACGTGCTCGTGCGAGACGGCGACGCCCTTCGGCCGGCCGGTCGAGCCGGAGGTGAAGATGATGTAGGCGAGGTCGGCCGGGCCGACCTCGGTTGCCGGCCGGTGTTCTGGGGCTTCGTCGAGCCGCGGGTCGGCGAGGTAGTCGTCGGTGATGACGACGGTGACGCCGGTGTCCGCGAAGACGAAGTCGGCGCGGTCTTGCGGGGTGGCGAGGTCGACGGGCACGTAGGCGGCGCCGGCCTTGAGGACGCCGAGGATGGCGGTGACGACCCGTTCGCCGCGCTCCAGCAGCACGCCGACCCGGTCGCCCCGGCGGACGCCGTCGGCGGCGAGGGTGTGGGCGACTCGGTTGGCGGCGGCGTCGAGTTCGGAGTAGGTCCAGGAGCGGTCGCCGTGGGTGAGGGCTGGGCGGTCGGGGTGGGCGTCGGCGGCGGCTTCGAAGGCTCGGTGCAGGGGGAGGGGAGCGCCACCGGTCGGGAGCAACTGCTCGACGGACCGCCCTGCGGGCGACATCGCCTGCGACTCCGAACCGGCCGGGACGGCTCGCGGTTGGTCGGCGCGCGGCGGCGCCAGTGCCTCCGCCCTCTCCTCCGCACTCAGCGGGCTCAAGCGCCACAACGGTTCCTGCGGCGCGTCCAACGCCGCGGCGAGCAGGGTGCGCCAGTGGCCCACCATGCGCCGCACGGTCGACCGGTCGAACAGGTCGCCGGCGTACTCCACCTCCCCGCGCAGCTCGCCGTCGTCGAACGTCGACCAGGTCAGGTCGAACTTGCTGGTGCCGTTGTGGTGCATGCGGCGGGTCGCGGTGGCCGCGCCGAAGCGCAGTGGCGCGGGGTCCTCGGCGTGCGCGCCGAAGACGACCTGCACCAACGGCGCGTGCCGGGCGGTGCGCTCCAGTGCCAGCGCGTCGACCACCTCGTCGAACGGCACGTCGAGGTAGGCGTAGGCGTCGAAGGCCGCGTCGCGGACCTGCTCCACCAGGTCGGCGAAGGTGGCGGCGGGGTCGATGGTCACCCGCAGGGCGACGATGTTGACGAAGTAGCCGACGACATCGGCCAGTTCGGGGCGGTCGCGGGTGGTGACCGGGGTGCCGACCACCAGGTCTCTGGCGCCGGTGTAGCGGTGCAGCAGCGCGGCGAACGCGGCCAGCTGCACCACGAACGGCGTCGCGCCGAGGTCTGCGGCGAGGTCCTGGACTCGGGCGGCGGTGCCCGGAGCCAGGCCGAAGAGTTCGGTGCCGCCGGCGAATGTGCGGCTGAGCGGACGCGGGCGGTCGGTGGGCAGGGTCAGCTCGGCGGGGGCGCCGGCGAGCCGGTCGGTCCAGTAGGCCAGGGAGTCCTCAGTGGACACCGCGACCTCGGCGAACGGGGCCAGCGGGACCAGTTCGGGGGAGCGGTCCTCGGCCAGGGCGTTGTAGACCTCGGCCAGCTCGCGCTCGAACACCCCGGCCGACCAGCCGTCCCACACGATGTGGTGCACGACCAGCACGAGCGTGTCCGCCACCCCGGGCCCGGTCGCGAAGGTGGCCCGCAGCAGCGGTCCCTCGGCCAGGTCGAAGCCGGCGCGGGTCTCGCGGTCCAGCACCGACCGCAGCTCGTCCGGCCCGTCCACGACGACCGACGAGAACGGCAGCCGCACCTCGTCCCGGACCGTCCGAAGAGGACCGTCGGCGCCGAGGTCGAACGTGGTGCGCAGGGCCTCGTGGCGTTCGACCAGCGCGAGCAGTGCGCGGTGCAGCACACCGGCGTCCACGGCGCCGTCGAACGAGAAGACCCACGGCACGAGGTAGGCGGGCGATCCCGGGTTCCAGCGGTCCATGAACCACAGACCGCGCTGCAGGCCGGAGACCGGCGTCGGGGTGCTCACTGTGCTGCTCCAGTCGTCTCGAGCGTGCGGGCGAGGGCGCTGACGGTCCGCGCGGTGAACACCTGCCGGGGCAGGACGCGGGACCCGGTCGCGCTGGACAGGTGCATCGCGACCCGCACGGCGGCCAGGGAGTTGCCGCCGACGCGGAAGAAGTTGTCGTCCGGGCCGACCTCGGCGAGGCCGAGCACCTCGGCCCACACCCGCGCCACCAGGCGTTCGGCGTCCGTCGTGGCCCGGCCGCCGGTCGGTGCGGCCGCGGTCTCGGACGGCGCGGGCAGCGCGGCCCGGTCGAGCTTTCCGTTGGCGGTCAGGGGAAGCGCGTCGAGCACGGTCACGCTGGACGGCAGCATGTAGTCGGGCAGCAGGCCCGCCAGGAAGTCATGCACGCCGGCGAGGTCCGGGACGACGTCGCCGCGGGCGGTGACGTAGGCGGCGAGCCACGGCTGACCGGGCACGGGCTCGTGGGCCACGACGGCGCAGTCGCCGACCGCCGTCCAGCCCGCGAGGACGGTGGCCACCTCGCCGGGCTCCACCCGGAACCCGCGGATCTTGACCTGGTCGTCGGCGCGGCCGGTGATGGCCAGCGTGCCGTCGGGGTTCCAGCCGCCGATGTCGCCGGTGCGGTACATCCGCGACCCCGGCGCGCCGAGCGGGTCGGGCAGGAAGCGGCCTGCGGTGATCCCCGGCTGGGCGACGTAGCCCAGCGCGAGGCCCGCGCCGGTCACCCAGATCTCGCCCTGCTCGGTGCCGCCGACCGGCTGCAGCTTGTCGTCGAGGACGCGGACGCCCTTGTGCGCCACCGCCCGGCCGATCGGCACGGCCGAACTCGGGTCGATCGAGCCCACGTCGTGCGTGGTGGTGAACCCCATGCTCTCCACCGGGCCGTAGCCGTTCACGACCCGCACGTGCGGGTACCGCCGCGCGAGGCGGGCGATGTGCGCGGCCGAGGCGCGCTCGCCGCCGGTGAACGCCACCCGCAGGCCGGCGAACACCTCCGGCAGCTCGTCGACCAGGAAGTTGAACAGGCTCGACGACAGCTGCAGCTGCGTCACCCCTTGCCGCGCCACCAGTTCGGCCATCGTCTGCGGGTCGGGCCGCTGGCCGGGGTGCAGCACGCAGGTCCCGCCGAACAGCAGGGCGCCGTAGAGCTCCAGGCCGAACGCGTCCCACGACACTGGCGAGCACTGCAGCCAGACCTCGTCCGGGCCGAACCCGGCGTAGTCCTGACCGCTGTAGGTCGCCGCGAGCGCCCGGTGCGTGGCCGCGACGCCCTTGGGACGTCCGGTGGAACCGGAGGTGTACATGACGCACGCGACGGCGTCGGCGTCGAGCGCGACCTCGAAGTCGTCGCCGGAGCCGTCCGCGGCGGCCACCGTGTCGGCGGTGACGACCAGCCGCACGCCGGCGTCGGCGACCACCTGGTCCTGGCGCGCCGCGGGGAGGTCGGGGTCGAGCAACGTGTACGCGGCACCGGACTTCAACACGGCGAGCAGCGCCACGACCAGCGCGGTGTCCCGGGGGATCCGGACCGCCACCACGTCACCGGGCCGGACCCCGAGCGCGGCGAGGTGCCGGGCCACGCGGTCGGCGGCGGCGTCGAGCTCCGCGTAGGTCAGCGACTCCGCGCCCGACACCAGGGCGGTCGCGTCCGGCGTCCGCCCGGCCTGCGCGGCGATGCGGACGTGCACGGGGGTGTCGATGTCGACCGGTCCGGCCGCGACGGGCAGCTCCGCGTCGACGTCGGCGACCAGCTCCTCGACCACCGAACGCCACTGCGCGCCCAGCTGCGCGGCGGTGGCCGCGTCGAACAGGTCGGCGGCGTACTCGACGCGGCCGTGCAGCCCGACTCCGTCGTCCTCGACGGACCAGGACAGGTCGAACCGGGAGAACTCGTTGGAGTGCAACCGCTTCTCGACGGTGACGGCGCCGTACGGGGCGGTCCCGGCGTCGGCGGTGTGCATCTCGAACACGAGCTGGAACAGGGGAGTGCCGCCGCCGTCGCGTTCGCCGGAGGTCGCGGCGACGATCTCCTCGAACGGCACGCCCTGGTGGCGGAAGCCGTCCAGCGCCACCGACCGCACGTGGTCGAGCAGGTCGCGGCCGGTCAGCTCCTCGCCGTCGGGCCGGAAGCGCAGCGGGACGAGGTTGATGAAGTAGCCGACGAGCGCGTCGAGCTCGGCGCGGTCGCGGACGCTGACCGGCGTGCCGATCACCACGTCGTCGATCCCGCGCCGCCGGTGCGCCTCGACGAGGGCGGCCAGCAGCACGAGGTACGGGGTGGCGCCGGCCGCGCGGGCGAGCGAGCGCACACCCTCGGCCAGCTCGGGGTCGAACGCGAACGGCAGGACCCCGCCGCGTCCGGTGCCGGCGCTCCCGTCGTGGTCGGGCCGGATCGCGGGCGCGGACGGCGCACCGCGCAGGTGCTCGACCCAGTAGTCCACATCGGACTCGATGGAGTCCTCTGTGGACCAGCGGGCGTAGTCGCGGTACTGGACGGCCAGCTCGGGCAGACGGGGTGCGCGGCCTTCGACTGCGGCCAGGTAGCACTCCCGCAGTTCGCGGTCGAGCACCCGCAGCGACCCCTCGTCCCAGACGATGTGGTGCACGACGAGCACGAGGGTCGCCTCGTGCTCGTCGGTGTGGACCAGGCGGGCGCGCAGCAGCGGCCCCTCGGCCAGGTCGAACGGGAGCTGCGCCACGACGGCGACCTGCTCCTCCAACTCCGCGCGGACCTCGGTGAACGGCACCTCGACGCGGTCGTGGACGACCAGCACCGGCGCGAGATCCGCGTCCGTGCCGACGGTCGAGCGCAGCGCGTCGTGCCGGTCGGCCACCGCTTGGAGGGCCTGGCGCAGCGCGGCCGGGTCGAGCGGGCCGGAGAAGTGGAACAGCCACGGCACGTTGTAGACCGAGCCGCCGGGTTCCCAGCACTCCCGCAGCCACAGGCCGCGCTGGAACCGCGACAACGGCGCGGGGGCGCCGGGCCGGGCGACCGGACCGGGCCGGGCGGGCGTCGAGCCGGCCCGCAGCGCGGCGGCGAACCCGGCGAGCGTGGGCGCCTCGAAGACCAGGTAGGGCGAGACCGGTCCGAACGCCTCGAACACGCGGCTCGCGACCCGGACGGCGGTCAGCGAGTCGCCGCCGAGGTGGAAGAAGTTGTCGTGCGGGCCGACCCGGCGGACGCCGAGGACGTCGGCCCAGATGCCGGCGAGCAGCTGCTCGGTGTGGTC
Source organism: Lentzea sp. NPDC003310 (assembly GCF_040610935.1). Taxonomy (NCBI): domain Bacteria; kingdom Bacillati; phylum Actinomycetota; class Actinomycetes; order Pseudonocardiales; family Pseudonocardiaceae; genus Lentzea; species Lentzea sp. NPDC003310. Next base: position 256,702 of record NZ_JBEXNC010000015.1, read on the forward strand.
GCGGGGCGCGTCGTCGACGTCGGCGACGGGCTCGGTGGCGGCCGGTGCGGGCAGCGCGGCGCGGTCGACCTTGCCGCCGTCGGTGAGGGGCAGCCGGTCGAGCGCGGTGACCGAGGCGGGGACCATGTGCGCGGGCAGCCGCCGGGCGAGGAAGTCGCGCACCTCGGCGGTGTCGGCGTCACCAGTGACGTAGGCGGCCAGGCCGGTGCCGTGCGGGACGACCGCGCACGTCTCCACGGCCGGGTGGGCGGCGAGGACGTGCTGCACCTCGCCCAGCTCGACCCGGTACCCGCGGACCTTGACCTGGTCGTCGCCGCGGCCGACGAAGTCGAGCACGCCGTCGGCGCCGCGGCGCACGGTGTCGCCCGTGCGGTACATGCGCGATCCCGGCGGGCCGGACGGGTCCGGCAGGAAGCGCGCGGCCGTCAGGGCGGCGCTGCCGAGGTAGCCGACGGCCAGCTCGGGGCCACCCAGGAACAGCTCGCCCTCGTCGCTCGGACGCAGGCCGTCGAGGACGTGCGCGCGCCGCCCGCCGACCGGCGTGCCGATCGGCACGGACCCGGTCTCGCCGCCCGTCTCGTGCGCGGTCGCGGTGATGACGGTCTCGGTGGGGCCGTAGGCGTTGAACAGCCGCACCCCGGTGCGTCGCGTCCACTCGGCCGCGGCGGCGGGGGAGAGCCGGTCGCTGCCGGAGATCATGGTGCGCAACGACGGCGGCACCCGGTCCAGCGCGGCGGTGAAGTCGTGGAAGTAGCCCGCGGGCAGGTTGGCGACGGAGACCCGTTCGTCCTCGATGAGGCCGAGCAGCTCGTCGACCGACAGCAGTCGGCGTTCGGGCAGCACCAGGCACGCGCCGGTGGTGAGCGCCGTCAGCACCTGCTCGACGGCGACGTCGACGGACGGGCCGGCGAGCTGCAGCACCACGTCCTCGCCGGTGATCCCGAAGCGCTCGGCGATCGCCGGCACGTGCGCCGCAAGCGCCCGGTGGTCGACCGCGACGCCCTTGGGGCGGCCGGTCGTGCCCGAGGTGTAGATGAGGTAGGCCAGGCCGGCGGTCGCGCCGCGGGCGGCGATCCCGGTCCGGCGCACGGCGCCGTCCTCGACGATCAGGGCCGCGCCGGCGTCCCCGACCATGTCCCGCGTGCGTCCGACGGGGGCCTCGGGGTCGAGGGGCAGGTAGACGCCGCCGGCCCGCCACACGGCGAGCATCGCGGTCACGTAGTCGGACCGCGACCGGCTGCGCACCGCGACGACACCGCCGGGCGACAGCCCCGCGGCCGCGAGTTCCGCTGCCAGCCCGCCCGCCAGCCGGTCGAGCTCGGCGTAGCCGGTCGACCTCCCCCCGGATCGCACCGCGGTGCGATCCGGTGCGGCGGTCGCGATGCGGCCGACCTCCTCGTGCAGCGACATGTCACCCTCCGGATCGGTGTGCGCGGTGGACGTTCGAGTCGAAAGCTAGGCGCGCGCTGAGGGCCGGAACGGCAGGTCGAGCGGCACTTTTGCGGAAGCCCGCACCTGCCCCAGCAGCTGCCGCACCGCCTGCCGCACAACGGTTCGCGGCCTCCCTAGCGTCGGCACCACGACAGCAGAGAGGAAAGTGCGATGAGCCCCACCGCTTTGTCAGGTACGGCGCCGTTGGTGGTCACGATCGAGCCCGGCGCGCCCGCCACCGTCGACGCCGAGAACGTGCACACGATCGAGCAGGCCACGGAGTGGTTGCGGGCCAACGCCGACGCCCTGCGCGACCTGCTGCACGAGCACAGCTCGGTGTACGTGCGCGGCCTGCCGGTGCACGACGTCGACGCGTTCGGCCTCGTGCGCGACACGCTCATGCCCGAGCGCACCCCCTACCGCGAGAAGGCCACCCCGCGCAGCGACTTCGGCAACGGCGTCTTCTCGTCCACGGATCTGCCCGCCGCGCAGGCGATCCACATGCACAACGAGAACAGCTACACGCTGACCTTCCCCGGCCTGCTCATGTTCGCCTGCCTGATCGCCCCGCCCGAGGGCGGCGCGACCCCGGTGGCCGACTGCCGCAAGGTCCTCGCGTCGCTGCCGGCCGAGCTCGTGGCCAAGATGCGCAAGGTCGGCTGGCTGCTCAACCGCAGCTACTCCGAGCACATCTCCACGTCGTGGCAGACCGCGTTCGCCGCGACCACGAAGGAGGAGGTCGAGGCGTACGGCGCGGAGAACCTGGTGTCCTGCGACTGGCAGTCCGACGGCCACCTGCGCACCACCCAGCTGCGCCCCGGCATCATCTCGCACCCGGTCACGGGCGCGGAGGTGTGGTTCAACCACATGGCGTTCTGGAACGAGTGGGCGCTCGACGAGGAGCTGCGCGACGCGCTGGTCGACGAGTTCGGCGTCGAGGACCTGCCGTTCAACACCGCCTTCGGCGACGGCACTGTGCTCAGCCGCGAGGAGCTCGCCACCATCCAGGCCGCCTACGACGCCGCCACCACCCGGCGCCGCTGGGGGCGTGGCGACCTGCTCCTGGTCGACAACATCCTGTCCACGCACGGCCGGGACCCGTTCCGCGGCGACCGCAAGATCGTCGTCGCCATGGGCGAGCCGGTCTCCGTGCTGGACTGCGCGCCCACCGTCGCCCCGTCGGCCACCCCGGTGAGCGGAGGCGACCGATGACGGGCCGGGACCTGCTGTCCCGCTTCCACGACGTCGTGCGGACCGCGCCCGAACGGGTCGCCGTGCGCGACACCGGCGGTGCGCTGACGTTCGCCGAGCTGGAGGCCCGCACGGCCGCGCTGGCCGCCGTGCTGACCGAGCGCGGTGTGGTGCGCGGAGACCGCGTCGGCGTGAGCGTGCCGCGCGGCAACGGACTCCTCGTCGCGCTGCTCGCGGTGTGGCGGGCTGGGGCGGCGTACGTGCCGCTCGACCCCGCCTACCCGGCGGACCGGCTGGCGCACATGGCGGGCGACGCCGAGGTGCGCACGACCGTGACGCCGGACGACGTGGCCGGTGCCACCGCGGTGGGCACAACATCTGTCGCGGATGACTCGGCCGTCTTCGTCTCTGGCGCGTTCGCCGACGTCGAGGTGTCGGCCGACGACGCCGCGTACGTCATCTACACCTCCGGTTCCACCGGTCTGCCCAAGGGCGTGCTGGCCACCCGCGGCGGTGTCGCGTCCCTTGTGGACGGACTGGCGCAGATGGCCGTGTACGCGGCCGAACCCTCCGTCGTGGCGTGGAACGCGAGCGCGTCCTTCGACGCGTCCGTGCAGCAGTGGGCGCGGGTCTGCCGCGGCGACACGATCGTCGTCCTGGAGGACGCGCACCGCACCGAGCCCGCCAAGCTCTCCGCGTGGCTGGACGAGTGCGGGGTGTCCGATGTGGACATGACACCGACGCACTGGGAGATGCTGCGCGAGCACCTGCTGCCCGGACGTGCCGACGGCAGGCGGCTGCGCCTGTTCATCGGCGGCGAGCCGATCAGCGTGCCGGTGTGGCGGGAGCTGGCCGCCGCCGACACCGTGGAGGCGTTCAACCTCTACGGCCCGACCGAGACCACCGTCGACGCGACGGTCGCCGTGGTCGCGGGCGAGCACCCGAGCATCGGCGACCCGTTGCCCGGCAACCGGCTCCTGGTCCTCGACACGGCGTTGCGCGAGGTCCCGGACGGCGAGATCGGCGAGCTGCACATCGCCGGACCGCGCGTGACCCAGGGTTACCTCGGCCGCGCCGGCCTGACCGCCTCCCGCTTCCTGCCGGACCCCTCCGGCGCGCCGGGTGAGCGCATGTACCGCACCGGCGACCTGGTGCGCCGCACCGCGGACGGCCTGCTCGAGTTCCACGGCCGCGCCGACCGCCAGGTGAAGATCCGCGGTCACCGGGTGGAGTTGGGCGAGATCGAGACCGTCGTGCGGTCGTCCCCGGCCGTCTCCGCCGCTGCCGTCGTCGTCCGCGACGACCTGGGCGGTCAGCCCGTGGCCTACTACGTGCCGTCGGGCCTGGAGGGAGCCGAGAAGCTCCGCGAGCACGCCGCGGCCTCCCTGCCGGAGGTCATGGTGCCGGCCGCGTTCGTCGAGGTCGCCGCACTCCCGCTGACCCCGGGAGGAAAGCTCGACACCGCCGCCCTGCCCGCACCGCCGGCCCAGACCGGTACCGCTCCGGAGGGCGAGTTCGAGCAGTTCATCGCCCAGGTGTGGGCCGAGGTCCTCGGCCGCGACGCGGTGAACGCCGACGACGACTTCTTCGCCCTCGGCGGCCACTCCCTGGTCGCGCTGCGGGTGGTGTCGAAGGTGAAGAAGACCTTCGGCCTCAAGATGTCCACGAAGGACGTCTACCGCCACCCCCGCCTGACCGACCTGGCCAGGCACGTCGAATCCCTGCGCGTCTAGGAGGTCCGGTGGACAACATCGACAACGTGGTGGTCCGCCCCCGCCGCAAGCCGGAGGCCACGCGGTCGCTGGTGTGCCTCGGGTTCTGCGGCGGTGGCGCCGGCCCGTACCTGCCCTGGGCCGACGTCCTGCCGGACGACGTGGAGCTCGCCGCGATCTGCTACCCGGGCCGCGACGGCCGGTTCCTGGAGGACCACGCCGAGGACTGGCAGGCGCTCGCCACCGACGCCACCGCGGCCGTGCTGGCGGCGGCCACCCGCCCGTACGTCCTCTTCGGACACAGCATGGGCGGGTGGATGGCGTTCGACGTCGCCGCCCGCATCGAGCAGGCGGGCGGCCGCCGCCCCGACGCCCTGGTGGTGTCGTCGGCGAACGCGCCGAGCCGGGGACTGACGCCCCGCGACATGTTCCCCGCGCAGAGCGACACCGACGAGGGCCTGCTCACGTGGATGACGGTCAACGGGCTGCTCGCGGACTACGTCCTCGGCAACGAGGAGCTCAAGGAGATGGCGCTCGAGCTCATGCGCGCCGACATCCGCGTCCGCGACACGTTCGCCTACACCGGCGGGACCACGGTCGGGGTGCCGCTGCAGGTGCTGACGGGAGCCGACGACGACGTGATCGTCGCGGACACGGCGGCGCAGTGGCGGGCGCTGGCCGGGGGCGAGTACCGGCACGTCGAGCTGCCGGGCGGGCACTTCTACACCGAGGAGGTTTGGCGGTCGCTGCCTCGGTTCATCCCGGCGCTGGAGACCGTCGCCGCCGGGGTGTGACCGGGAGGGCGTCCGGGACGAGGGGAACGGGGTGTGCGGCCGCCACCCCGTCGACCTCGTTGCGCTCGTTGGGGAGGACGAACCCGGATCGCGGTGGTTCGCCCGCGAAGCTCTGGCGTCCCACCCGTCGCGCTCGCTCACCCCGCCCGCGAAGGTTCCCGGCGCGACCGCCTCACCCTGCCGCGACCAGCGTGTGGCCGTCGGCCACCGGTAACACCGCCAGCTCCGCGCGGATCGTCGTCGCCGTTCTGTGGTCCAGTATTCGCTCGCGCACCGCGAGCGCCTCCTCCAGGTACGCGCGCGCCTCGCCGTACCGGCCGGCCGCCGCGCTCACCTGGCCCAGGTTGCGCAGCAGCTGCCCCTCGCCGATCACGTCACGGGTGTCGCGGACCATGTCGAGCACGCGCCGCATGGTCTCGGTCGCGGCGGCGTGCTCGCCCGCCATCGCCTGGACCTGGCCGATGCGGTTGAGCGTGCGCGCCGCGCCGCCCGTGTAGCCGACGGCCTCGTGCACCGCCATCGCCTCGGCGAGGTCGGTGCGGGCCCGCGCGATCTCGCCGTCGCCCGCCAGGATGAAGGCACGCTGGGTCAGGACGATCGCGCGGCCCACGATGTCGTCGACCTCGGTGAAGCCCGCGAGCGAGCGGTCGTACAGGTGCAGCGCGGTGGTGTCGTCGCCGGTGTTGCGGGCGATCAGCGCGAGGTCGCGGTGGCACAGGGCGAGGCCGTGGACGTCGCCCAACTCCTCGAACAGCTCCACGGCCGGGAGCAGGGCGTCGCGGGAGGCGTCGAGACGGCCTCGGTTGATGTGCAACGTGCCGAGCGAGCTCAGGACCGCCGCGGTGCCTCGGGTGTTGCCCGCCGCGCGGACGGCGGCCAGGGCGTCGGCGTGGGTCCGTTCCCAGTCGTCGAGGTAGCCGCGCGACTCGAACAGGGTCACCGACGTGACGGCCAGGTCCCAGCACAGTTCGTGCAGCCCCGCGGCGGCCGCCTGCTGCACGGCCGCGCACAGGTTCGCGAGCTCGCCGTCCATCCACTCCAGCGCGTCGGCGGGCTCGGACGCGGGTCGCCAGCGCGGCGCGGTGCCGTGCAGGACGGTGTAGTCGCCGCCGTAGATGTCCTTGTGCGCCTGCTCGGCCAGCGCGAGCCATCCGCCGAGCAGGCGGGACATCGCGGCGGCGCGGTCGCCGGCGGGGATCTCCTCCACCGCCTTCTCGCGGGCGAACAGGCGCAGCATGTCGTGGTAGCGGTAGCGGAACTCGCCGGTCGGCTCCACCGAGACCACGTCGAGCACCTGCACGTCCACCAGCGGTTCGAGCAGGTCCGACGGGAACGGGCGGTCGTCGTCGAGGACCGCGCCCGCGGCCCAGCCGGGGATGACAGGCCCCTCGGCGAGGCCCAGCAGCCCGAACAGCAACCGGGAGCGGCGGTCCAGGCCGTCGTGGGTCAGCGCGAGGCTCGCGCGGATGGTCAGCTCGCCGTGCGCGAGCTCGTCGAGGCGGTGCCGTTCGCTCGCGAGGCGGTGCACCATCGACGCGAACGTCCAGTGCGGCCGCGCGGCCAGCCGGGCCGCGATGATCCGCAACGCCAGCGGCAGCCCGCCGACGGTGCGCACCAGCGCCGCGGCGGCCTCCGGTTCGCGCGCCACCCGGTGCTCCCCGACGACGAGGCCCAGCAGCCGCAGCGACTGCTCGGTGTCGAGGACGTCCAGCTCGACCTGGCGGGCACCGGGCAGACCGGTCAGCCGCGTCCGGCTCGTCACCACCACCGCGCACGTGCTGCTGCCCGGCAGCAGCGGCAGGACCTGGCCCTCGCTCGCGGCGTCGTCGAGCACGACCAGGACCCGCCGGTCCGCGAGCAGCGTCCGGTACATCTCGAGCCGCGCGTCGACGCCGTCCGGGATCACCGGCCCGGGAATCCCCAGCGCCAGCAGGAAACGGCCCAGCACGTCGTCCACATCGGACGGTTGGCCGGTGCCGTGCAGGTCGCAGTAGAGCTGCCCGTCGGGGAAGTGCTCCTGCGCCACCCGGTGCGCGAGGTGGGCGGCCACCGTGCTCTTGCCGACACCGGGCCGTCCGGTGATCACCACGACGCCCACGGCCGAGCGCGCCGCGTCGCCGACGAGCACGGACTCCGCGCCGCGCAACAGGGTCTCGTCGCCGACGAAGTCCGCGGTGTCGGCGGGCAGCTGCCGCGGCCGCGCGGGCCGCGAGGTGTCTTCGGTGCGCGGTGCGGGCTCGGCCTGCGGCCGGGACGGGGTCTCGCCGGCGAGGATCGCCGCCTCCAGCTCCCGCAGCCGCTCACCCGGCTCCAGCCCCAGTTCCTCGACGAGCAGGGTGCGTCCGGCGCGGTAGACGTCGAGCGCCTCCGCCTGCCGGCCGGAGCGGTGCAGCGCCAGCATCAGCAGGGCGCGCGGGCGTTCCCGCAACGGGTGTTCGTGCACGAGCCGGGTGACCTCGCCGACGAGCTGGTGGTGCTGACCGAGCTCCAGCTCCAGCTCCAGGTGGTCCTCGACGCAGGTGAGCCGGTCCTCGTCCAGCCGCAGCGCGCGGGTGCGCAGCGACCGGTTGGGGGCGCCTCCGAGGCACGGCCCCCTCCACAGCGCCGCGGCCTCCCGCAACAGCGCGGCCGCCTCGGCGGCACGGCCCTCCCTGACCAGCACACGGGCCTCGGTCGTGCGGGAGAGGAAGTCGGCGAGGTCCAGCGAGTCCCCGTTGAGCCGGAGCTCGTACCCCGGCGGCCGGGTGTCGATGACGGCGGACATGCCCGCGCCGTCGAGCGTGCGGCGCAGCCGGGAGACGCAGATCTGCACCTGGGTGCGCGCGGTGTCCGGAGGGTTCTCGTCCCACAGGGCGTCGACGAGCGTCGCGGTGCTCACGACCCGGTTCGCCTCGACCAGCAGCAGCCCGAGGATCACCTGCTGCCTGCCTGGTGGGATGCGCGCCGCGCCGCCGGGACCGTCGACCTCCACCGGGCCGAGAACCCGGAATCCACCTGGAGACATAAGCGCCCGGCCACCCTTCGAGGTCTGATATTCCCCGAGAGTAAGCACACGCTCACTGAGCAGGACAAGCCCCGGCGATAGCGTGGGGATATCGGCAGGTTGGCGGCCGGCGGCACCGTGGTGGTGCATCGCGTGAGGAGAACCGCCATGAGCACCGCCGCAGGCGCCGACCACGTCCGCCTCTCGTACCACTACCTCGACGAGGGGGACCTGGACGGCTACGCCTCCCTGCTGCACCCGGACATGCAGCTCAAACGCTGTGACGCGCCCCCGGGACACGGCCGCGACCACACCGTCGAGCTGCTCACCGCCCTGCGCGGCCGCCACCACATCCACAAGCTGGTGGCGGACAAGGACACCGTGGTCGTGGTCGGCCGCTACACCCCGCCCCCGGACGCGGAGTGCGCCACCCCGTCGGAGTTCGCCGACGTCGTCACCCTGTCCGACGAGGGGCTTTTGCTCTGCAGCAGACGCTTCTACTACGTCGATCCGCCTTCCCGATAGCGCCAACTGCCGGAAGGCTGCCGTCGGCGCTGCCTGGAGGCGCGGGGCGCGGCTCCTACGTTCGGGACAGGGAAACACCCGCGACAGAGGAGCTCGCCCCATGGAGTTGGACGCCGCCCGGCAGGACACAGCCCGCCTGGACATCGTGGTCTCCGGGCTCGCCTCCGACGCGCACACCTGGAACCTCGTGTACCTGCAGCTGGTGCTGGAGGAGATGGGACACCGCGTGACCAACCTCGGCGCGTGCGTCCCCGACGGGCTGCTCACGTCCACGTGTGGACAGGCGGCGCCGGACCTCGTCGTGCTCAGCAGCGTGAACGGGCACGGCTTCCAGGACGCCCGGCGCGTCATCGGACCGCTGCGCGCGCGGCTCGCGAGCACCCCGGTCGTCGTCGGCGGCAAGCTCGGCGTGGACGGCGCGGGCGGTCGTGCGGCGGCGTTGCTGGCCGCCGGCTTCGACGCGGTGTTCGAGGACGCCGACGCGATCACGTCGTTCCGCCGCTACGTCGACCGGCTCGCGGCGGGGGTGCGGTCGTGACCGGTGGCTCGTTCGGCGACATCGTCGCCCGCGCCGCCGCCGCGGGCGAACTGGTGGTGCAGCCCAGGATGGGCGTCGCCGGCCCGGCCGCGATGCGCGCCGGACTCACCGCCGTGCGGGAGGCCGGGGTGCGGGCGGCGGGCACGATCACCGTGGACAGCTTCACGCGCGTGGGAGACCACCTCGCGGTGCGCCGGGCGTTGGCCGCCGGTGCCGAGCTGAACGGCTACCCGATCGCCGCCCACTCGCCCGAGACGACCCGGTCGGTGCTGGACGGGGTGCACGGACCGGAGTTCCCGGTCCAGGTGCGCCACGGCTCGGCGTGCCCGCAGAAGATCGTGGCGGCCCTGCTGGCCGCCGGTCTGCACGCGACGGAGGGCGGCCCGCTGTCGTACTGCCTGCCCTACAGCCGCGTCCCGGTCGCCGAGTCGGTGCGCGCGTGGGCCGAGTCGTGCCTGCTGCTGTCCGACGCCCGCGAGCGCGGTGCCCGGCCGCACCTCGAGTCGTTCGGCGGCTGCATGATGGGCCAGCTGTGCCCGCCGAGCCTGCTCGTGGCGATCAGCGTGCTGGAGGGCCTGTTCTTCCGCCAGCACGGGATCGACAGCATGTCGCTGAGCTACGCCCAGCAGACCGACCCGGACCAGGACGCCGAGGCCGTCGCCGCACTGCGCACCCTCGCCGCCGAACACCTGTCCGACGTGGACTGGCACGTCGTGCTCTACACCTACATGGGCGTGTTCCCGCGCACCCCGCGCGGCGCGACCGCCCTGCTGGAACGCTCGGCGGAACTGGCCGTGCGCACCGGCGCCGAGCGGCTGATCGTCAAGACGACGGCGGAGGCGCACCGCATCCCGACCGTCGCGGAGAACGTCGCCGCGCTGGTGACCGCCAGTGCCGCGGCCGCGCACGCCGCGCCGGGCGGCCCCGTCGACGACACCGGCGTGCTCGCCGAGGCCCGCGCACTCGTGGACGCCGTGCTCGACCTCGCACCCGACGTCGGCATCGCCCTGGTCCGCGCGGTCGAGCGCGGCTACCTCGACGTGCCCTTCTGCCTGCACCAGGACAACGCCGGCCGCACGCGGGCGTTCGTGGACGGCGACGGGCGGCTGCAGTGGTCGCGCACCGGAGCCCTGCCGCTGCCCGCCGACCGCGCCGTCCCCGCCGCCGACTTCACCGCCGACGAGCTGCTGCGCTCGCTCACCCACGTCGAGCGCGCCTTCGACCGCTGACCCCGCCCGTCCCCAAGGAGTGACCACGATGGACACCACCACCCCGGCGCCGGCGGACCCGCGCGCCCACCTCACCTCGGCCACCACCCGCGCGGTGCTGCGCGTGCAGCACCGCGTGCTCGACGCCGTGCGCGAGCACCTGGCCGGGCAGGGCTTCACCGAGATGCTCCCGCCGGTCATCGGTCCGGTCACCGACCCCGGCGCGCGCGGTGCCAAGCAGGTCGACGTCGACTACTACGGCCACCGCTACAAGCTGATGACGAGCGCCATCCTCTACAAGCAGGCGTCGCTGACCGCGTTCGACCGCATCTTCTGCATCGCGCCGAACGTGCGCCTTGAACCGTTGGAGACGAGCTCGACCAGCCGCCACCTCGCGGAGTTCCACCAGATCGACGTCGAGGTGGCCGGCGCCTCCCGCGACGACGCGACGCGGGTGGCCGAGAACCTCGTCGGGCACGTCGTGCGGCGGGTCGTCGAGCGCTGCGCCGCTGAGCTCGAGGTGCTGGGCCGCGACCCGGACGCGTTCGCGGACCTGTTGTCCGGCCGCGCCTTCGAACGCCGCACGCACGCCGCCGCCGTCGCCGACCTGCACGGGTTCGGCCACGACCAGAACCCCGACGCCGAGATCGACTGGGCGGGGGAGGCGCTGCTGTCGGCCAAGGCCAGCAGGCCGTTCTTCGTCACCGACTACCCGAAGGGCTCGCGCGGCTTCTACGACCGCGAGAACCCGGAGAACCCCGGCCGGCTGCTCAACTTCGACCTGCTGGCGCCCGAGGGCTACGGCGAACTGTGCAGCGGCAGCGAACGCGAGCACGAGTACGCGGCGATCGTCGCCCGGATGCGCGAGACGGGGGAGAACCCGGCGAAGTACGCCTGGTACCTGAAGATGGTGCGCGAGGGCGTCCCGTCGAGCGCGGGCTTCGGCATCGGCCTGGAGAGGCTGGTCCGCTACCTGTGCGGCCTGGACGCCGTGTGGCAGGCCAGCGCGTTCCCGAAGATCCCCGGCGTGGTGTCCCCGTGACCGCCGTGCACGCCGAGACGTTCCCGGAAGCGGCCGTCCGGGAACGCGCCCGCACCGGCGCGGCGGCGGCGTTCCCACCCCTGTCCGACTACGGCAGCGCGTTGCTGGGCGAGCCGCAGGCCCCCTCGTCTCCCGACGCGCTCGACGCCACCCGCCTGGTCCCGCCGGTGTTCATGCCGCTGCGCCTGGAGAAGCTCATCGACCTGGCCCGCGAACCACTGCACAACGACGTGGACCTGGCGACCACCATCGGCGGCTTCGCCGCACACCTGCCGCTGTACCTGTCGGCCTTCGGCTCGACCCGCGCAGTGGGCACCGACCTGGGCCTCGCCGCCGCCGCGCAGGCGGGCGCCCTGGGCATCCCGATGGTCATCGGCGAGAACGTCGTCCCGGTGGACGGCTACTCGGGCGAACGATCACTGCTCGCGAGGATCACGGCCTACGCCGACCACGCCCCGACCGGCGTGGGCGGCGTCGTGATCCAGCAGAGCACGGAGGACGCCGACGCCGAGGTCTGGAACCGCGTCTACAGCGACCCGGCAACCCGCCCGCTGCTCGAGTCGGGACGGCTCGGCTTCGAACTGAAGGTCGGCCAGGGCGCCAAACCGGGCCTGGGAGGCCTGACCGTGGTGGACCGCGCGCAGGCACACCGCCTGGCCGACCAGTTCGCCCTGGAACCACTGATCGACCCGTCGGGGGACCGGGTGCTGCGCTGCGCGAGCCCTGGCACGTTCACCGAGGAGATCCTGCGACAGCAGGTCCGCCTGATGCGCAACAACTACCCGCGCGCACGGGTCTGGGTGAAGCTGCCACCGGGCCGTGACGTGGCCGCGGCGGCGGACGTGGCGTGGCAGGCGGGCGCGGACGCGGTCACCGTGGACGGCGCCGAGGGCGGCAGCGGCTGGGCCCCCACCACATCACTCGCAGGCGTCGGCCTCCCGCTGGCAGAGTGCTTGCGCCGCATGGGTTCCCCACGCGGCTGCCTGCTGGTGTCGGGCCGGATCTGGGAGGGCCTGCGGGCCGTGAAGTGCCTGGCCGCCGGAGCCACCGCCACCGGTCTCGGCCGGGCAGCGCTGCTCGCGGTCGACGAGGACCGCCACGCGGGCCTGACCCGCCTGGTGGAGGCGCTTACGTTGGAGCTGCGCCTGCTGATCAGCGCGCTGGGCAAGTACCACCCGGCCGCACTGTCCACTGAGGACCTGTGGTCGCCGGCGGGCTGGCCGGTTCCGGCGGCCTCGATGGCGGGGGCCAGGGGCTAGCACCCACGCACGGAGAGGACCCGCCCGAACGACGTGGGCGGGTCCTCTGCGCGTCAGCCAATGGCGAAGCCGAGGCATATGAGCACTGGATGTCGGGTCAGTGGTGGTGACGCAACCACGACGGCGATTGGGGCTTGACTTTGGGTGCGAGGCCTTAAACTTGACCACTCGGCCGGGCTTCACAGACCGGCCTT
>NZ_JBEXNC010000016.1:0-267845 GCF_040610935.1 Lentzea sp. NPDC003310
CCCACGTGCCGTCGCGCGCCTGCCGCCGCGTCGCCCCCACCCGTTGCCGCGCGCCCCACCAGCCCTCACCCCGGCGTGCCGCCTGTCTCCGCACCCCTTCGCCGCCCAGCGCCACCACCAACCACCCCCGGCCCCCACCCGCCACCGCGCCGCCCGCGCCCTCACCTATCGCCCCGCCCACCTGCCGCCGCCTCGCCTGCCGTCGCGCCACGCCACCCGCAGCCACCCCCGGCTTGCCGCCCCACCACTTCACCCGCCGTTGCACCGCCCTCGCCCCCACCCGCAACCCCACCACTCCACCCGCCGCCGCTCTCCCGCTCGCCGCCGCGCTCCTGCCCGCCGCTGCGCTCCCGCCCGCTGCCCCGTCACCTCCCGCCCGCCACCCCACCCGCCGCCCACCAGCTCTCAACCCTGCGCGCCGTCCCTCTCCCCGCCCCTCCGCCGCCCAACGCCACCACCAGCCACCACCCGCCGCGCTTTGTCGTGCGCTCACCTCGAAAACATTTCCCTCCCTCGCAGGGAAATCACGATGTATCGGGCATGTCTTGACTCCCCGATTGTTAGCGATAACACTCAGGTCGTGACTGACATGACGATCGACCGCGACGCGTGCGTGGTGGGTGTCGACTTCGGCACGCTGTCCGGCCGCGCCGTGGTCGTGCGCGTCCGTGACGGTGCCGAGCTCGGTACCGCCGTGCACGACTACCGCCACGGCGTGGTGGACCAGGTGCTGCCCGCTACCGGGCGGTCGTTGCCGCCGGAGTGGGCTTTGCAGGTCCCGGCCGACTACCTCGACGTCCTGCGCACCGCCGTCCCGCAGGCCGTCGAGGCGGCCGGGATCTCGGCGGAGCAGGTGATCGGCATCGGGACGGACTTCACCGCCTGCACGATGGTGCCGGTGACCGCGGACGGCACGCCGTTGTGCGACGTGGCCGAGTTCGCGGAGAACCCGCACGCCTACGTGAAGCTGTGGCGCCACCACGCCGCGCAGCCGCAGGCCGACCGGATCAACGAGCTGGCTCGGGAGCGCGCGGAGCCGTGGCTCGCGCGGTACGGCGGGCTCATCTCGTCCGAGTGGGAGTTCGCCAAGGCGCTGCAGCTGCTGGAGGAGGCGCCCGAGGTCTACGCGGCGACGGCGCACTGGGTCGAGGCGGCGGACTGGATCGTCTGGCAGCTCACCGGCACCTACACGCGCAACGCGTGCACGGCCGGGTACAAGGGCATCCACCAGGACGGGCAGTATCCCGGCGAGGAGTTCCTCGGGGCGCTCAACCCCGAGTTCGCGTCGTTCGTCGCGGACAAGCTCGACCACCCGCTGTCCGCGCTGGGGGACAGGGCCGGCGCACTCACCGCGGAAGCCGCCGGCTGGACCGGCCTGCGGGAAGGGATCGCGGTCTCGGTCGGCAACGTCGACGCGCACGTCACCGCGCCCGCGGCGCAGGCCGTGGAGCCGGGGCAGATGGTCGCGATCATGGGCACCTCCACGTGCCACGTGATGAGCGGGGCCGAGCTGCGCGAGGTGCCGGGCATGTGCGGCGTCGTCGACGGCGGCATCGTGCCGGGGCTGTGGGGGTACGAGGCGGGGCAGAGCGGCGTCGGCGACATCTTCGCGTGGTTCCTGCGCAACCAGGTTCCGCCCGAGTACCACGACGAAGCCGAGTCGCGGGGCATCACCGTGCACGAGCTGCTCTCCGAACTCGCTGCGGCACAACAGGTCGGCGAGCACGGGCTCGTCGCGCTCGACTGGCACAGCGGCAACAGGTCCGTGCTGGTCGACCACGAACTGTCCGGTGTGGTCGTCGGCCAGACGCTCGCCACCAAGGCGGAGGACGTCTACCGCGCGCTGCTCGAGGCCACCGCGTTCGGCACCAGGGTCATCATCGACGCGTTCACCGACGCGGGCGTGCCGGTCACCGAGCTCGTGATCGCCGGCGGCCTCACCAAGAACCCGTTGCTGATGCAGATCTACGCGGACGTCGTGAACCTGCCGCTGTCGGTGATCGGGTCGGCGCAGGGACCGGCGCTCGGCTCCGCGATGCACGCGGCGGTGGCCGCCGGCGCGTACCCGGACATCCGGGGCGCCGCCGAGAAGATGGGATCGGTGCGGCGCAACGTCTTCACGCCCATCAGCGCGAACGTCGAGGCGTACGAACGGCTCTTCCTCGACTACCAGGAGCTGCACGACTACTTCGGCCGCGGTGCCAACGATGTCATGCACCGCCTGCGCGCGTACCGCCGCGCCGCTCTGGAGGGGAAGAACTGATGTCGCCCACGGCGGAACTGCGGCGCACGGTCGCCGAGCTGCACCGCGAGCTGACCCGCTACGAACTGGTGAGCTGGACGGCCGGCAACGTGTCGGCGCGCGTGCCCGGCCACGACCTCATGGTGATCAAGCCGTCCGGGGTCTCCTACGACGAGCTCGGACCGCACGCGATGGTCGTGACGGACCTGCACGGCACGCTCAAGGAGGGCGAGCTCGCGCCATCCAGCGACACGGCGGCGCACGCGTACGTGTACCGGCACATGCCCGACGTCGGCGGTGTCGTGCACACGCATTCCCCCTACGCCACGGCGTGGGCGGCGCGCGGCGAGCCGATCCCGTGCGTGCTCACGATGATCGCGGACGAGTTCGGCGGCGACATCCCCGTCGGGCCGTTCGCGCTGATCGGGGACGACTCGATCGGCAAGGGCATCGTGGACACGTTGAGCACCAGCCGGTCCAAGGCCGTGCTGATGCGCAACCACGGCCCGTTCACCGTCGGCGAGACGGCCGTCAAGGCCGTGAAGGCCGCGGTGCTGCTGGAGGACGTCGCCCGCACCGTCCACTTCGCACTCCAGCTCGGCAAGCCCGACGTGATCGACCAGGAGCACGTCGACCGGCTCTACGAGCGCTACCAGAACGTTTACGGCCAGTGAGCCCAGAAGGAGAGCACATGCCGGACAAGCCCCAGATCTGGTTCCTCACCGGCAGCCAGCACCTCTACGGCCCCGAGACGCTCGACCAGGTCGCGGCCCAGTCCCAGCAGATCCAGAAGATGCTCACCGGCTCCGGCCGGATCAGCGCGGAGATCGTCTGGAAGCCGGTGCTGACCGACTCCGGCGCCATCCGCGCGATCATGCAGGAGGCGAACAACGACCCGTCGTGCGTCGGCGTGATCGCGTGGATGCACACGTTCTCGCCGGCGAAGATGTGGATCACCGGGCTGGACCTGCTGCGCAAGCCGTTGCTGCACCTGCACACGCAGCTCAACGAGGCGCTGCCGTGGTCCAGCATCGACATGGACTTCATGAACCTCAACCAGGCCGCGCACGGCGACCGCGAGTTCGCCTACGTGCAGACGCGGATCGGGGTGGCGCGCAAGACGGTCGCGGGCCACGCGAGCGATCCCGTCGTCGCGGAGCGGATCGACGGCTGGGCGCGCGCGGCGGTCGGCCGCGCCCACCTGCGCGGGCTCAAGCTGGCCCGCTTCGGTGACAACATGCGCGACGTCGCCGTGACCGAGGGCGACAAGGTCGAGGCGGAGCTGCGGTTCGGCGTCTCGGTCAACACCTACGGTGTCAACGACCTGGTGGAAGCGGTCGACGCGGTGCCTGACGCGGACATCGACCTGCTGGTGACCGACTACGCCGAGGCTTACCGCCTCGCACCCGAACTGGCGCGCGGGGGAGAGCGGCACGACTCGCTGCGCTACGCCGCGCGCATCGAGATCGGCCTGCGGTCCTTTTTGGACGCCGGAGGTTTCGGCGCGTTCACCACGAACTTCCAGGACCTGGGCGGGTTGCGGCAGCTCCCCGGCCTCGCCGTGCAGCGGCTGATGGCGGACGGCTACGGCTTCGGCGGAGAGGGCGACTGGAAGACCTCGGCGCTGCTGGCCGCGGTCAAGGCCATGAGCACCGGCACGGGCCGCGGCACGTCGTTCATGGAGGACTACACCTACCACTTCGGCCCAGGCGAGCCGAAGATCCTCGGCGCGCACATGCTCGAGGTCTGCCCGACGATCGCCGCCGCGCAGCCGTCCTGCGAGATCCACCCGCTCGGCATCGGCGACCGCGAGGACCCGGTGCGGCTCGTGTTCGACGCCGCTCCCGGACCCGCCGTGGTGGTCGGCCTCGCCGACATGGGCGACCGCTTCCGCCTGGTGGCCAACGAGGTCACCGTCGTGCCGCCGGACGAGCCGCTGCCGAAGCTGCCGGTCGCGCGCGCCGTCTGGAAGCCGGAGCCGTCGCTCTCGACGTCCGCGGAGTGCTGGCTCACGGCGGGCGGCCCGCACCACACGGTGATGACGCAGGCCGTCGGAGCCGAAGTGCTGCGGGACTTCGCGCAGATGGCCGCCACGGAGCTCGTGCTGATCGACTCCGAGACGACCCCGGCGTCCTTCGGCGACCGGCTGCGCTGGAACTCCGCCTACCACCGCCTGGCGGCGGGGATCAGCTGACGGGCGTGGAACTCGGCGATCTGCCGCCACGTCGCGACGGGGTTGGAGTAGAGGGGGAGCTGTCCGCTGTGCGGGATCTCCGCCAGCTCCACCCCGTTCGCGTCGAGCAGCGGCAGGTACGAGAGGCCGGCGAACTGCTCGCCGTAGAGGTACATCCGCGAGCAGGGCAGTGACAGGAACTTCCGCAGCAGGTCGCCGTGGTCGGCCAGTTCGACCATGGAGCGGAAGAGCGTGGGGATGGCACCGCGGCGGACCTTGGCGGGCAGGTTCGCCGCGTACAGCCCGCCGCCGTAGCAGGGCGTCGCGCGGCTGCGTTCGGCGAGCGTGAACACGAACGCCGCCGGGTCGGGGTGGTGCAGCGCCTCGCGGCTCAGCGTGCAGTCCTCGGGGGCCAGGATGCCCTTGATGTTGACGAAGCTCAGGACCCGGCCGGGTTCCTGGTGCGCCAGCAGCAGCGCGGTGAGCGCGCCGGTCAGGTGCCCGACGACGTGGAACCGGCCGATGCCCGCCCGGTCGAGCACCCCGCGCAGCGCGTCCACCAGGAACGGCAGGTCGACCGCCCCGAGGTCGGCGCACTCCGTCGCGCCCGCACCGGGGGCGTCGTAGGCGAGGAACGGGCGCCCGGCGAAGTCGTGGCGCTGGAGGACGTCGAGGTAGTCCTCCTTGCTGGTGCCGAACCCGTGCAGGAAGACCACCGGGTCGTCGGCGCCCTCCCGGCGCACCGACGCGACCTTGAGGTTGACCCCGTGGACGCGCAGCGGGACGTGTTCGTGCACGACTCTGTCTGCCGATGGCATGGCTGTTCCCCGGATCTTCGCAGGTGCAGGGACTGCGGAACGAATCGTGAGCATGCCAGCGACTGTGAACGCTCACAAGTAGTTGAACCTTTCATTTTCCCGGTCCGTACTCCCTCTGTGCCGGCACAAAACGTCCCCTAGTCGTGAGGTTCCGATATGTCGAGAGCGCATGCACGACCGCAGCGGAGCAAGAGGGTCGTCGTCGCCGGTGTGGCCGTCGCGGCGACGTTGACCGCCGTGACGGCGGCCGTCGCCTTCGCCGGCGGCGAGACCGCGTCGGGTGCCATCGCCTGCCCCGCACCGGTCGTCCCGGCGGTGCCGGCCGCCGCCCAGGCCGAGGTGCAGCGGGAGCTCGCCAACCTCGACAAGCAGATCGCCGAGGCGAACGAACGGCTGCGCACGTCGGCCGGTGAAGGCGGCCCGAACTTCGTGCAGAACGCGATCCTCGGACCGCTGGCGAGCAAGCGCGTCGCGGCGCTCAACCGCATCGAGACGGCCATCGGCCGGGTCGCGGCGAAGCCGGAGGGACTGGAGAGGTTCGCGACCTGCGGACTCGGCCAGGCGCCCGCGGTGTCCGCGCCCCCGGCCACGTCTGCCTCGCCGTCGGGGCAACCCGCGCCCGGCACCACGGCGGCCGCCGCGGGGGCCATCGAGTGCCCGCTCCCGGTGCTGCAGAACGTGCCGGCGGCCGCCCGCGCCGAGGTCGACCGCGAGCTCGCGAACCTCGGCAAGCAGCTGGCCGAGGCCAACGAACGGCTGCGCACGTCGGCCGGTCAGGGCGGCCCGAACTTCGTGCAGAACGCGATCCTGGGACCGCTGGCGAGCAAGCGCGGCGCCGCCCTGGACCGGATCGCGATCGCCATCGGCCGCGTGGACCAGCGGCCTCAGGGGCTGGAACGCTTCGCCACCTGCTCGCTCAAGTGACTCTCCTCGGGGTTGCGGTGAGCTCGGCCTAGCGTTCCCAGGGGTCCTGCCGGATGGACGCGCCTCCGTCCGGCAGGACCTTGACTCGCCAGTAGGTTCTCGATAGATGTTAGCGTGAACATCGCGCGTTCAACGGAGAACCGATGACCAGACTCCTCGCTCTGCTCGCCGCTTCGGCGCTCACGCTCTCCACCGCGGTCCCCGTCTCGGCCGCCGCCGACGCCGTCACCGTCAGACCCGATCCGACCTACCAGCAGGAGCCGTTCCAGGGCTGGGGCACGAGCCTGGTGTGGTTCGCCAACGCCACCGGCGGCTACCCGGACGAGATCCGGAACCGGCTGGCGGACCTGCTGTTCGGTGCGGACGGGCTGAACCTGAACATCGCGCGGTACAACATCGGCGGGGGCAACGCGCCCGATGTGCCGGAGTACCTGCGCGCCGGAGCGGCGGTCCCGGGCTGGTGGAAGGCGCCGGCCGGCACCACGCGCACGGACACGGACTGGTGGCGGCCGGGCGACCCGCGCTTCTTCGACGCGGCAGCGGATCCGCGACAGCGGTGGTGGGTCGACCGGATCAAGTCCGGCGTGACGCGCTGGGAGTCGTTCAGCAACTCGCCGCCGTGGTTCCAGACCGTGAGCGGGTACGTGTCGGGCGGCTTCGACCCGAACGCGGACCAGCTGCGGGTGGACCGGATCGGCGACTTCGCCGCCTACCTCGCCCAGGCCACCGCGGAGCTGGAACGGGCGCACGGCATCAGGTTCGCGACGGTCGACCCGTTCAACGAGCCCAACACCCCGTACTGGCGCACGACGCTCGGACCGGACGGCAACCCGACGGGCGGCCGCCAGGAGGGCGCCCACCTCGGTCCCGCCCTGCAGGCCCAGGTGGTGCCCGCGATGGCGGAGGCGTTGCGCGCCAACAACCTCAGGGCCGCCGTGTCCGCACCGGACGAGACCAACCCGGGCATCTTCGCGGAGGACTGGGCCGGTTACCCGGCCGCCGTGCGCGCGCAGGTCGGCCAGTTGAACGTGCACACGTACGGCACGAGCCGCCGCACGTCCGCCCGGGACATCGCCAAGGGCTCCGGCAAGCCGTTGTGGATGAGCGAGGTCGACGGGCACTGGGGCACCGGGCAGAGCTTCACCAGCATGGACCCCGGCCTGGGCATCGCCGAGCGGGTGATCGACGACCTGCGCGAACTGGAACCGCGCGCTTGGCTGCTGTGGCAGGCCGTGGAGGACTACGACAACATGAAGCCGGGCGCGGAGTCGCCCGACGGCATGAACTGGGGCGTCGTCCAGATCCCGTTCGACTGCGGGCCTCGGGACACGCTCGCGACCTGTCCGGCGCGCGTCAACACCAAGTTCCACGCGCTGCGGAACTTCACGCACTTCGTGAAGCCCGGTGACCGGCTGGTGAGCGTGAACACCACGACCGACGTGGCCGCGGTGCGGGGCGCCGAGCTGAAGTCCGTGGTGCACCTGAACAAGGGCGACCAGGCCCAGTCGGTCGTGCTCGACCTGTCCGCGTTCGCCTCGGTGCGGCCCGGCGCCACCGTCCGTCCTGTCGTGACGGACCAGCACGGCGCGCTGGTCAAGGGCGCCGCCGTGCGCGTGAAGGACCGCAGGGCAACACTTTCGGTGCCCGCGCGGTCGGTCACGACGTTCGAGGTGAGCGGTGTCAGCGGTGTGGACCGCGCGGCCGCGCTCGGCGGCGAGTACCGGCTCACCGGGGTGCAGAGCGGCAAGTCCCTGGCGCCGTCGGGGACTTCGCTCGTGCAGCGCACCACGGACCCGGCCGCGGCGGAGCAGGTGTGGCGGGTGGAGCGCCGGTCCGGTGGCTATGACCACCGGGCGCAGTTCTCGATCGTCAACGCCGCGACCGGCCAGCGGATCACGGCCGAGGGCGGTGCCGTCGTGCTGGGTGCCGCGGACGGGCCCGCCGCGCGGTGGGTGCTGTCGTCCACGGGGGACGGCACGTGGACGTTCGTCAACGCGGGGAACGGAAGTCTGCTCGACGTGATCGGTGAGTCGCGTGAGGACGGTGCCAGAATTGGCTTGTACCAGGCAACCTCGGGTGCCAACCAGCGCTGGTCGGCGGCCGTGGTCCGCCGCTAGCGCGGGGCTGGTGCTGCTGCTCGCCGGAGCGTGCTCGGCGGAGCCTGCGC
Organism: Lentzea sp. NPDC003310; assembly: GCF_040610935.1. NCBI lineage: Bacteria > Bacillati > Actinomycetota > Actinomycetes > Pseudonocardiales > Pseudonocardiaceae > Lentzea > Lentzea sp. NPDC003310. The sequence goes on from NZ_JBEXNC010000016.1 coordinate 8,325, forward strand.
CACCTGCTCCCGCGCCGGCGAGCAGCACCCCCTTCAAGCCGCCCAGGCTCGTGGACGAGCGGGTGCGGTACGAGGGCGTGCCGCACGTCGTGAGGGACGTCGTCGACGGCCGCACCGTCGAGCTGGTGGACGGCACGAAGGTGCGCATCGCCCAGCTTGCGGCACCTCCCGACTGCGGCGCCGAGGGAGCGCTCACCTTCGCCAGGGCGACGTTGCTGGCGCGCGCCGTGCGCGTGAGTCCCGTGCTGTCCGGTGACGTCAACCTGGCGCTGGAGGACGGGACCGACTACGCGTTGCTCGCCGTGCGGCAGGGTGTGCTGCGGCCGGAGGGGGTCGACGGCGGGGCGCTGCTCGTGGCCCAGGCCGAGGCCGCGGCGGCGGGTCGAGGCGTGTGGGGACCGCCGTGCACCGGGAGTCCCAGCAGCGTCGCGCCGACCACGACGAGGGCCGCTCCGCCGCGCACGACGCTGCCCGTGCAGCCGCCGCCCACCACGACGACTGTGCCGCCCGCGCGCACCTGTGCCGTCGCCTACCGCGTCACGGGTCAGTGGCCGGGAGGGTTCCAGGCGAACGTGACCCTGCGCAACACCGGCACCGCCGCGTTCGACGGGTGGACGCTGCGGTGGAGCTTCCCGAACGGCCAGGTCGTCACCGAGATGTGGAACGCGCGCGCCCGGCAGTCGGGTGCGGTGGTCAGCGCGGTGAACGCCGACTACAACCCGCGGATCGCGCCCGGAGAGTCCGTCGTGGTCGGGTTCAACGGCTCCGCGCGCGGCGGGAACGGTGTCCCGGGTGCGTTCACGGTCGACGGCCGGCCGTGCGCGGTCGAGTGATCAGGCGCTGTCGCGCACGACGAGCGCGGACGGGTAGAACGTCGTCCCCGAGGTGGCGTGGCGGTCGAGCACCGACCGCGCCGCCGCGGTGGCGATCTCCTCCACCGGGTGCGTGCTCGTCGTGAGCGCCGGGCGGCTCAGGCCCGCGAAGGCGATGTCGTCGAACCCGGCGACCGCCACGTCGCCCGGCACCCGGACACCGAGCGCGTGGAGTCCGTCGAGGACACCCAGCGCGGTGAGGTCGCTCAACGCGAACACCGCGTCGGTGTCGGGCCAGCGCGCCATGATCTCGACGGCCGCCTCGGCGCCACGGCCGGCGGTGAAGTCGCCGGGGACGACGCGGGGTTCGCCGCCGCTCTCGCGCAGCACCTCGTGGTAGGCCTCGACGGCGCGGTCGCCGCAGGGCAGCCAGGACGGCCCGGTGACCATCGCGATGCGCCGCCGCCCGGTGCGCACGAGGTGGCGCACCACGCCGTCGGTGCCCGCGCGGTTGTCGACGTCGAACGACGGCACGTCCCGCGCGCCGACCCCGACCGCCGCGACCCGTCCGCGCAGGGCCCTCGGCACCGTCTCCAGCGCGGGCCGTGTCGGGTTGACCACCACCAGCCCGCCGAGCCCGCGCCCGTCGGCCAGCCGCGCGAGCGAGCCTGGATCGTGCAAGGGTAGCCAGTGCAGGGAGACGCCGACCTCGCGTTCGGCGGCGACGTGCGCGGCCGAGGTGAGGACGCGGCCGACGTAGGGGTCGTCGAGCACGGCGGCGGTGTGCCCGATGACGGCGATGGCGAGGCGCGTGCCGGTGCGGGTGACGAGCGCGCGGGCGGACGCGTCCGGCACGTAGCCGAGCGAGGCCACCGCGGCGGCCACCCGGTCCCTGCTGCGTTGCGATGCCGGGCCCTGTCCCGTGACGACGCGTGAGGCGGTGGCCCGGGACACGCCCGCGGCGCGGGCCACGTCGTCCAGCGTGGCGGTGCGTTCAGCCGTCATCTCACGAGTATTGCGGTGGAAGCGCTTCCATGTGTGGGGTAAGGGCTTCCGTATCGAGAAAGGGAGGTACCGGGATGTCGGTGACGGTGCCGAGGAGCCACGTCCGAGCCGCCGCGGCGGGGGTCGCGGTGACCTTCGGCCTCAACGGGGTGGCGGTCGCGACGTGGTTCGCGCGCGTCCCCGCCGCCCGCGACGCGCTGGGCCTCACGCCGGGCGCGCTGGGCTTGCTGCTGCTGTCCATGTCGGCCGGAGCGTGCCTCGCGATGCTCACCGCGGGCGAGGTGACCCACCGCCTGCGCCCGCGCCGCACGGTGTCCGTCTCGTCCGTGACCGTCGCCCTGGGCCTGGGTCTCGCCGGCGTCGGCATCGGCGCGTACCCGTCGGTGGCGCTGACCGCGATCGGCATCTTCACCCTCGGCTACGGCTCCGGCCTGTGCGACGTGGCGATGAACGTCGAGGCGGCGGAGGTCGAACGCGCGCTGGGCAAGACGGTCATGCCGCGCTTCCACGCGATGTGGAGCCTCGGCACCGTCGCCGCCGCCGGCCTGGCCTCCCTGGTGGCGTGGGCCGTCCTGCCGGTGACCGCACACCTCGTCGCCGTCGCCCTGGTCGTGGCCGTCGGCACGTTGTTCGCCGCGCGCACGTACCGCTTCGCGGGCGAGGACGCGCACGGCCGGGGCAGCGGGGTGCTGGCCGCCTGGCGCGAGCCGCGGACTTTGCTGATCGGGTTGCTCGTGCTCGTGTTGGCGTTCACAGAGGGCACGGCCAACGACTGGGTGGCCGTGGCGTTCATCGACGGCTACTCGCTCGACCCGGCGCTGGGCACGGTCGCGTTCGGGGTGTTCGTCACGACGATGACGGTGGGCCGGATCTTCGGCACCCTCGCGCTGGACCGGTGGGGACGCGTGCCGGTGATCGCGGTGTCGATGCTGCTGGCCGCGTCCGGGGTGGCGCTGGCGGTGTTCGCCGGGTCGCCCGGGGTGGCGTTCGCGGGGGTCGCGGTGTGGGGGGTGGGGACGGCGCTGGGGTTCCCGGTGGGGATGTCGGCGGCCGCCGATGATCCGGCTCGTGCCGCGGCTCGGGTGAGCGTGGTGGCGGTGATCGGGTACACGGCGTTCCTGGCGGGGCCGCCGTTGGTGGGGTTGCTCGGGGACCAGGCCGGGGTGTTGCGGGCTCTGCTGGTGGTGCCGGTGCTGTTGATCCCGGCGTTGGCGCTCGTGCCGATGTTGAAGTCGGCGGAGAGCTCCGACTCGTAACCCAGGGCTGCGGTGGTGCGATGGCACCGTTACGTGGCCGGGGTGTCCGGTGACGAGCCTGGGAGCGGGGTGGTGATGGCCTCGGACGATCTCGACCTGGACGAGGCCTCGCCGGCCGGTCGGATGGGCAAGGCGGCGGAGCACCTCGTCGCCGCCACGTGCATCCTCGCCTCGCGCGGCAAGCTCAACGTGGCGACTCCGCTCGTCGACGACGAAGGTGTCGACCTCCTGTTCAACGGTGCCGGTACCGACTCGATCCTCGCCGTCCAGGTCAAGGCGCGGATGTCGACCAGCAAGCGCCTTCAGTCCGAGACGTTCGTGGCGTTCGTCCGCACCCAGACCTTCCGCCAGCGCCCGACGCTCGACATGTTGTTCGTGGCGATCGACGTCGACCGCGGCGCGATCATGGCCGCCTGGCTCGTCCCGAGCACGGAGTTCGCCGAGTCGGCGACGGAGTCCAGCACGCGCGGGCGCCTCCGGTTCTACGCCTCCCTGAAGGACGGTGGCCGCGACCGGTGGCGGGCGTACCGACTCCGGCCGGAAGAGTTGGCTCCGCGGCTGATGGAGCGGCTGCGCGAGTTGGCTGCGTCCGCGATCTGACTCGCGGCCCCGCATTCGACGGCGTTCGATTCGAATAATCATCGAATCCCGGGACGAATTGTCGAATGAATTCACTTCGTTGACGCGTGACGAACACATTCGTATTCTCGTTTCACCATCGTGGACGGTGTTCAAGAATGTGAATCCTTTCTGAAGGGTATTCCGTCATGCGGCTTTTCGTCAGCGCGCTGGTTTTGGCCTGCGCGGGTACCGGGGTGGTGCCGGCGCACGCCGCCCACGACCCGGCGCGGCAGGTGTTGCCCGCCGGGGACGGGTGGGCGTCGTCGGGGCCGGGGACGACCGGGGGAGCGGCGGCCGCGCAGGTGCACGAGGTGCGCACGCGGGCCGAGCTCGTCGCGGCCCTCGCCTCGCCCGGGCCGCGGATCGTGAAGGTGCGGGGCGTGATCGACGCCAACGTCGGTGCGGACGGGGAACCGTTGCGGTGCACGGACTACGCGGTCGACGGGTACTCGCTGGCCGGGTACCTCGCGGCCTACGACCCGGCGGTGTGGGGGTGGGAGCGGGAGCCGGCCGGGGCTCTGGAGGACGCGCGGGTGGCGTCGGCGAAGCGGCAGGAGGCGACCATCGCGCTCACCGTGCCGTCGGACACCACGATCATCGGCGTGGGGCGCGGGGCCGGGATCACGGGCGGGAGCCTGCGGATCCACGGCGTGAGCAACGTGATCGTGCGCAACCTGACGTTCCGCGACACGCACGACTGCTTCCCGCAGTGGGACCCGACGGACACCAGCCCCGGCGCGTCGCCCGGCAACTGGAACTCGCTCTACGACTCGGTGTCGGTGCAGCGGTCCGAGCACGTGTGGGTCGACCACAGCACGTTCACCGACGAGCCGAACGTCGACAGCGCCCAGCCGCTCCACTTCGGACGGCCCTACCAGGTGCACGACGGGCAGCTCGACATCACCAACGGCGCCGACCTCGTCACGGTGTCGCGCAACGTCTTCGCCGAGCACGGCAAGACCATGCTGATCGGCTCGTCCAACTCCTCCACCACCGACCCGGGCAAGCTGCGGGTCTCGGTGCACCACAACGTCTTCCGCAACGTGCTCGAGCGCGCGCCGCGGGTCCGGTTCGGGCAGGTGCACGTCTACAACAACCTCTACGAGGGCACGCCGACCTACAGCTGGGGCGTGGGCGTGCGGTCGCAGATCTACGCGCAGAACAACTTCATCCGGCAGATCCCGCCGGAGAAGATCGTCTACAACTGGGGCGGCACGGCCATCACCGACGTGGGGAACCTCGTCGACGGACGGCCGGTGAGCCTGGTCGCCGCGCACAACGCCGCCAACCCCGACAAGGCGCTCGGGACGGACGCCGGCTGGACGCCGACGCTGAACCGGGGGCTGGAGCCCGCGCACCGCGTCCGGCACCTCGACGCGGGCGCGCAGCAGGCCGGACGGCACCTCGTGGTGGGGCAGGGCTTCGCGACCGTGCAGGCCGCGATCGACGCCGCGCCGGACGACGCCGTGATCACGGTGCCGAAGGGCGTGTACCGGGAGGTCGTCAAGGTCGCGAAGACCAAGAAGAACCTCACGGTCCAGGGTGCCGGACGGGCCCAGGACGTGGTGATCGACTACGACAACGCCAGCGGCACCAAGAAACCCGACGGCACCACCTACGGCACGACCGGCAGCGCCACCGCCACCATCGCGGCGGACGGGTTCACCGCCAGGAACCTCACCTTCCGCAACTCCTTCGACCGCGCGCGGCACCCGGAGATCACGGCCACGCAGGCCGTCGCGGCCAAGGTCACCGGCGACCGGGCGTTCTTCGACCGGGTGCGCTTCGAAGGGCACCAGGACACGCTCTACGCCGACACCGGTGCCACGATGGTGAAGGCGCGCCAGTACTACCGCGACTGCGCGATCACCGGTGACGTCGACTTCCTCTTCGGTCGCGCGACGGCCGTCTTCGAGCGCGCCACCATCACGGCGCTGAGCCGCGGCCAGGACCCCAACGGGTACGTGACGGCGGCGAGCACCCGCAGGGACAACCCGCACGGCTTCCTGATCGTCGACTCGAAGATCCGCAGCGACGCCGCGCCCGGCACGTTCTTCCTCGGCAGGCCCTGGCACCCCGGCGGCGACCCGGACGCGATCGCCCAGGTGGTCGTCCGCGACACCGAGCTGCCCGCCGCCGTCAAGCAGGCGCCGTGGACCGACATGTCCGGCTTTCCCTGGCGTGAAGCGAGGTTCGCCGAGTACCGCAACACCGGACCGGGCGCGACGCACGGGCCGGACCGGCCGCAGCTCACCGACCAGCAGGCGCGCGAGCACACCAAGGCCACCTACCTGAGCGGGTGGAACCCGGCGTGAGGACTCGCACGTGGGCGCCCTACGCCCTGATCGCCCCGACGCTCGTGCTGATGGCGGTGTTCCTGGTCTACCCCATCGCGAGCGTCGGCTGGTTCAGCCTGCGCCAGCACACCGTGACGCAGCCGTGGAAGAACGGCTTCATCGGGCTCGAGAACTTCCAGCGGATGCTGTTCGAGGACGCGCTCTTCTGGCAGAGCCTCGCCTTCAGCGCCAAGTGGGTCGTGGTCGAGGTCGGGCTGCAGCTGGTGCTCGGACTGGTCCTCGCGCTGATCGTCAACGAGACGTTCGTCGGCCGGGCGGTCGCGCGGGCGCTGGTCTTCTCGCCGTGGGCCGTGTCCGGCGTGCTCACCACGGGCATCTGGATCCTGCTCTACAACCCGTCCACCGGCATCTTCCAGCAGCTCGCCCAGTGGGGCATCGGCGATCCCGGCACGTCCGTGCTCGGCGACCCGGCGACGGTGTTCCCCGCGACCGTCGTCACCGAGCTGTGGCGCGGTGTGCCGTTCTTCGCGATCCTGCTGCTCGCCGACCTGCAGACCATCCCGGGCGACCTGTACGAGGCCGCGAGCGTCGACGGCGCGGGGCGGTGGCGGCGGTTCGTGAGCGTCACCCTGCCGCACCTGCGCGACGCGATCGTGCTGTCCACGCTGCTGCGGGCCGTGTGGGAGTTCAACAACGTCGACCTCATCTACACGCTCACCGGCGGCGGACCGGCCAACCAGACCACCACGCTCCCGCTCTACGTGGCGCGCAAGGCCGTCGACTCGCACGACTTCGGCTACGGCTCGGCGCTCACCATGGCGGGCTTCGTGATCCTCCTGTTCTTCTCGATCCTCTACCTGAGGCTGTCCAAGTTCGGGAGCCGGGCATGACCCAGACCCTCGTCCGCTACGAGACCCCGGTGGAGCCGCCACCGGCGCCGCCGCGGCGCAAGAAGCACCGCGACCCCAGCAGGTTCTTCCGGCTGCACCTGCCGCTGGTGCTCTACCTGTTGTTCACGCTCATCCCGTTCTACTGGATGCTCGTCTTCGCGCTCCGACCGGCGGGGGAGACCTCGCTCGTGCCGTGGCCGATCACGTTCGAGCACTTCGACACCGTGTGGAACGGCATCGGGTTCGGGTTGTTCTTCCAGAACAGCCTGATCATCGGGATCGGCACGCTCGTCTGCGTCACCGTGTTCGCGCTGATGGGTGGCTACGCCCTGGCGCGCTTCAAGTTCCGCGGCCAGCGGGTCTTCCTGCTGGCGTTGCTGTGCACGCAGTTCATCCCCGGCGCGATGATGCTGATCCCGCTGTTCGTGATCTTCAAGTCCGCCGGGCTGCTGAACAGCCTGACCGGCCTCGTCATCGCGGACACCGCGTTCCAGCTGCCGCTCGCGCTGATCCTGATGAGCGGGTTCGTGCGCAACGTCCCGGTGGAGCTCGAAGAGGCCGCGATGGTCGACGGGTGCACGCGGCTGCGCGCGTTCTTCGCCGTGACGCTGCCCCAGCTGCGGCCCGCGCTCGTCGCCGTCGGGTCGTTCGCGTTCATCGGCGCCTGGAACAACTTCCTGTTCGCGCTGATGTTCGCGAGCAAGCAGGACAAGTTCACGCTGCCGGTCGGGCTGAGCTACGCGCTCGGCGAGTTCAACACCGACTTCGGGGCGCTCGCGGCGGGCGGCGTCGTCGCCGCGGTGCCGGTCGTGCTGGTTTTCGCCGTCGTGCAGCGGTTCCTCGTGCAGGGACTGAGCGCGGGCGCGGTCAAGGGATGAGGGAGAACATGAAGAGACTGCTGGTCGCGCTCGCACTCGTGGCGAGCGCGTGTTCCGCCGGGCAGGAAGGCCCGACGACGGTCACGTTCTGGGACAACAACGGCGGCCCCGGCCGCACCCCGATCTACCAGGAGCTGATCAAGCGGTTCGAGGCCGACAACCCCGACATCAAGATCGAGTACGTCGGCATCCCGAGCTCGTCGGTGCAGCAGAAGTACGACACCGCCATCGCCGGCGGGTCCACCCCGGACGTCGGCGGCGTCACCACGTCCTACCTCGCGCACCTCGTCGGGCAGGACGCGCTCGAACCGGCCGACGACCGCGTGGACAACGGCGCCCTCAAGGGGAAGCTGCTGCCCGGCCTGCTGGAGACCGTGCGGCAGACCGCGCCCGACGGCAAGCTCTACGCCGTGCCCGCGTCGGGCAACATGGACGTGATCTGGTACCGGTCCGACCGGTTCGAGGAGAACAAGATCGCCGAACCGTCCACCTGGGACGACCTGGCGAAGGCCGCGACCCAGCTGACCAAGCCCGGCGCGAACCAGTACGGCTTCACGATCCGCGGCGGCGCCGGGTCGGTCTTCCAGCTGCTGTCCGAGGCCTACTCCTACTCCGGCGTCGAGAAGTTCTACGAGGGCGGCAAGAGCACCGTCGCCGACCCGCGCAACGCCGAGCTCGTGCGCAAGGTCGCGGAGCTGTACAAGAAGGCCACGCCCGAGGCCGACGTGAACAACAACTACACGCAGATGGTCGCGCAGTTCACCGGCGGCTCGGTCGCGATGATGCACCACAACCTCGGCTCGACCGCGGACGTGATGAAGGCGCTCGGCCCGGAACGCGTGGCCGCCATGCCGCTGCCCAAGGGCCCGTCCGGCAAGCGGACCGTCGTGCCGAACCCGACCGACGGCTTCGCGGTGTTCAAGGGCGCGAAGAACCGCGACGCCGCTTGGAAGTTCGTCGACTTCCTCGTCTCGGCGGAGAGCAACGGCTACTGGAATGAGAAGGTCGGCCAGATCCCGGCGAACACCGACGTGCGCGACGCCAAGTGGATCCAGGAGAACCCGGCCGTGAAGATGGCGCTCGGCGTGCTGGAGGACCCGGCCACCGTGCTCGTGCCCGCGCCGGTCTACCTGCCGGAGTACTCGTCGATCACCAAGACCGACACCGAGCCGCTGTACCAGAAGGTGTTGCTCGGCCAGATGTCCGCGCAGGAGTTCCTCGACCAGCTCGCGGCCAAGCTCACCACCGCCCAGCAGGACTGGGAGAAGCGCAAGTGACTTCCTCCTCCTCATAAACGAGGGGAGTCCTACGGCTCGCGCCGCGGGGTTTCTGCTTCGTCGCCGACTGCCCGCCCGGAGGGTTCCGTTGAGGTCTTGCACCGGCTCCACAGACTGTCACCGCCAGCCCGGCGGCCAGGATGTTGCGTGCCGCGTTCACGTCCCGGTCGTGGGTCGCACCGCAGCCACAGGTTCACGTGCGCACGTGCAGCGGCATTGCCGCTGTGAGGGCGCCGCAGGCCGAGCACAGCTTGGACGATGGGAACCAGCGATCGACCACGATCACGTCCCGCCCGTGCCAGCGTGCTTTGTATTCCAGTTGCTGTCGGAACTGCCGCCAGCCCGCGTCGTTGATGGCGCGGGCCAGGCGGTGGTTGCCGAGCATGTTCGACACGGCGAGATCCTCGATCACGAGCGTTTGGTTCTCACGCACGAGCCGAGTAGTGATCTTGTGCAGGAAATCGGCGCGCCGGTCGGCGATCCGGGCGTGCACGCGGGCGACCCTGACGCGGGCCTTGAACCGGTTGCCACTGCCCTTCTGCTTGCGGCTCAACGCCCTCTGTGCCCTCGCCAGCACCATTCGGTCGCGGCGTTCGTGCCGAGGGTTGCCGATCTTCTCCCCGGTCGACAGCACCAGCAGGTGATCCAGGCCGGCATCGATGCCCACGGCCGCGTCCACCGCGGACAACGGCCGCACGCTCGGGTCGTCGCACAGGAGGGAGACGAACCAGCGTCCAGCGGGGTCCCGGGACACTGTCACGGTCGACGGTGTCGCGTCTCGGGGCAGTGGCCGGGACCAGCGGATGTCCAGCGGCTCGGTCATCTTCGCCAGCGTCAGCACCCCGTCGCGCCAACGGAACGCCGACCGCGTGTACTCCGCCGACGCGCGCGACTTCTTCCGCGACTTGAACCGCGGAAACTCGGCACGTTTGGCGAAGAAGTTGCCGAACGCGTTCTGCGGATGCCGCAGTGTCTGCTGCAGCGGCACCGACGACACCTCGGCCAGGAACGCCAGTTCTTCTGTGCGCTTCCACGTGGTCAGCAACGCGGAAGTGGCCTCGTATCCGACCCGCTCTCCACGCAGCGTCCACGCCTCGCTGCGGGCCCGCAACGCCAGGTTGTACACCTTGCGGACACAGCCGAACGTGCGCGACAACTCCGCCGCCTGCGCCTCGCTCGGGTAGAAGCGGTACTTGAACGCCCGCTTCACCTGCCCTTTCACCGTTCACACAGTACCGAGGCCCTTGTGCGCCCCACGATCGTGGGGCAGGGCCCGATTCTTCCCCGCCTGACGGACGGGTCTTCTCGGAGGTTTCAGATGATCGAACGGGTCGCCGTGCGCACGTTCACCACGACGGCGTGGACGTCCGTCGACGCGGAGGGCCACCGGCACCCGGCGCCCGAGCACGAGGTGACCGAGGCGCTGCTGGAGATCACCGACGCCGACGGCGCCACGGGCTACTGCCAGGTCCAGCCCGACCAGCTGCGGCCGTCCGTGCTGGACAAGCACGTGCGGCCGGTGCTGCTCGGCCAGGACCCGTGGGACCGCGAACGGCTGTGGCGCCTGCTCGCACGCAGGCAGCGCGGCTCGCACGGCGGGTTCACCGACCGCGCCCTGGGGTTCGTGGACCAGGCGCTCTGGGACCTCGTGGCGCGCAAGGCCTGGCTGCCCGCGTGGAAGCTCGCGGGCGGCGCACGTGACCGCGTTCCCGCCTACGCCAGCACGATGTGCGGCGACACCGACGGGCTCGCGACCCCGGGCGACTACGGGGACTTCGCGAAGCACCTCGTGTCGATCGGCTACCGGGCGATCAAGCTGCACACCTGGATGCCCCCGGTGCCGGGAGCGCCGAGTGTCACACGCGACGTCGAGGCCTGCCGCGCGGTCAGGGAGGCGGTCGGGCCGGACGTCGCGCTGATGCTCGACGCGAGCCACTGGTACTCGCGGACCGAGGCGTTGCGGCTCGGGAGGGCGTTGCAGGAGCTCGACTTCTACTGGTTCGAGGAACCGATGGAGGAGGCCTCGATCAGCTCCTACCGGTGGCTCGCCGACCAGCTCGACATCCCGGTGATCGGCCCGGAGGTGGCGTGGGGCAAGCACTTCACCCGCGCCGAGTGGATCACCGCGGGCGCGTGCGACATCCTGCGGGCCGGACCCGCGTGCTGCGGCGGGATCACGCCGGTGCTCAAGACCGTGCACCTCGCGGAGTCGTTCAACCTCGACTGCGAGATCCACGGCAACGGGACCGGCAGCCTCACGGTGCTCGGCGCGACCGACGCCGGCCGGTGGTACGAACGCGGCCTGCTGCACCCGCACGTCGACTTCGACCAGGTCCCGCCGCACCGCAACTCGATCGCCGACCCGCTCGACGAGAACGGTCACGTGCCGTTGCCGGCGGGATCTGGAATCGGCGACGACTGGAATTTCGAACACATCCGGGTTCACACTCTTGAAGTGTGGTGAGAAATTGGAAATCGGTTAGTCGAATATCTTCGAAATGGTTGACCGCAATGTGCGCGACTGGTTTCGTTGGTGTTACCGCCGCTCACCCTGCATAGGAGTGAGTAAATGATTCCAAAACGCACAGCACTGATTTCCGCTGCCGCGCTGTTCCTCGGCGCGGTGACCGTTCCTCAGGCGACCGCCGCCCCGTTCGGGCTGGTCGGCTGGGCCACGCAGGGCGGAGGGACCACGGGTGGCGGTAGCGCCACCCCGGTCACCGTCACCACGGCGTCCGCGTTCGTCGCGGCCGCGAAGGCGTCGGGCGCCGCGGTGATCCGGGTCTCCGGAACGATTTCGCTGTCGAGCATGACGAAGGTCGCCTCGGACAAGACCATCGAGGGCGTCGGCTCTTCGGCGACCATCACCGGGCAGGGCCTGAACATCGCCAACGCGTCCAACGTGATCGTGCGCAACCTCAACTTCAAGAGCTGGGGCGACGACGCGATCAACGTGCAGTACTCGACGCGCGTGTGGGTCGACCACAACACCTTCTCCAACGGCTACGACGGCGCGGTCGACGTCAAGCGGGCCTCGGACTACGTCACGGTGTCCTGGAACAAGTTCACCAGTCACAACAAGACGGCGCTGCTGGGCCACAGCGACGACAACGGCTCCGAGGACCGCGGCAAGCTCCGGGTGACCTACCACCACAACTGGTTCGCCGGCACGCAGCAGCGCCACCCGCGCGTGCGGTTCGGCAACCCGGTGCACGTCTACAACAACTATTACGGCGGTGTGACCGACTACGGCGTCGCGTCGACCGTCGAGGCCGGTGTCCTGGTCGAGGGCAACTACTTCGAGAACACCCAGGACCCGTTCCACCGCGGCGAGGGCAGTTCACCCGGTGGGTCGCTCGTCGCGCGGAACAACCACTTCGTCAACTCGGGAACGGGTGACCAGGGCGGTTCGGTCAAGAGCCTGCCTTATTCCTACCCGCTCGACAGCGCGAGCAGCGTGAAGAGCGTGGTCACCGCCGGTGCGGGTGCCGGACGCGGCTGACGGGACCAGGGGGCGCCCCCAGTGGCGGGGGCGCCCCCGACCTCGTCTGGGACCGCTCCCAGGATTCCACTCGAAGAGAGCAGTAAGAGGAACCGGCAGAGCAACTCCCGTTGCGCCGCAAGGACTATCAACGAGCGCCGCACGGCGTACTACCCGCTGCACCTGTGATCGGTTGATCGCTGTGGGCCACGTTACAGTGCCGTGAACTCTGGGAGCGCTCCCAGTTGTCGAGAGGGCGGCGGCATGACTCGACGAAGAGTGGCGTTGGCGGTTGCGGCGGTGGTGTTGGTCGGCGGGGCTCCCGCCGTCGCGGCACCGGCTGCGGTGGCCTGCACCGTCACCTACCAAGTCACCAACGAGTGGAACAACGGATTCGGCGCGGCCGTGTCGATCCGCAACGACGGGGAGGCGCTGAACGGCTGGAACCTGACCTGGACGTTCCCGGACGGGCAACGCGTCACGCAGGGCTGGAGCGGGAACTTCACGCAGAACGGCGCGGTCGTGACCGTGACCAACCCTCCCTGGGCGCCCACGCTGGGCTCGGGAGCCACCGCGCAGGTGGGCTTCAACGGCAGCAAGGGCTCGACCAACCGGCCCCCGACGGACTTCGCCGTGAACGGCGTGTCCTGCACCGGGCCGAACCAGGCGCCCTCGGTGGCGCTGACGTCGCCGGCGAGCGGCAGCAGCTACACCGTCGGAGCGCAGATCCCGCTGGCGGCGACCGCGCAGGACACCGACGGCACGGTGGCGAAGGTCGACTTCTACGCGGGCACCACGCTGATCGCGACCGACACCAGTGCGCCGTTCACCGGCACCTGGACGTCGGCGCCGGCCGGTGACCACAGCATCACCGCGCGGGCCACGGACAACCGCGGCGCCACGACCACCTCGGCCCCGGCCGCGGTCAAGGTGCTCGCCGGACCGGCGGTGCTCGCCTCGCCGAGCACGGTCTCGGTGAAGCAGGGCCAGACGGCGACGTTCGACGTCTCCCTGGCCACGGCACCGAGCCAGCCCGTCACCGTCACGATCGCCCGCAGCGGCAGCAGTGACCTGACGGCGTCGCCCACCACGCTGACCTTCTCCGGCACGGCCAAGCAGACCGTGACCGTGACGTCGGCGAACAACGGCGGCGCGCTCGGCAGTGCCACGTTCACGGCCTCGGCCACGGGGTACAGCGCGGCGAGCGTGACGGTGAACGAGATCGACCCGTCCACCTCGGACTTCAACAAGGCGTTCCTCGACCAGTACAACAAGATCAAGGACCCGGCGAGCGGCTACTTCCGCAAGTTCGGCGACCTGCTCGTGCCGTACCACTCGGTCGAGACGCTGATGGTGGAGGCACCGGACCACGGTCACCAGACCACGTCCGAGGCGTTCAGCTACTACCTGTGGCTGGAGGCGAGCTACGGCCGCGTCACCGGCGACTGGGCGCCGTTCAAGTCCGCGTTCGCGTCGATGGAGAAGTTCATCATCCCCGCGAAGGCCGACCAGCCGACGAACGACAAGTACGACCCGTCGAAGCCGGCGACCTACGCGCCCGAACACCCGCGGATGGACCAGTACCCGTCGACGCTGGACGGCACCGTCCCGGTCGGGCAGGACCCGATCGCGGCGGAGCTCAAGTCCGCGTACGGCAACTCGGACGTCTACGGCATGCACTGGCTGATCGACGTCGACAACACCTACGGCTTCGGCCGCTGCGGTGACGGCACGACGGCGCCCGCGTACATCAACACCTACCAGCGCGGTTCGTCGGAGTCGGTGTGGGAGACCATCCCGCAGCCCTCGTGCGACACGTTCAAGCACGGTGGCCCCAACGGGTTCCTGGACCTGTTCACCAAGGACGCCTCGTACGCCAAGCAGTGGAAGTACACCAACGCGCCGGACGCGGACGCCCGCGTGGTGCAGGTGGCGCTGCTCGCCCAGCAGTGGGCGACGGCGCAGGGCAAGGCCGGCGACATCTCGGCGGAGATCGGCAAGTCCGCCAAGATGGGCGACTACCTGCGGTACGCCATGTTCGACAAGTACTTCAAGCGCATCGGCAACTGCAGCAGCCCGTCGTCGTGCCCCGGCGCGACCGGCAAGAACAGCGCGCACTACCTGATGTCCTGGTACTACGCCTGGGGCGGCGCGACCGACACGTCCGCCGGCTGGGCGTGGCGCATCGGTGACGGTGCCTCGCACCAGGGCTACCAGAACCCGCTGGCAGCGCACGCTCTCGCGAACGTGCCCGCGCTCAAGCCGTTGTCCGCCACCGGGCAGCAGGACTGGGCGACGTCGCTGAGCCGGCAGCTCGAGATGCTGCAGTGGCTGCAGTCGGCCGACGGCGGTCTCGCCGGTGGCGTGACGAACAGCTGGGAGGGCCAGTACGCCTCGCCTCCCGCCGGCACGCCGACGTTCTACGGCATGTACTACGACGCCCACCCGGTGTGGCGTGACCCGCCGAGCAACCGGTGGTTCGGCTTCCAGGTGTGGGGGATCGAGCGCACGGCCGCGCTGTACCGGCTGACCGGTGACGCGCGCGCCAAGAAGATCCTCGACAAGTGGGTGCCGTGGGCGATCGCGAACACCACGACCGGCACGAACTTCCAGATCCCCGCGGACCTGGAGTGGTCGGGAGCGCCGGACACGTGGAACGCGACCAACCCCGGCTCGAACGCGAACCTGCGGGTGCGCGTGGTGAACCACAACCAGGACGTCGGCATCGCCGCGTCGTACGCCAAGGTGCTGCTGAACTACGCGGCGCGGTCGGGCAACGCCTCGGCCAAGACCACGGGTGAGGCGCTGCTGACCGGGCTGCTCGCGCACCAGGACAGCCTCGGCATCGCGACCCCGGAGACGCGCGCGGACTACAACCGGTTCGACGACGTCTACAACACCAGCACCCTGGAAGGGCCGTACGTGCCCACCGGCTGGACCGGGAAGATGCCCAACGGCGACACGATCGGCCAGGGCTCGTCGTTCCTGTCGATGCGGTCGATGTTCCGCAACGACCCGCAGTGGCCGAAGGTGCAGTCCTACTTGGACGGTGGACCGGCACCCACCTTCACGTACCACCGCTTCTGGGCACAGGCGGAGATCGCCACCGCCTTCTCCCTGCACGCAGAGCTCTACGGGTGAGGAGTCCCGAGATGAGAAAACGCATAGCGCTCCTGGCTGTCGCGGCCGCGGTCGGCGCCGTCCTGGTGCACACCGGTGGCACGGCGGTCGCGCACGGCTCGATGGTCTGGCCGGGCAGCCGCACCTACCTCTGCTACGAGGACGGGCGTGCCGGCGGCGGTGGCGGCGACCTCAACCCCACCAACCCCGCGTGCCAGGCGGCCGTGGCCCAGGGCGGGAAGCAGCCGCTCTGGGACTGGTTCGGCAACCTGATCAGCAACGCCGCCGGGCGGCACCGGGAGATCATCCCCGACGGCAACCTGTGCGGCCCCACCACGAAGTACGCCGCCTACAACCTGACCCGTGGCGACTGGCCCACGACGCAGGTGCAGGCGAACAGCACGGTCACGTTGCGGTACAACGCGTGGGCGCCGCACCCCGGCACGTGGGAGCAGTACGTCACCAAGGACGGCTTCGACCCGACGAAGCCGCTCAAGTGGTCCGACCTCGAGTCGACGCCGTTCGACAAGGTGACGAACCCGCCGCTCGCCAATGGTGAGTACGCGTGGCAGGCCCGGATGCCCAACAAGTCCGGCCGCCACATCATCTACTCGCTGTGGCAGCGCTCGGACAGCCCCGAGGCGTTCTACAGCTGCTCCGACGTCGTGTTCGGTGGTGGCACGGGCACGCCCGACACCACCGCGCCCTCGGCGCCGGGCACCCCTGTCGCCTCGGGCGTCACGAGCAGTTCGGTGCGGCTCGACTGGACGGCGTCGACGGACAACGTGGGCGTGTCGTCCTACCGCGTGTACAGCGGTGGCCAGGTGGTCGCGACCTCGTCCACGAACTCGGTGACGGTCAGCGGCCTCAGCGCGGACACGGCGTACTCGTTCACCGTGGTCGCGGCCGACTCGGCGGGCAACGCCTCGACGGCCTCGTCCGCGGTCGCGGTCAGGACGTCGACGGGCGGCGGGACACCGACGGGTTCCTGCACGGTCGCGTACTCGCGCCCGAGCACGTGGAGCGGCGGGTTCACCGCGAACGTGACGGTGACGAACACGGGCACCAGCGCGGCCAACGCGTGGGAGCTCGTGTGGGACTTCCCCGCGGGGCAGACGCTGGCGCAGGCGTGGTCGTCGACCATCACCGTCGCGAGTGGACGTGCCACGGCGAAGGGCGTGTCGTACAACGCGAACCTCGCACCCGGTGCCTCGGCGTCGTTCGGCTTCAACGCGAACACGTCGTCCACACCGACCGACCCGACGTCCTTCACGCTCAACGGTTCGGCGTGCGCCGTCCGGTGACGAGGGCGCTGCTCGCCCTCCTGGTGGTGGGTTCGGTGACGTTCGCCCTCCTCGTAGGACGCGCCGAACCCACCCCAGATCTCGGCAAGGGCGTCGACGGCATCGCGGCGTGGCTGCACGACCTGACCGACGAGTGCGCGACCGTCCGCCGGGGCGACGACTTCACGGAGTTCGTCGGCCCGGTGCGGTCGAAGGTCTACGCGCCGTTCATCGCGGAGTGGGGGACCTGCGCCAAGGCGCCGTACGGGCGGCTCGGGCTGCTGGTCCTGAAACCGGGCCTGGAGCAGGCCTGGCCGGCCGCGCTCGCGAGCGGCGAGGTCCGGGGCGACCCGGACCTCGCGTTCGGGGACGGCTTCGCGCTGACCGGCTCGATCGGCATGGAGTACCTGGGGCTCAAGAGACTCGAGTGCACGCCCACCGCGTGTTCGCTCGTGGAGATCAAGCACCACTGAGAGAGACAGGAGATCCGGAGCGATGAAGCTCAACGGACAGAGGCGGTGGGCCGCGGCGGGAGTCGTGGTCGCCACTGCCGTGGCAACGTTCGGGGTGGCGATGAGCGCACCCGCGGGCGCCGCACCGGGGTGTCGTGTGGACTACACGGCCAACCCCTGGGGCGGAGGCGGTTTCGGTGCCTCGGTGAAGATCACCAACCTCGGTGACGCGATCTCGGGTGGCTGGACGCTGAAGTTCGCACTTCCCGGCAACCAGCGCGTGGCACAGGGCTGGAGCGCCACCTGGACGCAGTCCGGTGCGAACGTGACCGCGGCCAGCATGTCGTGGAACGGGAACCTGGGCACCAACGCGTCCATCGACATCGGCTTCAACGGTTCCGGCGCCGCGAGCGGCGACGTCAACCCCTCGTCGTTCACCCTGAACGGCACGACGTGCACCGGTCAGCCGGGCACCACGACGACCACGACGACGACCACCACCACCACCACCACGACCTCGAACGGACCTGGCCCGGGCAACCGGGTCGACAACCCGTACGTCGGTGCGAAGCAGTACGTGAACCCGGACTGGTCGGCCAAGGCCGCCGCGGAGCCCGGCGGCAGCCGGGTCGCGAACCAGCCCACCGGCGTGTGGCTCGACCGCATCGCGGCGATCGCCGGCACGGCCGACTCCCGCGGTCTGGTGGGACACCTGGACGAGGCGGTGCGCCAGGCGGCGGGCTCACCACTCGTCATCCAGCTGGTGATCTACAACCTGCCCGGTCGCGACTGCTCGGCGCTCGCGTCGAACGGTGAGCTGAAGGCGACCGAGATCGACCGCTACAAGTCGGAGTACATCGACCCGATCGCGGCGATCCTCGCCCGGCCGGCGTACTCGGGCCTGCGCATCGTGACCACGGTCGAGATCGACTCGCTGCCGAACCTGATCACCAACGTGTCGCCGCGTCCGACCGCTGTGGCGGCCTGCGACACGATGAAGTCCAACGGCAACTACGTCACCGGTGTCGGCTACGCGCTGGCGAAGCTCGGTGCGGTGTCGAACGTCTACAACTACCTGGACATCGGTCACCACGGCTGGATCGGCTGGGACGACAACTTCGGTCCGACCGCCGAGCTGCTGTTCCAGGCGGCCAACGCGTCCGGCAGCACCAAGGCGAACGTGCACGGCTTCATCGCCAACACCGCGAACTACGGCGCGCTCAAGGAGCCGTACTTCAAGATCGAGGACTCGGTGAACGGCACGTCGGTCCGCCAGTCGAAGTGGGTGGACTGGAACCGCTACGTCGACGGGCTGTCCTACGCGCAGGCGTTCCGCAACCGGGCCGTGCAGGCCGGGTTCGACGCGGGCGTCGGTGTGCTGATCGACACCAGCCGCAACGGCTGGGGCGGCAGCGCCCGTCCGACGGGCCCCGGCCCGACGACGAGCGTGGACGCGTACGTCAACGGCGGCAAGCTGGACCGGCGCATCCACCTCGGCAACTGGTGCAACCAGGCCGGTGCCGGCCTGGGCGAGCGCCCGAAGGCGGCCCCGGAGTCGGGCATCGACGCCTACGTGTGGATGAAGCCGCCGGGTGAGTCCGACGGCGCCAGCGAGGAGATCCCGAACAACGAGGGCAAGGGCTTCGACCGGATGTGCGACCCCACGTACACCGGCAACGTGCGCAACGGCAACAACATGTCCGGTGCGCTCGGCAACGCCCCGATCTCGGGCAAGTGGTTCTCCGCCCAGTTCCAGGAGCTCATGCGCAACGCCTACCCGGCGCTCTGAGCTGCGGGATGTGAGCGTGCCCATGCGGCCGGCCTCGGAGTGCGAGGTCGCGCCGCGTGGGTGCGCTCTTCCTGCCTGCCCTGGTTTTCCGTCGGGCAAGTTTCCAGACGGTTGAGAATTCGTCTGGACCACCCGAATTGCGCAATGTTAACGCACACATAACTCTTGATGTCATCAGAAGGTGCTCCCTATGGTGTCGGCACGCTCACTGAGCGCAAGCGCGAGAGGAGGCTGTGTGGTCACCATCGCGGACGTCGCAAGGCACGCCGGGGTCGCCCCGAGCACGGTCTCCTACGTCCTCACGGGCAAGCGGTCGATCTCCGCGGACACGAAGTCGAGAGTCCGCGAGAGCATCAGGGCGTTGGGCTACCAGCCGCACGCCTCGGACCGCGCCAGCTCCGCGGGGCGGACGAACGTGATCGGGCTCGTCCTCCCGCTGCGCGCGGGCACCCACCTGCCCGCGGTGATGCGCTTCGTCACCGCCGCGGTGACGACCGCGCGCCGCTACGACATGGACCTGCTGCTCATGACCGCGGACGACGGCGCGGCGGGCCTGCGCCGGGCGGCGGTCAGCGCCCAGGTCGACGGGTTCCTCGTGATGGACGTGGAGATGGACGACGACCGGGTGCCCCTGCTGCGGCAGCTCACCAAGCCGTCCGTCCTCATCGGACACCCGGCGGCCGCGCGCGGCCTCACGTGCGTGGACCTCGACTTCGAGGCGGCGGGCGCGAAGTGCGTCGACCACCTCGCGGACCTCGGCCACCGCTCGATCGGCTTCCTCGGCGCGCCGAGCGCGGTCTACCGCCGCAGCACCGGTTTCGCCCACCGCACCATGAACGGCTTCAGCGCGGCCGCGATGCGCAGGGGAGTGGCCGCGACGGCGTTGTCCGTCGAGGGCGACCACGACTCGGTGCTGCGGGCCACCAAGGCGCTCATCCGCGCCCACCCGTCGATGACGGCGCTGGTCGTGCACAACGAGGCGGCGCTCGGCTGGATCACCACGTGCCTGCGCGCGGCGGGCCGCCAGGTCCCCGGTGACGTGGCCGTGGTCGCGATCTGCCCGGACGAGCTGGCCGAGCAGACCTCGCCGCTGCTCACCTCGGTGCGACTGCCGGCGGAGGAGCTCGGCCGGCACGCCGTCGACCTGCTGGTGGCCAAGCTGGAGGGCAAGCAACCGCCTCCGCTGATGCTGCTGCCCCCGAGGCTGTCGCGCCGGGCCAGCACGCCGGATCCGGTGCCCCACCGCGGCACGGCCTGAGCCAGGCCCCCGGACAGGCGGCGCGGAGGCGGCGTTCTCGCGTGTGGACTTGCGGCGCGCACGCGGGAACGCTTCCCCGGGACCGCCTTGGAGGAGTGCGCGATCTGTGAACCGTCGCGCACTCCTCCCCTTGCGTAGACTCGCCGGGGTGGAACTGGCGGAAGCACTGGCGCGTGGCGTGGTCGTGCTCGACGGCGGCATGTCGACCGCACTGGAACAGGCCGGCCACGACCTGTCCGACGACCTGTGGTCGGCGCGGCTGCTGCTCACCGACCCGGACGCGGTGCGCGCCGCCCACCTCGCCTACTACCGAGCGGGCGCCGCGGTCGCCATCACCGCGAGCTACCAGGCGAGCTTCGCCGGCTTCGCCCGCCGGGGCATAGCCGAGGACGAGACGACCCGTCTGCTGCGCTCCAGCGTGGCACTGGCCCGCTCCGCAGCGTCCGAAGTGGACGGACACCGCTGGGTGGCGGCGTCGGTCGGACCGTACGGCGCCGTGCTCGCCGACGGCTCGGAGTACCGCGGCCGCTACGGCCTGACCCGGCAGGAGCTCGTCGGGTTCCACCGCCGGCGTCTCGAGGTGCTCTGCTCGGCGGAACCGGACGTGCTCGCCGTCGAGACGGTCCCGGACGTCGACGAGGCCGAGGCGGTGCTGGACGTCGTGCGCGGCGGCGGCGTGCCGATGTGGCTCTCCTACAGCGTTCGCGGCGGCCGGACGTGCGCCGGGCAACCGCTGGAGGAGGCGTTCGCGGTCGTGTCCGGTGTGGACGAGGTGATCGCCGTCGGGGTGAACTGCTGCGCGCCGGAGGACGTCGCGGAGGCGGTCGACGTGGCGCGGCGCGTGACCGGGCTGCCGGTCGTCGTGTACCCGAACAGCGGCGAGAGCTGGGACGCGCGGGGGCGGTCGTGGACCGGGGACGGCACCGGGTTCGCGGAGGCCGCGGGGGAGTGGGCCGACGCGGGTGCCCGGCTGGTGGGCGGGTGCTGCCGCACCGGGACCGAGACGATCGCGGTGCTCGCGCGGGAGTTGGCGGCGAGGTCCTGAGCGGTCCGCCTGTTCTCGGGCGGCCCTGGTGCGGGTGGTCCTGAAGTGTTGAACACGCTGCCGCCTGCTCCTGGGTGTGTCGTATTGCGCGAGTGGGCGACGAGGTCTTGTGCACCCCGCCGCCCACCCCGCACAAGCCGCTGTCACCCCGTGGCGCAGGTGTTCCCGTTGAGGCTGAACGACGACGGCGCCGCCGCGTTGCCGGTGTGCGTGGCCTGGAACCCGACCGTGGTCGACGCTCCCGGCGCGAGCTCGCCGTTGTAGGAGACGTTCCGCGCGGTCACCTGGCCCGAGGCGGGGGAGTAGGTGGCGCTCCACCCGCCGGTGATGGTCTGGCCGCCGGGCAGCGTGAAGACCAGCGACCACCCGCTCACCGGCGTGGTCCCGGTGTTGGTGATGGTGAGGTTCGCGGTCAGGCCGTTGTTCCAGGCGTTGACCGCGGTGCCGACCCGGCAGGCCGCGTCACCGGGAGGCGACGTGGTGGTCGTGGTCGTGGTGGTCGTCGGATCGGTGCCGCCGCCGAACTGGGTGAGGAACTTCCACACCTCGCCGGAGGTCCAGGTCCGCCAGCCGTCACCGCCCGAGTCGATCGGACCCGGTGTGTGCCCGCCGTCGAACGCCGCCCACACCACGGGGTAGCCGGACCGGCAGCCGCTGTAGGCCGTGACGATGTGCGTGCGGCTGCCCGCGCTCGGTTCGCGCGGGTTCTGCGCGGTGCAGCCATTGTTGCGCACGAACGTGTCGCGCAGGCCGCGGCCCAGTCCGATGCCGAGGACGTTGTCGCTCACGCCGTGGATGCCCATGTACCCGATGGGCTGGGTGCCGCCGTCGCAACCGCTGAGCTGCGCGCCCGCGTAGACGACCACGGCGCGGAAGACGGTCGGCCTCGCGCAGGCCACCGCGTAGGACATGCCGCCGCCGTAGCTGAAGCCGCCCGCGAAGCGCTGGGTGGTGTCGACGCACAGCGAGGAGTCGAGCAGCGCCACGAGGTCGTCGACGAACCTCAGGTCCTGGCCGCCGGGGTTGGCCCAGCCGTTGCCGTTGCCCTGCGGCGCCACGAAGATCGTGCCGTTGTTCGCGGCGTCGGAGAGCCTGCGCAGGCCGTAGTAGGACCAGTTGTAGCCGTCGCCGCCACCGGAGTCGACGTCGCCCGCGGTACCTCCACGCCAGTGGAAGCCCACGAACAGCCGGTACTGGCGGTTGCTGTCGTAGTTCGGTGGCAGTCGCAGGATGTACGAGCGGCTCTGGCCACCGCTCGTGATGGTGTGCTGGCCGCTCGACAGCGCGGGCGGCTTGCCGCAGCCGGCGGTCGCCGCCGTCGTGGTGACGTCACCCGCCGGGCCGCCGAGCGCGATGCCCGCGGCACCGAGGAACACCACGACGCCCGCGGCGGCCGCCGCGATCACCGACCTACGCCGGGGCATGGCTCGTCCCTTCCACTTCCTGGATCATCGTTTTCCCCTTCGCAGCAGGAGATCAGGCCGCGGCGCACGGCACGCCGTTGAGTGCGAACCCGGTGGCGGCCGCGCTGTTGCCCGTGTGCGTCGCCTGCAGCCCGATCGAGATCTGGGCGGACGGCGGGATCTGCGCGTTGTAGGAGACGTTGGACGCCGTCACCTGGCCGCTCGCCGGCGAGTAGGTGGCACTCCAGCCACCCGTGATCGCCTGCCCGCCCGGCAGCGTGAACTGCAGCTTCCAGCCGTTCACCGCCGCCGACGACGTGTTGGTGATGGTGATCGTCTCGGTCAGGCCGTTGTTCCAGGCGTTGACCGCCGCCTTGACCGAGCAGCCCTGGGACGGCGGCGGGGTCGTCGTGGTGGTCGTGGTCGTCGTCGTGGTGGTGGGGTCGGTGCCGGGGCGGTCCAGGCCGAGGAACGAGATGGCGTACCCGACCATGCCGGCGGTCGGCACGTCGTGGCCGGTGCCCTGGGCGCTGATGCCCTCGACGACACCCGAGGCGCCGTACCGGGTGCGGGTCCAGTTCGACTGGGGCTGGTCGGTCGACGCCGGGGTCCTGCTCACGCCGTGCACGTTCGTCCACTGGTCGAGCGCCTCGCCGAAGTTCGGGTAGGCCAGAGTGGTGTCGTTCGTGCCGTGCCACAGCTGGATCCGCGGGTAAGCGCCGGTGTAGCCGGGGAACATGGCCCGTGCCTGGTCGCCCCACTGCTGCGGGGTCTTCAGCAGCGTGCCGCCGGAGCACTGGCTGTTCCACATCGACCCGTCGGTGGTCGCGAAGCACCCGGCGGGCACGCCCGCGAAGGCCGAGGCCGCGCTGAACACGTCCGGGTACTGGGCGGTCAGCACGTTGGTCATCATCGCGCCGGACGAGATGCCGGAGACGACGATGCGCGCCGGGTCGACGTTGTAGCGCTGGCGCGCGTACGACACCATCGACATGATGCCGGTGGAGTCGCTGCCCCCGTTGCGGCGCAACGCGTTCTGGGTGGAGACGTCGAAGCAGCGGCCGTCCCGCGTCGCCTCCGGGTAGACGATCACGTACCCGTACCGGTCCGCGGCGGTGACGTAGTCGCGGCCACCGCCGTTGTGCACGGCGCTCGCCGTGCCGGTGCAGTAGTGGATCATCAGCAGCAGCGCGGGACGGGCCGCGAGCCGGTCCGGCGCGTAGACGTACATGTTGAGGTTGGTCGGGTTGGTGCCGAAGCCGGTCACGCGCGTCAGGGACGCGGCGTGCGCCTGCTGCGGCGTGGAGGAGAGCGCGACGGCGGCGACGACCGACAGCACCGCGGCGACGAGCGCGATGACGCGGTACCGGGTCGTGTGCCGCCCGGAGTGGGAGAGGGTCACGGTGACCTCGTTCTCTTGCAGGAGAGGGAGTTCGGGGATCAGGCGCTGAACTGCCACCAGTTCACGTTGAGCAGGTAGCTGCCGCCGCCGGCGAACCTCAGGTACAGGTCGCGCGTGCCGGTCAGCCCGGTCACCGCGCAGGAGACGGTGGTCCAGTTCTGCCAGCCGCCGGTGTTCGGCACGGAGCAGGTGCCCGCGAGCGCGCCGGTCGGGCTCCCGGAACGGACCTCGACGGAGCTGCCCGCGACGGTGGACGCGACACGGGCCGTGAAGGTCCTCGCGCCGGTGCCGAAGGCGACGTTCTTCAGCTTCACGTGGTCGCCGTTGTTGAGGTGGCTGAGGTTCAGGCCGCCCTCGCTCGACGGTTCGGTCTCCACGCCGCTGCCCCACGCGATCGTCTCGCCTTCCTGGCGGACGTACGGGTCGAGCGTGTCCGCCGCCGGTGGACCGGCCGCGGACATGGTGAGCGAGGGGATCGTGCCGTCGGCGTTGTAGCTGAACCTCTCGACGGCGACGGAGCGGGTGAAGCCGCCACCGCCCGGCAGGGCGCCGTTGTGGTAGAAGAAGTACGAGCTGCCCTTGAAGTCGACTATGCCGGGGTGGTTGGTGAAGCTGCTGCCCTGCGTGGCCATCACGCTGCCGCGGTAGGTCCACGGCCCGGTCGGCGTCGGCGCGGTCGAGTAGCCGATGAACTCCGAGCAGCACTTCGCGGCGAAGACGTTGTAGTACAGGCCGTTGCGCTTGAAGACCCACGGACCCTCCTCGTAGAGGGTGGGCCGGTTCGGGTCACCGGTGCGCGTGCCGAACCCCGCCGTGGTGAGCGGGATCTGCTGGACACCGCCCGAGAACGAGGTCATGTCGGCGTTGAGGCGGACGTACCAGAGGTTGGGGTTGCCCCAGTACAGGTACGCCTGCCCGGAGTCGTCGACCATCACCGACGGGTCGATCTCGCCGTTCTCGACGAGCGGCTTGCCGAGCGCGTCGCGGAACGGGCCGGTGGGGCTGTCCGCCACGCCGACGCCGATGGCCATGCGGCCCGTGGCGCGGTTGACGGCGGGCACGTACCAGTAGAACTTCCCGTTGCGCTCCACGGCCTGACCCGCCCAGGCGTCCTTGCTCGCCCAGCTGAAGGTCGCGAGGCTCATGGGGGAGCCGTGGTCGGTCCAGTTCACCATGTCGGCGGACGAGAAGACCCGCCACTCCTTCATGGTGAACCAGGTCGAGCCGTCCTCGTCGTGTCCTGTGTAGAGGTAGACGCGTCCGTTGTGGACCAACGGCGCGGGGTCGGCGGTGTAGATGTGCTGCACGACCGGGTTGTCCGCCCGCGCGGGGACGGACACCACGACCAGCGCGCTCACCACCGCGACGACCAGCGTCCAGATCTTGCGGATCAGGGCCATCATCGCCTCCCGAGGGCAGGCGGGCTCCCGCGGAGGACGTCACGTCGCTGCCGCGGGAGCCCGCCGGGGTCGCTAGCGCGCCGCGCAGGTCGGGTTCAGGCCCGATCCGTTGCCGCTGCCCTGGAAGCCGAACTCGGTGGAGCCGCCCGCCGGCACGTTGGCGTTGTAGTCCACGTTCGTCCAGTTGACCGTTCCGCTGTTGCCGCTGCGGGTCGCGCTCCACGACCCGGTGACCGTGGCGTTCGACAGCGTCGTCGTGACGGTCCAGCCCCTCAGCCCGCTGGAGCCTGCCGTGACCTTGATCGTGGCGACGAAGCCCTCGTTCCACTGGTTCAGTGACACCGTGGCCGTGCAGGCGCCGGTGCCCGGGTCGTTGCTCGTCGTCGTGGTGGTGGTCGTGGTCGACGTCGGGCCGGTACCACCACCCGCGTTGAGCGCGTCCAGCGTGGAGTTGTACGCGGCCTTCTTGTTGCCGCTGCCGTCGAACAGCAACGGGGTGCCGGAGGCGCGCCACGAGTCCGTGTCGCGGATGCCCCACACGGTGATGCCCGTGCAGCGCGCGACGTTGAGGCAGGCCTGGGTCACCCGCTGGTAGTTCTGGGCCTGCGTGCTGCCGGAGCCCTCGATGTCGAGCTCGGTGATCTGCACGTCCACGCCGAGGTTCGCGAAGTTCTGCAGCGTCGTCTGGTAGTTCGACGGCACCGGGCTCTGGCTGTTGAAGTGCGACTGCAGGCCGACGCAGTCGATCGGGACGCCGCGGGACTTGAAGTCCTGCACCATCCGGTAGACGGCCTGGGTCTTCGCGTGCGACCAGTCGTCGGTGTTGTAGTCGTTGTAGCAGAGCTTGGCGCCGGAGTCGGCCGCCCTCGCCGCGCGGAACGCGGCCTCGATCCAGTCGTTGCCGGTGCGCTGGAGGTTGGAGTCGCGCCGCGCGCCGCTGCTGCCGTCGGCGAAGGCCTCGTTGACGACGTCCCAGGCGTAGATCTTGCCGCGGTAGTACGTCGCGACCTGCGTGACGTGGTTGAGCATCGCGTTGCGCAGGGCGGTGCCGGACATGTTCTGCATCCAGCCGGGCTGCTGCGAGTGCCAGGCGAGCGCGTGCCCGCGGATCCGCTTGCCCTGGCCGCGGGCCTGGTTCACGATCCGGTCCGCGTTGCCGTAGCTGAACTGGTTCTGGTTCGGCTCGGTCGCGTCCATCTTCATCTCGTTCTCGGCCGTGACCATGTCGAACTCGCGGTTCAGGATGCCCACGTACGTTGAGTCACCGAGCCTGCCCGCCGCGACGGCGGTGCCGAAGTACCGGCCGCTCTGCTGCGCTGCCGCGGCCAGGGTGGTCGCCGCGTTCGCGACGGGAGGGGCGATCAGGGTGGCGCCGATCGCGGCTGTCGCGACCGTGGCGATGATCGGGATCAGGGCTACTGACTTCGATGTCAGTTTCATCTTCCACACTTCCCGGGGTTTCGACCCGAAATGCAGGGCGGGTGATGGGCAGGACAGAAGGCCGGACCCGGTGCGCCATTGCCGGATCTCGGTGGGCGGTGAGAAATGACGGAAGGGTTGTTCCGCCGCCGCCCTCCGTTGCCGTTCCGGAGTGTCGCAGCCTCCGGTCCGGGGTCACAAGAAGTCGTCGTCGAATTCGACAGCAGGTTGCCCCGATCGGCGTAGCCCCGTGAGGGAGCGCTCCCAACTACCACGTCACAGCGTTGAGCGCATTTCGCGAGAACGTTTTCGAAACTTTCTCCGCAATGCCGGTCAACACTGTTCCCGCCGTTGACGATTCAGTGTTCCGTGGTTACGTTGGCCCGAACTCGCATTCGCATCTCCGACGTTATGAGAGCGCTCTCGCGTCGCTGATTCCCCCTTCGGACAGCAATGGCGCTGCGAGAACCGAATCCCTGCAACCGAGCGAACTTGGAGACACGATGACACGGTGGAAGCGGGGCACGAGCGCGGGCGCTCTCGCGGGCGCGGTCGTCGCCGGGGTCACCGCCCTGGTCGTCAGCGGCGGCGCGACCGTCAGCGCCGCCGAGTCGGCGTTCTACGTCGACCCGTCGAGCTCGAGCGCGCGGTGGGTGGCGGCCAACCCGGGCGACTCGCGGGCGGCGGTCATCCGCGACCGCATCGCCTCGGTGCCGCAGGCGCGGTGGTACACCACGACCAACACCTCGACGGTGCGGTCGGAGGTCAGCTCCTTCGTCGGGGCGGCGGCCGCGGCGGGCAAGATCCCGATCATGGTGGTCTACAACGTCCCGAACCGCGACTGCGGAGGCGCGAGCGGCGGCGGAGCGCCCTCGCACGAGGCCTACCGTGCGTGGGTGGACGAGGTCGCGGCGGGCCTGCAGGGCCGTCCGGCGACGATCGTGCTGGAGCCCGATGTGCTGCCGTTGATGACCAACTGCCAGAGCACGGACCAGCAGAACCAGACCAAGGCGTCGATGGCCTACGCGGGCAAGAGGCTGAAGGCGGGCTCCGGCCAGGCCAAGGTCTACTTCGACATCGGCCACTCGGCGTGGCTGAACCCGTCCGAGGCCGCGAACCGCTTGCGCGGCGCGGACATCTCGAACAGCGCCGACGGCATCTCGACGAACGTGTCCAACTACCGGGCCACCTCCGACGAGGTGAACTTCGCGAAGAACGTGCTCAACGCCGTCGGGGACAGCCGCCTCAAGGCCGTGGTCGACACGAGCCGCAACGGCAACGGCCCCGCGGGCAGCGAGTGGTGCGACCCGTCCGGCCGCGCGATCGGCATCCCGAGCACGACGAACACGGGCGACGCGCGGATCGAGGCGTTCCTGTGGGTCAAGCTGCCCGGCGAGTCCGACGGCTGCATCGCGCCGGCCGGCCAGTTCGTGCCCCAGCGGGCGTACGAGCTCGCGATGGCCGCCGGCCCGATCACGACGACGACCACCACCACGACGACCACGACCACGTCGGGCGGCGGCAACCCCGGTGGCGGCTGCACCGCGACCCACCGCGTGACGAGCCAGTGGCAGGGCGGCTACTCCGCGGAGATCGTGATCGTGAACCGCGGCGCGGCGATCAACGGGTGGACGTTCACGTTCTCGGCGCCGGGCGTCGCGGTGACCCAGGGCTGGAACGGGAACTGGACCGACCAGGGCGACCAGGTGCGGGTGGCGAACGCGGCGTGGAACGGGTCGATCGGGGCCGGGGCGCAGGTGAGCATCGGGTACAACGCGAACTACGGCGGCACCCCGCCGTTCTCGTCGCCGGTGCTGAACGGGGTCGCCTGTTCCTGAGGTGGACCGGGGTTCCCGGCGTGGGCCGGGGACCCCGTCGTCGGGTCCTGGAGCGGGGTTTGTGGCGTGGGCAGGGGACCCTGCTGCTGGGGCCTGGGGGGGCCGGGTTTCTGGCGCGTGCTGGGGGCTCGGCCTCTGGGTCCCGGGTGGGGTGGTTCTCTGGCGTGGGCTGGGTGCCTGAGGTGGACCGGGGTCGCCGGCATGTCCCGGAGACTCTGCCGCCGGGTCTTGAGGTGGGCCGGTTTCTGGCGCGGGCCGGCGACCCTGCCGCCGGGTCCTGGCGTGGAACGGGTTTCCGGCGTGAGCCGGGGGACCCTGCTGCCGAATCCCGAGGTGGACCGGGGGCGTCGGCATGGGCGGGGACTCTGCTGTCGGGTCTTGAGGTGGGCCGGGCTTCCGGCGCGGGGCCGGGGACCCGGCCTCTGGTCTTGAGGAGGACCGGGTTTCCGGCGCGTGCTGGAGAACCCGGCGGCCGGTCCTCAGGTGAGCCGGGTTTCCGGCGCGTGCTGGAAAACCCTGCGGCCGGGTCCTCGAGTGGGCCGGGGACCTCGCCGCCGGGCTGTCGAAGCGGGAGGCGGACCTGCGGTGCGACGATCGCGCGTGACCCTGGCCGACGTGGCGGCCGCGAGCGGGGTGTCGGTCACGACGGCCTCCCTCGTGCTGACCGGCCGGGCGCGCGAACTGCGCATCTCGGAGGCTGCCGAACAGCGCGTCCGGTCCACGGCGCGGGAGCTGGGCTACCGGCGGGGTGCCGGTGCGCGCGACGGGCTGTCCAGGACGATCGGCTTCGTGCTCGACGCCGAGTCGTCCGTTCAGGCCGGGGACGTCGTGCGTGGCGCGGTGGAGGCCGCGCACCGGTGTGGCTTCCTGCTGTTCGTCGGCGAGTCCGGTGGCGACCCGGTGGTGGAGCGGAGTCTGGTCGAGGCGATGCGCGACCGCCGGGCCGACGGCGTTGTGCTCGCGACCGCGGGCGTGCGGACCGCCGTTCCGCCGGCCGGACTGCGTCCCACCGTGCTGCTCAACGCCACTGCCGCCGGGCTTCCCTCGGTCGTGCCGGACGAGGTGCGGGGCGGGCGTGCGGCGGCACGTCTGCTGGTCGAGGCGGGGCACGTCCGCGGTGTGCACCTGGTTGGTACCGGGTCCGCGCACGGGGGCGCGGCACGGCTTGCCGGGCTGCGGGACGTTCTCGGCGCCGACGTCCGGGTGCACCACTGTCCTGAGTGGACGCCGGAGGCCGGGTACGACGTCACCGGGGAACTGCTGCGCCGGCACCGGCCCGGAGCGCTGGTGTGCCTCGACGACCGGCTGGCGTTCGGGGCCTATCGGGCGCTCGCCGAGGCCGGGCTGTCGGTGCCGGGAGACGTGTCGGTGGTCGGGTTCGGCGACCACGCCGTCGCGTCGTGGATGCTGCCCCGGCTGACGACCGTGGCGGTGCCGCGGCGCGAGCTGGGGGAGAGGGCGGTCGAGGTGCTGGTGGGGATCGTGGAGGGGCGCGGAGTCCGGTCGCCGGTCCAGCGGGTGCCGATGCCGGTCCGGGTGGGTGCGTCGGTGGCGAGGGCGCGCCGGTGAGGCGGGGTTCACCAGTCGCTCGACGGATTTCATGTTTGCGTTAACAGACGCGTGGCCACTGTTCTCGCTCTTCATCTTATGGGTGGGGGATCGGCTAAAAGTTAGCGCTCACATTTAGCTTTGACCCTCGGGCGAGGCCGTCGTTACATTGCTGGTAGCCGCTCCTGCCGTTGACCCGTCGTCGACGAAAGGCTCCCCATGCCGAGCCCGCTGACATCGCCGTGCGATGCGCCGATCGCCGCTCAGTCCACTGTGGAAGAACCTGCCGAACTGCCCCGCCCCTCCACCGACGAAGGGTGACCATGTCTCTCGCACGGATCCTCACGTCCCGGCGCGCCCGCCTCACGGCCCTGGCGGCGGTCCCGCTTGTCGCGGTCACCGCGCTGACCGCCGTGGCCCACCAGCCCGCCTCCGCCGCGCCGGGGTGCTCGGTCACCTACGCCACACCGTCGCAGTGGGACGGTGGGTTCACCGCCGCCGTGACCGTCACGAACCTCGGCGACGCCGTGAACGGCTGGACGCTCACCTGGAGCTTCGGCGCGGGCCAGCAGGTCCAGCAGGCCTGGAACGCCCAGGTGACCCAGGCCGGCGCTCAGGTGACCGCCCGCAACGTCTCCTACAACGCGACCATCCCCACCGGGGGCAGGGTGGAGTTCGGCTTCAACGGCGCGAGCAGCGGCTCCAACCCGAGCCCGGCCGCGTTCACCCTGAACGGCACCCTGTGCACCGGTGGCGTCGGCCCCACCACGACGACGACCACCACCACGACCACGACCGGCACCCCGCCGGTGGGCAGCCTGCCGTCGAGCTTCCGCTGGTCGTCGAGCGGCCAGCTGATCAGCCCGAAGCCGGACGCCACGCACGCGAACGTCGCCGTGAAGGACCCGAGCGTCGTTTACCACGACGGCAAGTACCACGTCTTCGCCTCGACCTACACCGACGGCTACAACCTGATGTACACGAGCTTCAGCGACTGGTCCCAGGCCTCGGCCGCGCCCCACTTCTACCTCGACCGCTCCGGCGTCGGCAGCGGCTACCGCGCGGCGCCGCAGGTCTTCTACTTCGCGCCGCAGCGCCTCTGGTACCTCGTCTACCAGACCGGGTCGAACGCCTCGTACTCCACGACCACCGACATCTCGAACCCGTCGTCGTGGTCCACGCCGAGGAACTTCTACGCGAACGGCATGCCGCAGATCATCCGCGACAACATCGGCAACGGCTACTGGGTCGACTTCTGGACGGTGTGCGACACCGCGAAGTGCTACCTGTTCTCCTCCGACGACAACGGCCACCTCTACCGCTCCGAGACCACCCTCGGGCAGTTCCCCAACGGCTTCACCAACACCGTGATCGCCATGCAGGACAGCAACCGCAACAGGCTCTTCGAGGCGGCCAACGTCTACAAGATCGCCGGCAAGGACCAGTGGCTGCTCGTGCACGAGGCGATCGGCTCCGACGGCCGCCGCTGGTTCCGCTCCTGGACCGCGCCCGCGATCACCGGCCCGTGGACGGCGCTCGCCGACAGCGAGTCGAACCCGTTCGCCCGCGCGAACAACGTGACGTTCCCAGGTGGACAGTGGACGCGCGACATCAGCCACGGCGAGATGGTGCGCACCAACGTCGACCAGACGATGGAGATCAGCCCCTGCAAGCTCAGCTACCTGTACCAGGGCATGGACCCCAACGCAGGCGGTGAGTACAACCGGCTGCCCTGGCGGCTCGGCCTGCTGACCCAGACCAACTCGACCTGCTGAACCGACCCCAGGACCGGCGCCGCGGTACGCGCCACCGGCGGCGCCGGTCCTGGGAGGAAGGGGCGACGATGCCCACCCGGTCCAGGAAACCCACCTTCCTCGCACTCGCCGCGTTGATGGCCGTGGCCACGGCGACGACCCCGGCCGCCGCCGCTCCCGGCAGTCCGGCCCTCACCCCGCCGCTCGGCTGGAACAGCTGGAACAGCTTCGGTTGCGGCATCACCGAGGCCCAGGTCCGCCAGGCCGCCGACGCGACGGTGTCCTCGGGCATGCGCGACGCCGGCTACCAGTACGTGGTCGTCGACGACTGCTGGTTCGACCCGCAGCGCGACTCCTCCGGCAACCTGCGCGCGCACCCGACCAAGTTCGCGAGCGGCATGAAAGCACTCGGCGACTACATCCACGCGCGCGGCCTCAAGTTCGGCATCTACCAGGCGCCGAACGAGAAGACCTGCGCCCAGGGCACCGGTGCGCACCCCGGCTCGACCGGCAGCAAGGGCCACGAGGTCCAGGACGCGCGCACGTTCGCGTCGTGGGGCGTCGACTACCTGAAGTACGACTGGTGTTCCGGGTCCGGCACCCGCGACGAGCAGGTCGCGCGGTTCTCGATCATGCGCGACGCCCTGCGCGCCACCGGCCGGCCGATCGTCTACAGCATCAACCCCAACAGCTTCCACGCGCCGACCGGCGACCGGTACGACTGGAGCGCGGTCGCGGACCTGTGGCGCACCACGGAGGACCTCCTCGACATCTGGCAGAACGGCAACACCAACAGCTACCCGATGGGCGTGGGCAACGTCGTCGACGTCACCGCCCCGCTCGCCGTCCAGTCGGGTCCGGGCCACTGGAACGACCCGGACATGCTCGTGGTCGGACGTCCCGGGCTCACCCTCACCGAGTCCCGCGCGCACTTCAGCCTGTGGGCGTTGATGGCGGCGCCGCTGATGGCGGGCAACGACATCCGCACGATGTCCGCCGACGTGAGCGCCGTCCTGCGCAACCAGCGGCTGATCGCGGTGAACCAGGACTCCCTCGGGGCGGGCGGCCGCCGGGTGCGCGACGACGGCGCCACCGAGGTGTTCGCGAAGCCCCTGGCGGACGGCTCGGTCGCCGTCGGGCTCTTCAACCGGGGCGGCGGCACGGCGACCATCAGCACCACGGCCGCCCAGATCGGCCTGTCGGGCAACAGTTTCACGCTGACCGACCTGTGGACCGGCGCCACGTCGAGCACCTCCGGCACGATCTCCGCGTCCGTCGCGGCGCACGGCGTCGCCGCGTTCCGGGTCACAGGAGGAAGCCCGGTGCCCAGCACCACCTCGCGGCTGCGCGGGGAGGGGTCGAACCGCTGCCTCGACGTCGAGAACTCCTCCACCGCCGCCGGGGCCGCCGTGGTCGTCCAGGACTGCCTCACGCCCGCCTCGCAGCGGTGGACCTCCTGGCCCAGCGGTGAGCTCCGGGTGTTCGGCGACAAGTGCCTCGACGCCTACGACCAGGGCACCGCCAACGGCACGCGCGTCATCACCTGGCAGTGCAACGGCCAGGCGAACCAGCGGTGGACGGTCCAGTCCGACGGGACGGTCCGCAACGCCGGTGCGGGCCTGTGCCTCGACGTCGAACGGGCGTCGACCGCCAACGGGTCGAGGCTCGTGCTGTGGACCTGCAACGGCCAGTCCAACCAGAGGTGGGCGCGATCATGAGGCGGACTCCCGTCGCGGCGGCGCTGGCCGCCCTCACCCTGGTGGCCGCGGGACTCGCCGCGAGCACGGCCGCGCAGGCCGCTCCGGGCTGCGCGGTCACCTACACCAGGACGTCCGAGTGGCAGGGCGGCTTCGGCGCGTCCGTGTCGATCACGAACACCGGTGAGGCGATCACCGGCTGGACGCTCGAGTGGACGTACGCGCACGGCCAGCAGGTCGGGCAGCACTGGAACGCCGTGATCACCCAGAGCGGGGGCGCGGTGAGCGCGCGCAACGCCTCCTACAACGGCTCGGTGCCGACCGGCGGCAAGGTGGAGTTCGGCTTCAACGCCACGGCCGGGTCCACCAACGCCGACCCCGTGTCCTTCCGCCTCAACGGAATCCCCTGCGGCGACACCGGCAGCCCGACGACGACCACCACCACCACCACCACCACGCCCAGACCGTCGACGTTCACCAACCCGGTGCTGTGGCAGGACTTCGCGGACATCGACATCATCCGCGTCGGCGACGCGTACTACTACTCGGCCTCCACCATGCACTACTCGCCGGGTGCGCCGGTGCTGCGCTCCTACGACCTGGTGAACTGGGAGTTCGCCGGACACTCCGTGCCACGGCTCGACTTCGGCTCCAAGTACGACCTCGCCGGCGGCCGGGGCTACGTGCGGGGCATCTGGGCGTCGTTCCTCAACCACCGCAAGAGCAACAACACCTTCTACTGGGGCGGCTGCGTCGACTTCGCGCAGACGCACATCTACACGGCGACGTCGGTGGACGCCCAGTGGTCCAAGCACGCCACGATCAACAAGTGCTACTACGACGCCGGCCTGCTGGTCGACGACAACGACACGATGTACGTCGCCTACGGCAACACCACGATCAGCGTCGCGCAGCTCTCCGCGGACGGGAAGTCCGAGGTGCGCTCGCAGCAGGTGTTCCAGACTCCGTCGAACATCGGCACGCTCGAAGGCGCGCGGTTCTACAAGCGGGGCGGCAGCTACTACATCTGGCTGACCAGGCCCGCGAACGGCCAGTACGTGCTCAAGGCGTCGAGCCCGTTCGGCCCGTACACGGTCCAGCAGGTGCTGCTGAACATGCCCGGCCCGATCCAGGGCGGGGGAGTGCCGCACCAGGGCGGCATGGTGCAGACGCAGAACGGCGACTGGTACTACATGGCGTTCGTGGACGCCTACCCCGGCGGCCGGGTACCCGTGCTCGCGCCGATCACCTGGACGTCCGACGGCTGGCCGCGCATCACCACCGTCAACGGCGGCTGGGGCGTGAACTACCCGACACCGAACCTGCCGCAGCGCCCGGTGAAACCGATGACCGGCGTCGACACCTTCGACGGCACCGCGCTGAAACCCCAGTGGGAGTGGAACCACAACCCGGACACCACGAGGTACAGCGTGAACAACGGGCTGAGGCTGTCCACGGCGACGGTCACGAACGACCTGTACAACGCCCGCAACACCCTCACCCACCGGATCCAGGGGCCGACGTCGACCGGCACCGTCACACTGGACCTGACGTCGATGCGCGACGGCGACCGCACAGGGCTCGCGATGCTGCGCGACTCCTCGGCGTGGATCGGCGTCAAGCGCGACAACGGCCGCAACCGGGTGGTCATGGTCAACGGCTTGACCATGGACAGCAACTGGAACACCACCGGCACCGGCACCGAGGTCGCGAGCGCGGACCTCACCGGGACCCGGATCTGGTTGCACGCCAACGCCGACATCCGGCCGGGCAGCGGACGGCAGGCCCGGTTCTCCTACAGCACGGACGGGGTGAACTTCACGTCGCTGGGCACCGGTTTCACGCTGAAGAACGAGTGGCAGTTCTTCATGGGCTACCGGTTCGGCGTCTTCAACCACGCCACGCAGGCACTCGGAGGCTCGGTCACGGTCCAGAGGTTCGAGCTCACGGCTCCATGACCCCGTTCTCCTGCAACGCGTGCCTCAACGCGTGCAGACCCTGGTGCAGCCGCGCCTTCACGACGTCCTGCGGCAGGCCCAGCGCGGCGGAGAGCTCGGACACGGACTCCCCGCGGTAGAAGGCCCGCACGACCACCACCCGGTGTTCCGGTTCGAGCGCCGACAGCGCGCCGGCGACGAGGGTGGTGGTCTCGCGCGTGGACACGGGCCGCCTCCCTCAGGTGCGCACGGCCGGACGCCGTCCGTCCAGACAGGACAGCAGCGCGCGCCGGTCGACCTTGCCGCGCTCGGTGGTGGGCAGCGCGTCGAGCGGGACGATGAGCGTGGGCACGCAGTAGTGCGGCAACCGCCGCGAGACCGCGCGCCTGGCCTGGTCCGGAGCCGCGGTCCGGGGGCTGATGAACCCGACGAGCCTCCCGTCGTGCACCAGCGTCGCGGCGCGCTCGCAGTCGGCCGTGTCCTCCAGCGCGGCGGTGACGGTGTCCAGCTCGAACCGGTACCCCAGCACCTCGACCTGGTCACCGGACCGGCCGTGGCGCTCCAGCAGGCCGTCGGCCGTCCACCGGCCGAGGTCGCGGGTCCGGAACATCGCCCGGCCGCCGCCGAGGAACGGGTCGGGGCGGTGGTGCGGCGTCGTGCCGTCGAGGCGGCCCGCCGTGACGCCCGCACCGCCCACCCAGATCTCGCCGACCTCCCCGACGGGCAGCGGTTCCAGGTCGTCGTCGAGCACGTACGCGGTCGTGTTCGGCACCGGCCGCCCGATCGTGAGCGGGCCGGCGTCCGGCTCGTACCGGTGCACCGTGGCGGCGATCGTCACCTCCGTCGGACCCCACGCGTGGAGGAAGGCCGCACGGCGGGCCCACGTGTCCGCCAGCGCCTGCGGGCAACGCTCCCCGGCGACCACCACCGTGCGCACCCGCCGGCACGCCTCGGGGTCCAGGGAGGCCAGCACGCCGGGCGTGGTGACCAGGACGTCCGCGGTCCGCTCGGCGCCGTCGTCCAGCACGAGGGTGCCGCCGTTCGCGAGCGTGCCGAGCACCTCCCACATCGCGAGGTCGGAGGCGATGTCGAGCAGCTGCGCCACCCTGGTGCCCGGGGTGATGCCGAGCGATCCGGGGGAGGTGAGCAGGAGGTTGCAGAGCCCGGCGTGGGAGATCGGCACACCGGTCGTGCCGGTGAAGACGACGGCGGCGGTGTCGGACTCGGCGGTGATGGTCCGGCAGAAGCCGGGCGCGTCCGGCAGCGCGTCGACGGCGATGACCGACGCGAGATCGTCGGGCAGCGCGCCCGCGCTCGTGGTGAGCACGACGTCGATGCGGGCCGCGCGGACCACGTGCCGCAGCTGGTCCTCCGGCGTGGTGCCCACGTCCTGCGGCACGTAGGACGCTCCCGCCTTGAGCACGGCGAGCGCGCCGACGACCATGGCGGTGGAGCGGGTCAGGAACAGGCCCACGTGATCACCCGGCCGCACGCCGTCGCGGACCAGCAGCTCGGCCAGCAGCCCGGCCCTGGCGTCGAGCTCCGCGTACGTCAGCGACTGTCCGAGGTGCTCCACGGCGACCGCGCCCGGCTGTCGCGCGGCGTGCGCCTCGAAGGCGTGGTGGACGTGGTCGGACGGTGGCGTGCGCAGCGGCCCGGCGCCGAACTCCTGGACCCGCGCGCGGTCGGCGGGGGACAGCGCCCACAGGGCGGTTTCCAGGAACACTTCAGGCCTCCTCACGTGCGGTCGCTCTCATCTTGAACGAGCCAGAGCGCCGGTGGTGAGAAGCTGTCGATTCGCCCGTCGAATCGATAAAGTCGTTGTGCCGCTTCAGTTGTCGCGGTATTCGCGGAGGTGCGGGGTGTCACCCGACAGGATGATCACCGGGTCGTCCGTTTGTCATGGTCGTCTGCGCATATGAGCATCTGTCCCATGACGACTGTCGAGCACGCCCCCGCCGAACTGCACCGCCACACCCACGGTCCGGGCTGCGGCCACGACGCCGTGGTGCACCGCGACCACGTCGACTACCTGCACGACGGCCACCTGCACCGCGAGCACGTCACGGACCGCGGCGTCCACTACGACGAGTGCGACAAGTGCCGGTGCGCCCACTGCGCGGACTCGTGCGCGCAGTGCGACTGCTCCGACTGCGACTGTCCGACCTGCAACCACGCCCAGTGCGCGTGCGACGGGTGCGACGACGCGTGCGCGAACTGCACCTGCGCCGAGTGCTCCTGTCCCACGTGCTCCCACGCGGCCTGAGTCAGTCCGCAGTGGACAGCTGGAACACCGTCTCCTGGTGGTAGACCTCGCCCGGCCGCAGCACGGTGCTGGGGAAGTCCGGGCGGTTGGGCGAGTCGGGGAAGTGCTGGGCCTCCAGCGCGAACCCGGCCGCGCGGCCGTACGGGCGGCCACCGGTGCCGACCAGGTCTTCGGTGAGGAAGTTGCCCGAGTAGAACTGCAGGCCAGGCTCGGTGGTCCACATGGTCAGCAGGCGCCCGGACACCGGGTCGCACGCCTGCGCGGCGAAGGACGCGCCGGACGGGTCGAGAACCCAGTTGTGGTCGTAGCCGCCCGCGACCTCCAGCTGGGGGTGCGCGGCGCCGATGCGGGCACCGATCGCGGTCGGCAGCCGGAAGTCGAACGGGCTCGCCTCGACCGGCACGGGCCCGCCGACCGGGATCAGGTCGTCGTCGACCGCGCAGAAGTGGGTGGCGTTCAGCATCAGCGACTGGTCCAGCACGTCGCCGCTGCTCTCGCCGGCGAGGTTCCAGTAGCTGTGGTTGGTCATGTTGAGGATCGTGGGCGCGTCCGCGGTGGCCCGGTAGGTGATGCTCAGGCGGTTGTGCCGGTCGAGTAGGTACGTCACCTGCGCGGCCACCGCGCCGGGGAAGCCGCCGTCGCCGTCCGGGCTCACCAGGTCGAGCCGCACGCCCACGGCGTCGGGTTCCCGGACCTCGGTCGCGGCCCAGATCCGGGTGTCGAAGCCCTCGGGACCGCCGTGCAGGCTGTTCCGGCCGTTGTTGAGCGGCAGCCGGTGCACGACGTCGTCGAGCGTGAACGTGCCGCGCGAGATGCGGTTGGCGTACCGGCCGATCAGGGCGCCGAAGAACACCCTGTTCTCGCCGGGCTGGCTGTTCTTGACGTACTCGTCGAGCGTGGAGAACCCGAGCACCACGTTGGCGGGCACGCCGTCGCGGTCGGGCGCCTCGAGCGACTGGATCACGCCGCCGTAGTCCAGCACCCGCACGGTGAGCCCGCCCGGCCACGCCAGGACGTACCGGTGGACGTCGGCGTCACCGGCACGTCCGAACAGCTCCCGGCGGAGCTCGGGTTCCCGCTGCGACATGGAACTCCTCGAGTCAGTTGATCAGGGCCCGGCAGTGCTGCGGCCGGATCCGCTGTGGTGCGACGCTGTGCAGGGTCGGCACGACCGGGACGATCCTGCCGTCCACGCCGAACCTCATCCTGTCGATCGTGGTCTCCCGGTGCGTGCCGTCCCCGCCGGGGATGGCGAAGCGGTGGTAGACGAGGTACCAGTCGTCCGTGCCGGGCACCTGCAGCACCGAGCTGTGCCCGGTGCCCTTGACGCCGAGCCGCGTGTCCTTGCTCAGGACCAGGCCGTGGTTCGTGAACGGCCCGGTGGGGCTCGGCGCCGTCGCGTAGGCCACGCGGTAGTCCTCGCTGCGGGTGTCGTCGACCGACCAGGTCAGGTGGTACGTGCCCTGGCGTTCCACCATGAACAGGCCCTCCCGGAAGTCCGTCAGCCCGGTCAGCCGCGTGATCTTGGCCGGGTCGTAGGAGATCATGTCATCGTTGAGCGGAACGACGTAGGCCTCACCGTTGCCCCAGTAGAGGTACGGCTGCCCGGAGCGGTCGACGAAGACCGCCGGGTCGATGGCCTGGCCGCCGCCCGGGTTGCGCGCGACCAGCGGCTGACCGGTGTCGGTGAACGGGCCGGTGGGGGAGTCGCCGACCGCGACCCCGATCTTGGCCTCGGCGCAGAAGTAGAAGTAGTACTTCCCGTTCCGTTCGGCGATCGAGGGCGCCCAGGCGTTGCGGTCGGCCCAGGCGACGTCCGGGCCGAGGTCGAGGATCACGCCCTCGTTCGTCCAGTCCACCAGGTTCTTCGAGGACCAGGCGGCGAACGTCGTGCCGCTCCAGCCGTCGAACCCGTCCGTGGTCGCGTAGATGTAGTAGGTGTCGCCGAACGCGATGACGTTGGGGTCGGCGTTGAGGCCGGGCAGCACGGGACTGCGCAGTTCCTGCGCCTCGACCGTCCACTCCCGACTCTCGCGGCCCGACCGCACCGTGAACTTCCGCGGTGTCCGCAGGTCGACCGGCCCGCCGGGGGAGATGGACGCGCCGGGGGCGAGCCCGAAGTCGAGCCGGACGCGGCGCAGGTCGGTGCCCGGCCGCACGGGGAGCACGACGCTGCCCGGCTCGATCACCGCGGGCGTTTTGAGTGATTCGTGCGCCACCGAGCGGATGAGCGTCGAGTTGAACGGCAGCGCCGCGACCTCGCCGGCGGTGAGGGCCCGGTTGTAGAGGCGGACGTCCTTCATCCTGCCCAGCAGCGTCC
Source organism: Lentzea sp. NPDC003310 (assembly GCF_040610935.1). Taxonomy (NCBI): domain Bacteria; kingdom Bacillati; phylum Actinomycetota; class Actinomycetes; order Pseudonocardiales; family Pseudonocardiaceae; genus Lentzea; species Lentzea sp. NPDC003310. The sequence continues at coordinate 48,773 of NZ_JBEXNC010000016.1, forward strand.
GGTCCGCGGCGTAGACCGATCGTCCCAGGTAATTGGCCGTGGTGATGCCACCGCCGAGGTCGGCGGGCCTCGTGGTGACGCTCGTGTTCCTGGCCACCTCCACGCCGTCGAGGTAGAGCGCTTCCACGCCGTTGCCGACGGTCAGCGCCACGTTCTTCCAAACACCCCGTGGGAGCGCTCTACCGGAGTTCACGCCCTGCTCGGTCGTCCAGTTGCCGGTCGCGATCGCGCCGCGGTAGGTGTCACCGGTGCTGAACAGGTAGCCGTCGCCGACGCCGTTCGGCGCGGTGTTGCCGAAGCCGTGCAGGAAGTACGGCGTCTGCTGGGCCGGGTCCACCAGCACGTCCGCGGAGATCGTGACGGCCTGGACGCCGGTGAGCAGGTTGTTCGGCAGCTGCACGTGCCCGCCGCGCAGCTGCAGCGAGCCCTCGGAGAAGCCGGCGTTCCCGGCGAGCACGCCGTCGTGGCCGTGCCCGGTGGCGTCGGCGGCGGACCCGGTGAGCGGCCAGTGCGCCACGAGGCCGTCGCCGTTCGCTCGGACCGGGGCCGGTGCGGCGGTGAGGCGGGCCAGTTCCGCCTGCGTCACCGGCAGCACCGTGCCGTGGCGCGGGGAGGCGGGCAGGCGGGCGCCGGTCGACATCGTCCACTTCCCGGAGGCGAGGTCGGTCGTCTCGAACGGCACGTAGCCGCGGCCGCCGTACTCGTCGATGAACAGGTACCACCTGTCCTCGGTGTTGGACTTGAACCCGGTCGGCCCCTCACCGGCGCTCAGCCCCGGGCTGGTCGAGGTCGCCTTGCCGATGCACTCGGCGACGAAGGCGTAGGCCGGGTCGAGCAGGTCGGTGGACTTCTCCGCGGTGATGTACTTGCTGCACGGCGAGGACGACGAGTTGTTCCGCTCGTCCTTGGTGTACCGGTAGTACGTGCCTTCGTGCTCGATCACGGTCGAGTCGATGACGGAGTAGCCGGGGTCGATCCAGACCTTCGCCGGGCTGAACGTCACGAAGTCGCGCGTGGTCGCGTACATCATGCGGTTGTAGCTGTTCCCGGTGTGACCGGGATCGGTCTCCGCGTACAGCTTCGACGCCCAGTACACGACGTAGGTGCCGCGCTTCGCGTCCCAGAACGCCTCCGGTGCCCAGGTGTTGCCGGCGGTCGGCGGCGAGACCTGGACGCTGCGCTGCCGGGACCAGTTCCGCAGGTCCGTCGACTCCCAGACCATGATCGAGCGACTGCCGGTGCGCTGCGCGGCGTCCCAGCCGCGTCCTCCGTTGATCTTGAGGTCGGTCGCCAGCAGGTAGAACCGGTCGCCGTCGGGGGAGCGCAGGATGAACGGGTCGCGCACGCCCAGTTCGCCGAGGCTCGACTTCAGGATCGGCCGACCGCCGTTGACCTCGCTGAAGTCCAGCGGGGTGTTCCCGTTGCTCGCGGCGGCGTAGATCTGCTCGCCGATCGGGCTGCTCTCGCCGGTGAAGTAGAAGAAGCCGTACCCGGCGAGGGGTTCCTTGGCGGGCAACGGGACGACGGTCGCCGTGAGAGCCCGCGTCGTGCTCTGCCGCCCGAGGCTCACCTTCGCCGTGAGCACGACCTTGGCGGGCCTGCTCCCGGCGGGAGGCCGGCTCACCTCGCCGGTCGGCGTGATCACCTTGTCGTCGGACGACCTCCACGTGACGGTCGTGTCGTGCGCACCGGTCGCGGGCAGGGTGAGGTGGCCGCGGACGTCGGCGATGTTCGGCACCGAGAGGGAGGCCGCCGCCGACCGCACGAGCGGTTCGGCGGCGGCCGGGGTGACGGGGAGCAGTGCGGCCGTGAGGACCGCGACGAGACCGAGATGGCGCAGGGGAGCCATGGTCGCCTTTCCGGGGTTTCAGGCGCGGCGCTTGGTCCAGACGTCGTAGGCGACCGCGATGAGCAGGACGAGACCCTTCACGAGCATCACGCGCTCGCTGGGCGCGCCGATCAGCGACATGCCGTTGTTGATCACGCCCATGATCAGGCCGCCGGTGATGGCGCCGACGACCTTGCCGACACCGCCCTGCACCGCCGCGCCGCCGATGAACGCGGCCGCGATGGCGTCGAGCTCGAACGACGCGCCCGCGGTCGGACCGGCCTGGTTGAGCCGGCCGGCGAAGATCACGCCGGCGAGCGCGGCCAGCGCGCCCATGTTGACGAACACCCAGAACGTGACGGCCTTGACCTTCACGCCGGACAGCGTGGCGGCCTGCAGGTTGCCGCCGATCGAGTAGATGTGCCGTCCGAACACGGAGTTGTTCGCCATCAGCGAGTAGCCGAGCGCGAGCGCCGCGAGCAGCACGAGCACCCACGGCAGGTTGCGGAACCGGGCGAGCTGCACGACGACGGCCATCACGACGACGGCCACACCGACGATCTTGAGCACGAACACCGGCATCGGGTCCACGCTCTGGCCGTAGCCGAGCCGCGCGGACCGCTTGCGCCACTGCGACAACGCGAACCCGGCGACGCAGGCGAGCCCGGCGAGCAGGCTCACCAGGTCGGCGCCGCCCAGCGGGCCGAGACCGATGTTGCCGAGGTAGCCGCCCGTGAAGCCGTTCGACAGCGACCGGATCTCGTCGGGGAACGGGCCGATGCCCTGGTTGCCGAGCGTCGTCAGGGTGAGCGCGCGGAACACCAGCATGCCCGCCAGCGTCACGATGAACGCCGGGATGCCGAAGTACGCGATCCAGTAGCCCTGCGCCGCGCCGATCACCGCGCCCGACAACAGGGTCAGCAGCACCGCCACCGGCCACGGCAGTCCCCATTGGACGGTCAGCACCGCGCAGATCGCGCCCGTCAGCGCCACGGTCGAGCCGACCGACAGGTCGATGTGGCCGCCGATGATCACGAGGATCATGCCGATCGCGAGGATCAGCACGTACGAGTTCTGCACGATGATGTTCGAGATGTTCTGCGGCTGCAGCAACGCCCCGTCCGTCAGCACCGTGAACAGCACGACGATCAGCGCGAACGCGACGTAGATGCCCGACTGCCGCAGGTTGATCGAGAACCGCCGCGGCTCGGACGGTGGGGCGGCGGCCGGTGACGGCGCGATCTTCGTGGTCATGAGCTCTGTCCTCGTGTCATGAACTGCATGAGACGTTCCTGCGTGGCCTCTTCACGGCTCACCTCGCCGGTGATGCGGCCTTCCGACAGCGCGTACACGCGGTCGCACAGGCCGAGGAGCTCCGGCAGCTCCGACGAGATCACCAGCACCGCGCGGCCCTGGGCGGCGAGGTCGTTGATGATCGAGTAGATCTCGTACTTCGCGCCGACGTCGATGCCGCGCGTCGGCTCGTCGAGGATCAGCACGTCCGGGTCGGTGAACATCCACTTCGCCAGCACGACCTTCTGCTGGTTGCCGCCCGACAACGTGCCGGTCGGCGTCGACACCGAGGACGTCCGGATGCCCATCGACCGGCGGAACCGCTCCGCGACCGTGTACTCCTCGTTCTCGTTGACCCACCCGCGGCTCGCCAGCTTGTCCAGCGCGGCCGCGGAGACGTTGCGCTGCACGCCGTCGATCAGGTTGAGCCCGTAGCGCTTGCGGTCCTCGCTGACGTACGCGATGCCGTGGTCGATCGCCCCGCGCACGGTCCGGGTGTCGATCTCCCGGCCGTCCTTGACCACGCGGCCGGACACGCCGACGCCGTACGACCGACCGAACACGCTCATCGCGAGCTCCGTGCGGCCGGCGCCCATCAGCCCGGCGAGACCGACGATCTCACCGCGCCGCAACGTGAGCGTGGCGCCGTCGACGACCTTGCGGTCCGGCTGCGCGGGGCTGTGCACGGTCCAGTCCTCGATCCGCAGGATCTCCTCGCCGACGTCCGGGGTGCGCGGCGGGAACCGGTGCTCGAGGTCGCGGCCGACCATGCCGGCGATGATGCGTTCCTCGCTCAGTCCCGCGGCGGGCAGCGTCTCGATCGTCTTCCCGTCGCGCAGCACGGTGACCGTGTCGGCGATCCTGGTGACCTCGCCCAGCTTGTGGGAGATGATCACGCAGGTGATGCCCTCGGCGCGCAGGCCGTCGAGCAGGTCGAGCAGGTGCTGCGAGTCGTCGTCGTTGAGCGCCGCCGTCGGCTCGTCCAGGATGAGGAGCTTGACCTCCTTGGACAGCGCCTTGGCGATCTCGACGAGCTGCTGCTTGCCGACGCCGAGGTCGTTCACCGGGGTCGTCGGGTTCTCCCGCAGCCCCACCCGGTCGAGCAACGCCTGTGCCTCGTGGTTGGTGCGGTTCCAGTCGATGAACCCGCGCCGCGCCCTCTCGTTGCCCAGGAACAGGTTCTCCGCCACCGAGAGCTGACCGCACAGCGCCAGCTCCTGGTGGATGATCACGATGCCGCGGCGCTCGCTGTCGCGAACGCCGTCGAACGAGCACGGCTCGCCCTCGAAGAGGATGTCGCCCTCGTACGTGCCGTGCGGGTGCACCCCGGACAGCACCTTCATCAGCGTGGACTTGCCCGCGCCGTTCTCACCGCAGATCGCGTGGATCTCACCGCGCCGCACGGTCAGCGAGACCTCGTGCAGCGCGGTGACCCCCGCGAACCTCTTGGTGATGCCGCGCATCACCAGGACGTCTTCGGACACCGGACCTACCTGAGCTGGTCGGCGGTGTAGTAGCCGGAGTCGATGAGTTCCTTCTGGTAGTTCGCCTTGTCGACCGGCACCGGCTGCAGCAGGAACGACGGCACGACCTTGACACCGTTGTCGTAGTCCTTGGTGTTGTTCACCTCGGGCTTGCCGCCCTTGAGGACCGCGTCGGCCATCTTCACCGTGACGTCGGCGAGCAGGCGGGTGTCCTTGTGGATCGTGGAGTACTGCTCACCGGCGATGATCGACTTCACCGACGCGACCTCGGCGTCCTGACCGGTGACGATCGGGTAGGCCTGGCCGGCCGTGCCGTAGCCACCGCTCTTGAGCGCGGAGAGGATGCCGATGGAGATGCCGTCGTAGGGGGACAGGACGCCGTCGACCTTGGCACCGCCGTAGGTCGAGGTGAGGATGTCCTCCATGCGCTTCTGCGCGGTGGCCGGGTCCCAGCGCAGGATCGCGACGGTCTTGAAGTCCTTCTGGCCCGACTTGACGACGAACTTGCCCTGGTCGATGAGCGGCTGGAGCACGGACATCGCGCCGTTGAAGAAGAACGTGGCGTTGTTGTCGTCGGGCGACCCGGCGAACAGCTCGATGTTGAACGGGCCCTCGCCCTTGGTCTTGAGACCCGCCACCAGCGAGTTCGCCTGCTCGACGCCGACCTTGAAGTTGTCGAACGTCGCGTAGTAGTCGACGTTCGGGCTCTTGCGGATCAGCCGGTCGTAGGCGATCACGGGGATCTTCGCGTCGGCGGCCTGCTGCAGCTGCGACGTGATGGCCGTGCCGTCGATCGACGCGACGATCAAGAGCTTGGCGCCCTTGGTGATCTGGTTCTCGATCTGGTTGGCCTGGGTGGGGATGTCGTTCTCCGCGTACTGGAGGTCGACCTTGTACCCCTTGCCCTCGAGGGCCTTCTTGATGTTGTCGCCGTCGTGGATCCAGCGTTCCGACGACCGGGTGGGCATGGTGACGCCGACCAGCGCGCCGTCGCTGGACCCGCTCTGCTGGTCGACCGTCTTCTCCGCGGAACCGCAGGCGGCGAGGGTGACGGCGAGTGCGGTGGTGGCCGCGATCCGGGCAAGCCTCATTGCTTCTCCTCGATGGCACCGACAGGCAACAGTGCTGTAGGCGGCGAGTGTTATCGCTAACAACATTGCCGTCAAGTGTCATCTGGATAACGCCAGGTAATGCCTGTTAGCGCTCACAGGAGAAGGGCTTCAATTGAGACGCGCCCGCTGCCACCAGCGGTGACGGCGGGCGCGTCCCCCGGTGCGGTCAGGCAGTCTTGCAGGTCTTCCCGCCGATCGAGAAGACGGTCGGGTCGGCGCCGGTGCCGGACCCGTTGAATCCGATGTGGACGGACTTGCCGGGCTCGACCCTGCCGTTCCACGACATGCTGGTCGCCGTCACGTCACGACCGGTCTGGCTCCACGTCGCGGACCAGCCCGAGGTCACCTTCTGCGTACCGGGCAGGGCGAAGCCGAGCCGCCACGACGGCCAGGTCGCCGTACCGGTGTTGGTGATCTTCACCTGCGCCGACAGGCCGTCCTGCCACCGGCCCGCGGTGAAGGAGACCTCGCAGTCCGCCTTCGGGGTCGGGGTCCCGGACTTCTCCGCCGCCCAGCCCGACACCCACGCGAGCGCGGAGTTCCAGTTGATCGCCACCTCGTTCACCGAGTAGGCGCCGATGTCGTCCACCCAGCACTTCTGCTGCGGGCAGCCGGTCAGCAGCCGCTGGGCCACCGGGTCCTGCAGGGCGCTGTTCGGGCCGCCGGAGAGCGAGCCGGGCGGGGCGATCGGCAGGGTCGGGTCGTTCTGCCGGGCCCAGAACCGGTGGTGGGCGTTGGTCATGGCCTGCTCGCCGTAGCCCGCCACGTACGAGGTGCTCAGCGGGTTGCGGCCGAGGACGTAGTGCAGTGCCTCGAACACGCCCTCGCGGTACTTCGCGGCGCCGGTGAAGTCGTGGGCGAGCGCGAGGACCTGGGCGTTGTTCAGGACCGTGGAGTTCGAGCCCCAGACGTAGCCCGCCGTGCTGTTGTCGTACGGCGCGGCGTAGCCCATGCCCGCCATGGACGTCAGGTGCTGGTCCGCCACGGAGGCGAACGCCGACTTGATCGCGGTGACGTCCGCCGCGGGCAGCGAGGTCGGCACCAGGGCCAGGGTGATATCGCCCAGTGGCGCCGTGCCGCCCCAGTGGAACCCGCCGCGGTTCAGGCTCGCGGCCTTGTAGTGCGGCGAGGCCGTGACGTCGGTCCGGTAGGCGCTCTCGCCCGTGGTCGCGAACAGTTCCGCCGCGGCCCAGTAGAACTCGTCGCTCACGGTGTCGTCGCTGTAGGCGCCACCGCCGGTGCCGTCGTTCGGGTCGGCGAGCTTGGCCGGGTTCGCCTTGGCCGCCGTGTACGCCTTGCGGGCGGCGGTGAGCAGCGTCGCGGAGTACGCGGCGTCGACGCCCTTCCAGAGCCGGGACGCCTGGGCGGCCACCGCGGCCAGGTTCAGTGTCGCGGCCGTGCTCGTCGCGGACAGCCGGCGCGGCTGGTCGTCCAGTTCGGGACGGGTGGGAAGCGCGGTCCAGTTCGCGTCGTGGATCTTGTGGTGCGCCATGCCGTCGGGCGCCTGCATCTTGAGCAGGAAGTCTGCCTCCCAGCGCGCCTCGTCGAGGAGGTCAGGCACGCCGTTGGCCTTCTCCGGGATGTTGAGCGCGCCGTCGCGGTACGCGGACGCGTCGCCGACGCGCGCCGCCCGTTCGTAGGCGTTGAGGAGCTGCCAGGTCGCGATGCCGCCGTTGACGACGTACTTGCCGTGGTCGCCCGCGTCGTACCAGCCGCCGCGCACGTCGAGGGTGTAGCCGCAGGCGAGATCGGCGCGGCACGGCACGTTGTCGTCACCCTGGTTGGGCGCGACGTTGAGGTGCCCGGCCGGCCGCGCGTACTCGTCGCCGACGTACTGCGCCTCGATCGGCGTGCCGCTGCGCTGGTGGTAGAAGAACGCGAGCGAGTCGTAGCGCAGCTTCTTGACCGGGTCCGCCGAGATGTCGAACGGGAAGCTCGTGTCCTCGCCGACGGACAGCGTGTAGCCGGTGCCCGGCGTGTCGAACGACGAGAAGTCGATCTGGTGCACCGAGTCGCCGGACGTCGCGTCCGCGCCCTTCGGCGTGCTCTGGCCCGAGGCCACCGCCGCGCCGGCCGAGTTCTTCAGCGTCCACGGTTGCGGGGTCGTGGCGGCGGAGACGTGCGTCGCGTGCTTGGGCAGGCCCGGCACGTACGCCACCAGGTCGACCTGGACCTTCTTGGCGGGGTTGGGGTTCACGCCGCCGGGAGGCTTGACGCCGCCGACGACCGAGATGTTGTCCACGCAGATCGTGTTGTCCGCGGGCTGCCCGCCCAGTTGGAACGCGACCTGGCCGTTGCCCGCGTCCGGGAAGTCCAGAGTGGACGTGAAGGTGAAGGAGAACCGCTGCTTCGTCGGGGAGACGGCGAACTGCTGGCTCGCGATCCCGCGGTAGGGGCTCACGCTCTCGCCGGCCGCGGCCGTCACGGGTTGCTCGGTCGTGGCGCGGGCGTCGAACGCGAAGGTGTAGGACTGGCCGGTCTCGAACGGCACGCCGTTCTGGCCGATCAGGGCGTCCCAGGGGTTCGTCGTGCCACCGGTGACCGCCGCGCACAGTTCGCCGCCGGTGACCCGGTTGGTGACGCCGGCGCCGGCCCACCAGGGATCGGCCGAACCGGACTCGAACGTGCCGTTGAGCACGCGCTCGTAGTCGGCGGCGTACGCGGGAGGGGCGAGCGGTGTCGCGGCGAGCGCCACGAGCAGCGTCGCGGTGAGCAGGCGTGGGGATCTCATGGTCGCGAAGTTCTCCGTCTACGTCGACGACAGTGTCTGGGAGCGCTCCCAGGCGACCGTAGGCGGAGTTCGCGGGGCTCTACAACCCCTCGGTGGTACCGACTTCCGCGTTCGACGGGTGATTCGACTCGAATCAGCGCATGGTGACCGCGCGCCACTCGTCCGAGACGCTCGGGGACCCTTCCGCGGGCCGGTTCTCGCGGTACCAGTCGACGATGCGCTGCCTGCCGCGGTCGGTGATGTGGTAGCCGAGGTGGTCACCCTCGGGAGCGAGGATCAGCGCGCTCTTCAGCGCGAGCGCGATGGCGTCCCTGCGGCACATGCTCTGCAGCAGCCACGGCCACACCATGCCCTGCGCGGTCATCCAGAGCACGCGCAGCAGCGCCGTCTCCGGGAGCTCGGCGGCGCCGTCCGGGGAATTGTCGAAGAACCTGCCGGCGTGCATCCGTTGCCTCCGCTCATCATCCGCTCACATGGCGTAATACGGCCTGATCGGAGCTGTGGTTCAGAAGTGCTTCCGCAGCGAATGCGAACGGGTCAGGCGCTCGCCCTGCGGACCAGCGACGTCGGCAGCAGCATCTGCTGCGGCAGCTTCTCCTCGCCGGCCAGTTCGGCGAGCAGCCGCCAGGTCATCGTCCGGCCGAACCCCTCGACGTCCTGGCGCACGGTCGTCAGCGGCGGCACGGCGGTCGAGGCGAGCACGGAGTCGTCGAACCCGACGACCGCCACGTCCTCGGGGATGCGGTAGCCGCGCGTCTGCAGCACCCGCAACGCGCCCAGCGCCATGATGTCCGCGGCGACGAAGACCGCGTCGAGGTCGGGTGCCCTGCGCAGCAGCTCCTCCATCGCGAGGGCGCCGCTCTCGGGCGTGAAGTCGGTGCTGTGCGCGACGAGGTCCACGGGCATGCCGTGCTCGGCGAGCCCGCACCGCCAGCCGCTCAGGCGGTCCATGCCCACTGCCATGTCGTGGGGACCGGCGATGGTGGCGATCTTCTGCCGTCCCAGGGAGATCAGGAACCGCACGGCGCCCAGAGCGCCGTTGAAGTTGTCCGCGTCGACGAACGGGACGGTGCCGCCCACGAGCGGGCGGCCGCCCACCACCGTGGGCAGCCCCGTCTCGTGCAACGTCCTCGGCAACGGGTCCTCGCCGTGCAGGCTCACGACGAGGGCGCCGTCGACGTGCCCGCCGGTGAGGTAGGCGACCTGGTCCTCACCGTCGAGCGGCTGGTTCATCATCAGCAGGAGCTGGACGTGCCGTCCCGCGAGCTCGGCGTGCACCCCGCGTAGCACGCCGGCGAAGAACGGGTCGGCCAGCACCTGGCTGCCCTGCTCCGAGATCACCAGCGCGATCGCGTTCGCCTTGCTGCCCGCGAGGGTGCGCGCGGCGTGGTTGGGGCTGTACCCGAGCATCGCGATCGCGCGGTGGACCTCCTGGCGCGACCGCTCGCTCACGTACTTCTCGCCGTTGATCACCCTGGAGACGGTGGACTTCGACACCCCGGCCACGCGCGCGACCTCCTCGATGCGAGGGCCGGGGCGCCGACTCCTGCCTTCGGTCATGAGACGGCGACCAGCGCGTTGTCGCGAGCCACCCTGCTGTACCACCTCGCACTCATCTTCGGCGTGCGGATCTGGGTGTCGTAGTCGACGTGGACGATGCCGAACCGCTTCGCGTACCCCTCGGCCCACTCGAAGTTGTCCAGCAGCGACCAGCAGAAGTAGCCGCGCAGGTCGACGCCCGCCTCGATCGCCGCGTGGGCGGCGCGCAGGTGGGACGCGATGAAACCGGTGCGGTCCACGTCGTCGATCGCACCGTTGCCCGAGAAGTCGTCGCGGAACGCGGCGCCGTTCTCGGTGATGTAGAGCGGCAGCTTCGGGTAGTCGTTGTGCACCCGCAGCAGCACGGTGGTGAGCCCGTCCGGGCGGACCTCCCAGCCCATGTCGGTGATGGGGGCGTCCCGCGGCGGGAACGACGCGCTCCGCACGCCGACCCACGGCGACGGCCCGGCCTCGCCGTTGGGCGACGAGCTGACGTAGTGCTCGGTGTAGTAGTTCACGCCGAGCATGTCCATCGGCGCGGAGATCACGTCGAGGTCGCCGTCGTGGATGTGCCCGGAGAACCCGAACGGCTCGAGGTCCTCGAGGATGTCGGCCGGGTACTCCCCGCGCAGCAACGGGTCCAGGAAGATCCGCTGCTGCAGGCCGTCGAGCCGGCGCGCGACATCGATGTCGCCGGGGTTCGAGGGGTCCACGGGGATGATCGGGTACATGTTGAGCGTGATGCCCACCTTGGCGTCCGGCTGGGCGGCGCGGATGGTGTCGGTGGCGAGCCCGTGCGCGAGCAGCAGGTGGTGCACGGCGGCGACGGCGGCCTCCGGCTCCGTGCGGCCCGGCGCGTGGATCCCCCCGGCGTAGCCCAGGAAGGCCGAGCACCACGGCTCGTTCATCGTCGTCCAGGTGCCGACCCGGTCCCCGAGCGCCTCCACGGTGGCGGCCGCGTAGTCGGCGAAGCGGAACGCGGTGTCGCGGTTCGCCCAGCCGCCGGCCTCCTCGAGCTTCTGCGGGAGGTCCCAGTGGTAGAGCGTTGGCCACGGCACGATGTCGTGCGCCAGCAACGAGTCGACCAGCCGCTGGTAGAAGTCGAGGCCCGCCTGGTTGACCTTGCCGCCGTCCGGCCGCACGCGCGGCCAGGCGATCGAGAAGCGGTAGGCCTTGATCCCCAGGTCCGCCATCATGGCGACGTCCTGCTCGAAGCGCCGGTAGTGGTCGGCGGCGGGTTCACCGCAGTCGCCGCCCACCACCTTGCCGGGCTGCCGGCAGAACTCGTCCCAGATGGAGTCGGTGCGGCCGTCGACGTCGGTCGCTCCTTCCACCTGGAACGCGGCGGTCGCGGCTCCCCACAGAAAACCCTGCGGGAAAACAATGTTCTCCATTTTCACCCCTTGACGGCGCCCTGCATGACACCGGCGACGATCTGCCGCCCGAGAACCAGGAACACGATGAGCACCGGAACCGTGGCGAGCGTGGTCCCGGCGAGGACGAGCGAGTAGTCGACGTAGTAACCGCTCTGCAGCTTCTCCAGCGCGACCTGGAGAGTCGGGTTGTCGGCGTTGAGCACGACGAGCGGCCACAGGAAGTCGTTCCAGGACTGCATGAACGTGAACACGCCCAGCATCGCGGCGGCCGGCCGGGCGGCGGGCAGCGCGACGTGCCAGAACGCGCGCCACAGGCTGCAGCCGTCCATCCGGGCGGCCTCGACGAGCTCGTCCGGGATGGCGTCGAGCAGGTACTGCCGCATCCAGAACACGCCGAACGCCGTGACGAGGTTCGGCACGATCACGGCTTCCAGCTCGCCAGCCCAGCCGAACTCGGCCATCGCCATGTAGAGCGGGATGATGCCGAGCTGGGTCGGCACCGCGAGCGTCGCGACGACGAACAGGAACAGCACGCCGCGGCCGCGGAACTTCAGCTTGGCGAACGCGAAACCGGCCAGTGTGGACAGCAGCACGACCGAGAACGTCACCGTGCCGGACACGATGAAGCTGTTGCCCAGCGCCTTCCAGAACGGGACGGTGTCGAACACGCGCACCGCGTTCGACCAGAAGTTCCCGCCGGGGATCAGCGTGAAGTCCCCGGTCAGCACCGAGTTGTCGCGGCTCGCGACGAGGAACGACCAGTAGAACGGGAAGGCGGAGCCGAGCACGAACGCGCCGAGGATCCCGTAGATCGCGAAGGACGGTCGTTTCATCATTTGACGGCCCTCCTGGTGAGGAAGAAGTTGAGGCCGGCAACGGCAATGATGATCATGAACAGCACCCAGGCGATCGCAGAGGCGTAGCCGAGGTCGGAGCCCTGGAACGCGGACTGGTAGAGGTAGAGCACGACGGTCTGGTACTGGTGCTCCGCGCCGCCGCCGCTGCCACCGGAAGGCTCGAACAGCTTCGGTTCGGTGAAGATCTGCAGACCACCGATGGTCGAGGTGACGACCACGAAGATCAGCGTCGGCTTCAGCAGCGGGAGCGTGATGCTGAAGAACCGCCGCAGCGCGCTCGCGCCGTCCACCAGCGCGGCCTCGTAGACGTCCTTCGGGATCGCCTGCATCGCCGCGAGGATGATCAGCGCGTTGTAGCCCGTCCACCGCCAGTTGACCATCGACGCGATGGCGACGTGGCTGCCGAACGTGCTGGCCTGCCAGTCGATCGGGTCGATGCCGATCAGCCCGAGCACGTCGTTCACCAGGCCGTACTGCGGCCCGAAGAGGTTGCCGAAGATGATCGTCAACGCCACGAGGCTCGCCACGTACGGGAGCAGCACGCCCATCCGCCAGCCGGTGCGGGCCCGCAGGTTCGCGTTCAGCAGTGCCGCGATCACGATCGCGACGACGATCTGCGGTGCGCTCGAGAGCAGGAAGATGCTGAAGGTGTTGAAGAGGGCGTTCCAGAACTGGTCGTCCTGGAACAGCGTGCTGTAGTTCTCGAACCCGATGAACGGCGTCTCGTCGGCGCCGATCTCCCAGTCGAACAGGGAGACGTAGGCCGTGTAGAGCAGGGGGAACAACCCGATGGCGAAGAACAGCACGAAGAAGGGCGCTACGAACAGGTACGGCGACACCTTGGCGTCCAGGTTGGACATCCGGTACCGCCGCGGAGGCCGCGGGCGAGCCTCCTGCGCTCGCCCGCGGTCGACCTTGGAGAGAGTGGCGGTCACTACTTGGCCGCCTTCTGAGCGCCTTCGACGGCGGCCTTCCACGCCTCGTCAGACGACTTGCCCTGTTCGACGGACAGCAGCGCCGGGCTGAAGACCGTCTCCTGGATCTGGCCGTCGGCCGGACCCTTGTACTGCGCGGCCTTGATCTTCTTGGCCTGCGTGGCGAACAGCGCGCCGGCCTTGACGTCACCGAAGTAGGCGTTGGTCTGGTCCAGCAGTTCCGGCGCGTCGAGCGCCTTCACCTGGCTCGGGAACGTGCCCTTGGCCTTGAACGCCTTGATCTGCTGCTCCGGCGCGGTCAGCCAGGCGGCGAGCTCGGCGGCCTTCTTGGCGTTCTTGCTCTGCTTCGGCACCGTCAGGTAGGAGCCACCCCAGTTGCCGCCACCGTTCGGGAACGCGTCGGTGACCGCCCACTTGCCCTTGTTCTCGGGGCCGGCCTGCGACTCGACCACGCCGAGCATCCACGAGGGGCAGGTCTTGGTGGCGAACTTGCCGAGCTTGAAGCCGGTGTTCCACTCGTTGCTGAACGCACCGAGCCGAGCCGACTGTCCCTTGGCGACAGCGGCGGTCACCGTGGTCCAGTTCTTCTTGATGTCGGCGTTGCTGTCCACGACCAGCTTGTCGGACTTGTCGTAGTAGCCCGTCTCGAGCTGGTTGTGCATGGCGTTGTAGACCTGGGCGGCGCTGTCGAACCAGCCGACACCGGGAACCTTCGCGATGAACTGGTCACCGGCGGCGAAGTAGCTGTCCCACGTGGCGAAGAGCGCCTTCACACCCTCGGGGTCGGACGGCAGACCGGCCTGCTCGAACAGGTCCTTGCGGTAGCACATGGCCAGCGGACCGATGTCGGTCCCGTAGCCCATGAGCTTGCCGTCCTTGGTGGTGATCGCCTCGGTCTTCCACTTCAGCCAGCGGTCGTCCTCGACCTTCGGGCCGATCTCCTTGAGATCGTTGAACTGCCCGGACTTCGACATGAACTGGCTGAGGTAGCCCTCTTCGACGCCCTCGATGTCCGCGAGGCCGGAGCCGGCGCCGAGCTTGGTGAAGAGGTTCTGGTGGTGGGGCTGGCCCTGACCGGTCTTGCGCTGCGTGATCTTGACGTCCGGGTGGGCCGCCTCGTACTCCTTGAACAGCTCTTCGTAGCCGAACTCGTTGAACGTAGCGATCGTCAGCTCGGTCTTGCCATCGGCGGACTGACTGGCCCCGCCTGACCCGCACGCTGTGGTGACGGCGGCTGTGGTGGCGGCACAGATCAGCGCACTGATCCAACGGTGTCGCACGGGAGAACTCCTCTGGTCTCGGCGGCGGGTTCTGGGAGCGCTCCCAGACGGGGCAGAGTGTCGTCCCGCTTTCGAACGTGTGTCAAGACACACTTCGGGCTGGGCCTGCGACTTTGCGGTGCGGTCGGGCGGGTGACCTCGTTGTTCATGGCTCAGGTCACAGTTTTGAAACCTGGGAGCGTTCCCGGAAATGTGGCCGTTGGGTTAACACTGCGTGCGGTGCTCGGTACTCAGCGCGTCGAGTGGGTGGGTTCGCGCTGGCTGGGTGGGGTGCGGGAACGGGGGGTGCGGTGGTGCGGCCGAACGGAGGTGTGGGCTCCGGCGGATGCGTTGTGGAGGGTGGTGGCGCGTCCGCGCGGAGGTGCCGGTTGTGGCGGTGCGCTGCGGAGGGTGGTGGCGCGGAAAGGGAAGTGCCGGCACGTCTGGCGAGGCGCGCCAGTGGCGCTCACCCGCATCACCGCCTTGGTCGCGCATCGCCGCCTCGGCCGCGCGTCACCGGCGGTGGCCGCCTCCAGCGGTTGCCCGCGCCCCACCGCGCCCGGCTGGACGTGCCGCTTCCCCGCGCGCCCGCGTCGCCTCAGCGGGCCGTCGCCCGACCGCAGGTCCGACCGGCAGCGTCAGGCGCTCGCCCGCCGCACCAGCGACGTCGGCAGCAGCAGCGACGGCGGCAGCCCCGAGTCCCCGGCCAGCTCGCCCAGCAGCCGCCACGTCATCGTGCGCCCGAGCTGCTCCACGTCCTGCCGCACCGTCGTCAGCGGCGGAGTGGCGGTCGACGCGAGCAGCGAGTCGTCGAACCCCACCACGGCCACGTCCTCGGGCACGCGCCGGCCGCGCGCGTGCAGCACCTGCAGTACGCCCAGCGCGATGATGTCGGCGGCGACGAAGACGGCGTCGATGTCCGGTGCCCGGCGCAGCAGCTCCTCCATCGCGAGCGCGCCGCTCTCCGGCGTGAAGTCGGCCTCCGCCACGAGGTCCGCGGCGAGCCTCGCCTCGCCCAGGCCCCGGCGCCAGCCGCTGAGGCGGTCGAGGCCCGCCGCCATGTCGCGCGGGCCCGCCACGGTGGCGATCCGGGTGCGGCCGAGGGAGACGAGGTGCCGGACGGCGTCGAGGCCGCCGGTGAAGTTGTCCGAGTCGACGAACGGGACGGTGCCCGCGGCGAGCGGGCGGCCGCCGACCACCACCGGCAGGCCGATCTCCTGCAGGCGGCGGGGGAGCGGGTCGTCGCCGTGCAGGCTCACCAGCAGCGCGCCGTCCACGTGGCCGCTCGCGAGGTAGGCGATCAGGTCGTCGTGGTCCTCGGGGCGGCTCAGCATGAGGAGCAGCTGGATGCGGCGGCCGGTCAGTTCGGCGTGGACACCGCGCAGGACGCCCGCGAAGAACGGGTCGCCGAGGACGCGGCTGCCCTGCTCCGAGACGATCAGGGCGAGGGCGTTCGCCTTGCTGCCCGCGAGGGAGCGGGCGGCCTGGTTCGGGCTGTAGCGCAGGTGGGTGATGGCGGTGTGCACCGCGTCGCGCGCCTTGGCGCTCACGTACTGCTCGCCGTTGATCACCCGGGAGACCGTCGACTTGGACACGCCGGCCAGCCGCGCGACCTCCTCGATGCGCGGGCCTGGCCGTCGGTGCCGGTCGATCTCCGTCATGTCGCCCATCGTAGGAGTCGGCGGGCGCCAGATCGAACGTGACGAAACGCCCTTGTGAGAGCGCTATCACATTGTGGGAACGGGGCGGGACGCCTGTGCCGCGCAGAACGTCCCGCCCCGAGGTCGGTCAGGGCTCGGTGCCCCACGCCAGGGACCCGCCGCTGTGGGCGGTGGTCCGGTCGAAGTTGGTCAGGGTGGAGCTGACCCGGTAGCTGTGGTCGTCGGCCTGGTTGAACGAGGACCAGTCGGACTTCGCCGCCCGCACCTGGACCTCGCCCGTGCTCGCGCCCGCGGCGAGGGTGCCGGACGTGAACGCGACCTCCAGGTACGCGTCGGCCCCGGTACGCGCCGCGGCGAGCCGGACCACCCGGACCTGCACGTTCGCGCAGCCGATCTGCGCCCAGTCGCACCACGTCTGGAAGTTCGCCGACGGCGCGTCGCCGGTGAACCAGTACCTGATCGTCGTGCCGGTGAGGGCGACCGGTGCCGTGCCGCGGTTCGTCAGCGCCAGGGTGGCGCCGATCTGGTTCGAGGTCGCGGCCCCGGAACCCCGGTGCTGCACGGCGAGACCACCGGACGGGCCGGGCAGCGTCCGGACGGCGACCGGCGTGCTCGCGGCCGAGACGTTGCCCGACGCGTCCCGCGCGCGGACCGCGAACGAGTACGCCGTGTCGGGCGTCAGTCCGGTGATCCGCAGGCTGGTCGCCGCGGTCGAGCCCGTGACGGTAGTGCCGTTCAGGACGTCGTAGGCGGCGACCCCGACGTTGTCCGCGGCCGCCGTCCAGCTCAGCGTGACGCCGGTGGCGTCGGCACCCGAGGCGGTCAGTCCACTCGGGATGGACGGCGGCTCGGTGTCGGCCACGCCGCCGCCGGGCTCGGTGCCCCACAGCACCTTCCCGTCCTGGCGCAGCACGATCCGGTCGGTCTGCACGACCGCGTTGCCCGTGCCGAGTCCGGTGATCGACCAGTCGTTGGACGGGTCCCACGTGCCGGTGCTGGTGATCCGGAACTGGACCTCCTTGCGGTACGCGGACTGTCCGGCCGGCGCCACGCCGGTGCACGGGATCTCCACGTAGTACACCGATCCGCTGTGCTGCACGGGCGCACTGGCCGCGCCGCACTGGTTGTAGTTCGTGGTGACCGCGATCTGGCTTGCCGTGGTGGCGCCGTCGAGCGTGAAGTAGTAGCGCAGCGTGCCGTTGAACGTCCGCGCGGGCCACGCGCTCTTGTTCAGCACGAAGGCCTTGATCTCGGTGAACTGGGCCGCGCTCTGGTTGACGGAGGCCTGCACGGTCAGCTCGGGGCCGTCCGGGGTCTCGGCCACCGGGAACGAGGTCAGGGGTGTGCCGCCGTACTCGCCGTACAGGCGCGCCAGCGCACCCGTGAAGCCCGCGTTGTAGTCGAGTGCGACCTCGTTCATCACGTAGTCGCTGCGGCTGTCGGCGTAGGCGTCGTTGTTGGTGCTCGGCCCGCCGACCAGCGCGCCGTGCAGCACGTGCCGGCTCACCGCGGGCTCCTGGATGCTGTCTGCCCACGACCCGTGCGCGCCCCGGTGGTGCGGGTTGCGCGGCGGGTTCACGCCGAACCCGACGACGTAGCTCGCGCCGCGCGGGTTGTCGCCGAGCGCGTAGTCGATCTGCCGGACCCCGAAGTCGTGGTAGGTCCTCGCCCGCGCACTGTCGCGTGTGGACAGCCAGTCCGAGTAGGTCAGCGCGGCGAACGCGGTGTTGGCCGCGTACCGCAGCGAACCCCAGCTGTCGAGCACGGCTTGGCCGCCGGGGGAGTAGCGCACCCGGTTGCCGTTGTAGCCCGTGGTCCAGAAGTCGAGCCAGCGGTTCGCGTCGGTGATGTAGGTCTGCTCGCCGGTGAGCTTGGCCATCAGCACGTAGGCGCCGTAGGACTTGTCGTCCCACGCGATGGTCCACTTGTAGGAGCGTTCGGAGCTCTGCGGCTCGGTGCCGAGCTTCTGGTACTCCGCCTTGGCCTTCGTGAGGTAGCTCGCGTCACCGGTGGCGCGGTGCAGCCAGATCGCGCCCCAGACCAGCTCGTCCTGGTAGCCGCTCCAGGAGTTGTAGAAGCTCGCGGCGTCGGTGATGCAGGAGCTGTACTTGCCGCGGTAGGTGTCCGCGAACGAGTAGAGCTGCTTGGCGTGCGTGAGGAGCGTCGCCGCGTAGGTCGGGTCGGTGGCCTGGAAGACCATCGACGCCGACGCCATCGCCGCCGCGTACTCGCCGGCGAGGTCGGAGCCGGGGCACGAGGCGTCCACCTTGTACGACGGACGGGCCATCGGCATCACCTCCGCCGACCCCCACCAGGCGTGGTCGGGGTTGCCCGCGCCGACCTGCCCGTAGACGACGTTCGGCGACGGGTGCGCCTTGATGATCCAGTCCGTGCCGTGCCGCAGGTTCGCGAGCAGGTGCGGGAGCTGGCCGGAGCTCGCGTACGCGGCGCGGTTCTCCACCGCGCCCCACGCGAGCATCGACATGCTGAACGCGAACGGCAGCCCGAACTTCACGTGGTCGCCCGCGTCGTAGAAGCCGCCGGACAGGTCGAGCCCCACGTCGGAGCCGTCGCGCAGCGCCGAGTCCGCCCGCCAGCTCACCCGGTTGCCGCTGGGCAGCCGTCCGGACCGCTGGGCGTCGTAGAACCAGACCGACTTCTGCAACGCCTCCCCGTAGTTGAACGCGGGCGCCGCGGCGGCAGGTGCCACCACCGGACCGGCCACCATGACGAGCACAGCGGCGAGCACCGCTCTCAACGCGCGACCCTGCACGACGGCCTCCGATGCCCGAGACAACTCTGGGAGCGCTCCCAGATTCAGCGACTGTAACGGTCACGAAAGCGTTGCGGCAGAGCGATTTCGCGTTCGACGTCGAATCGACTGCGCGGCCTGTCCGCTCCGGATTGCGGTGGCTACAGTGCGGCCCTCTGGGAACGCTCCCAGAATCGGGAGGTGAGTCGTGCTTGGACGACGTTTCGCCGCGCTGACAGCGGGTTTCGCCGCGGTGGCCGGGAGCATCGGGCTGGCGGTCGTGGCCCCGGCCGCCGCGGCGCCGGGCTGCAAGGTCGACTACGCGGTGCCGAGCCAGTGGCAGGGCGGGTTCACCGCGAGCGTGGCCATCACGAACGTCGGCGACCGCGTCGACGGCTGGCGCCTCACCTGGACGTGGCCGTCCGGGCAGCAGGTCACCCAGGCGTGGAACGCCACCGTCACGTCGTCCGGTGGCCAGGTCACCGCGGCGGACGCGGGCTACAACAAAGTCATCGAACCGAACGCCACGGTGTCGTTCGGTTTCAACGGCAGCTGGTCTGGCGCCAACACCGCGCCGCAGTCGTTCGCCCTCAACGGCGTCACCTGCACCGGCAACCCCGGCACGACCACGACCACCACCACGACGACGACCACGGGCAACCCGGTGCCGGGCGACGCGATGGCACAGGTAGCGGCGATGCAGCCGGGCTGGAACCTCGGCAACACGCTCGACGCCACCGGGAGCGACGAGACCTCGTGGGGCAACCCGCGCGTCACGGAAGCGTTGCTGGACAACGTGAAGGCGCAGGGCTTCAAGAGCATCCGCATCCCCGTCACCTGGGGGCAGCACCAGGCGGCGGACCACACCATCGAGGCGGCGTACCTCAACCGGGTCAAGGAGGTCGTTGGCTGGGCGCTCGCGGACGGTTTCCAGGTGATGATCAACATCCACCACGACTCGTGGCAGTGGATCTCCGCCATGCCGTCGAACCGGGCCGGCGTCCTCACCCGCTACAACGCGATCTGGACGCAGCTCGCGACCGCCTTCCGGGACTCGCCGAAGCAGCTCGTGTTCGAGAGCGTGAACGAGCCGCAGTTCACCGGCAGCTCCGGTGACGCCCAGAGCGCCCAGCTGCTGCACGAGCTCAACTCGTCGTTCCGCGACATCGTGCGGCGTTCGGGCGGCACCAACGCGACCCGCCTGCTCGTGCTGCCCACCCTGCACACGTCCGCGGACCAGGCGCGGCTCGACGAGCTGGCCACGTCGATGAGCGGCTTCAACGACACCAACCTGGTCGCGACCGTGCACTACTACGGCTACTGGCCGTTCAGCGTGAACGTGGCGGGCGGCACGCGCTACGACGCGACCGCGCAGAAGGACCTGACCGACGCGTTCGACCGCGTGTACGACACCTTCGTCGCGCGGGGCGTGCCGGTGGTCCTCGGTGAGTACGGGCTGCTCGGCTTCGACCGCCACACCGGCACGATCGAGCAGGGCGAGAAGCTCAAGTTCTTCGAGCACCTCGGCTACTACGCGCGCATCAAGAAGATCACCACGATGCTGTGGGACAACGGCCAGCACCTCGGCCGCACGTCGTTCCAGTGGAGCGACCCCGAACTGGCCGCGCAGATCAAGGCCGGCTGGAGCACCCGGTCCGGCACGGCGTCGACCGACCAGGTGTTCAGCGCCCGCTCCAGCGCCGTCACCGCGAAGACGATCACGTTGAACACCAACGGGACCACGTTCACCGGCCTGCGCCAGGGCAGCACGGACCTGGTGCGCGGCACCGACTACACGGTCTCCGGCGACCAGCTCACCCTGACCGCGGCGGCGATGACCCGGCTCAGCGGATCACGGGCCTACGGCACGAACTCCGTGCTGCACGCCCACTTCTCCGCGGGCGTGCCGTGGCGGATCAACCTGATCACCCACGACGTCCCGGTGCTCGCGGGCGCGACCGGCACCACCGCGGCGTTCGCGATCCCGACGACCTTCCGCGGCGACCTGCTCGCCACGATGGAGGCGAGGTACGCCGACGGCTCGAACGCCGGGCCGCACAACTGGACCTCCTACAAGGAGTTCGACCGGGCGTTCGCGCCGAACTACACCACTGGCGTCACGACGCTGACCCCGGAGTTCTTCGCCGAGGTCAACGACAACGCGCGGGTGACGCTGACGTTCCACTACTGGAGCGGCGCCACCGTCACCTACTACGTCACGAAGTCGGGCAGCGCGGTCACGGGAACTACGTGACCTTGAGGCCGCGGCGCAGCGCCTCCACCTCGTCCGCGAACATCCGGCGGGAGATCTCCGCGCTCTCGACGAGCGAGGACCCGTGGAACGTGCCGGGGTAGAGGCGCAGCTCGGTCGGCACGCCGGCGTGGGCGAGGCGGCGCGCGTACTCGACGCCCTCGTCGCGCAGCGGGTCGTACTGGCAGGTGGTGACGAACGCCGGCGGGAGCCCGGAGAGGTCGGTCGCGCGGGCTGGGGCGGCGTACGGCGAGACGTCGTCGCCGCCGGGTTCGGTGCCGAGGTAGGCGGTCCAGCTGTAGATGGCGTTGGGGCGGTTCCACAACGGGGTGTCGACGTAGTCGCGCATCGAGTCGGTGTCGAGCCGGTCGTCGAGCTCCGGGATGCCGAGGAGCTGGAACGCGAGCTCGGGGCCACCGCGGTCGCGGGCGAGCAGCACGGTCCCGGCGGTCAGCCCGCCCCCGGCGCTCTCGCCGCCGATCCCGAGCCGGGCGGGGTCGATGCCGAGCTCGGCGGCCTTCGCCGCGGTCCACTGCAGGGCGGCGTAGCAGTCCTCGACGGGTGCGGGGAACGGGTGCTCGGGCGCGAGCCGGTAGTCCACGGAGACGATCACGACGTCCAGTGCGTCGACGAGCTTGAGCACGTGCGCCTCGAACATCTCGACGCTGCCGACGATGAACCCGCCGCCGTGGATGTAGACCAGGCCGGGCACCGCGCCCTGCCGTTCGGCCCGCCGGTAGACCCGCACCCGCACGTCCGGGGCGCCGGACGGGCCGGGCACCGTCTCGTCGCGCACGTCGATCCGGTTCGCCGGTTCGTAGGACGGCATGAGGCCCGCGAGTTCCGCCTGCTGGCCGCGAGCCGCGACCAGGGCGTCGTAGTCGGTCATGGTCAGCTGCGGCAGCATGTCGAGCCAGGGCAGCAGTTCGGGATCCAGGTCGTAGCTCATGGACTCCATCCTCGGCGCGGGGCGGCGGTGCGGGCAGCCGACACGTGGCGGGCGCTTCGGCCGTCCGGCCAGCCACCTGTCGGGGCTATGGTGACGGGATGAAGGGCCTGCTGCTGAGGTTGTCCGGGCTGGACGCCGACGCCGAGAGCGCGGTGCGGGTGATCGGTTTCTTCGACCGCCTGATCACCGAGCGATCGGGCCTGGACGCGTTGGTGCGCAGCACGTCCGAGCTCGCCGGGTGCCCGGTCGGGCTGCACGCGCCCGGTCAGGGCCTCTGCCTGCGGGCCGACGCCGGGGGAGCGGTCACGACGGGTCCCGTGCCCGCCAAGGCCTCGGTGCGCGCCCTCGAAGGCGGCGTGGAGGTCTGGGTCGACCGTCCCGGCCCGCCCGCGCCGCTCGACGACATGCTGCTGGAACGGTTCGCGATCGCCGCCGCCGTGCTGCTCGAGCACTCCAGCGTGCCGCTGCCGGAACTGGGCGACCCCGCGCTGATCGAGCTCGTGCTGTCCGAGGGCGTGGGCACGGCGGAGCGGTCCCGCGCGCTGCACCTGCTCGGCATCGCCGCCACGGCACCGGTGCGGGTGCTGGCCGCCACCGGCGAGGTGCCCGGCCGGTCGGTGGTGCTGGGCGACGTGCGCGCGGTGCTGGCGACCGAGGTGCCCGAGGTGGCGGGCCGGCTCGGTATCGGGCCGCTGCTGCCCGCGATCGACGCGGCGAGGTCGTGGCAGGGCGCGCGCACCGCGCTGAGGTACACATCGGACGGTGAGCCGGTGGTGTGGTTCGACCGGCTCGGCAGCCTCGCACTGCTCGCCGAACGGGTCGGCAGGGCGGACGTGGCGGCGTTGCCGGACGTGCGGGCGCTCGACGGGCTCGCGGTGGACCCGGACCTGATCACGGCGCTGGACGCGTTGTGCGCCACCGGGTCGGTGCGCGGGGCCGCGGCGGTGCTGCACCGGCACCACAGCACGATGACCACGAGGCTCGCCCGCGCCGAGGCCGCGCTCGGGTTCGGTCTCGACGACGCGTCCGGGCGGTTCCGGCTGCACCTCGCGCTGATGCTGCGGCGACTGCGGGACAACACCGCCGACTAGGCCCTACGCTCGCCAGCATGATCGACTTGACGGTGGAGTCCTCGCGGCAGCTGACCGAGGGCTGGCGCGCGATGGTGCTGGACCGCGACCCGGACGCCGACGTGCGCGACCTGCCCGGAGTGGCGGTGCGGTGGGCGGACTGCCGGTTCCCGTTCTGGAACTGCGTCACCCTCACCGAGTCCGGCATCGGCGCGGACCTGCTCGCCGAGCGCTTCGCGACCGCGGCGGAGGTCATGCGCGCCAAGGAGAACTTCGGCTTCCTCTGGGTGTTCGAGGACCTGGCACCGGGCGCGGACCTGGACGAGCTCGCGGGCCGCGCCGGGTTCGAGTTCGCGTTCCCCGGCACCGGGATGGCGGGCGACCTGCTGCCGCTCCCGGAGCCGGCGCACCCCGAGCTGACGTTCGAACGGGTGACGACGGACGAGCAGCTGCTGGCGTACGCGGACATCAACTCGCGCGCGTACGGGTTCGAGCCGGAGGCCGGGCGGGACGGCATCGCCGGGTCCGCGCTGTGGAAGAGCGGCGTGCACGCGTACCTCGGGCTGCGGGACGGCGTACCCGTCACGTGCGCGGGCGCGGTCGAGACGGACGGGCGGCTGTTCGTCGTGCTGGTCGCGACCGATCCCGGCCAGGAACGCCGCGGCTACGGCGAGGCGGTGACGCGCAAGGCGCTGCACGAGGCGTGGCGCGCCACCGGCATCACCCGTGCCACGTTGCACGCCACGGAAGCGGGCGCGCCGGTCTACCCGCGGCTCGGGTTCGAACCGACCGCGCCGATGCGGTTCTACGCGCTCAAGAGCTGACCGGCGCCTGCCACAGCCCCACGAGCGCGTCCACCAGCCCGGTCGCCGTGTCGTGCCAGCTCGCGCGCGGCGTCCGGGTGCCGTCGGCCAGGGCGCGCTCCCGTTCGGCGATCATGTGCACGAGCAGCTGCCGGGCCATGTCGTGCCGCTCGGCCCGCACGTCGTCCGGCAGGTCGGTCAGGCACGCGTTGAGCCCGGCCAGGATCCGCATCTGCGCGGGGGACGACCGCGTCTCCTCGACGATGATCGGCCGCAGCGTCGGGTCGGTCATGACCTGGGCGCCGAACCGCGCGAACCACGTGGGGCTGCCCGCCGCCTCCAGGTGCTCGGTGATCGGGTGGACGAGGCAGCGCAGCCAGTCGCGCAGGCCGGGGTCGTCGCCGAGCTCGGAGACCAGGCGCTGCCGGATCTCCTCGACCTGCGCGAAGTGCTTGCGCGCGATGGCCCGGACGAGGTCGGCCTTGGTGCCGAAGTGGTAGCCGACCGCCGTGTTGTTGCCCTGGCCCGCCGCCTCGCTGACCTGCCGGTTCGACACGGCCAGCACCCCGTGCTCGGCGAACAGGCGCTCCGCGGCGGTCAGGATCAGCTCACGGGTGGCGTGGGCGCGCTCGGCTCGCGACGGGTTGTCGACCTTGCTCATCACGTCCCCATCTTCCACCGGGAGCGGTTCCGGACATCACGGACATCATCTGGCCGCTCCAGATTAAGTCAAGTGACTGACTTAGACTCGATCACGTGCTCCTCGAAGAAACGCGTCCGGTGACGCGCCCGAACCTCGTCGTGGCGGTCCTGGCGCTCGGCGGCATCGTCGTGTCGCTGATGCAGACCCTCGTCATCCCGCTGCTGCCGAGGTTCCCGCAGCTCCTGGGCTCGTCGCCGGGCGACACGACGTGGGTGATCACCTCGACGCTGCTCGCCAGCGCCGTCGCGACGCCCGTCATCGGCCGGCTCGGCGACATGTACGGCAAGCGCCGCATGCTGCTGATCAGCCTGCTGATGGTGGTCGCGGGCTCGGTGATCGCGGCACTGAGCTACTCGCTGGCGCCGCTCATCGTCGGCCGCGTCGTGCAGGGCATGGCGGTCGGCGTGATCCCGCTCGGCATCAGCATCATGCGCGACGAGCTCCCGCGCGAACGGCTGGCGGGCGCCACCGCGCTGATGAGCGCCTCGCTCGGCGTCGGTGGCGCGCTCGGCCTGCCCGCAGCGGCGTTGCTGGTCGAGCAGAGCGACTGGCACATGCTGTTCTGGACGTCGGCCGGAGCCGGGATCGTGGCACTGGCCGCGGTGCTGGTCTGGGTGCCGGAGTCCCCGGTCCGCAGCGGCGGCCGGTTCGACTTCCCGGGCGCGCTCGGGCTGTCGGTCGCGCTGATCTGCCTGCTGCTCGGCGTGTCGAAGGCGTCGGTGTGGAGTGGCGGCGCCGTCACGGGCCTGTTCGTCGTGTCGGCGTTGGTCCTCGGCCTGTGGGGCTGGTGGGAGCTGCGCTCGCCCCAGCCGTTGGTCGACCTGCGCACCACGGCCCGCCGCCAGGTGCTGCTGACCAACATCGCCTCGGTGTCGTTCGCGTTCGCCCTGTTCGCGCAGTCGCTGGTGCTGCCGCAGGTCCTGCAGTTGCCGGTCTCGGCCCACGGCCTCGGGCAGTCGCTGCTCGTCACCGGCCTCGTGCTGGTGCCGTCCGGTCTGGTGATGATGGCGACGGCACCGGTGTCCGCGCGCATCTCGAACGCGCGAGGCCCGCGCGTCACGTTGATCCTGGGCGCGCTGGTGGTCGCTTTCGGGTACGCCGCAGGGGTGTTCATGCTGACCGAGATCTGGCAGCTCGTCGTGGTCTCGGCCGTGATCGGCGCCGGCATCGGCCTCGGCTACGGCGCGATGCCGGCCCTGATCATGGGCGCCGTGCCGACGTCGGAGACGGCCGCGGCCAACAGCCTCAACACGTTGATGCGCGCGATCGGCACCTCGGTGTCGAGCGCGGTCGCGGGCGTCGTGCTGACGCAGGTGGGCGTGCCGCTGAGCTTCCAGCTGATCATGGGCCTGGGCGCCGCGACCGCGCTGCTGGCAGTCGTGGTCGCGGCGTTCATCCCCTCGGCGAGCCGGGTCAGCTGAAGAAGCGCGTGATCTCCTGGGCGACGAAGTCCGGCTGCTCCTCGGCGAGCCAGTGGCCGGACCCGTCCACCCGCACGACCTCGAACTGGTTCGCGACGTTCGGCAGCGCGCCCAGGAACTGGTCGTACGACGAGATCGAGGCGAGCCCGAGCACCGGAGGCGTCAGCTTGGCGTAGGTCTTGCCGTCCGCGATGTCCTGGTGGAAGGCCTGGTACCAGCCGTTGCTCGCACGGATGGCCTCGGGCGAGTTGTAGTTCTGCGCGTAGATCCGCCGCGCCTTCTCGTCGATCGCGGCGGGGTTGAACGCGGTGTTCGCGAACAGCCAGTCGACCAGGTACCGGAACCGCCCGGCCAGCAGCTGCTCCGGCAGGCCCACGACCTGGTTGAACGCGAACCACCACACGCTGAACATGCCGGGAGGCGGCAGCAGTGGGATCTGGTAGAAGCTCTCGTCCGGGTGCAGCACGTCCATGAAGGCGACCTTCTTCGTCGTCTCGGGGAAGTTGGCCGCGAAGGAGAACGCGGTCATGCTGCCCAGGTCGTGCCCGACGACGTTCACCTTGGCGTACCCGAGCTTCTTGACGAGCTCGTGGATGTCGGTCGCCATCGTCTTCTTGTCGTAACCGCCCGCGGGCTTCTCCGACCCGCCCTGCCCGCGCAGGTCCACCGCGATGACCCGGAACTTCGTCGCGAGCGCCGGCATGATCTTGCGGTAGAGCCACCAGGTCTGCGGCCAGCCGGGCAGCAGGAGCAGCGGCTCGCCACTGCCACCGGTGACGTAGTGCAGGCGCACCCCGTTCACCTTGGCGTAGTTGTGCTGGAAGCCGGGGAGGTCCGGCTCGCGCGCGGTGGTCCCGTCCGCCTGCGCCGCGCCCGTCCCCACACCCGCGGCGAGCGCGGCGCCCGCACCCAGTGCGAACGCTCTGCGCCTGTTCAGCTCCATGTCCCTGTGCCCCCTGTCGTCGCTCGGCGCGGACATCCGAACAAGCGGCACTTGAGGTCGGGTGGAGGTCAGGGAACGAGGTGGTAGGCGACGGTGGGCCAGACCTCGCCCTTGACCTCACGGTCCTCGTCGCGGGCGGGGTCGCGGACGAACCCGGCCCGTTCGGCCACCTTGCGCGAGCCGGTGTTGTCCCGGTGCGTCCACAGCCTCAGCTCGCGCACCGGCCGGTGCGCGAGGATCCAGGCGACGAACTCGCTGAGCGCCCTGGTCGCGAGCCCGCGGCCGCGGGCCTGCGCGGCCACCAGGTAGGAGACGTGGCCGACGCCGTCCGCGATGTCGACGGCGACGTTGCCGCAGCGCTCACCGCCGTCCTCGATGCAGAACGACGCGGTGGAGGGGTTTCCCGGCAGTGCCGCGATCGCCTCCGCGACCTGCTCCGCGGTGATCGTGGGCGGGTCGGTGGTGTAGCGCTGGACCTCGGGGTCCCTCGTCGTCTCCGCGTACCAGGCCGCGTCGTCGGCGGTCCACTCGCGCAGCCTCACCCCAGTTCCGCCGAGTCCGTGAGCCGCAGCTTGCGCCGCGCCCGCTGGTAGAACGTCGTCATCCCGAGCCGCACCACCCGCGCGGCGGCGGCCCGGCCCCGCAGCGACACCCGCTGACCCGGCTCCACGTACCCCGCGACCATCCCGTCCACCTCGACGGCCAGGCGGCCGCTCGACGGCAGCAGGTCGAGGTCCACCTCGTCGTGCACCGACAGGACGACGCCGCGGTTGTAGGCGGAGTGCGGGGAGGCCGGGGTGACCAGCAGCGCTTCGACGGACGGGCTGGTGATCGGGCCGCCCGCCGAGAAGCTGTACGCGGTGGAGCCGGTCGGGGTGGCGACGATGACGGCGTCGGAGGCGTAGCTGACGAACGGCTGGCGGGCCACGTGCACCGCCACCCGCGCGCTGCCCTCGCCCGGGATGCGGACGACGGCGATGTCGTTGAAGGCGGTGACCTTCTGGCCGAGGAACTCCGCGTCGATGGCCAGGCGGGGTTCCACGGTGAAGTCGCGGGCGTCGATGGCGGACAGGGCGGCGGGCAGGTCCGGCACGTCGACCTCGGCCAGGAAGCCGAGTTTGCCCAGGTTGACCCCCAGCACGGGGGCTTTCTCGCCGTCCGCGAGGCGCATGGCGCGCAGCATCGTGCCGTCGCCGCCGAGGCTCACCACCAGGTCGGCCCTGCGGCCCAGCTCCTCGGGCGAGACCGGGGTGGCCTCGCAGCGCAGGCGCTGGATCTCGTCGGAGATGCCGAGGATCTCGACGCCTCGGTTGGCCGCCCAGCCCAGGACGGCCTCGACGGCGTCGGCGGAGTCGCGTTGCGGGTGCAGCACCAGTCCGGCGGCGTGCACGTCAGGTCGTCCTCAGTCGGGTCACGGACGCCAGTCTGCCGAATTCCGGCGCGGCGTGTCGGTTGTCAGCCGAACGGCCGATGTTCACGTCCTCGAACCGGCCGTTCGGCGTGCCGGGGCGGCCTGGAGGAGGAGTCCCAGGTGGACGCTCGTTCCTAGGTTGGCCGCATGACGATCCTGCTAGCCGACCCGATCGTGCGTGCCGTGCGCGTGCTCGACAACGGGGATCCTTTGGTGGCACTGGACCACGCGCCCGGTGTGCTGGTGCGCGAGGGGCTCGCGCGGCGGCTCGACGTGGCCCGCGCGCTGCTCCCGTCCGGTGTGGACCTGCGGGTGGTCGAGGGGCACCGCAGCGTCGCCGACCAGAACGCGATCATCGAGCGCTACACCGCCGAACTGCGCGAGCTGCACCCGGCGGCCGACGCCGTCGAGCTCGGCCGGCTGTCGAGCCGGTTCGTGGCACCGCTGGCCGTCGCGCCGCACGTCGCGGGCGCGGCCGTCGACCTGACGCTGGTCACGACGTCGGGCGCGGAGCTGTGGATGGGCACGGCGGTCGACGCGACGCCGGAGGAGAGCGGCGGCGCGTGCTTCTTCACCGCGCCGGTCGACGAGGAGGCCCGCCGCAACCGGACGGTGCTGGCCGCCGCGCTCGGCGGAGCGGGCCTGGTCAATTACCCGACCGAGTGGTGGCACTGGTCCTACGGCGACCGCTACTGGGCGTTGCTGACCGGAGCCGACCACGCCGTCTACGGACCAGTGGAGGTGCCTGCGTGGGCGCGCGCGTGACGAGCCTGCGCCAGCGGGCAGCTGAACCCTCGCTGTGCACGGACCTCGCGGCGGTGGCCGAGAACACGAGGCGGTTCGTGGCGCTGGCGCGCGGCGAGGTCATGGCCGTGGTGAAGGCGGACGGGTTCGGGCACGGGCTCGGCGACGTCGCCCGCACGGCCGTCGCGGGTGGAGCGACGTGGATCGGGGTCACCTCGCTCGCGGAGGCGGTGCGGGTGCGGGAGTCCGGTGTGGACGTTCCGGTGCTCAGCTGGCTCAACCCGGTCGACGCCGACGTGCGGACGGCCGTGCGGCACGGGATCGACCTGAGCGTCCCGAGCCTCGCGCACCTGGCCGCGCTGGACGGCGGGGTGCGCGTGCACCTGCAGCTGGACACGGGGATGGCGCGGGACGGGGCCGCGCCGGAGTCCTGGCTGTCGCTGATGTCGGCGGCACGCCGGGCGGAGCTGGCCGGGAGGGTCTCGGTCGTCGGAGTGATGGGACATCTGCCGTGTGCGGACACTCCTGGAGCGAGTGAACCCGGAAAGCGTGCGCTGGCCAGGGGAGTCGCGATGGCGCGCCAGGCGGGCCTGCGGCCCTCGGTGCGGCACCTCGCGGCCACCAGCGCCGCGCTGACGGACCCCGGCGCCCACCTCGACGTCGTCCGGATCGGGGCCGGACTCGTGGGGATCGACCCGTCCGGCACCACCCGGCTGCGCTCCGCCCTGCGGTTCACGGCGCCGGTGGTCCAGGTGCGGCGCGTCGAGGCGGGGACCGGCGTCGGGTACGGCCACGCGCACGTCACCGACCGCGCGACGACTTTGGCGCTCCTGCCGGTGGGGTATGCGGACGGCCTGCCGCGCACCGCGTCCGGACGCGCGCAGGTGTGGCTCGCGGGACGGCGGCGGCCGGTCGTCGGGGTGATCTCGATGGACCAGGTCGTGGTGGACGCGGGGGACGACGTGGTGGAGCCGGGGGACGAGGCGGTCGTGTTCGGGCCGGGGGAGCACGGTGAACCGACGGTGGCGGACTGGGCGCGGTGGGCGGGCACGATCCCGCACGAGATCGTGACGGGCATCGGGGCGAGGGTGCGGAGGACCGTGCGATGAGGAGGATCCGCGTCGCCGTGATCGGCGGCGGGCAGAACTGCGAGCACGACGTCTCCGTGGCGTCGGCGGCGTCGGTGCGCCAGGCGCTCGACCCGGCGCGGTACGAGGCCGTGGCGCTCACGATCGGCCGCGACGGGCGGTGGCACGGGCCGGACGGCCAGGTGCTCGACACGCTCCCGTCCGGCAGCCTCGCCGCCGCGCTCGACGTGCTGGCGTCGTGCGACGTGGTGCTGCCGCTGGTCCACGGGCCGTTGGGGGAGGACGGCACGCTGGCGGGCCTGTGCGCGCTGGCGGGCGTGCCGTACGTGGGCTCGCCGCTGCGGGCCGGCGCGCTCGCGATGGACAAGTGGGCCACGAAGCTCGTCGCCGAGGCGGTCGGGGTCCGCACGGCCAGGGGAACTCTGGTCACCAAAGCGTCCACTGTGGACTTCACCGGCCCGGTCGTGGTCAAGCCGGTGGCGGCGGGGTCGAGCTTCGGCGTGCGGCTCGTCGACCGCGGGGAGGACCTCGAACCCGCTGTGCGCCAGGCGCTCGACCTGGACGACCGCGCGCTGGTCGAGGAGGTCCTGCAGGGCCGGGAGATCGACATCGCGGTGCTCGACGACCCGGACGAGGGCCGCCGGACGGGGCCACCGCTGGAGATCCACGTGCCCGGCCTGTTCGACACGACCGTGAAGTACGACGGCAGCGCCCGGTTCGTGATCCCGGCCCCGCTGGCCGACACCGAGCTCAAGGCCCTGGAGGACGCGGCGCTGCGGGTGTACGAGGCGCTGGGCTGCCGCGGCCTCGCCCGCGTCGACTTCTTCCTCACCGCGGACGGGTTCGTGCTCAACGAGGTCAACACCATGCCGGGCATGACGGCGGAGTCGCAGGTGCCGAAGATGTTCGCCGCCGCCGGACTGTCCTACCCGGACCTGCTGGACAAGCTCGTGCGGGGAGCGATGCGGTGAGGCGGATCGCCGGGCTGGACGTCTTGCGCGGCGTCGCGATCCTCCTCGTGATGCTGCGCCACGCGTTCCCCGACGTGTTCCCCGGTGCGGGTGTCGTCGGCGTGGTCGTGTTCTTCACGTTGAGCGGCTACCTGATCACCGGGGTCCTGCAGCGGGAGCTCACGAACACCGGCCGCGTCGACTTCAGGCGGTTCTACGCGCGCCGGGCCCGCAGGCTCCTGCCCGCGTTGCTGGCGCTCGTCGTGGTGTTCGTCGTCGTGACGCTCGTGTTCGACCCGCTGGGGGAGCGCGGCAAGCTGCTCAGGACGGTGGTCGTCCTGGTGACCTTCACCGGGAACCTGCCGATCGGCGGTGTGAGCCCGGCGGCGTTCCACGGCTGGACGCTCGCGACGGAGGAGCAGTTCTACCTGCTGTGGCCCGCGCTGCTCGCGTTCGCGTGGGTGCGGGGCCGCACCGGCGCCGTCCTCGTCGTCACGGCACTGGGCGCGCTCGCCGCGTGCACGGCGACGCTGGTCTGGCTGTGGCCGCACGCCGACAACGCCTACGCGCTGCCGACGTCGTGGTTCGTGTGCTTCGTGATCGGTGCCGCGACCAGGTTGAAGCTGACCACCGCGCCGCGCTGGGGCGTACCGGTCGCGCTGACCGGTCTCGCCGTGCTGTCGGTGGTCCCGCTGCGGGGCCACGCGGTGACGTACCTCGGCGCGGGACCGGCCGTCGCGGCCTGCACGGCCGTGCTGCTGCTGGTCTGGTCGGGGTGGGAGACCGTCGCGACACCGTTGCGGCCGCTGGTCGCGCTGGGCACCGTGTCCTACGGCGCCTACCTGTGGAACTACCCGCTGACGCTGTGGCTGCGCCCCGAGCTGGGCGCCGCCGCCGGACCGGTCGCGGCGGTGCTCACGATCGCGGCGGCGGCGCTCAGCTGGCGTTACGTCGAGGAACCCGTCATGCGGCGAGGTAGCCGTTCACCAGCGCGAGCCACGCCGGCTTGAGGTGCCAGCCGTCCGGCTCGGACGGGTCGGCGTAGTAGATGCCGTGCGTGTCCGGGTTCAGCCCGCTGATCCGGTAGGTCCACCACGCCCAGCCGATGCCGTTGTCGTCGAAGGCCTGCAACACCTTGCGGGCCTTCGCCTTCGCGTCGATGTCGCCGCTCTCGATGCCGACCTGGTTGATCCACACCGGGACCGTGTGGGCGGCGCGGAAGTTCGTGATCGTTCCGATCCGGTTCAGCGGTTCGCTGAAGATGAAGTAGTTGCAGGTGTAGACGACCTTCGGGTCCACCGTCGTGTACGCGCCCTCGAGGTGCGCGCAGCTGTAGTTGTCGTTGGGACCCACGACGATCGGCATCCGCCTGTCGACCGCGCGGATCACGCCGATCATCTCGTCGTAGAACGCCTTCACCCCGGCGTCGTCCACGCCGACCGGCTGGGGCTCCGGCAGGATCTCGTACATCCCCATGAACGCCTTGGTCTTGTAGCGCTTCGCGAGGAACTGCCAGACCTCCTTGAACTGCTGCTTCATCTCCGGCTTCGTCCAGAAGTTCTCGGTGTGCCCACCGGAGCCCTGGCCGTAGTCGGAGTCGACGAACAGCGTGATCCACAGGCCCGCCGCGCTCGCCCGGTCGACGGTCTCGTCGAGCAGGGTGAGATGACCCGGCTTGATGTGGCTGGGGTTCGTGGGGTCCGGGTCGCGGCTGTCGACGCCGTCCTTCCACTCGCCCCACCAGCGCAGCGGGATCCGCACCGAGTTGGCGCCCGACGCCCTGTTGGCGGGCCCGTCCTGCGCCTGGACCGTTCCCCACTGCCCCCAGTTGTAGCCCCGCAGCACGATCGGGTTCCCCGCCGGGTCGACGACGTTCGCCCCGGACACCGACAGCCGCGCGGGTGCGGTCGCGCTCGCCGGCACGCTGCCGAGCAGCAGCGCGACCGCCGTGGCTAACCCGAAGACCACCTGTCTGAGCTTCACGAGATGTCCCCTCTCAAGATCGGCAAGAACCGTTCGGGGCGATACGGTGCCGCAGCGAGGTCCGGGCGTGGTTCGGGCATTGTTCGGGGAACGTCAAGATCGTCCCGTCAGGAGCAGAAGGCCGTGATCGTGCCGGTCAGGACGTCGGTGAGCCGGTCGAGGGAGGCGAGGTCGACGTACTCGGTGGCCGCGTGCGCGCCCGCGCCGTCGACGCCGAACAGCAGGCAGGGGATGCCGGCCCGGTCGAGCAGCGCGCAGTCCGTCCAGAACGGCTCGGCGCGGATGACCGGCGGGGCGCCGAGGTGCGCGATCAGGGTGCGGACGAGCTCGGCGTCCGGGTCCGCCTCGAACGGGTCCCTGGCGAGGCCGCGGGTCAGCGTGGCCCGGAAGTCGGGGACGGTCGCGGTGAGGTGGTCGAGGATGGCGCGCAGCTCGTCCTCGGTGCGCTGCGGGGTCTCGCCGGGGGCCGTGCGGCGTTCGAGGGTGATCCGGCAGGCCGACGGGTAGGTGGAGGCCTCCTCTCCGCCGCTGATCAGCGACGCGTGCACCGTGCCGGTGCCGAGGAGGTGGTGGCGCGTCCCCTCCGCGAGGTCTCTGCCGAGCTGTTCCAGCGCGACGAGGAAGTGGCCCGCCTTGGCGATGGCGTCGACGCCGAGTTCCGGCCGTGAACCGTGCGCCGCCCTGCCCTCGATCTCGACGTCGAACCAGACGAAGCCCTTGTGCGCCAGCGTGACTTCTAGGTGGCTGGGCTCGGTGACTATGGCGGCGTCGGCGGTGAAGTGTTCGAGAACCTCTTCCGTGCCGAAGCTGCCGTGCTCCTCGTCGGCCACACACGCGACGATGACGTCGCCTCGCAGCGGACGTTCGGTGGCTCGGGCTGCGGCGACCATCATGGCCGCGATGCCGCCTTTCATGTCGAACGTGCCGCGGCCGTACATCCGGCCGTCCTCGACCCTCGGCTCCAGCGGGTCACCGTCGTAGCCCGCGAGGCCGACGGTGTCGACGTGACCGTTGAGCATCACCGACTTCCCGCCGCCGGTGCCCTTGTGCACCGCGACGATCGACGGCCTGCCGGTACGGTGTTCCAGGCGGTGCACCTCGAAGCCCCGCTCGCGGAACCAGCCGGTGAGGAAGTCGGCGATCGCCGACTCACCGGCGCCGCCGGGGACGAGGTCGGGGTTGACCGAGTCGATGGAGACCAGGTCGGCCAGCAGGTCACGTGGGTTCACGGGCGTCCTTCGGTGCTGATGAGAACGACGGTGTCGAGGTGGTCGTAGTCGTCGCGCATGGCACGCAGTCCCGCGAGAGAGGCGGCGCCGCACGGTCCGGAGTGGACGTTCAACGCGTGGAGGTCCCTCATCGCCGTGGCGCAGTCGGCTTCGGAAATCGCCACGGCGGCGTCCAGGCCGTTGCGCAGGTACGGCCACGCGGTGGCGGACGGTGTGCCGCAGTTGAGCCCGGCCATCATCGTGTCGCCGGTGGGGATGGTCGTGAGCTCGTCGGCCTCCAGGCTTTCGAGCACGCAGGCGGCGCTGTCGGGTTCGACGGCGAGGAGGCCGGTCCCGGTGCCGCGGGCGCGGTAGTGCGTGATCACGGCCTGCGCGAACGATCCGACCCCGACCGGGACGACGACCAGGTCCGGTTCCGCGTCGAGCTGCTCGTCGATCTCGTGGCAGAGCGTGCCGTAGCCCTCGACGATCCAGGCCGGGACCTCCTCGTAGCCGGGCCACCCCATGTCCTGCACCAGGACCCCGTCCGCCCGCGCCGCGGCCGCCACCGCGTCGTCGTACGTGCCGTCGACCACCGTGACCTCGGCGTTCTCCGCGCGGATGGCCTCGATCGCCGGGGCCGGCACGGTGCGGGGCACGAAGACGTGAGCCCGTCGGCCGTGCAGCCGTGCCATCCTCGCGACCGCCCGGCCGTGGTTGCCGTCCGTCGCGGTGGTGAGCGTGACCTGGCCTTTCCGGCCCTCGAGCACCCGGTGCACGGCCCAGGAGGCACCCAGAGCCTTGAAAGCGGGCAGGCCGAGCCGGGAGGATTCGTCCTTGACGAACAGGCGGCCGATCCCGAGCTCCGCCGCGAGGGCCGGCAGTTCGGTCAGCGGCGTGGGTGCGTAGCCGGGCAGTCCGGCGTGGAAGTCACGCACCCCGGCGGGTGCGGGCGGACATCGCCAGGTGCGGGCCTCTGGCCGCGAGAACTTCATGGTGGACAGCGTGCGGGTGGCTCGGATCGTCGGTCCAGCGCATGTTTTCGACGTGTACCGGTGGGAAGAACCGATGAGTGGGGGAGGTAGACGGTGACCGACGAGGAGCTGATCGTCGAGTTCGCGCTGGTCCGCCTCGACAACCCGGCCCTCGACCTCGAGGAGGTCGCCGCGCTGGTCGTGCGGCGGGTGGGGCCGGAGCGGATGGTGGAGTTCGCCGGGCAGACCCTGGTGCACCGCGACGAGCTGCGGGGAGCGGTGTTCCCGGCGGCCGTCGAGCACGTGCTGCGGGTCGTGCTGACGTTGCGCGGGCCGCGGGACTAGGCCCTGACCAGTTCGATGAACCTCGTGGCGAGAGGCGCCAGGGTCCGGTTCGCGGGCCACGCCAGGTAGATCTCGCGCGGCGGCAGGGCCGGGTCGAGGTCGTGCGCGACCAGGTCGTCCGGGCACTGGTCGAGCGCGAGCTCGGGCAGCACGGCCACGCCCAGGCCCGCGCGGACCATCGACAGCACCCCGCGGTTGTCGGAGGTGCGGAACACGATGCGCGGGACGATCCCGGCCTCGGCGTAGAGGCGTTCGACCCTCGCCTGGTCGCAGATCGGCGGCTGGGCGACCATCTGCGCGTCGTGCAGGGCCTCCAGCGGGACCGGCCCGCCCGGGAACCGGCCGCGCGGGGCGACCAGCCGGTACGGGTCGTCGCGGATCTTGACCTGCTCGACGTCGCCGTCCAGCCGGCCGTCGTAGAAGAGCAGGTCCAGTCCCTCGATGCCGGGCTGGTCGGGCTCCTCCTCGGACAGGCGGACGTCGGCGCGGGGGTGTTCGGCGAGGAGGCGGCGCACGACGGCGGGGAGGATCACGTTGGTGACGCTCTGGAACGTGCCGATGTCGATGCGGCCCTCGCCCGCTTTGAAGCGTTCGACGGCGTCCTCGGTGGCGGCGGCGCGCGCCAGCAGTTCGCGGCCGTGGGCGAGCACGACCTCGCCGAGCGGGGTGAGGCGGACCGGCCTCGGCCCTCCCGGCCGGTCGAACACGGCCCCGCCGACGGTCTTCTCCAGCGCGGCGACCTGCTGGCTCACCGCCGACTGCGTGTAGCCGAGGCGCTCGGCGGCGCGTCCGAACGTGCCTTCGGCGGCCACGGCGTCCAGCGTGGCGAGGTGGCGGAGGTCCATCACGGGCTTGATGATAAGCACGGCTTGTCGTTATGAGCAGAATCTATCGCTTTTGTTAATGCTCTCCGGTTCCTAGCGTTGGTCACATGAAACCGAGATGCGCACTGTGGCTGCCGCTGTTCGACGCGCTCGCCGACCCGTCGCTGGTCGCCCGGCTCGCCGCCGAGGCCGAGGAGGAGGGCTGGGCCGGGCTCTTCGTCTGGGACCACGTCCGCTGGCGCGAGCCGGTGACGCACGTGGCCGACCCGTGGATCACGCTCGCCGCCGTCGCGGCCGCCACCTCGGCGCTGCGGTTCGGGCCGATGGTCTCCGCGATCACCCGGCGCCGGCCGGTCAAGCTCGCCCGCGAGACCGCGTCGCTCGACCTGCTCGGCGGCGGGCGGCTCGTGCTCGGCGTGGGCCTCGGCAGCGACCGGTTCGCGGGCGAGTTCTCGCGGACCGGCGAGGAGTGCGACGACCGGGTGCGCGGCGCGATGCTCGACGAGTCGTTGCAGGTCCTGCGGGCGGCCTGGTCGGGTGAGGTGGTGCACCACCGCGGCACCCACTACACAGTGGACGGTGTGACGTTCCTGCCCCGGCCCGTGCAACGCCCCGGCGTGCCCGTGTGGGCGGCCGGCTTCCCCGGCAAGGCGCGGCCGATGCGCCGGGCCGCCGGGCTGGACGGGTTCTTCCCGGTGAACCTGGCGTCCGCCGGCGAGTTCGCCGAGGTCGTGGGGCGGATGGAGGAGCTGCGGACGGGGGACGGGCCGTTCGACTACGTCTGCGAGGTCGAGCCCGGTGCCGATGTCACGCCGTTCGCGGAGGCGGGAGCCACGTGGTGCCTCACGGCGTTCGACCCGGCCTCTCTCTCGGTGGATCACGTGCGCGGCGTGCTGCGCGATGGACCGGCGGTGCGGTGATGGACGTCAACGGAGTGGAGTTGGGTGTCGAGACGTTCGGGTCGCCGGACGATCCGGCGGTGTTGCTGATCCACGGCGCGTGCGCGTCCATGTTGTGGTGGGAGGCGGAGCTGTGCACGGCTCTCGCTGCCCGTGGGCGGTTCGTGATCCGTTACGACAACCGCGACACCGGGGTCTCGGTCAGCTATCCGCCCGGCGAGCCCGGCTATGCGCTGTCCGACCTGGTGTTGGACGCCGTGGGGATCCTCGACGCGTTGGGCGTGCAACGCGCGCACGTCGTCGGACGGTCGATGAGCGGGGCGATCGCGCTGGGGCTGGGGGTGGACCACGCGGATCGGGTGGCGTCGCTGACGTTCGTGGCCACGACGACGGGGGATCCCTCGTTGCCGCCGATGACCGAGGAGTTCCTGGCGGCTTCCGCCCAGGAATCGTCATCAGAGGTGGAGAGCATCGTGTCGGCGCTGCGCGCGTACGCGGGTGCATCGCCCTACTTCGACGAGGACGCCGTGCGGGCGTTGGCTGTGGAAGACGTCGCACGGACCGTGAACGTCGCGTCGGCCATGACCAACCACTTCTGCATCGAGTTCGACGGGCCGCGTGGTGGTGGGTTCGGTGACGTCGTCGCTCCGACGTTGGTCGTGCACGGCGCGATTGACCCCGTCTACCCGTTGGAGCACGGGGAGGCGTTGCGCGATGCCGTGCCTGGTGCCTCTCTGCTCGTGTTGGAATCCGTGGGGCATGACCTGCCACGGCCCGTGTGGCCTCTTTTCGTGGACGCGTTGATAGCGCACACGAGTTCATGACTTCGTCGGGACTGGTCCGTTCGGCTGATCGCCCGGCGCCGTTCAACGGCTCCAAACGACCTGTCGTCGCGCGCGACCCCATGGCCGGGGTGGATCACTGATCGACTTGGTCGGGTGGGTGGGATGAGTGTCGACTTCCAAGTCGTCGTGCCGGCGGAACCGGGCGTCCGGTCGGGGCTGCGCGAGTACCTGGCCGGGCGCCCGGCCTCGGCGCGGCCCCTGGTCGTGCTCGGTCCGGGCGCGTCGGTGCCGGTCGCGACGCGGGTCGACCTGTTCTCGGTCGTGACGGCCGCGGACCTGCCGGGGGACGGCGACTCGGTGCTGCTCCTCGACGGGTACGACGAGGCGTCGCCGGAGGTGCGGAGCGCGCTGCCGGAGTACGTGCGGGCGGTGGGCCGTCCGGTGGTGATCACCAGCCGCACGTGGGTGCCGCTGGACGCGGACGTCGTGCGGCTGCTGACCTCGCCGGACCAGGACGCCGAACTGCACGCCGAACTGGTGTGGTGCGCTCTTCGCGAGCGTGCGCCCGAAGGTCGTCTACGCGCGTTGCTGTCGCTGGCGCCGTTGTCCCTCCGGGTCCTGGCGGACGGGGTGGAGCACGCGGACGGGCTGGTCGACCTGGTCCGGGAGATGTTCGCGCGAGCGGGGGCCTTCGAGGCGGTCCACCGCCTCAACTTGGTGCTGCTGCACGTGGTGCTCGCGCCGTCCTGTGCCGCGCGGGACATCGGCGTGCGGGACTGGCCGCGGCTGGCGACGTTCTGGAAGTCGCAACTGTCCTCTGAGGAGTGGCGTTCGCTGATCCGCACGCTCTCCGTGCGGTGGGACGTGCCGTGCGCGCCCGTGCTGAGCGTGACCACTGTGGACAGGAAAGTGCCTGAGGCGGTGCTGGAGGCTCGTTTCACCGGTGACCCCGTGAGTTCCGAGATCAGCTCTCTGGTCGAGGCGCTGCCACCGGGCCGTTGCGACGTGGAGTACGCACGGGCCGTGTTGCAGTTGGCAGCGTCACCGGTTGCGCCGTGGGAACGCGCGGCGCACTACCTGTGGTGGGCCGACAAATACCCGGACCTGGTGCTGGACTGCCTGCGCCGGGACGTGACGGTCGGTCCGGAGACCCTGGCGAAGCTCGCCAAGACGCCGCTGGGGGAGAGCAGTGCGTTCGCCGTGCAGGTCTACGACCGGATCGGCAGGGGAGGGGCCGACGCGGAGCTGCTCGGCGTGACCGAGGTGCTGCCGCGCGCCGGTGGCCCGGCCGAGATCGCGATGCTCGACGCGTGGCTGCGGCTGCACGAGCAGGGGCACGAGCACCGGCGGGACCTGCGGGCGGTGCTGGGGTCGGTCGACTTCGCGGTGCTGCGCCGGCTGCGACCCGATCTGGTGTACCGGTGCGGGACGGTCGCTCACGAGATCGGGTTGTTCGGGTGAGTTCGAGCGGGACTCCAGCGCGGCTCCAGGCCCGACCGTCCATTTTTG
This sequence comes from Lentzea sp. NPDC003310, assembly GCF_040610935.1. Lineage (NCBI taxonomy): Bacteria > Bacillati > Actinomycetota > Actinomycetes > Pseudonocardiales > Pseudonocardiaceae > Lentzea > Lentzea sp. NPDC003310. The sequence continues at coordinate 88,460 of NZ_JBEXNC010000016.1, forward strand.
TCGGTGGTCCCCGGTAACGTCCCGGCCATGAGTGCTGCTGGGGATCGGATTCAGGAGCTCGCCGCCCGGATCGTCGAGCTGCGTGACGCGTACTACCAGGGTGAGCCGCTGGTGGCCGACGCGGAGTACGACGCGATCGAGGACGAGTTCCGCGCGCTGGTCGCGGAGCACCCGGACCTGGCGCCGGCGGACAACCCGCTGGACCACGTGGGCGCGCCCTCGGTGCTGCACGCGCCCGTGCGGCACTCGCGGCCGATGCTGTCGCTGGAGAAGGCGAACAAGCCGGAGCAGGTCGAGTCCTTCTTCGCGCGCTTCCCCGGCCAGCCCGTGGTCGTCATGCCGAAGCTCGACGGCCTGTCGCTCGCGCTGGTGTACGAGAACGGCCGCCTCGCGCGCGCCGTCACCCGAGGCGACGGCACGACGGGCGACGACGTCACGTTCCTGACGCGCGCGTTGTGCGACGGCGTGCCGGACAAGGTGGAGGCGCCGGGCCGCGTCGAGGTGCGCGGCGAGTGCGTGATGCTGCGCTCGACGTTCGACACGTACAACGCGGCGCACCCGGACAAGCCGTTGATCAACCCGCGCAACGCGGCCGCGGGCACGTTGCGCGCCAAGGACCCCAAGGCCGTCGAGGGCCGCCGGATGCAGTTCTTCGCGTTCGACCTGACGACCGAGCCGGAGAGCGCCGACTCCGACCTCGACGCGGGCCTGCGCAAGCTCGGCTTCAGCGTCGCGGAGATGAAGCACTGCACCTCGGCCGCCGAGGCCCAGGAGCTGATCGGCGGCATCGAACAGGCCCGCAACACGCTCGACTACGACCTCGACGGCGCCGTGCTGCGCCTGGCGAACCGCGACGCGTTCGCCGCCGCGGGCACCCGCTCGTCGTCCCCGCGCGGCGCCATCGCGTACAAGTTCGCGGCCGAGGAGAAGACGACGGTCCTGAAGGACGTCGTGTGGGACGTGGGCAAGACGGGCAAGATCGCACCCGTCGCCTGGCTGGAGCCGGTGTTCGTGGGCGGCACCACGGTCACCCGCGCCACGCTGGCCAACCAGGAGGTCATCCGCTCGCGGGGCATCAAGATCGGCGACACGGTCCTGGTCCGCCGCGCCGGCGACGTGATCCCGTTCGTCGCGGGCGTGCTCGACGAGTCGAAGCGCACCGGCGCCGAACAGGAGATCGTGCCGCCGTCGGAGTGCCCGTCCTGCGCGCAGCCGCTCACCGAGCAGGGCAACAGCCGCGAACTCTTCTGCACCAACGCGGCCTGCCCGGCCCAGACCGTGCGCCGCCTGATCCACTGGTCGTCCCGCGCCGCCGCCGACATCGACGCCATCGGCCAGGTGTGGATCGAACGCCTCGCCGAGACCGGCGACCTGGTGAACCCGTCCGACTTCTACACCCTCACCAAGGAACGCCTGCTGGAGTTCGACCGCGTCGGCGAGGTCTCCGCGACCCGCATGATCGAGTCGATCGACCGCAGCCGCTCCGTGGGCCTGCGCCGAGCCCTGATCGGCCTCGCGATCCCGATGGCCTCCGAAGGCACCGCCGCCCGCCTCTGCCGAGCGGGCTTCGGCTCCCTGGAGGAGGTGGCCGACGCGGGCGTCGAGAAGCTGGTGGCGGTCGAGGACATCGGCCAGAAGGTGGCCGAGTCCCTGACGCACCACCTGGCCCGCCTGCGCCCGGAGATCGAACGCCTGCGAGACCGAGGCGTCTCCCTCGAAGTCCGCGACGAGGACCTGCCCCCGGTGGTCGTCGCCGGCGCACCCCTGGAAGGCAAGTCGGTCGTGATCACAGGCTCGATCAGCGACCCCCGCTCCGGCGAGAAGGTGACCCGCCCGACGTTCCAGAAGATGTGCGAACGGGCAGGCGCCACCGCAGCCTCGTCGGTCTCGGCCACCACCGACCTGCTGATCACAGGCGAGGGAGTGGGCGCGAGCAAGCTGACGAAGGCGGAGAAGCTCGGCGTCGAGGTGGTGGACCAGGGCGAGATCTGGACGAAGCTGATCGCGGCGGGCGTGGCCTGACAGCGGAGGCAACGCGAGCGGTTGGTCTGCTGCGGCCTCGCAGCTGGGAGACGGGGCTGGCTGTGGTGCGAAGCCTCAGGAGCGGCCTGGCCGGCACGGGGAGTGGCCTGACAGCCCAGAAAGCGGGAGTGGCCGGGCAGCGGGAGCCCGCGCTGCGGATCACACGGCGCACCAATTGGGGTGCGCCGTGTGACGCATCGCCTGGGCCGCATCGGCGGAGGGCTGTGTTCGGGTGGCGCGGCGCACAGGAACCCGACTGCGCTGCAGGCCCGCGTGGTCGGTACGCCGCACGAGACGCGGGATGGTGTTGCTGGCACACCGCACGCGACGTGCGGCTTCCTGCGGACCTGCCGGCCTCTCCGGCGACGCTGACCGCAGAAGCAGGAAACCGTTGTGCCGCAGCGTCCCCCGCGCGCACCTTTCCGCCTGAAGGTCGGCACCACGAGTCCCAGAGTCGCGCACCAGCGTCCCTCGGCGCCTGAAGGCCGGCACCACGGGTCCGAGAGTCGCGCCACCAGCGTCCTTCGGCGCACCTTCTACCCGAAGGGCGGCACCGCGGGCCCCAGAGTCGAGCGCCCCGGCGGTCCTCATACGCGGAAACCCCGGCATGCGAGAAGCCCCCACGCTGCCTGGGGGAGGCCGGCAGCCTGGGGGCTCGGAAGGCCTCGCACCCACCTGGGGGGTGTGTGGGCACGAGGCGTGGTCTGGGTGGTCGGCACGGCGGTCGCCTCTCGGCGGGTGGCTCGACGCGGCTCCAGCCGAACGGTGTTCCGCGAAGGCAGTGTGTTGGGGCCCGGGGACTCGTTCCGTGCCGACCATCTCTTACAACGGTGCGGGGTTCCGTTGTGTTTCCTGGTGATCTGTGTGGTGGCTCACCAGGTGTTGTTGCGGTGCAGGGTGTTCGTGGTCGGTGCGGCGGTCGCCTCTCGGCGGTGGGCACAACGCGGTTCCAGCCGAACGGTATTCCGCGAAGGCGGTTCTGTTGGGGCCCGGGGACTCGTTCCGCACCGACCACCCCGTACAACGGACCGGGGATCCGTTGTGTTCCAGGGAAACCTGTGCGTCACGTCACCGCGAAAAACCGGAAAACCAGGCAACCACAAGGGAAGCAGGTGGTCGGCGCGGCAGGAGAGGCCCGCGCCGACCGGACGTCCTCCAGCCGCCTGTCGGGGAGGCTGACGGCTGGAGGACGAGCTTGAAGGGCCGGAGCGATCGGTCGCCTCTCGGCGAAGAGCTCGACGCGGTTCCTGTGGTGTTCCGCGAAGGCGTTGAGGTGAGGCCCGGGGGACACGGATCGCACCGACCAACCTGTACAACGGTGCGGAGCGCCGCGGTGTTTCAGGAACGATCTGTGTGGTCGCTCACCGCCCGCCGGAAACGTGCGAAACCCTGGCCCCGCAGGAGAAGAGTCGCGCCGATGGGTGTGACGCCGCCGACACAGCGGAGTGGGAACCTCGTGGTGGGGTGATGTGCGTTCGTCGTGGGGGCGAGAGCACGGCCCACACGGTGGCCGGGCCAGGCGGCTCGGTATCAGACATCGGGCCACAAAGGCGTTGCGGGCGACCGACAAGGCGGACGTCGGCGCGTTCCTCCGCCCGCCGACCTGCTCGCCGCCTCCGAGGGCGTGCGGCTCTAACCCCGGCGCGCCGGCACCACCAGGCCGGACTCGTAAGCGATCACCACGAGCTGCGCTCGGTCGCGGGCGTGCAGCTTGGTCATCGCGCGGTTGACGTGCGTCTTGGCGGTGAGCGGGCTGATCACCATGCGAGCGGCGATCTCGTCGTTCGACAGGCCGCGCGCGACCAGTGTGACGGCCTCGCGCTCCCTCGACGTCAGGTCCGTGAGGGTGTGCGGCGGCTGCGGCGGCTGGCTCACATACCGGTCGATCAGCCTGCGCGTGATCGACGGGGCCAGCAGGGCGTCGCCGCGTGCCGCGACCCGCACGGCGTGCAGGAAGTCCTCCGGCAGCACGTCCTTCACGAGGAAGCCCGCCGCGCCGGCCTTCAGGGCGTGGAAGACGTGCTCGTCGAGGCCGTAGTTGGTGAGGATCACGACGTGTGTGCCGGTGAGGGACGGGTCGGCGGCGATCTGCCTGGTGGCCTCGATGCCGTCCATCTCGGGCATCTGGACGTCGACCAGGGCGATGTCCGGGTGGTGCAGGCGGGCCTGGGCGAGGCCCTGCGTGCCTGTCGCGGCTTCGGCTACGACCTCGATGTCGTCCTCGGCCTCCAGCAACGCGCGGAACCCGCTGCGGATCAACGGCTGGTCGTCCACCAGCAGGACGCGGATCACGGTTGTGCCACCGGGAGTTCGGCCTGCACGCGGAAGCCGCCCTCGGAGCGGGGCGCGGCCCTCAGGGTGCCGCCCAGCGCGGTGACGCGTTCGCGCATGCCCAGCAGGCCCACGCCCGGCTCCGGGTTCGCCTGCTGGGTCGCGCCGTCGTCGTCCACCTCGATGACCAGCGCGTTCTCGCGGTAGCCGATGCGGACCCGCGCGGACGCGGCGGCGGCGTGGCGGGCGACGTTCGTGAGCGACTCCTGCACGATCCGGTACGCCGTGCGCTCCACCGCTGCCGGGACGTGGTCCGGGCGGCCCTCGACGGTGAGCTCCGCGTCCAGGCCGGTGGCTCTGGCGCGGTCGACCAGGCCGGGGATGTCCTTGATGCCGTGCGGCGGGTTCTTGTCGTCGTCGCGCAGCGCTTCGAGGGTGGCGCGGAGTTCCCTGGCGGCCTCCCTGCCCGCGTCGCGGATCGCCAGGAGGGGTTCGGGCACGTCCTCGCCGCGTTTGCGGGCCAGGTGCACGGCGACCTCGGCCTGCAGCTTGATCACCGAGATCTGGTGCGTGAGCGAGTCGTGCAGCTCGCGGGCGATGTGCAGGCGCTCCTCGTTCGCGCGCCGCAACGCGGTCTCCTCCCTGGTGCGCTCGGCTTCGTCGGCCCGCCGCTCCGCCTGCCGCAGGGCCTCGCCCGCGGCCGCGGCGGCGATGAGCCACGCGATCTGCAGGACGTCACGGGTCTGCGCGAACGCCTCGTACGTCGTGAGGTCGCGCGGGGAGAGGAGGGCGGCGAGGGGGAGCGTGGCGAGCATCAGGACCGAGCCGGCGAGCGTGAACCACCGGTGACCGGCGCGCATGGTCGCGTAGACGGCGAACAGGAACGCGATCACCGGCACGTCCGCGCCGGTGGCCTGGTAGCCCAGGGCGAGAACGCCGGTCGCCGCGAGCACGGTCCTGGGCGCGGTCCGGCGGGCGGCGAGCACCAGTCCGCTCGCGGCCAGCAACGCGTACCCCGGTGCCGTGGCGGGGTGTCCGGCCGCGACGAGGCTCGCCGCCACCCCCGCAGCGATCGCCCAGTCCAGCCAGCGCTTGCTCATCCGTGCAGCCTAAACCGCTGTTGGTGCTGGTAGATCGTGCGCCGGGAGCATTTCCGCACTACCGCGGCCGCAGTAGTGCGGTGTCTGCGCGCGCACGACGACCGGAGGCACGCCGCCGGGTTGGCTGGTGCCCATGTTGCTCTCAGCTGCTTATGACATGACGGCCGGTCGCGTGTGGTCACTGATCGGTGTCGTCGCGGGTGTGGCAGGACTGCTGGTGCTGATCCGCCGCCGCGGGCTCTGGGCGGTGGTGCTGGGCGCGGCCGGCGCGGTGATCGGGGTGGCCGTCGTGCTGATGGCGAAGGGCGGTCCCGGGACCGGCTACGGCATCGTCGGCGGGTACGTCTCGGCCGTGGTGGGGGTGGCCGCGGTCGCGCTCGGCGGCCTGGTCATGCGAAGAGGCGCTCGGGCTGCTGCACCGCGCGCCTCGTGACGAGGCCGGCCGCGCCGCGCACGACGGCGAACTCGCCGAGCGGGGAGGCGAGCAGCCGCGTGTGCCGTTCGCCGCCCGCGAGCACCCGTCCGTCCATTTCGGACCGCACGGCCTCGTGCAGGTGGTCGTACAGCACGGCGTAGCTGCCGCCGAGCACGACGGTGGGGACGTCGAAGAGGTTCGTCAGCGTCGCGATGCCGACCCCGAGCGCCTCCCCGGCCTTCCGCACGGCGTCCAGGGCCTTCGCGTCACCGGCTGCGAGCGCCCTGCGCAACGAGTCGAGCCGCCGCCGGCCCGCCTCGCGCAGGATGACGTCGAGCCCCGCGTACCGCTCGACGCACCCGCGGCTGCCGCAGGTGCAGCGGATGCCGTCGCGCTCGATCACGACGTGCCCGAGCTCACCCGCGAACCCGCTGACGCCCCGGTAGACCTCGCCGTTCAGCACGACGCCCGCGCCGATGCCGACGTCGGCCGTGACGTGCACGAAGTCCTCGCCCGCCAGGTGCCGCGGCCACAGGTGGGCGAGGGCGGCGAGGTTCGCCTCGTTGTCCACCTGGACGTCGAGGCCCGTCTTGCGGCCCAGACCGTCGGCAAGGCGGACGCCGACGAGCTCGGGCAGGTTGGGCGTGCGGATGACGACGCCGTCGTGCACCACGCCGGGGACCGCGAGGCCCGCGCCGAGCACCTTGCGGTCCGTGGTCGCGGTGACCTCGCGGATCAGCGCGGCCACCTGGTCGAGCACCTCGTCCGCCGTCGCGCGGCGCATGTCCGCGGGCACGAGACGGCGCTCGAGCGTCTCGCCGTCGAGCCCGAGCGTCTCGACCGCGAGGTGGCTGACGTTGATCTCGGCGCCCACCGCGATCGGCCCGCCGGGGTGGAACCGCAGGGGCTTCGACGGCCTGCCCATCCCGGCCAGCGTGGCGGGTTCCTCGACGAGGATCCCGCCCGCCAGCAGCGGTTCGGTCAGGTTCGTCAGCGTCGCCTTGGTGAGGCCGGTGCGCGCCGCGAGGTCGGCCCGCGAACCGGGGCGGTCCACCAGCGCGAGCAGCACCGTGCGGAGGTTGCCGAGGCGGACCTGGCGCAGGTGGTCGACGGAGGTCATCGAGTCAGGTACCGCTGCGCCGCATCCGCGTAGCGAGCCCGGATCTCCGGCACCGCGTCCGCCTCGTACCGGGTGCTGTCCGCGAGCGTCCACGAGGGCGGGGTGGCGCCGCCCGTGAGCGTCCAGGCGGCCTGCCGCGCCGCGCCGTCCGCGACGTACTCGCCCGGCGCGGGCACCGTCACGGGCACACCGAACACCGTCGGCGCGATCTCGCGCACGGCCGGAGAGACCGCCGCTCCACCGACGAGCCGCACGCCGCTGACGTCCGCACCCTGTTCGGCGAGCGCGTCCAGCCCCACGGCGAGACCGCACAACATGCCCTCCACGGCCGCACGCGCGATGTTCGCGGGCGTGGCGTTGGTGAGCGTCAGCCCGTGCAACGCTCCCGTCGCGTCGGGCAGGTTCGGCGTCCGCTCGCCCTCGAAGTACGGCACCACCACGAGCCCCTCGGCGCCCGGCTTGGCGGACAGGGCCAGCTCGCTCAGGGTGGTGAGGTCGACGCCCAGCATGCGGGCGGTCGCGTCCAGCACGCGGGCGGCGTTCAGCGTGCACGCCAGCGGCAGGTAGCGGCCGGTGGCGTCGGCGAAGCCCGCGACGATGCCGGACGGGTCCTCCGCGCGGACGTCGGCGGTCGCCGTCACGACGCCCGAGGTGCCGAGCGACACCACGACGTCCGCGCCGCCGCCGACACCGAGCATGGCCGCGGCGTTGTCGCCCGCGCCCGCCCCGAGCCGCACCGGGCCGTCCACGAACTCCGCCGGCCCCAGCACGCGCGGCAGCACCACGTCGGAGCGGCCGAGCGCCAGCGACACCAGGTCCGGCGTGTACTCGTTCGTCGCCGAGTCGAAGTAGCCGGTGCCCGACGCGTCCGAACGGTCGGTGACCAGGTCGGCGAGCTCGCCGGTGCCGCGCAGCCGCCACGTCAGCCAGTCGTGCGGCAGGCAGACGGCGGCGGTGCGCTTGGCGTTGCCCGGTTCGTTCTCGGCGAGCCAGCGCAGCTTGGTGATCGTGAACGACGCGACCGGCACCAGGCCGATGCGCGACGCCCACGCGGCCGCGCCCAGCTCGTCGGTCAGCGAGGCCGCGGCCGCCGCGGAACGGGTGTCGTTCCACAGCAGCGCCTCGCGCACGACCTCGCCCGCCTCGTCGAGGCAGACCATGCCGTGCTGCTGACCGGCGACGCTGAGCGCCGCCACGTCGGACAGGCCGCCGGCGTCGGCCAGCGCGGACTGCAGGGCCGACCACCAGTGCGAGGGGTGCACCTCGGTGCCGTCCGGGTGGGTCGCGCGACCCTCCCGGACGAGCTCACCGGTCTCGGCGTCGCGAACCACGACCTTGCACGACTGCGTGGACGAGTCGATGCCGGCGACGAGCGTCATGTCAGCGTGCTCCCGTGAGGTGCTCGAGGGCGAGCTGGTTGAGCCGCACGAAGCCGTAACCCCGCTCACCCGCCTGGTCCGGGTCGAACCCGGTGTCCTTGATCAGGTCATCGTAGGACTCGCCGGCGTTCAGCGTGGGCTGCCCGAGCTCGTGCACGCCCGCGGTCTCCAGCGCCTCCTGCACCTCGGGGTCCGCGCGGAAGGCCTTGGCGCGGTCGCGGAGCAGCAGGTAGGTGGCCATGTTCGCCTTGGCCGAGTCCCAGACGCCGGTGTAGTCCTCGGTCCGCGACGGCTTGTAGTCGAAGTGCCGCGGTCCCTCGTACCCGGCGGTCTCCAGCAGGTCGACCAGCGCGAACGCGTTCATCAGGTCGCCGTGCCCGAACACCAGGTCCTGGTCGTACTTGATGCTGCGCTGGCCGTTGAGGTCGATGTGGAACAGCTTGCCGTGCCACAGCGCCTGCGCGATGCCGTGCACGAAGTTCAGCCCGGCCATCTGCTCGTGCCCGACCTCGGGGTTCAGGCCGACCAGCTCGGGCTTGTCGAGCGAGCCGATGAACGCGAGCGCGTGCCCGATCGTGGGCAGCAGGATGTCGCCGCGGGGCTCGTTCGGCTTGGGCTCGAGCGCGAACCGGATGTCGTAGCCGCGGTCGGTGACGAACTGGGTCAGCAGGTTCATGCCCTCGCGGTACCGGTCGAGCGCCGCTCGCACGTCCTTGGCCACGTCGTACTCCGAGCCCTCGCGCCCGCCCCAGAGCACGAACGTCTTGGCGCCGAGCTCGGCCGCCAGCTCGATGTTGCGCAGCACCTTCTGCAGCGCGAACCGCCGCACGCCGCGGTCGTTGCTCGTGAAGCCGCCGTCCTTGAAGACGGGGTGGGCGAACAGGTTCGTCGTCACCATCGGGATGACGAGTCCGGTCTCGGCGAGCGCGCCCTGCAACCGGCTGATCTGCTGGTCGCGGTGGGTCGCCTCGAACCCGAACAGGTCGTCGTCGTGGAACGTCAGCCCGTACGCGCCGAGCTCGGCGAGCCGGTGCACCGCCTCGACCACGTCGAGCTCGGACCGGGTGGCCTCGCCGAAGGGGTCGCGGCCCTGCCAGCCCACGGTCCACAGACCGAAGGAGAACTTGTCCGCCGGAGTGGGCGTGCTCATCATCCACCTCATTCGTTCAATGCTTGAACTTAGTCTGGACAGTACGACGCCAGGGCGTTGATCGCAATCGGTCAGCGCCGGGCGGCGACGGCCTCGACGGCAGGGGCGAGGGCCTCCGCGATCGCCCGGTAGCCCTCGGCGGACGGGTGGAAGCGGTCGGCGGCGAAGAGCGACGGGTCGGCGGCGAACCGGGCCGAGACGGCCTGCTCGACGTGGGCCACGACGCCACCCGCCCGGATGACGGCCTGCTGCTGCGCCAGGGCGTACTGGCGGCTCGCGGCCGACACGACGTCCCGCAGCGCCGGTGGCACGTGCGAGACGATGCTCAGGTCCGGCGCGGTCGCGACGACGACCTCGGCGCCCGCCGCCCGGAGATCGGTCACGGCGTCCTGGAGCTGTCGCGCGCCGACCTCGGGCGGGACGAAGCGGGTCAGGTCGTTCGCCCCGATGACGATCACCGCGACGTCGGGACTGCCCGCCGCCCGCACCTGGGCGCGCAGGTCGGCCGAGCGCGCGCCCGGCACCGCGTGCACACCGAGGTCGACCCGGTGGCCCGCCTTCCGGAGGCCTTCGGCGAGCAACGGGCCGAGCGTGTCCTCCCGGCGCGTGCTGCCCACTCCCGCGGCGATCGAGTCGCCGAGCAAACACAAGCGCATGACCTGCTCAACGTCGAGCATGGTGGAGGTGTTCCGCGGTAAAGCCGTTGTCGGGAACCGTTCGGGTGTCTACACTCCACGATCATCATCACCGAGACGAGAGGGGACCGGCCGTGCGTACCGCCGTTGTCGTCCTCCCGTCCCGTTTCGACGTGATCCTCGTGTCCCCGCACCCCGGTCGCCTGCTGCGCGCCGGGCGCCGGAGTGTCTGACGAACCCCTCGAAGGTGTTCGCCGGGTCATCGCGCTGACCCCGTAATTCCTTGAAAGCAAAGGCACAACAGCCATGCGCACGATCACGTTGAACGCTGTCCGCAACCTCGGCATCCTCGCCCACGTCGACGCGGGCAAGACCACGCTCACCGAACGCGTCCTGTTCGCCACGGGCAGCACGTACAAGCGCGGCGAGGTCCACGACGGCACCACCGTCACGGACTTCGACCCGCAGGAGCGCGACCGCGGCATCACGATCTTCGCCGCGGCCGTGAGCTGCACGTGGGACGGGCACCGGATCAACCTCATCGACACGCCGGGGCACGTCGACTTCGCCGACGAGGTCGAACGGTCCCTGCGCGTGCTGGACGGGGCCGTCGCGGTGTTCGACGGCGTGGCCGGCGTGGAGCCGCAGAGCGAGTCGGTGTGGCGGCAGGCGGACCGGCACGGTGTGCCGCGGATCGCGTTCGTCAACAAGCTCGACCGCGCGGGAGCCGATCTCGACCACGTCGTCGAGTCGATCCGCGCGCGGCTTCACACCGTGCCGCTCGTCGTGCAGCTGCCGATCGCCGTGGAGGACGGGTTCCGCGGTGTCGTCGACCTGGTGCGCCTGCGCGCGCTCTTCTGGGACGACGGGATGACCGAGGGTCCTGTGCCGGAAACGCTGGTGGCGGAAGCACTGCGGCGCCGCCGACTGCTCGAGGAGGCGGTGGCGGAACTGCATCCCGAGGCGTTGGAGGAGTTCTTCGGAGGAGGCCTGTCCGAGCAGGCGCTGACCGGTGCGTTGCGGGAACTGACGCAGCGCGGTCAGGCGACCGTCGTGCTGTGCGGCTCGGCGTACCGCAACCGCGGTGTCGAACCGTTGCTGGACGCGGTGATCGCGTACCTGCCGTCCCCTGTGGACGTCCCGCCGGTGCGCGGTGTCGACGGCCAGGAACGGGAGCCGGACCCGGAGGCGCCGTTCTCGGCGTTGGTGTTCAAGGTGAACGCCACCGCCACCGGACGGCTCGCGTACGTGCGCGTCTACTCCGGAACCCTCCACAAGGGACAGACGGTCCAGGTGGGCGGCCGCACCGAGCGCATCGGGCGGATCCTGCGCGTCCAGGCCGACCGGCACACGCCGGTCGACCAGGCCGTCGCGGGGGACATCGTCGCCGTGGTGGGCCTGAAGGCGGCCCGCATCGGCACGACCCTGTGCGCACCGGACGCGCCGGTGCTGCTGGAACCGCCGGTGTCGGCCGATCCGGTCGTGTCCGTGGCCGTGGAGACGCGGAGCAGCGCGGACAACGCCCGGCTGACCGAGGCGCTGGCGCACCTGGTCGACGAGGACCCGTCCCTGCGGTTCGGGACGGACTCCGAGACCGGCCAGACGGTGCTGTCCGGCCAGGGCGAGCTGCAGCTGGAGGTGGCGGTCGAGAAGGCGCGCACGGCGTACCGGATCGAGCTCGTCATGGGACGGCCGAGGGTCGCCTACCGCGAGACCGTCGCCAGCGGTGTCACGGGATTCGTCTACCGGCACGTCAAGCAGGACGGAGGTCAGGGTCAGTTCGCTCACGTGGTGCTCGACACCGAGCCGCTGGAGACCGGGTTCGAGTTCCGCTCGGCCGTCACCGGCGGGCGCGTGCCGCAGGAGTTCGTCCGCGCGGTCGAACAGGGCTGCCGGGACGCGCTGGCCGAGGGACCCCTCGGCCACCCGGTGACCGGCGTGCGGGTGACGCTCACCGACGGGTCCACGCACGTCAAGGACTCCTCGGAGATGGCCTTCCGCACGGCGGGACGGCTCGGGCTGCGCGAGGCGCTGAAGGCCGGCGCCATGACGTTGCTCGAACCGATCGCCGAGGTCGCGGTGACCGTGCCGGAGGAGTACCTGGGCGGCGTGCTCGGTGACCTGGCGTCGCGCCGGGGCAGGATCCTCGGCTCCACGGCCAGGGGCGACACGGCCGTCGTGACGGCGAGCGTGCCGATGGCCGAGATGTTCGGGTACGTGACGAGGTTGCGGAGCCGGACGCAGGGCCGCGGCTCGTTCACGAGCACGCCGACCGGCTACGCGCCGGCGTGAAGCAGCAGGTGGAAGCAGGGCCGTCCTCGGCGAGGGCGGCCCTGTGCCATGCTCGGCACGGTGTCGACCTTGAACGTCATGTCCCTGAACCTGAGGTACGCCTCGACCGCCGAGCCGAACTCGTGGCCGGTGAGACGCCCGGTGATGGCCCAGCTCCTGCTGCAGGAGCTGCCCGCCCTCATCGGCACGCAGGAGGGCCTCTACGGGCAGATCGGCGACATCGCGCACGACCTGCCCGACCACTACGACTGGATCGGCCTGGGCCGGCTGGGCGGCAGCCACGACGAGTTCATGGCGATCTTCTTCGACACGCTCCGGCTACAGCCGCTCGAGTTCGACCACGAGTGGCTGTCCGACACGCCGAAGGTCGTCGGATCCCGGTCGTGGGGCAACAACGTGGTCCGCATGGTCACGTGGGTGCGGTTCCTCGACCGCGTGACGGGCAAGGAGTTCGTGGCCGTCAACACGCACTTCGACCACGAGTCGGCCAACGCCCGGCTGCGCAGCGCCGAGGTCGTGCACGAGCGGCTCCAGGCGCAGCCGCTCCCGGTCGTCGTCACGGGCGACTTCAACGACGTCCCCGGCTCGCCCGCGCACACGACGCTGACGGCCGGGCTGGCCGACACGTGGCTCACCGGGCCGCAGAAGACGCCGGCGTACGGGACGTTCCACGGGTTCGGGCCGCTCGTGCCGGACGGCCCGCGCATCGACTGGATCCTGACGCGCGGGGTCACGGTCGAGGCCGCCGCCATCAACACCTTCCAGCGGGACGGGCAGTTCCCGACCGACCACCTGCCCGTCCAGGCGCTGGTCAGCCTTTAGGCGGTGCCCATTCGGGCGGCAGGTCGTGCGCACAGGTCGGCGCTCCAGCTGCCCGTGCCTGCCGCATCTCCAGGTACGGTCCGGCGATCTGCTCCCGCGGCACCGGGGCCAGCGCCGTGATCGCGTCGCCCGCGGCCAGCACCTGGCGCCGCATCCGCTCGTGGTCCACGGCTGCCGCGCCGAACGAGGGCGCCCAGAGCGTCCACGGCCCGGAGATCATCGCCATCGTCGGGACCAGGTGCGAGTGGAAGTGCGTGCCGATGCCGCCGAACGAGCACTGCGGCGGCACCCGGCCCGGTACCGGCGGATCGGTGCCGGGCAGGACGAAGGTGCGGTCGACCGCGCGTCCGGCCAGGGCCGTGAACGCGGCCTGAGTCAGCGCCGGACTGCCCGCGAACCAGCCCGACAGCTCGGCGAGGCCCGTCGGCCGCAGCGCGCCGTCGAGGGGCAGGTACTCGCGCGTGCCCAGGTGTTCGAGGACGAACGCGAACGCGACCGACCCCGTGTCGTACTCGGCGTCGAGGGCGCGGGCCCGGAACTCGCTGCCCTCGGCCGGCCGGTGCAGGTGGCCGGTGGCGAACACGAACTCGATCGTGCGCGGCCGGCAGCGCAGCGGCAGGCGGGCGAAGTGCTCGGCGAGCGCCAGCAGCGCGACGGTGCCGTTCTCCTGCACCCAGCCCACGCCGTCGGTGTTGGTGTCGAGGACGATCCGCTCGCTGCTCCGGCCGGGCAGGGTGGCGACCAGCGACCGGGTGACGGCCGGGAGCCGTGCCGCCAGGACGCCGATCGTCGTGCGGGTGCCGGGGACGAGCACCGCCGCCGCGTCCGCGCCGACGAACACGCCCGGCACGCGGTAGTGGGTGCCGAGGTGCGGGTCCCAGTAGCCCTTCACCTGCTCGTGCGGGAACGGGAACGCGACGACGACCCCGGCGGCGCCGGCGAGGCCCGCGTCGACCATGTCCCGGTCCAGCAGGGGTTCGGCGAGGTAGCCGCGGTCGAGGGCCGGGAAGTCGCGCAGGACGACCTTGCCGCGCGCGTTCGCGGCGGTGATCGGCGTACCGGCGGGCAGGCGGACCAGCTCGCCGGTGGCCAGTCCCGGCTCGGAGTAGGGGATCGGGCCCGCGACCGGCACGAGGCCGCCCGAGACCAGGAGGCCGGGTCCCGGTTGCCAGCGCTGGATCGCGAACGGCTCGGACCGCACGGACACGTTCGGCAGCCGGTCGACGCGGCGTTCGAGCCAGGAGATCAGGCGGTCGTGGTTCGGGCTGCCGGTGGCGCGGACGCCGAACCCGGCGACGGTCGCGTTGAGGGCGCGGAGCTCGGAGGCGGTGGCGAAGGACTGCTCGTCGACCGCGGGGGAGCAGTCGGCCGCGGCAGTGGCCGGTGCGGCCAGCTGGACGGCGAAAACCGTTACGACGCTTATGAATGCGATGCATCTGGCGGGATCCACGCAGCACACTGTGACCCTGATGCGGAGTCCTCACAATCCGCTGGCCGGGTTGCCAAGTGAGACCGGTGTCAACGGTGAAGAGAAATGGTTTATACCAATTTCCGCTACGGTCCGCCAGATGCGCCTGAAATCGACGTTCGGTCGCGTCGCGGTGTCCGCGTGCGCGCTGCTGTTCCTGGTCAGCTCGACGTCCGTCGCGAACGCCTCGCACGGCCGCGAGTGCGCCACCCCGTCCATCGACCGGTTGCAGCAGTGGATCGCCAGTGGTGAAGGTGCCACGGAGCCCGCGACCGGCAGCATCCTCGTGCCGCGGGGACGGCACGACTACTCGGCGAAGATCAAGTTCCTCGCCGACGACTGGGCCGTCATGGTCGTGTGGCTGGGCAACAAGTTCGAGGCCGAGGCCGACCTGACCGACTCGCGCGGCTTCTGGATGACCTACCGCGCCACCAGCGACCTCTACATCCAGCTGCGCCCCGCGTCGTTCTGGAGCGGTGGCGACAAGTGGGTCACCAAGGTGCCGTCCACCGGCGGCAAACTGGTGCAGCGGTTCTTCAGCTTCAAGACAAAGAACTGGACATATCTGCCGGCTCTCGGCAAGCCCTCCTACCCGTTCTCCGAGGCGCTCGACGACGCCCGTGGCCTGGTGTTCGTCGGCAACACGAAGAACGACCTGGAGTTCCGGAGCCTGGAGATCGACGGCTACCGGCCACCCTGCGTTTACTAGGAACCGGTTAGTGTCCCGGGACGTGAGAGCGCTCCCGGTCTTCCTGGTCACTGTCCTCACCGCCACGCTGGCGACCCCCGCGAGCGCGGCGGTGAGGGACGACACCCGGTTCGTCGACCCGCTGATCGGCTCGGCGGGCGGCGGCAACACCTACCCCGGCGCCGTGCGTCCCTTCGGGATGATCTCCTGGAGCCCGACGTCGACGCGCGGCGACCAGACGAACACGGGCGCCGCCAACGGGTACGCCTACGACGCGACGCGCGTGCGCGGCTTCAGCCTCACGCACGTCAACGGCGCGGGCTGCCACCCCGGTGCGGCGGGCGACGTGCCGATCATGCCGCACGCCGGGGAGATCACGTCCTCGCCGACCGCGGACACGAAGGACCAGATCTTCGCGAGCGACTTCGCGCACGCCGACGAGAAGGCCGAGGCCGGGCGCTACCGGGTGGGCCTGAAGTCGGGCGCCACGGCGGACCTATCCGTGACGACCCGCGCGGGCATCGGCGAGTTCACGTTCCCCGCCACCGGTTCGCTGCTGTTCCGCACCTCCAACTCGCTCAACGGCAGCGAGGACGCCGACATCACGATCGACCCGGCGACGAACTCCGTGTCGGGATCGGTGCTGACCGGCGCGTTCTGCGGCCGCCGCGCGAACGGCGGCACGAACAACCAGAAGACCTACTACCGGCTGCACTTCACCGCGTCGTTCGACCGCCCCATCGCGGCGTACGGCACGTGGGTGAACAGCGAGCTCAGGCCGGGCACCACGACGGCGAGCGGTGGCGAGGGCTATCTCACCGGAAGTGCCCGCGCCGGCAAGGGGTCCGGCGGGTATGTGTCCTTCGCGGACAGTTCGGTGCGGATGCGCGTCGGCATCTCCTACACGAGCCTCGACGCGGCCAAGCGCAACCTCGCGGCGGAGATCCCGAAGCGCGCCACGGTGGACAGCGTGGCCAAGGAGGCCCGCAAGGCCTGGGCGAAGCAGCTGCGCGCGGTCGAGGTCGACGGCGGCACGGCCGACGAGCGCACGGTCTTCTACACCGCGCTGTACCACTCCTTCCTGCAGCCCAACGTGATCACCGACGCCGGCCAGCCCACCCGCTACGGCAACTTCTCCGGCTGGGACCAGTACCGCGCCCACACCCAGCTGCTGGCGCTGCTGGCACCGGACGTCGCGAGCGACTACGCCCAGTCGTTGCTGGAGATCTCCAGGAAGAACGGCGGGATCTGGGACCGCTGGGTGCACATCACCGGCCCGACGCACGTCATGACCGGCGATCCGTCCGCCCCGGCGATCGCGGGCATGTACGCCATGGGCGCCAAGGATTTCGACGTCAACGCGGCCTACGACTCGTTGCTGCGCCAGGCGACCGTCCCGCACCCGGACGGCCTGTCCGACAAGGGCTGTCCCGGCCAGTGCGAAGGCCAGCGCCCGAACCTCGCCGAGTACATGCGGCTCGGCTACGCGCCGCACGACACGTGCCACTGCTGGGGCGGCGCCGCCGAGACGCTGGAGGACTCCGTCGCCGACCAGGCGCTCGCCGACCTGGGCCGCCGCCTCGGCCGCCCGAGCGCGGAGATGGAGCAGCGCGCCGGGTGGTGGCGCAACACGTTCAACCCGGCCACCGGGTACCAGCAGGCCCGCAAGGCCGACGGCACCTGGGTGACCCCGTTCAACCCGGCCTCGGACCAGGGTTTCGCGCAGGGCAGCAGCGCCACCTACACGTGGATGGTGCCGCACGACGTCCAAGGTCTCGCGGAGGTGATGGGCGGTCCCGAGGCGGCGACCGCCAGGCTCGACGCGTTCTTCAAGCGCGCCGACGGCTCGTGGGCCACCGGCGGTGACGCGCTGCGCTACGACCCGACCAACGAGCCCGGCATCCACACGCCGTGGATCTACAACGAGCTGGGCCAGCCGCGCAAGACGCAAGAGACCGTGCGCGCGATGGCCCGCCTGGTCTACAAGACCGGACCGTCGGGCCTGCCCGGCAACGACGACCTCGGCACGATGTCCGCCTGGTACGTCTTCGCCGCGCTCGGCCTCTACCCGCGCACGCCGAGCAGCGCGGAGCTGCACGTCTCCAGCCCGATGTTCCCGAAGGCGCGCATCACCGCGAAGAACATCACGGTGCTCGCCACGGGAACACCGGGCGTCCACGTGAAGGACACGCGCTGGAACGGGCGACGCCTCGACCAGCCGTGGCTGCCCGAGGCGTTCGTCCAGCGCGGGGGAGTGCTCGTGTCACGTCTTGAAGGGTGACCCGGCGCCCTCGGCACGGGTGTGGCTGCGTCGCGCGGTCGCGGACAGCGGCAGCGCGATGTCCTCCAGCGACTTGTTCTCCGCGTCCACCGCGAGGAACCGCGCGACCAGCCCGCCCGCGATCATGACCACCGCACCGACCAGGTAGCCGACGAACAGCCGCACGGGCTGGTCGCCGGTGCCGATCAACGCGCCGTAGATCACCGGGCCGAGCGCGCCGAAGCACTGGGCGATCGCGAAGAACACGCCGATCGCCTTCGCCCGCACCTCCAGCGGGAAGATCTCGCTGACGGTCAGGTAGGCCGCGCTCGCGCCCGCCGAGGCGAAGAAGAAGATGACGCACCACGCGATGGTCTGCGTGACCGCGTTGAGCACGCCGCTGTAGAACAGCACCGCCGTGACGGCCAGCAACGCGCCGGAGACCGCGTAGGTCAGGAACAGCATGCGGCGGCGGCCGATCGTGTCGAAGAGGTGCCCGATCGTGAACGGCCCCACCAGGTTGCCGACCGCGAACGCGATCAGGTACAGCGGCGTGACCTCCGACGGCACGCCGTAGAACTTGCCCAGCACCAGGGTGTAGGTGAAGAAGATCGCGTTGTAGAGGAACGACTGGGTGATCATCAGCGTCGCGCCCAGCACGGCCCGCGACGGGTACTCCCGGAACAGCACGCGGGCGAGCGCGAGGTAGCCGATCTGCTCGGCCGGCGCGACCTCGATGGCCTTCTTCTCGTCGACGGCGGGCAGCGCCGAGCCCGACTCCTTCTCGACCTCCCGCTCGATGCCCGTGATCGTCTTCTCGGCCTCGTCGGTGCGGCCGTGCATGATCTGCCAGCGCGGGCTCTCCGGCAGGTGCCGGCGCACCACCAGGATCACGAGGCCCAGCACCGGTCCGATGAGGAACCCGAGCCGCCAGCCCAGCGAGAGCTCCACCTGGTTGAGCAGGATGTACGAACCGAGCGTGCCGAGCACGGCGCCCGCCCAGTAGGTGCCGTTGACCGCGATGTCGACACGGCCGCGGTAGCGCGCGGGGATCAGCTCGTCGATCGCGGAGTTGATCGCCGCGTACTCGCCGCCGATGCCCATTCCGGCGATGAACCTGGTGAAGTACAGGAAGACGACCCAGCCGGTGTCGTTGCCGAGGGTGAACGCCGTGAGCCCGGAGCCGATCAGGTAGACGCCGAGCGTGATCATGAACAGCTTGCGGCGGCCCAGCCGGTCGGACAGGTGGCCGAACCACAGGGCGCCGACGACCTCGCCGATCAGGTACACGGTGGCGAGCAGGCCGACCGCGGTGGACGACAGCCCCAGCGTCTCGGGTTTGGTGAGGGTGTCGGCGATCGCGCTCGCGACCGTGATCTCCAGGCCGTCGAGGATCCACGCCACGCCCAGCGCGACGACCATCCGGGTGTGGAACGGGGACCAGGGCAACCGGTCGATCCTCGCGGGGATCAGGGTGCGCACACCGTCAGCCATCTTCAGCCCTTCGCCACGATGAGCGCCTGCGGAGCGCTCTGCTTGATCCGCGTCTTCAACCACGCGAGCTGCCGCGCCGTGTCCTGCTCGCAGGCGCTCACGACGTCCACGAGTTCCTTGTCGCGCAGGCCTTGTGCCGCCTGACCGACGACCGTCCAGGTGATGTCGGTGAACGACGCCAGCGCGTAGAGGTCCTGGAGGTCGCGCAAGAGCCCGACGCCGCCGCTGCGGACCTGCTCGAACTCGGCCGCGTGCAACCGTTCCGGCTCGGCCTCGCGGTGTTCGCCGTACCGTTCGACGACCGGGGCGAGCCGCTCGGCCTGGCGGTCGATGCGCGCCGCGAGCACCTCGCACGTGTGCCGGACGTCCGGTTCGTCGCCGTGCCCGTCCGCGACCTCGCGGAACGCGCCGGCCAGCGTGCCCAGCGAGGTGTGCAGCAGTCCGAGGTAGGTGGCCAGGTGCATCTCACACCTTCCTGATCCGCACGGTGCTGAGCTTGAACAGCGGCTGCTTGGAGACCGGGTCCCACTCGGTGGGCGTCAGCTCGTTCGCCGCCTGGAAGCCGTAGTGGAACGGCAGGAACACCACGCCGTCGCGGCACCGTCCTGTCCGGACAGGCACCTCGACGCCACCCTGTGCCGACTCCACGCGGACCACGTCCCCGTCGGCCAGCCCGAGCGCGGCCGCGTCACCGGGGGACATCTCGACCCACGGGTCCGGCGCGGCCTTCTCGAGTTCGGGGGCGCGGCGGGTCTTGGTGCGGGTGTGGAAGTGGTAGACCGAGCGCCCTGTCGTGCACAGGAACGGGTACTCGTCGCTCGGCTGGTCCGGCGGCGGCGCGTACTCGGCGGCCTTGAGGAACGCCCGCCCGTCCGGGCGCCGCGCCCGGTAGTCGGTCGGTGTCGTCGAGGCACCGGTCAGCAGGTCGTGGCCGTAGTCCTCGCAGTAGCCCGCCGCCGTGGGGAAAACGCCCTCGGCGTACAGCCTTTCAGGACCCCAGGGGATGCCGCTGCCGCCGCGCAACCGGTCGTACGACAGGTCCGTGTAGTCGCAGGGACGACCGCGGCTGCACTCGCGCCACGCGTCGAACGCGCCCTCGGAGTCCTTCCACTTGAGCAGCGGAGCCCCGTCCCGGTCGCGGAAACCCATGCGGTGCGCGTAGTCCAGGAAGATGTCGAGGTCGCTGCGCGCCTCTCCCGGTGGTGCGACGGCCTGCTCGGACAGGTGCACCACCCGCGACAGGTTCGTGAACGTGCCCTGCTTCTCGCCCCACAGCGCGGCCGGCAGCACGACGTCGGCCAGGTCGGTCGTCTCGGTCCGGAACGCGTCCTGCGCGACGACGAACAGGTTCTCCTGCCGCAGGATCCGCCGGATCCGGGAGAGGTCCGGCAACGACACCGCCGGGTTGGTCGCGGAGATCCAGAGGAACCGGATCGAGCCCTGCTCGGCGTACCGCCAGATCTGCATCGCGTGCGTCGGCGGCGCCCAGTGCGGGATGGTCAGCGGGTCGACGTTCCAGAGCGCCGCGAGCTCCTCGACGTGCGCCGGGTTGTCCCAGTTGCGGAAGCCCGGCAGGTCGCCGTCGGCGCCGCACTCCCGCGTGTTCTGCGCGGTCGGCTGGCCGTTCATCTGCAGCACCCCGCTGCCGGGCCTGCCGATCAGGCCGCGCAGCAGGTGCAGGTTGTTGACCTGGCACGCCGCCGCGGTCGCCTGGTGCGACTGGTAGAAGCCCTGCAGCACGGTGGAAAGGACCCGGTCCGACGTGCCGAAGATCTCGGCCGCCCGGCGGAGGTCGTCCGGCGCGACGCGGCAGATCTCCGCGACGTGCTCCGGCGTGTACGGCTCCACGGTGGCCTCGAGCTCGTCGAAGCCGAGGGTGTGCCGGTCGACGTACTCGCGGTCGACCCAGCCGTGCTCGATCACCAGGCGCAGCAACCCGTTGAGCAGCGCCTGGTTCGTGCCGGGCAACGGTGCCAGGTGCACGTCGGCGGCCTCGGCGGCCGGCGTCGTCCGGGGGTCGACGACGACCAGCCGAGGCCTGTCCGGTCCCTCGATCCGGTCGAGCACGCGGGCCCACATCACGGTCTGCGTGGCGGGCATGTTGTGCCCGTACAGGAAGAGGGCGTCGCAGAGGTCGATGTCGGCGTGGCAGGCGGGCTGGCCGTCCGACCCGAACGACTCCTTCAGCGCCGCGGCCGCCGTGGCGGTGCAGAGCCGGGTGTTGCCGTCCATGTGCGGCGTGCCGATCCCGGCCTTGCCGATCACGCCGAGCGTGTAGTACTCCTCCAGGAACAGCTGCCCGCTGGTGTAGAAGCCGTGCGACAGCGGTCCGTCCTCGGCGAGGAGGTCCTGCGAGCGCCGCACGACGGCGTTCATCGCGGTGTCCCAGTCGGTCTCCTCCAGCACGCCGTTGCGGCGGATCAACGGTGTCGTGAGGCGATCCTTCCCGTGCGCCTGCCAGGAACCGTAGAGCCCCTTGGGGCCGAGCCTGCCGCGGTTGACGAGGTCGTCCGCACGGCCGCGCACGCCGACGATCCGGCCGTCCTTGACCGCGATGTCGCAGCCGCAGCCGTTGCTGCACAGAACGCACGCCGACTGGACCCAGCGGTCCACATCGGACTCACCGACGCCGTCCGCGAGCTCCTGGTCCACCCGGACCGGCCAGTGCGTCCCGCGCTCGTGCGGAGTGCGGGCTCCCCATACGTCGGCGATGCGATCCACGAGGGGGCAGTACCCGGCGTCGCCCCGACAAAACACCAGGTAGGGCGCTTTGTCCGTTCTACGTGCCATCGTCCCGAAAGCTCAGTCGAACGGGGCGTGCGGGTTCGCTCCGGTTCTCCGGGGAAACCAGTCCACTCACGGGAGGAGCGGACATGAAGGCTGTTGTGTGGCACGGCACGGGCGACATCCGGCTCGACGAGGTGCCCGACCCGAAGATCCAGGAACCCACCGACGCGGTCGTGAAGATCACCCGCAGCGCCATCTGCGGCACCGACCTGCACATGGTGCGCGGCACCATGCCGGACATGGTCGAGGGCACGGTCCTCGGCCACGAGGCCGTGGGCGTCGTGGAGGAGGTCGGCACGGCCGTGCGCGGGTTCCGGCCGGGCGACCGCGTGGTGGTGACCTCCACGATCGGCTGCGGCACGTGCTCCTACTGCCGCGCCGGGTACTTCGCCCAGTGCGACGGCGCCAACCCGAACGGCCCGGCCGCCGGCACGTGCTTCTTCGGCGGCCCGAAGTCGACCGGCCCGGTCGACGGGCTGCAGGCCGAACGCGCGCGCATCCCGCACGCGACGATGACGCTGGTGCGGATCCCGGACGGTGTCAGCGACGACCAGGCCATCCTGCTCTCCGACATCTTCCCGACGGCGTGGTTCGGGGCGCGGCTGGCCGAGATCGGCTCGGGGGACACGGTCCTCGTGCTGGGCGCGGGCGTGGTCGGGCAGTTCGCGATCGCGTCGGCCAAGCGGCAGGGCGCCGGGCGGGTGATCGTCGTGGACGGCATCGAGTCCCGGCTGGACATCGCCCGGGAGCAGAACGCGGAGACCGTCGACTTCAACGCCGAGGACCCGGTCGAGGTCGTGAAGGACCTGACCGGTGGCATCGGCGTGGACCGCGTGATCGAGGCGGTCGGTGTCGACGCGGAACAGCCGGGGGAGCGGACCGCCGAGCAGTGGAAGCCCGGCGACGGCCCGCGCCAGGCACTGGACTGGGCTGTCGAGCTCGTCGCGAAGGCCGGCACGATCGGCGTCATCGGGGTCTACCCGCCCGGCTTCGACGAGTTCCCGATCGGCCAGGCGATGAACAAGAACCTGACGCTGCGGATGGGCAACTGCAACCATCGCCGCTACGTGCCGCGCCTGCTCGACCTCGTGCTGACCGGCGTGGTCGACCCGCTCCGGTTCATCACGAAGCACGAGGAGCCGACCGCCGCGATCGACGCCTACAAGTCGTTCGACCTGCGGGAGGACGGCTGGCTGAAGACGGTTCTCGACGTCGCCTGAGGGGTATCCGGCCAGGGCAGGTCCCCACGCGCGGAGGAGAGCCATGCCCGGACGCAAGGTCGTCGTCACCGGAGCGAGCGGCAACGTCGGAACCGCGTTGCTGCGCCGGCTCGCGCAGGAGGCGGACGTCGAGGTGCACGGCATCTCCCGGCGCCCGCCCGCGGACGCCCCGCCCTACCGCGGTGTGCGGTGGACGCCGGTCGAACTCGGCCGGGCGGGCGCGGAGGAGGTGCTGCGCACCGCGTTCGAGGGTGCGGACGCGGTGGTGCACCTCGCCTGGCTCATCCAGCCCAGCCGGGACGAGAGAGCGTTGTACCGCACCAACGTCGCGGGCTCGGCCCAGGTGTTCGGCGCGGCGGTGAAGGCCGGGGTGCCGCACCTGGTCCACATGTCGTCGGTCGGTGCCTACTCGCCCGGCAGCAAGGACCGCCGCGTGGACGAGTCGTGGCCCGTCGACGGCGTGCGGACGTCGTTCTACAGCAGGCACAAGGCCGCCGTCGAGCACATGCTGAACAAGTTCGAGTCCGACCTGCTGATCACCCGCGTGCGGCCCGGCCTCGTCCTGCAGGCCGACGCCGGAGCCGAGATCCGCGACTACTTCCTCGGCAGCCTCGTGCCCAAGGCCCTGTTCCGGCACCGGATCCCGGTGCTGCCGATCCCGCGCGACCTCGTCCTGCAGTTCGTGCACGCCGACGACGTCGCCGACGGTGTGGCCCGCGTCCTGAGCAGGCGCCCGCACGGCGGGGTGAACCTCGTCGCCGACCCGGTCATCACGCCCCGCGCGCTGGCCGAGGTGCTGGGAGGCCGGCACGTCGCGGTGCCGCCGAAGCTGCTGCGGTCGGTGGCGAGCGCGTCCTGGGGT
Organism: Lentzea sp. NPDC003310; assembly: GCF_040610935.1. NCBI lineage: Bacteria > Bacillati > Actinomycetota > Actinomycetes > Pseudonocardiales > Pseudonocardiaceae > Lentzea > Lentzea sp. NPDC003310. Next base: position 112,445 of record NZ_JBEXNC010000016.1, read on the forward strand.
CTTCGCCTGCAGCCCACCCCGCCCGGTTGGATCGACCTGGCCCTGAAGTCGCCGCTGCTGGACGCGTCCCGGGCTCGGGACGAACTCGGCTGGCAGCCGAAGTACGACGCCCAGGAGGCCCTGCAGGCCATCGTGCGGGGCATCGGAGAGGGCAGGGAGGTTCCGGCCAGCCCGCCGCTGGGTAGCTGAACCGCATGACAGGAGAGGACGAGCTCGACGAGGACGCGTTGCGGGACAGCGAGGTCCTGCCCACCAGACGCCCGCACCCGGTCGTCATAGCCGCCAGCGTCACCGCTCGCGGTGGCGCGTTGTGGTTACCCGTCGCGGGACTCATGGCGTTGTCCGGCAAGGAGAAGGCGGCGAAGCGCGCGCTCGCCGCCGCCGCGTTCGCCATGCCGCTCGGCCACCTCGTCAGCCTGGTGGTGCACCGCCGCAGGCCCCCGGCCGCGACCATGCCGGCGCGGCGGGCGCTGCCCGAGCACCCGGACTCGTCGTCGTTCCCGTCCAAGCACGCGGTGACCGCGGCGGCGTTCGGCACCGCCACCGCCCTGGAGGACCGCGGCGCGGCGGTGTTCGTGACACCGATGGTGCTGCTGGTCGCGTACAGCCGCCTCAGGACCCGTGTGCACTGGCCCACGGACGTCCTGGGCGGCCTCGCGATGGGCGCGCTGGTCGCGCTGGCTCAGGCCGGGATCGGGCGCTCCGCCAGGGCCAGGGCGACGGCGTGCAGGTTGGCGGCCATGGTGCGACCGGTCTTCTCCGACCACTCGTGACCCTCGTCGGTGTCGGAGTAGCTCGGGCCGGGGCCGGGGCCGCGGTTCCAGTACGTCCAGGCCTGACCGGGGATCGTGTAGCCGATGTCGCCGAGCCCGCCGCAGATCTCGCTGATCACGTGGTGCGCGCCGTCCTCGTTGCCGGTCACCACGACGCCCGCGACCCGGTTGTAGGCCACCGGCCGGTCCTGGTCGTCGGTCTCGGAGATCATCGCGTCCATCCGCTCCAGCGCCCGCTGCGCGAGCGAGGACGGGCGGCCGACCCACGTCGGCGTGGCGAACACCAGGATCTCGGCGTCGAGCAGCAGCCGGTGGATGTTCGGCCACTCGTCGCCGCCGCCGAGGTCGGTCACGACGCCGGGCGGGATCTCGTGGTCCGCCAGGCGGAACGACGTGACCTCGACGTCCTTCTTGGTCAGCTCGTCGATCACCACCTGGGCGAGCAGGTCGGTGTTGGACTGGTCGGGCGACTTCTTCAAGGTGCAGTTCAGCACCACGGCACGCATCAGATCTGCCTCCACTTCTCGTCGGTCATCAGCTGGCTCGCCTGCGGCCCCATCAGGGACATCCCGCCGTCCACGACGATCGAGGCGCCCGTCAGGTAGCTCGCGGCCGGCGTCGCGAGGAACGCGACCACCGCGGCGACCTCCTTCGCGTGTCCCGGACGGCCGAGCGGGACGCCGTGGCGGGGTTCGGTGTGCGGGTCGACGTCCTCCTGGCCGGTCATCGGCGTGGAGATCTCGCCCGGTGCCACGGAGTTCACCGTGATGCCGTGCTCGGACAGCTCCAGGGCGAGCACCTGGGTGAGCGCGCCGAGGCCCGCTTTCGCGGCGCAGTACGGCGCCGCGCCCACGCGCGGCAGGTGCTCGTGCACGGAGGTGATGTTGATGATCCGCCCGCCGCGCCCGGCCGCGATCATGCGCCTGGCCGCGCGCTGGGCGCACAGGAAGGCGCCGTCCAGGTCGACCGAGAGCACCGAGCGCCAGGTGGCGTAGTCCATGTCCAGCGCCTTCTCGCTGCTGCCGGTGCCGGCGCAGTTCACCAGGACGTCGACGCCACCCAGTTCGTCGGCCAGCTCGTCCACGACGGCGGCCGCGCCGGGCAGGTCGGTGAGGTCGAGTTGCCGCACGGCGCACCGGGCACCGGCCTGGCGCACCTCCTCGGCGGTTCTGATGGCTCCGGCGGAGTCCTGGTGGTAGGTGATGCCGACGTCGACACCGCCACCGGCCAGTGCGACGGCGATCGCTTTGCCGATGCCCGAGTCCGAGCCGGTCACCACGGCGTAGAGGGGTGCGTTCATGAGACGCGAGTACCCGTCGGTTCGGCCCGCATGCGAATGCCGAAGTGGTTCAGCGTGCCGGGGAGGGGCTCCCTGAGCACCGGGAACGAGAGGTGCTCGCTCAGGGTGTCGAGCATCGTCGCGGCCGTGGTCAGCACCAGGTCGCGGCCGGGGCACTCGCCGGGCCCGGCGCTGAACGGCACGATCGCCGGGTCGCGCGGGCCGTCCCACAGCTCGGGGGTGTAGCGGTCGGCGAACGGCAGCCGGTCCGGGTCGCGGTGGAAGAACGGCGTGAACACGACGAACTCGGTGTCCTCCGGCAGCCACGTGCCGCTCCAGCGGGTCGCGATGGTGCTCTCCCGCAGGATCACCGGCGTGGTCGGCCACAGCCGCGCGGACTCGAGCACGCCGTTGACGCCGCGGGCGCCGATCGCCAGCGCGCGCAGGGTGACGATCCCGGCGGCGTCGAACGCGAACAGCCAGTGCGGCACCTGCCCGGACAGGTCACCGGGCTGCGCGGCCAGGCTGCCCTCCTCACGGCGGGCCAGGTGCTCGTCGAGCCGGCGCTGGAAGCGTTCGCGCAGGTCGCGGCGCTTCGGGTGGAGGAACGCCCAGTTGGCGTCCTCGCGCAGCGCCAACAGGTCGTCGGTGAGCTGGTCGTCGCCGCGGGCGCCGTCGCCGAGGACGATCCTGCGCACGATCCGCCACCACGTCTGGTTGAAGGACGCCCAGGTCAGCTCGCCGGTGCTCATCACGTGCCGGGTGAGCAGGTCCGCCTCGTCGCGCACGATCGCCTCCGCCGGGACGTTCTCCGGCCGCAGAGCGCGTTCGTTGAGGGCGCGCAGCCGGTCCCGCTCCGGTCCGTCGGAGATGAGCACGCCGTGCGGCTGGAAGTGCCGCAGTGCCGCCTTCTTCTCCCTGGTGGCCAGGGCGAACGGCTCGGGTGAGCCGTCGAGCAGCCGGCCGACGTCGGCCGGGTCGAGCACGACCGCGACGCTGCGGCCGGTGATGCGCAGGCGCAGCGGCTCCGGGCCGTAGCGGTCGCGCATCTTGCGCATGGTGTCGATGGCGCGCGTGTCGGACTGAACCTTCTCGGCGGCCGCCATCACCCCCGGCCTGCGGACGATGACGCCCTTGGCGAGGGTGGGCAGCAGCACCGTCGCGAGCACGCGGGCGGTGTCGAGTCGGGATGAGATCGCCATGCCCCCGGCTACCCGGTCACCCGTGTGTGAACCTCCCTGAAAGGGGTACTCGCGGGACAGCACCGAGTCAGGAGGTCGTGATGCCCGCGGGATCGAACGCGAAACGGGAACGCCAGTACGAGCACATCAAGGACTCCGCCGAGGAGCGCGGCGCGTCGCCCAAGCGCGCCAAGGAGATCGCGGCCAGGACGGTCAACAAGAACCGCGCCCGGGCCGGTGAGTCCAAGACGGCCAGCAAGTCGTCCACTCAGGACATGTCACCGCAGAAGCGTGGCGGGCAGCGGTCCGGTACGAACCGCCCCAAGGGTCTCACCAAGGAACAGCTCTACAACGAGGCCAAGAAGAAGAACGTCAAGGGCCGGTCCACGATGACCAAGAAGGAACTCGCCGACGCGCTCGGACGCTGACGTGCAGGACGTGGACAAGGCCTCGGCGCTCACGATCCTGACCATGGAGCACAACACGCTGCAGATGATCCGCACGGCGACCATCACCGACGCGACCGGCCGAGCGGGTCACCTGCTGACGTCGATCTCCGCGTCCATGATCGCGCTGGGCTTCGTCGCCCAGGTCGTGCCGCTCACGGTGCTGCTGACGCTGGTCCTGGTCATCTTCACGGCGCTGTTCCTGATCGGGCTCGCCACCCTCTTCCGCACGGTCGAGCTGACGATCGAGGACGTCCAGGCGGGGCTGGGGATCAACCGCATCAGGGCCGTGTACGCGGAACTGGAGCCGTCCACCAGGGACGTCTTCGTGCGGCAGCTGCACGACGACACGCTCGGCGTCGAGGTCGACGGCGGTCAGACCGGCTGGCGCCACGCCCGGCGCCCGCGGTTGTTCGGCACCACGCTCGGCGTCGCCGGCCTCGTCAACCTCGTCAACGGACTCGTCGCCGGCGTCATCGCCGGAGCGGCGGCCGGCCTGCTCGGTGCCGCACTGCCGTGGGCGATCGCCGTCAGCGTGCTCGTCGGCATCGTCGTGTTCAGCGGTTTCGGCATCGCGCTCGGCCGGATCGGACGGCGCGGCATCGCGCCCATCACCACGCGCTATCCGAGAGAACACCCGAACTGAAGGAGAACCACCACCATGCAGTACGACGTCGTCGACCTGATCATGCAGGACCACCGCGAGGTGGAGCGCCTGTTCGACGAGCTCAAGAACCACCCGGAGAAACGACCTCTGCTCACCCCGGTCCTCTGCGGCCTGCTCGTCGCGCACAGCCGCGCCGAGGAGTCCGAGGTCTACCCGGCCGCCAAGGACGCCGGCGGCGACGACGAGGTCGAGCACAGCCAGGAGGAGCACGCGGAGGCCGAGCAGCTGCTCGCCAAGCTGCTCGACTGCGAGTACGACTCGCCCAAGTACGACAAGGCGTTGCAGGACGTCGTCGACTCCATCACCCACCACGTGGAGGAAGAGGAGAAGACGGTGCTGCCGGGCATGCGCCAGCGCCTCAGCGCGCAGCGCCGCTACGAGCTCGGCGAGGCGTTCGCCCGCAGCCGGGCCGACCACCTCGGTGAGATGCCCGGCCAGGCCACCCGCGAGGAACTGCTGCAGCAGGCGAAGAACATGGGCCTGGAAGGTGCGTCGAGCATGTCGAAGGAGCAGCTGCGCCGCGAACTGCAGAAGGCGGCTTCCTCCTAAGCGTCGTCCGTTCGCACTGTCTGGATGTGCACGGTGCGGGCGCCCGTGTGGGCGTCCCTGCCGTGCCAGCAGCGGTAGTTGTCGAGGACCAGCAGGTCGCCCTCGTCCAGTCGGATCCTCGGCAACGTCCGCTGCGCCCGTTCGACTTCCTCGTCGAGACGGGTGAGCATGTCGGAGACGTGCTCGGCGGCGGGGTCGCGGTGCAGGGCCGCGACCCCGTCCGTCCGCCGGGTGATGCGCCTGCCGGTGCGCGTGAACTCGATGTGGCGCCCCACCCGCGGCGTCGCGGGCAGGCCGCGCGTCTGCGCCCACTTCCCGTACAGGTCGACGTCCACGCCGGTGAGGAAGCTCCTCAGCTCCGCGTCCAGCGAGTCGGTGAACTCGTGCGCGTCGAGCACGAAGGACTGACCTCCGTACGGGGCCTGGGACGCGAGCAGCACCAGGACGTGGTCCTCATCGGGATATGCCTGCGCCGCACGGTTTTCCCGGCGATGTCGACCACCACGTCGAAGCTGTCCGCGTGCGGGCCGACGATCCCGCCGTCCACGGACCGCCGGGTCCGGTGCGGGTAGAGTTCGCGCAACGCCGTGCCGAACAGCAGGGCCGCGGCTACCGGCAACGAGCTCGGGGAGTTCGGCAGGCCGGTGAGGATGACGGCACCCTGGTCCGCCAACGCTTCGCGCGCGGCGGGGTCGAGGACCTGGTGGCGCGCGACGATCACCGGCGCGGTCCGAAGTCGCGGGACGACGGCACGAGCGCGGCCAGTGCCGGGGCGGCGAAGCAGATCACCGCGCAGGCGGCGAGCACCGCCTGGGCACCGAACTGCGCGATGGCCGGGGCGATGAGCGCCAGGCCGACCGGCGCGAGGCCGTACGACATCAGGAAGTCCAAAGAGGACACGCGGGCGAGCTTCGACGGCTCGACCTCGCGCTGGGTCGCGGTGAACCACGGCACGTTGAACAGCTCGATGCCGAGGCCCGCCACGACGTACGCGGCGATCACGACGACCGGGTGCACCGGCAGCAGCAGGCTCAGCGGCGCGAAACCGTACAGCGCCAGGCCGAACAGCGCCGTCCAGCCCGCGTGCCGCGGCCGCCAGCGCGCGATGAGCAGCGCGCCCGCCAGTGCGCCGAGCGTGTACGCGGTCAGCGCGCCCGCCAGCACGGCCTCGGTGTCGTAGCGGTCTCGGCTGACCAGGGGGAGCACCACGCCGGTCGCCGAGTAGCCGGTCGCGATCACCGCCGTGAGGGCGCCGAGCCCGGCCAGGAACCACGGGTGCCTGCGGGCTTCCCGCACGCCCTCCCAGAAGTCCGCCACGAAGCCGTTCCCGGTGTTCGGCGCCGTGGTCCCGGTGCCGGCGGGCGGCACGAGGGCGGCGACGAGCCACAGCGCGCCGATGCCGAGCAGCAGCACCTGCGTGGTCGCCACGAGCGCGAGCAGCGCGGTCAGCCCCGGTGCCACGAGCGTGGTCACCCGCACGGACAACGTCATCGCGGCGTTGGCCTGCTGCCGCTGGTCGCCCTCGACCACCTCGGCCGTCAGCGCCTGGAACGCCGGGCGGCACGCGCCCTGGCCCGCGCCCATCGCGGCCGCCGCGACGGCCGCGACCACCAGCGAGTTGCCCACGAAGGCAGCGAGCACCGGCGCGGCGATCGCGGACGTCAGACCGGACACCAGCACCACCTGGCGGCGGGCGTAGCGGTCGGCCAGCACCCCGCTGACGGGGACGGCGGCGAGGAAGCCCGCCGTGCGCGCGGCGAGCAGGACGCCCAGTTCCACGGCCGTGATCGAGCGGGAGAGCACCGCGAGACCGAGCACGAACGGCAGCGCCCAGGTCGCGATGCCGGAGGCGGTGGTGGCGGTCCAGAGGCGGAGAAAAGTGGTGCTGCGCAACACCGATGGGCTGCGCACTGTGTCGTGGACCACGCGTTCGACCTTCCGGCAGGGTTGCAATGAAAATGATTGTCGTTACAGTAGCGCACACCGTTCGAGTGAACTTCTGGAGGATCCGATGTCTTTCCCCGCCCGGCTCGGCCTGGCGCTGGTCGCGGTGCTCGCCGCCGGCTGCGCCACCCCGGGAGGCGCCCAGGCGCCGACGGCCCAGGCGGTGGAGGTGGACAGCTGCGGCAAGCGGCTCTCGTTCGCCGGCGCCCCGCAGCGGGTGGTGACGCTGGACCAGAACTCCACGGAAACGTTGCTGGCACTGGGGTTGCAGGACCGCATGGCGGGCACGGCGAACGTGAAGACCAAGGTGGCGCCGCGGTTCGCCGAGGCCTACGCGAAGATCCCGGTGCTGTCGCCCAAGGTCCTCACCTCGGAGCCGCTGCGGGCCGCCAACCCCGACGTCGTGGTGGCGTCGTTCCGGGAGCTCTTCACCCCGGACCGCGCCGGGACGCGCGACGAACTCGAGGCCCTCGGCGTGCCCACGTTCGTCAGCGGGGTGAACTGCCCGGACGGCACGACCGCGCCGTTCGACCGGCTGTTCCGCGACTACGAGGACCTCGGCAAGATCTTCGGCATCCAGGACAAGGCGAACCAGCTCGCCACCGAGCAGCGGGCCGCCGTCGCGGAGGTCCAGGCCGTCAAACGGGATCCCGTGAAGGTGGTGTGGGTCTACTCGGTGTTCAAGGGCGTCCCGTACGTGGCGGGCCGCGACAGCATGCCCAGCCAGATGAGCAAGATCGCCGGTGCCGTCAACGTCTTCGACGACGTCGCGAAGGAGTGGCCGGAGGCGTCGTGGGAGGAGGTCGCCCGGCGCGACCCCGACGTCATCGTCATCGGCGACCTGTCCGAGCGCGGCAACCCCGGCGACAAGGCGAGCGAGAAGCTCGCGATGATGCGCGAGCACCCCGCGGTGTCGCAGCTCAAGGCGTTGCGCGAGAACAAGGTGATCGAGCTGCCCGGCATCGAGATGGACCCGTCCGTGCGCACGGTCGACGCGCTCAAGGCGTTCGGCGCGGGCCTGGACAAGATCGCCGGCCGTGGCTGAGGCCGCTGTTCTCGATCCTGTCGTTCACCAGTCCCCGCAACCGGTTCGGCGTCGCGGGAACACCCTCGTCGTCGTCCTGAGCCTCGTCGTCCTCGTGGTGTCGATGGCGGTCGCCGTGCGCATCGGAGTCGGTGCGGGCTGGGCCGAGATCGGTCGCGCGGCGGGGTCCCGGCTCGGCCTCGCGGTCGTGCCGCTGCCGCGCCTGCTCGACTCCCTCATCTGGGACCTGAGGCTGCCGCGGGTGCTGCTCGCGGCACTGGTCGGCGCGGCGCTCGCGGTGTGCGGTGCGGTGCTGCAGAGCGTCACCCGGAACTCGCTGGCCGACCCGTACCTGCTCGGCGTGTCCTCGGGCGCGTCGACCGGCGCGGTCGTCGTGGTGGTGCTGGGGTTCGCCGGGTCGCAGCTCGGGATCACCGGGGGCGCGCTCGTCGGTGCGCTGGTGGCGTTCGGGCTGTTGATGCTGTTGCTGCGGCGGACCGGGCTGGACTCGTCGCGGATCGTGCTGACGGGTGTCGTCGTGGGCCAGCTGTTCGCGGCGCTCACGTCCCTGATCCTGCTGTCCTCCGGCGACGCCGACAGCATCCGCGCCGTCACGAACTGGCTGCTGGGGTCGCTCGCCTCGGCCCGCTGGACGTCGGTCGCGGTGTGCGCGGTGGTGCTCGCGGCCGGTCTGCTCGTGGTGTGGCTGTGCTCGGCGGCACTCGACGGGTTCGCGTTCGGCACGGACACCGCGTCCTCGCTGGGCGTCGACGTCCGCACGACCCGCGCCGTGCTGCTGGTGACGACGTCCGTGCTGACCGCGGTGGCGGTGGCGGCCGTGGGCGCGGTCGGGTTCGTCGGGCTGATCGTGCCGCACGGCGTCCGGTTCCTCGTGGGTTCGTTGCACCGCAGGCTGTTGCCGATGTCGGCCGTGGTGGGCGCGGTGTTCCTGGTCTGGACGGACGCGCTGACCCGCGTGGTGTTCTCGCCGCTGGAGGTGCCGGTGGGCGTGTTCACCGCGCTGATCGGTGTGCCGCTGTTCCTGCTGGTGCTGCGCAAGCGGGGTGAGCTGTGAGGATCGACGTCACGGGGCTGAGCTGGGGCGTGCCGGGCAAGACCATCGTGCGGGACGTGACGCTCGCGGTGGAGCCGGGCGAGACGGTCGGGCTGATCGGCCCGAACGGGTCCGGCAAGTCGTCGCTCTTGCGCTGCGTGGCCGGTTTGCGCGCGCCGACCGCCGGTGAGGTGCGCTACGACGGCGTGGAGATCACGTCGTGGTCCGCGCGGGAACGGGCGCGCCGGCTCGCGTTCGTCGAGCAGACCGCCGACACCGAGAGCGACCTGCGGGTGGCGGAGGTCGCGATGCTCGGCCGCACCGCGCACCGGTCGCGGTGGCGCGGGCCGGACGTCGCCGACCACGAGATCGTGACGGAGTCGTTGGCACGGCTGGACCTCACGGGTCTGGCGGACCGGCCGTGGAAGCAGCTGTCGGGAGGCGAACGGCAGCGCACGCACCTGGCGCGGGCGTTGGCGCAACGCACGTCCGGGCTGCTGCTCGACGAGCCGACGAACCACCTGGACGTGCGCCACCAGCTCGAGCTGATGGAGCTGGCGGCCACGACGCCGCAGACCGTCGTGGTGGCCCTGCACGACCTCGCGCTCGCCGCCCGGTACTGCGACCGGCTGGTCCTGATGCACGGCGGTGAGGTCGTCGCGGACGGCGCCGCAGCCGACGTGCTGACCGCGCCGCTGCTGCGCGAGGTGTTCGACGTGGAAGCAGAGATCGGGCGCGACGACCTGGGCCACCTGGCCGTCGGGTACCGCGCGCCGGTCCGCCGATGAAGGGGGAGAGATGTCCACTGTGGATGATCTGATAGCGGAGGTGCTGGACGGGCGGCACGGGCCCGATCCGGCCGCGGTGGCGGCCACCAGCGTGTTCTGGGTGCACCACGGGACCCGGCTGGCCGGCGGCGACACGACCTACCGCAACCAGTACGTGCTGGTGCGCATCGGCACCGCGTTCGGCGCGTGCGCGTTCGCGGAGGGCGACGCCGATCCCGCTGTGTGCGCGAACTACTCGGGCGCGCCCGTCGCGGAGCTGCTGACCGAGGCGCCGGCCCCGGTCCGGGTGGCGGCACTGGACGCCTACCTCGGCAACGTCCGTCCACATCGGATCTCCGACGCGGAGCGGGTCGTGCTCCCGGTGGGCACGCCCGAGGAACGGGCGCGGGCGCGCGACGCCGCCGTCGCCGGGCTGCTGGACGTGCGGCCGGGTGCCAAGGTCGCGTTGATCGGCGTGGTGAACCCGTTGGTGGCGGCCATCCGCGACCGCGGGGCCGAGTGCCTGCCGTGCGACCTGTCGTTGCGCACGACGCAGTGGGGCGACCCGGTGACGCCGGACATGCGGGACGTCCTCGGGGTCGCGGACGCCGTCGTGGCGACGGGCATGACGATCGGCAACGGCACGTTCGACGAGATCCTGCGCGCCTGCCGGTCGCGCGAGATCCCGCTGATCGTCTACGCCCAGACCGCGAGCGCCGTCGCGCGCCACTTCCTCGGCTCCGGCGTCACCGCCCTGTCCGCGGAACCGTTCCCGTTCTCCCAGTTCAGCGCCGACCAGACAGCGCTGTACCGCTACCGAGCATGAGAGAAGACGTGGACCACCACATCACCGACGCCCTCAGCCGTCCCGCCCTGGTGCGCCTCGACTCCCGCACCTTCTGCCTGCGCTTCGAGACCATGAAGGTCGCCTCCGCCCTCGAAGCGGTCCGCCACCTCCTCGAACGCGGCACGATCGCGGCCGGGGACACGCTGGTCGACAGCTCCAGCGGCATCTACGCGCACGCCCTGGCGCTCGCCTGCCACCGCCACGGCCTGCACTGCCACATCGTGGCGTCCACGACGGTGGACCTCGCGCTGCGCACCCAGCTGGAGATCCTCGGTGCCACCGTGGAGCCCATGCCGCCCTCCGCGTCGCTCAAGCTCGACCAGAGCCGCCGGGTGGCGCGGGTGCGCGAGATCCTGCGCGACCACCCGCGGCACCACTGGATGCGTCAATACCACGACGACGTCCACTACCGCGGCTACCGCTCGATCGCCGACCTCGTCCGGCGGCACGTCGACTGCTCCCGCCTGTCCGTGGTGGGCGGCGTGGGCACCGGCGCGTCGACGGGCGCCCTGACGTCGTTCCTGCGCGAGACGTCACCGGACGTGGAACTGGTGGGCGTGCAGCCGTTCGACAGCGTGACGTTCGGCAGCGAGCACGTGCACGACCCGGAGATCATCATCGCGGGCATCGGCAGCTCGATCCCGTTCGGGAACGTGGACCACACCCTCTACGACACGGTCCACTGGTTCGGCTTCGACGCGGCACTGGCGGGCGGCGTGGTCCTGCTGCGCGAGCACGCGATCTTCGGCGGCCTCTCGGCGGGCGCCGCGTACCGGGCCGCGCGCTGGGAGCAACGGCTGGACCCGGACCGGCACGTGGTGGTCCTCGCCCCGGACACCGGCCACCGCTACGTGGACGCGGCCTACTCGCGGCACGCCTCGGTGAGGCCTGCGGCGGAGTTCCGGCCGCGCGAGATCAGCACGCTGGGCGACATGGACCTGCCGTGGTCGCGGATGAGGTGGGACCGCGCCTCGGCACCGCCCGGCGCGGAGGTCAGGCCGATCCCGGTCGCTTCCTGAGGGCCGCGACGGCCCGCTGCAGGAGGGACCGCCGCAGGCCCCTGCTCAGTGCTCGGGCGAGGTCGGGGTCGGAGGCACGCAGGTGCCGCTCGATGTCGGTGAGCCGCTGCAGTTCCTGAGCACTGAGCATGTCCGCTCCCCAGGTCGGTCCGGCCTGTCGGCTCGGTGTGTACCCGGGGCCGATGCCGGCTAAACCGACTATTTCGGATTCGGTGGGAACGGGTCCGGCGGGGTGGGGTGCGGGCGGTCCGGCGCCGGTGGTTCGAACGGGTTGGGCGGTGGGGTGGGCGGCTGCAACGGGTCCGGTGGCCGCAGCGGGTCCGGTGTGGGCCTCGGCGGGCCCGGCCGCCCCGGTGCCGGCGGTTCCAGCGGGTTGGGCGGTGGGGTCGGCGGCTGCAGCGGGTCGGGCGGCGACCCGAACGGGCGCGACCGCTCAGGGCGCGGGGTGTCGAACGGGTTGGTCGGGGGCGCCGGGTGTCGCAGCGGGTCCGGTGGCGACCCGAACGGGTGTGAGCGCTCCTGGCCCGGCGGTTCCAGCGGGTTGGGCGGCGGAGTGGGTGGCTGGAGCGGGTCGGGTGAGCCCGGCCGCCCTGGTACCGGCGGTTCCAGCGGGTTCGGTGGCGGGACGGGTGGCTGCAGCGGGTCCCGTGAGCCCGGCCGCCCCTGACCCGGCGGTTCCAGCGGGAGCGGTGGTGAGCCGGGTGGCTGCAGCGGGTTGGGCAGTGAGCCCGGCCGCCCCTGACCCGGCGGTTCCAGCGGGTTCGGTGGCGGGGTCGGCGGCTGCAGGGGGTCCGGCGGCGGGCCCGGCGGGCGTGGCCGGTCCGGCACCGGCGGCTGCAGCGGGTCCGGGTTCGGGCCGGGCGGGCTCGGGTGGTCCGGGCCCGGCGCGGGCGGCTGGTCCGGGCCCGGTGTCGGCGGCACGGGGTTCGGCGGTGGCACGGGCTGGCTCATGACTCCGGGATACCCGCCGGTCAAACCTGCCGCCACGGCATTCGCCGCCGCCTCGAATTAAGTCCGTTTCCGCTAATGAGCGAACAACCTTGGCCGACAATCCGTCCAGATTCTGTTTGGGACCGGCAGAACGGGGCGAGGGGTGGCGCTGTCCAGGGTGTCTTCACGGGGGTGGTTCCTCGGTTCCGAGCAGACGCGCGGCCTGCAGTTCGGCGGGGCCGTGCAGCTGCTGCGGCTGCTGGACCGGCTGTCGGTCCGGACGCGGTGGCCCGCGCGGGACGTGCCGTTGCCGATCATCCACCTGCGGCGGCCGCCCGGGGTGGGCAGTCCGCTGGAGGCGCTGACGAACCGGCCGCTCACCGCTCGCGGGCGGCGGGTGCCGTACGCGCACGTCGACGGGGTGGCGGTGAGCGAGCGGCGGTTGCTCGACGACGTGGTCGGCCAGCTCGCGGGGGAGGTGCGGGGTGTGCCGCGGTTGCGGTTCCCGCACTACGCGCTGGTGGTGTGGTTGCTGGACCTCACGTTGCCCGCCGGGGTCGAGGCCGAGGAGGAGGAACGGGAGATCGCCCGCGAGTTCCGGCAGCACCTGCGACGGCGCGTGCGGGTGACGGCGGAGGGGGCGCAGGACTTCGCGCAGGACTTCCCCTGGTGGATCCGGCTGGTGATCGGGCTGGCGCCGCGGATCGGGCTCGCGCTGATGGCGCTGGTGTGGCGGCCCGCGACGTGGGTGGGGGAGCAGGCGCTCGGCGGGCGGTCGCGGCACGGGCTGTACCGGCTGGCCCGCGCCGTCGTGAAGGAACGGCTGGCGGAGCGGCACGCGGACGAGGTCGGCGACCTGCTCGTCAAGGCGCTGCTCGAGGACCTGCGGCGCTCGCACCGGCGGTGGACGTGGTGGGGGACCGGGCGCCGGCGGACCGGGAACCCGTGGCTGCTCGTCGACAACGCGACCGGGCCGGGGCGGTGGCTGGTCGATGCGGTCGGCCGGGCGCGCAGCGGGGTCCGGAGTGGACAGTCGTGGCGCGCGAACCCGTTGAGCCGTCCCGATCCGCTGCTGGTGATCGCGGCGGCCGAGGAGGAGGAACCGCCGAAGGTCCACGCCGCCGACGCGCTCGCCGGGTACCACGACTGGCTGCGGCAGCTGTCCCGCTCGGAGAACTGGGTGCTGGCGCTCGACACCGATGCCACGACGCCCCCGCCCGGCATCATCGGCGCGCTGTCCGAGCACCCGGACCTGCGGCTGCGGCGGGCTGTCGCGGCACCGCTCGTGCTCGTGCTGCTGGCCGCGGCGCTCGTCTCCGTGCCGTTCGTCAACCACGCCCGGTGCGACGACTGGTGGTCACCGGCGGTCCGGGCGCCGCTGCAGCGGGTCGGCGACGAGTGCATCGGGGTGTCGGCGGACCCGTTGCGGCACTTCGTCCCCGAGTCGGTGCCGGACGACATCCGGGCCGACCTGGAGGGCATCTACCGGCTGATCGTGGAGGAGAACCGCAAGACCGAGTCACGGCCGGACGCCATCACGATCGTCTTCCTGAGCGTGCTTACTCCCCGCACCTCCAACAGCTTCCACGCCCTGGTCGAGGAGCTGCGCGGCGTGTGGGTGGCGCAGAAGACCAGCGACGTGCCCATCCGGATGCTGCTGGCCAACGGCGGTGAGGGTCCGGGCGGACGCGGTCTGGCGTCGGGCGACCTCGCCGCCGACAAGATCATCGAACTGGCCGCGCGCGACCGCAGCGTCGTCGCCGTGACCGGCCTGTCGATCAGCACCGACACGGCGAAGTCCGTCGTGAAGCGGTTGGGCAGCAACGCCCTCCCGGTCATCGGCACGCTCACGTCCGCCGACGAGATGGCCACGATCAACGAGTACTACTACCAGATCGCGCCCAACAACCTGCGCGAGGCGAGGGTCGCCGCCTACTACGCGAGCACGCAGCTGAAGACGACCGACGTGGCGATCTTCTACTCCGGCGACCCGGCCGACCGCTACAGCCAGAACCTCGCCGAGGACGCCAGGGCCGCGTTCGCGGAGAGGGGCATGACCGTCAGCCAGTACAAGTCGTACCGGGTCGCGAACGACGACGAGGGGCTGGCGCCGTCGAGCCTCGGCCAGGGCGCCTGCCCCGCCGAACCCCGGCCCGGCTACGCGGTCTTCTACGTCGGCCGCTCCCAGAACCTCGCGGAGTTCCTGCGCGGCATGAACAGCAAGTGCCAGGGCCGCACGCCACCGGTGATCGCGAGCGACTCGTCCACCCGGTTCATCCTGGAGGGCACGATGGCCCAGTTCCCCAACGTGCGGCTCGACTACGTGTCGTTCGCGAGCCCCGCCGCGTGGACCGACTGCGCCAAGGTGCCGTTCTACAAGAACTACCTCGACGCGTTCCGCAAGACCTGCCAGTCGATTGGCGACGGGCGCTCGGCGTCGGCGTACGACGCGATGCAGGTGCTGGCCGAGGGCGTGCGGCAGGTGCGGCGCACCGACCCCGGCGCGCGCGTGCGGGAGGGACTGCTCGCGGGCATCGGGCGGATCAGGCCGGACAACGCGATCCAGGGCGCCACCGGCACGATCGGGTTCGAGGCGAGCACCCGGCTGCCGGCGGACAAGGCCGTGCTGGTGTTGCAGGGCAACACGGACACGACCTCGACGCCCCGGCTGCTGTGCGGCGAGCTGCCGTTCCGCGAGGACCTGGTGGTCGCGCCGGACACCGCCGGGTGCCCGCGCGACCCCCGGTGAGTCAGCGCTCGGGCCCCAGCACGGGCTTGACGTCGACGATCGGCGTGCCGTCGACGGCCTCCAGGTGCGCCACCCGCACCGCCAGGTCGTCGACCGCGGTGATCCGCACGTGGTGCAGGCCGATCGGGTTCGGCCGGTCCGGCGACCGCGTGGAGAACACGCCGGTCTCCGGCCGGTCCGGGTCGCTGCGCGGGTGCACCGCGAGCACCGACCGGTCGGCGCGGTCGAGCCAGGTGAGGACCAGGACGTCCTGGCCCGCTTCCAGTTCCCGCATCGCCCGCGCGTACTCGGGCGCGAACACGAGCACGGCCTCCGGTGCGCCCTCGTCCGCCTGCCTGGGTGCGGCGGAGCGGTCGGTGAGGGGCGATTCGACGTGGCCGATCGGCTGCAGCTTCATCAAGTCCCGCAGTAGGTCCGGTAGGTGGCACTGAAGTCCTGCGGCGCAGGAGCCGCGAAGTATTCCAGGCCGGGCCGTTCGCCGAACGGGGAGGTAACCGCTTTCAGCAGGCGGTCGAACGGGCCCAGGTCACCGTCCGCGCCGGCCGCCAGCGCCTCCTCCACGAGGTGGTTGCGCGGGACGTACACCGGGTTCACGCGCTCCATCAGCGCGGCGTCCGGGGCGAGCTCCCGCCACCGCGCGAGCCACGCGTCGATCCCCGCCAGGTCGAGGAACAGCGACCGCGCGGGTTCGGCGTCCCCGCGTGCCGCCTTGCTCAGCAGGTGGAAGAACGACGTGAAGTCGACGTGGTTCTCGTGCATCAGCGCGAGCAGGTCCTTCAGCAACGGCTTCATGTCGCCGTCGGAGAGCCCCAGCTTCGCCCGCATGCCGCCGAGCCAGGCCTCCTCGAAGTGCCCCTCGAACGTCCGCAGCGCCGCGAGGGCCAGCGCCACGGCCTCCTCCTCGTCGTCGGCGAACAACGGCAGCAGCGCCTCGGCGAGGCGGGCGAGGTTCCACTCGGCGATGATCGGCTGGTTGCCGTACGCGTACCGGCCGCGGTGGTCGATGGAGCTGTACTTCGTCGTCGGGTCGTAGGCCTCCATGAACGCGCACGGGCCGTAGTCGATCGTCTCGCCGGAGATCGTCATGTTGTCGGTGTTCATGACACCGTGGATGAAGCCGACGAGCATCCACCGGGCGACGAGGGAGGCCTGCGCGGCCACCACGTGCGAGAACAGCTCCAGGTGGGTGCTGCCGGGGTGGTGGCGGGCGATCGCGTGGTCGGCGAGGCGGCGGAGCAGGTCCACGTCACCGGTGTTGCGCGCGTACTGGAAGCTGCCCACGCGCAGGTGCGACGCCGCGACCCTGGCGAGGACCGCGCCCGCGAGCGGTTCTTCGCGCTGCACGACGTGACCGGTGGAGACGACGGCCAGGGCGCGCGTCGTCGGGATGCCCAGGGCGTGCATGGCCTCGCTGACGAGGTACTCGCGCAGCATCGGGCCGACCGCCGCCAGGCCGTCGCCGCCGCGGGCGAACGGGGTGCGGCCGGAGCCCTTGAGGTGGAGGTCGCGCAGCCGGCCGTCCTCGTCCTTCAGCTCACCGAGCAGCAGCGCGCGGCCGTCGCCCAGCCGGGGGGAGTAGCCGCCGAACTGGTGACCCGCGTAGGCCTGGGCGACGCCGGGGGCGGCGTTGCCGGTCAGGAAGGGCAGTCCCGCGGCGCGCAACCACGCGGGATCGAGGCCGAGCGAGCTCGCCAGCGGCTCGTTGAGGACGAGCAGTTCCGGTTCGGCGACCGGGACCGCCTCCCACGGCACCGCCATCTCGGGGACGGCGGTCGCGAAGTCGCTGCTCAGGCTGATGTCCACCCCTTCGAGGTTACCCGGTGGGCTCCGGAAGGCGTGTGATCGCGGTCTCAACCCGAACTTCTTCGAACCGTTCCGCCGCCGTGTGCGTGTCAGTGGCGAACAGGTTGTTGTTGAGTCCACTCAGGAATGAGAAACCAATGCGTCGCAAGCAAGTCGGGTTCGTTGCTGCCCTTTTCGCGGTCGGTGTGATCGCGCTGACGGCCTGCGGTCAGGGTGCCGCGACCTCCGGTTCCGCTTCTCCCGCACCGGAACAGGCGCAGAGCGCGGAGAACCCGGAGCCCGAGACGGACGCGCAGTCCGGTGTGGACTTCCTGCGCGGCACGGCGAACTCGAACAAGGCCGACCAGAACACCGGTGACCGCGCACCGGAAAGCGCTTCCACCGAGGTGCGGCAGAAGTGGGTCGAGCTGCGCGCCGGCAACGCCGGTGGTCTCGAACCCGCTGTGGTGAACGGAAAAGGGCTCTCCGTCTACTGGTTCAGCGACGACCCGGTGAACGGCGGGGTCTCGAACTGCAACGGCGAGTGCGCCAAGACGTGGCCGCCCATCACCGTCACCAAGGGCACCCGGCTCTTCTTGCCCGGCATCCGCCGGGAGAACATCGGTTTTATCAAGCGCCTGGACGGCCAGTTCCAGGTGACGATCGGCGGCCGCCCCGTCTACCTCTTCAACAAGGACAAGAAGGCCGGCGACATCCTCGGCCAGAACGTCGGCGGCAAGTGGTTCGTGATCAACCCCGAGGGCAAGCGCGCGGTGCCGAAGGCCGAGGCCCCCAAGCCGAACCAGCCGGCGCCGGACACCAAGCCCGCGAATTCCGTGACCTTCTTCAGCGGCAAGAACCTCAAGGACTTCGGCGACAGCTTCGCGGTCGGCGTCAAGGTCGAGGCGAAGTGCGCCGACCTGCGCGGCGGTTTCCAGTCGCTGTCCCCGGACGGCGCCGTGAAGATCTGGTCCGAGCCGGGCTGCAAGGGCAAGTCCGCGGTCGTGAGCGGGCCGGTCGACGACACGTCCGCCGCGCCGATCGGCTTCCCGGACGGCGTGAAGTCCTACATCCGCGCCTGAACCTGATCGGGTGAACGAGAAGCCCGCCAGAGCATCCCCGGCTCTGGCGGGCTTCTCGTCTCGCTACGCTGCCCGCCATGCGCTACTCCGCCATTGCGCTGGCTTTCCTCCTGCTCGGGTGCGGTACCGGGACCTCGTCCCTGCCCACGATCACCCCCGCGGCCCCCTCGGCCACCGGCACACCGCTGCCGGACCTGCAGCCCCGGCTCGACGCGATCGGCGTCCTGCTCACCGACTGCGCCGCGCGGCTGCGGGGCGAGCCGGTGGCTCCCGCCGACAACTGCACCCACGTCATGCCGGACGTGACCGGCGTCATCGACGAGGTCGAGAAGCAGTCCGCCAAGCTGCCGCCCGCGGGCCAGGCCGCCCTCGCCGAGGTGCGCCGCCGGCTCGCCGAGATCGCGCCGTGCGAGCCGTGGTTCGCGGCCGGTGGCGCGAGCGGCGACGGCCAGCTCGACGACCGGTGCCGGAAGACGTGGGACGCGCTGTACAGCGGCTACAGCGCCGTGCGCAACGCCGCCTGAGCGCTGGCCTAGAGTCTCCGCGTGCTCGAGATCGTGGTGGAGACGGAGAACTGGGAGCGGCACGTGCGCGTGTCCGCCGACGTGCTGGCGGGCCTCGTCCGCCGGATCGGCGGTGAGGGCGACCGGTTCCTGGTGCTGCAACGGGTGCCCGACCTGCCCGGCGTCTTCGCCCAGGTCTGGCACGAGAACGGCGGCGCATACTCCGTCGAGCACCGCGAGGGCACGCCCGACCGCCACTTCGAGACGACGGCCGACCTCGACGCCACCGTCGCGGCGCTCATCGGCTGGGCGCGCCAGGACCCCGGCTGGGACGGCGGGCTCACGTGGTCCTCGCTGGACCTGCCGGCCGCGCCCGAGGTGCCGGAGCTCGACCTGCCCGAGGGCGACCGCGAGCAGCTGGAGGCCCGCGTCCGCGAGGCGCTGACCGGCGGTTACTCCTCCCGCGTGCAGCTCACCGAGCTCGCCGAGGAGTACCTGGTCGCGGGCGAGAACCGGCCCGTGTCACGAGAGCAGGCGGCCGCGCTGGTCGACCGGCTGTGGCTGGACCGGGTCGCGGAGCAGGCAGGCTGGCAGGGCGAGACCGACCCCGAGCGGATCACCCGCGCGTTCGCCGAGCTGGACCGCGCGGGCATCACAGCGCGCGAGAACTTCACCTGCTGCCGCACCTGCGGGCAGGACGAGATCGGTGCCGAGAGCGCGCCGGGTGCGCGCGGGTTCGTCTACTTCCACAGCCAGTGCACGGACTCCGCCGCCGCGGGCCACGGGCTGACCCTGCTCTACGGCGGCTTCGACGGCTCGGCCGAGACCACGACGGCGATCGGCGACGAGGTGGTCGCGGCGCTGGCGGCGGCAGGCCTTCAGACGCGCTGGGACCGCGATCCCGGCCGGACGATCACGATCACGCCCCTGGACTGGCGCCGGCGGCTGGTGGGGTAGCGAAGCGGGCGGTCAGCTCGGCCGAGATCTCGTAGTGGCGCACCAGGAACGTGCGCTCGTCGAGCTTCTTGCGCCGCAGCCAGCCCGTCACCTCGGCGTTGCACTTGCTCGCGTTGCACGACCCGCACGCGGGCACGACGTTGCCGAGCGTGTAGCGGCCGCCGCGCGAGATGGCCTGCACGCAGTCCTTCTGCAACGACGACGCCGCGGCGGTGCAGTACGCGCACCCGCCCCACGACGTCTTGAGCGCGCTCCACTGCTCGTCGGTGAGGTCGTGGACGACACGAGCCATGCGCTTCTTGCGCTTGCGCGCGGCGCGAACCTGTTTGCTACCGCCGGTCGGCACGGTGGGTGAGCGTACGCGCCGCGATGGTCAGCAGGTCGGAGGCGGGGCCCCGGGGTGTCCCACCGGACGGCCAGACGGCGCGCAGGGCGCGGTGCAGGTCCACGTCGGCGACCTCGACCCGGACGAGCGTGCGGGCGGCGACGTCCGCGGCCACGGTGTGCAGGCTCAGCACCGCGGGACCGATGCCGCCGATCGCGGCCGCCTTGATCGCCGTGGTCGACGACATCTCCAGCAACGGTGGCGCGGACCCGGTGACGCCCGCGGCCGCCAGCGCGTGCTCCCAGGCCTGCCGCGTGCCCGACCCGGGCTCCCTGCTGACCAGGGGTGTCGCGGCGGCCTTCGCGGCGGTGACCTTCCTGCGCCGTGTCCACGGGTGCGCGGGGGCGACGACGAGCACGAGCTCGTCGGTGGCGACGACGCGGCTCGCGAGCCCGGCGGGCACGTCGGTGCTCTCGACGAACCCCAGGTCGGCCTTCCCCGCGAGCACCTGCTCGGCGACGTGCACGGAGTTGCCCGCCGACAGCACGGTCGCGGTGTCCGGGCTGACCGACCGCAGCGCGATCAGCCACGCGGGCAGCAGGTACTCGGCGACGGTGAGGCTCGCGGCGACGCGGAGGTGGCTCTGCCGGTCGGCGCGCAGGCTGGTGATCCCGGCGTCGAGGTCGGCCGCGCGGTCGAGCACCTGCGCGGCCCAGCCGGCCACCAGCTGCCCGGCCGTGGTGAGCCGGGCGCCGCGCGGGGTGCGTTCGAGCAGCGTGAGGCCGACGCGGGCCTCCAGGGTCCTCAACCGTTCGCTGGCGCTGGGCTGTGACATGCCGTGCGCCTGGGCCGCGCGCCCGATGCTGCCGAGCTCGGCGACGCTGCACAGGAGGTCGAAGCTGGTCAGGTCGGTGACCCTGGACGGCAGAGGCATAGGGACAGCCTATGGCCACATCGGCGATGGGCGCCTACCGAGGTGGCGCCGGTGCGGGGATCGTCATGTCGTGACCGCTCTCGCACCTCGACCACACCGTGCCCCAGAGGTGCGACGAGCGGCGCCCTTCGGCCCGAACCTCTTCGCGTCCGTGATGGGGACGGGGATCGTCGCCACGGCCGGTGCCGCGCTGCCCGGTCTGCGCACCGCCGCCACGTGCGTGTGGGCGCTGGACGCCGTTCTGCTCGCCTTGCTGCTCCTCGACGCCGCGCGCCGCTGGACGCGGGCGACCGTGCGCGCGCACCTGGCCGATCCGGTGATGGCCCAGTTCTGGGGTGCGCCGCCGATGGCGCTGATGACCGTCGGCACGGGAGCGCTGCTGCTCGGCCGGGACTGGATCGGACTGCCCGCCGCACTGGCCCTCGACTGGACACTGTGGACGGTCGGGACGGTGCTGGGGCTCGCGACGTCCGTGCTGGTGCCGGTGCGG
This sequence comes from Lentzea sp. NPDC003310, assembly GCF_040610935.1. Lineage (NCBI taxonomy): Bacteria > Bacillati > Actinomycetota > Actinomycetes > Pseudonocardiales > Pseudonocardiaceae > Lentzea > Lentzea sp. NPDC003310. The sequence continues at coordinate 133,747 of NZ_JBEXNC010000016.1, forward strand.
ATGATCGGCAGCGGCGAGCGCGCGTTCGCCGGGTGGCTGATGCCCGTGGTGCCGCCGATGGTGTCCGCCGCGTCCGGTGCGCTGCTGGCCGGGCACCTGCCGGACGGCCCGGGGCGGCAGGCGCTGGTGCTGGGGTGCTACGCGCTGTTCGGCGTCAGCCTCTTCGCGACGGTGGTGATCGTGCCGCAGATCTGGCAGCGGCTCGTGCAGCACGGTCTGGGCGCGGCCTCGACCGTGCCGACGCTGTGGATCGTGCTCGGCCCGCTGGGGCAGTCGATCACGGCGGCGAACCTGCTGGCGGCCGTGCCCGTGCTGCCCGGCCAGAGCGCGTTCGGCGTGCTGTACGGCACGATCACGTGGGGGTTCGCCCTGCTGTGGGTGGCGCTGGCGGCCGCCGTCACCGTGCGGACCGCGCGGCGCGGGCTGCCGTTCGCGTTGACGTGGTGGAGTTTCGTGTTCCCGCTCGGCACCTTGGTGACGGGGACCAACGCGCTCGCCGCGCAGGTGCCGTCGGCGATGTTCTCCGGTGTGGCCGTGGTGCTGTACGGGTTCCTGGTGGCCGCCTGGGTCACGGTGGCGGGTCGTACGCTGCTCCACCGGTCTGGCTGAGAGCCCGGTAGCGCTCGTAGACCCGTTGCAGCGCCTGCTGTTCCGCCTCCAGGGCGGGGAGCTCCGCGAACCTTTTGGCGCGGCCGAGGCAGTGCGCCAGGAACCGCAGCGAGTCGAGCAGGTCGGGGACCACCCACGGCTGGGACTCGCGCACGCAGCTCCGTTGCAGGGTGATCGTGCCCCGGATCGCGGACTCGGCCTCGCTCCAGCGGTCCAGGGCGGCGAAGGACATCGCCATCGACCACGTCGCGATGGCGCACTTCGCCGCGTAGGCGAACGGGAACCGGGGCACCAGTGCGTACAGGACGCGGGTCGCCGTGCGGTAGCCCTCGAGGGCGTTGGCGTGGTCTCCGCGGGCGGCCAGGCGGTTCGAGAAGTTCAGCACCACCTGCGCGTACTGCGGGCCGTGCGCCTCCGGGTCGCGCCGGTGCAGCTCCTGGACGAGCAGCAGGGCCTCCTGGCCGACCTCGAACGCGTCCTGGCCAGCCTGAGCCAGCGCGGTCGCGCAGGTGTCCAGGGCGGCGATGTAGCGCACCTGGTGGCGGCCGGGGTCGCGCTCGGCCAGGTCGCGCAGCAGGACGACGGACTCGGCGGCGAACTCGACCGCGCGGTCCGGGTCCGCCGTGTGCGCGGCGCACGCGATGCTCAGCGCGACCGCCTGCTCCTCGGGACCCATCGTGCGCGCCAGCGCCAGGAGGTCGAGTGACGCGGTGGCCGCACGGGCCTGGTCGCGCAGGGCGTGGCTGGTCGTCGCGATGCCTTGCAGCGCCTCGAAGAGCGCGTCGTCCTCGCCGAGGTCGCGGGCGATCGTCCCGGCCTCCTCCGCAGTCTGCCGCGCGTACCAGTGGTGGCCGAGAGCCGCGGACGCCCTGGACAGCAGCAGGAGCGCGCGGACGCGCAGACCGGGTGTGCCGGAGTGGTTCGCCGCGCGGTGGGCGAACGCGGCCGCGTCGTCCGGCCGGTGCCCGTCGAGCAGCCGACCGGCCAGGTCGATGTCGATCGCGGGGGAGGGGGTGCGCTCCGGATCGGGTTCGGAGCCGCCCCGGGACGCGAGCTGCAGCGCGAGTTCGGCGACGGTGGGCGCCAGCCGCGCGTCGTCACGGGGCAGGCCCAGGTACGTGTCGACGGCGGCCTCGTAGCTCGTCAGCGGGAAAGCCTGCCGCAGCAAGGCGATGACCCGGGCGGAGTCGGTGACCGCGCTCGCCGTCGTGGCCAGGGCGGGCAGGTGGTCGTCGGGGCACTCCGTCACGGCCTGTGTCAGGGCCAGCTCGGCGGCCCGCGCGGCGACGTCGTCCCCGTCGGCGAGCCGGAACAGTCCGCGCAGCGCGTGCGGGCGGTCGTCCGGGGCGACGGCGCGCAGGGCGTCGGCCAGCACGTCGGCGCCGCGGTCGGCCTCCCCGTAGGCGTTCAGGGCGGTGCGCACCAGCTCGTCCGAGTCGACCGGCGTGAGCGCCCCGGCGGTGCGGACCGGGTCGTACCTCCCGGCGGCGAAGCCCGGCAGCGCGCCGAGCAGGGTCTCGGCCGATCGCTTGTCGCGCACGGGGAACAGGGCGGGCAGCGCCAGGGTCAGCGCCAGCGTGATCGGGTCGTCGGCGAACCCGAGCCCGGCCTCGCGGACCTCGTCGCGCCAGCGGTCCAGCTCCTCCGGCATGGGATCATGCAACCACGTCCCGCACGCGCGGGGGTGCCGATCGGGGGATGCCCGTGGAACCGGTGTCGCGGCTCGCGGAGCGGGTCTGGTGGTTCACGACGGGCGGTGACCCCGGTCCGCTGCTGGAGGACGGCGCGGTCGACGAGTCGGCGGAGGTGGCGCGGGCGGCGTTGCGGACCGGTCCGGACGGCGTGGTCGAGGTCGTGGACCGCGAGGCGGTCGCGTTCCTCGCGCTGGTGCACTGGTTCCGCTACACCGCGCTGCCGAAGGGCCGCTGCGAGGGCGCGTACGTGCACAGCCGCCACTACGCCCAGCTGGCCGGGTACGAGGACCCGTCCCAGATCACGATCGGCCTGCGGGCGCGGGGAGAGGTGCTCGGGCTCGACGCCGTGCAGGCCCTGTCCGAGTGGGCCCGGCACGTGGCCGCGCGGTTCGACGCGACGGGTGAGGGGGACGAGCTCGGTCCGGCGGTCGACCACCTGCGCGCCCGGATCGCGGTGCGCGCCGATCCGCGACTGCTCGACGCGTTCGCCGCGCTGGTGTACCGGCAGTTCCTCGCCGGGCCGGACCAGGTGTGGCTGCTGGAGGAGGCGGTGGCGGCTGCCCGCCGCGCGGTCGCGTTGACGGCCGGGGACGACCCGGCACGCGACGCGCGGCTCTACGCGTTCGGTGCGCTGCTCGACGCCCGGACCAGGCTCTCGTCGCCGACCGAGGCCGTGGACCTGTTGCGGGACCTGGCTTCCCGGGCCGCAGACGACGACCCCGCCCTGCCCGCCTACCTGCTCGCGCTGGCCAGGGCGTTGAGCGATCCCGACGAGATCTACGGGGTGCTGACGCGGGCGATGGCGGTGACCCCGGAGCCCGGGCTGGAGCTGCTCGTCCGGTACGTCGCCGTGCTGCCGTCGCGCGCGCCGGAGGAGGTCCTGGAGGTGCGGCGCGCGATCGTCGACCGCGTTCCCGCCGGCCACCCCGACCGCGCCGCGCACGTGGTGGCGCTCGCGGACGTGTTGCGGCTGGCCGGTGAGCTCGACGAGGCGATCGGGGTGTTGCGCGCCGAGGACGTCCGGGGGCCGTGGCGGCCGCGGTCGTTGTCGGTGCTGAGCGGGGCGCTGGGGACGCGGTTCGACGAACGGGGTGACGCCGCGGACCTGGACGCGGCGGTCGCGTGCGCCCGTGAGGCGGAGGGACTGGGCGACGACTTCGCGGACCAGGCGATGCTGGGACTGGCCCTGCTGCGCCGGTTCGAGCACCGGCGCGACGGCCGCGACCTCCAGGAGGCGGTGCGGCACCTGCGCGACGTCGTGGCCCGCTCGCCGGAGGACTACCCCGGCCGGTCCTCGTGGCTGTCGAACCTCGCGGCGGCGTTGTCGTTCCAGGGACCTGCCCACAACGACGAGGTGGTGGACCTCCTGCGGGCCGTGCGGCCGCTCGGCGAAGCACTCGGCGCCGCCCTGGTCCGCCGCGGCGGTCCCGGAGATCTCGACGAGGCCGTCGCGGTGCTGCGGGCGGTGGACCCGACCGCGGTGCGGCTGTGCAACCTCGGCGAGGCGCTGCGGATGAACTCGGGACGGCGCAACGACCCGGAGTTGCTGAACGAAGCCGTTCGCGTGCACCGGGAAGCGCTCGGGCTGTGCGGAGAGCTCGCGCCGGAACGGGCCTGGGTGCTGGGGAGCCTGGCGTCGGCGTTGCTGGACCGGCTGGCCCGCACGCACCACCGCCGGGACCGCGCCGACGCGGTGGCGGCCCTGCGCGCGGCCGTCGAGCACCCGACCGGGCCGCCGGTGGAGCGGAGCAGGTCGGCGGTGCGCCTGGGCCGGCTCGCGGCGAAGTCGGGGGACGCGGAGGCGGCGCTCGCGGGGTTCGGCGGCGTGGTCGACCTGCTGCCGTCGCTCGCCACGGAGGAGCTGCTCGCCGGTTGGCAGTCGCTGGGCAACGACGCGGCGGCGTGGGCGGTGTCGGCGGGGCGGCCCGAGCGGGCGCTCGAGCTGGTCGAGCGGAGCCGGCTGCTGCTCTCCGGTGGCGAGGTGTCGGTGGAGGTGGGGGAGCGGACGGTCGTCGTGCTCAACGTCAGCCGGTACCGGTGCGACGCGCTGGTGGTGAGCCCGGCCGGGGTGGCCGTGGTTCCGTTGCCGGAACTGGGTTCCGCGGACGTGACCGCGCGGGCGCACGTGTTCCTGGGTGCCCAGGCGAGGCTCGAGTCGCGGTCGCTGCCGCTGCCGGAGAAGGCCCGGCTGGTCGCGCAGGTGCGGGAGACGCTCGACTGGCTGTGGCGCGCGGTCGCCGCGCCGGTGCTGGCCGCGCTGGACCCGCTGCCGCGGCGGATCTGGTGGAGTCCCACGGGATTGCTGTCGCTGCTGCCGGTGCACGCGGCCCTGTCGTTCGGCGGCGACTCGGTGCTGGACCGCGTGGTGTCGTCGTACGCGGGCAGTCTGCGGATGTTCGCGCTCACCGGCACCACGCGGCCCCGCACCGCGCTGGTGGTGGCGGTGCCGGAGGTTCCCGGGCTGCCGGTGCTGCTCGGGGTGGACGAGGAGGTCCGCGCGGTCTCCCGGGCGCTGCCGACAACCGTCCTGAGAGGACCGGAGGCGACCCTTGCCGCGGTGACCGCCGCTCTCGGTGAGCACGACGTCGTGCACTTCGCCTGCCACGCCGTGCAGGACCTGGCCGATCCTGCGGCGTCCGGGATCGTGCTGCACGACGGGACTCTCGGGCTCGCCGCGATCGCCGCCGTACCGGGTGGCGCGCACCTGGCGTTCCTGTCCGCGTGCCGCACCGGCGTCGGCGCGGTGGACCTGCCCGACGAGGCCCTGCACGTGGCGGCGGGCTTCCAGGCGGCGGGGTTCCGGCACGTCGTCGGCACGTTGTGGTCGGTCGAGGACCAGCCGGCGGCCTCGTTCACGGCGGCGGTGTACGCGCGGCTCGGCGAGGACCCGGCGGTCGCGGTGCACGAGGCGGTGCTGCTGGCCCGCGAGGAGGACCCGCACGACCCGATGCGGTGGGCCCAGTGGTGTCACTCGGGGCCCTGATCCTCCGGTTTCTCGTGCTGGTAGAGGAACCGCACCGGCCGGCCCTGCCGCCAGAACGCCGACAGCCGCCGGTTGTCCTGCTTCTCGGTCTCGACGTCGGCGGGCAACGGCAGGTGCAGCGCCCGGTAGAGGTCGAACCGGTGCAGGTCGAACGCGGCCTCGACGGCCTCGCCGTACGCGAGCGCCGCCTGCACCGCCCCGCGGTAGGCGAGCCGTGCCGCGAGCAGCAGCCCGAGCGGCAGCAGCAACCACCAGCCCGCCCGGTGCAGCAGCGCCGCCGCGACCACCGCCGTGAGCCCGAGCGTGACGGACAACCGGGCGGCGAGGTCCAGGCTGTCGCGCCGGTCCGCGACCACCGCCCGCACCTGCTCGCCCAGCACGGGGTACAGCCGCGGCCACACCACGACGGCGTCGAGCCCGTACGGCCGCCCGGCCTGGTCCTCCATCGCGGTCAGCACGTTGCCGAGCGCGGTGGGCCGCACGAGGTGCTCGTCGTGCGGGAACCGCCTCCGGAGCACCGCAGCCGCCTCACCGGCCCGCTGCACCTCGGCCGGTTCCTCGGACGACGCCACCGCCCTGCTCTTGTGACGAGCCCGCCGGCGCCGCTGCCACCACCGCGCGGGCCCGGCGGTGAACCGGGGCCACGCACCCTCCAACATCCGGACGAGCGCGAGCTGCAACGGTTGCAGCAACAGCGAAAGCAAGGTCACCGCCAGCACGAGGACGAACACCTCGCCCACCCCGACCTTGCCCGCCGTGCGCCAGGCCGCGCCGAAGTCCAGCCGGGCACCGGGAGCCCCCGCCCACACGAGCACGAGCACGCACACGGCCCCCGCCGCCGTGGGCAGGTAGTTGACCAGCACGAACCGGCCGGACAGGCCGTCACTCACCGGACGCGCGAGCTGCTCGAACCTCATCCCCGCAACTCCATCACCCCGTGCTCGGGACAGCGCGGCAGGTCGCGGTCGTCGTAGGTGAGGCGCGCCGCCCGGCGGTCGCAGCCTTCGCAGGAGAACCGGAGCAGCTCGAACTGGGTGGAGACGCCGGGCTGCCCGGCCCGGTCCGCCTCGCCCAGCCGGTGCAGCGGCTCACCGGACCTGCGCGCGAACCAGGCCCGCGTGCAGGCGCCGATCGGGCGGGCGCCGACGGCGACGGTGACCTGGTCGAGGCCGGGGTCGGCGCGGTAGAGGGCGATGAGCGCCTCAGCGGCGGCCGCCGGGGACACGTCGGTGCCGGGGAGGTCGAGCACGGTGCGTCCGTCGGGGTGGGCCCGCGGGTCCAGCAAGTACGCGAGCTGCGCTTGTCCCGCATCCATGCTGCCGATCTTGGCAGAACAGGGGGTGCAGGGGCAGGGGTTCGTGGGAGCTGCTGGGGGACGGCGGGTGGCGCGGTGTGCGGTGGCGGGAAGGCGGCGGCAGTGGTGGCGGGGAGTGAGGTGGGTGGCGGCGGTGAGTGGGGCAGGAGTTGCCGGGTGGTGCCCAAAGGCGGCTGGCGGGGCGTGCGGCACGTGGCGGGAGGTGAGGGGCGGGGCGCGGCGAGACCGTCACGGGCGGCGGTGAGCATCCCGGCGAGGCAGCGGATCTGGTCGTCGCGGCCGAACAGCGAGGGCGAGCGCGTCCACGAGGTGCACGGCAGGCGAGCCGTCCGCACCGCCGTCGCCCGTTCGGCCCACGACGTCCGGCTGGAGATCACAGTCCAATCGAGACGGACGCGGGGAAGCGGGCCGCGCGGGCCAGTTCGTCGAGCTCCGCCACCGGCAGCGGCGCGTCCGTCGACACCAGGACGACGGTGCCGGTGCCCGTTCCGGCGAGCACGCCCAGGTCCGCGATCACCAGCGGGACGCCGAACTGGGCGCCGATGGCGTCGACCAGCCTCGTGGTACCGGGCAGTCCCGGCCGGTCGACCAGGGTGACGACGTACGTGCGCGAGCCGGTCAACGTCCGGGAGACGTGCCGCTGGAACTCCGCGCTCGCGAACTCCTCCGGCACGGCACCGCCGTCGAACGCGTCCACGACGACCAGGTCGAGGTCGTGCGCCGTGCGGATGGTGTCCAGGCCGTTCCCAGCCCGCACGGAGATGCCCGTGGGCAGCGGGAGGTGGGCGCTGACCAGGTCGACCAGCTCCGCGTCGATGTCGACGACGAGCTGTTCAGAGCCCCGCCGCGTGTGCTGCACGTAGCGCGGCAGGCTGCCCGCGGCGCCACCGATGTGCAGGGCGGTCAACGGACCCGGCGGCAATGCGTCCACCACGTCCGCGACTCTGCGCAGCGCGTCGAACGGCAGGCTGGTGGGGTCCAGCAGGTCCACATAGGACTGCGGGGTGCCGTCCACGCTGATCAGCCACGCCTCGTGGCGATCGCGGTCCCGTTCCACGTCGGCCATCCCGAGGCGCACGCGACGCCGTTCGACGGTCTCGAATCGCATCCGCCCATGATGGCCAATGAGACGCTGCGCCGTTGGGCGAACAAGCGTGCCTGTGGAACCGTTGTCGGACACAAGGGGAGATCACTTCGTCGCCATCGGTCACGACCGGCGGCTCTACAGGGGGTTCGCACACCATGAAGCAGCGAAGGCTGGGCCTTGCGCTGGCGGGTGCCGCCAGCGTGGCTTTCCTCGTCGGCACCTCGACGGCCGCGCCACCACAGCCCGTCGCGGCGCAGGAGGGCGTGACGTACGTCTACCGCGTGCCCGCACCGCTCGGGCAGAAGGCGCAGGACCTGCTCGCGCGCGGGTTCGACGTGCTCGAGCAGCGCGACGGAGACGACCTGTTCGTGCTCGGCTCGAAGGAGACGCACACCCGGCTGACCGAGGCGGGGTTCAACGGCGCGGTCGAGTCCGTGATGGCACCGCCGTCGTCCACGCTGAAGACCCAGGGCCACGGCGTCACCGAGACGTACTACGGCGGCTACCGCACGGTGAAGGCGCACCACGCCCACCTCGACCAGGTCGCGCGCCGGTACGCGCACCTCGCGACCGTCGTCGACTACGGAGACTCGTGGCGCAAGACCCAGGGCGCCGGCGGCTACGACCTGAAGGCCGTCTGCCTGACCAGGAAGAGCCGGGGCGACTGCCGGCTCACCCCGGACGTCCGCAAGCCGCGGCTGGTCGTGTCCGGCCAGATCCACGCCCGCGAGATCACGACCGGCGACATGGCCTGGCGCTGGATCGACCACCTGACCCAGGGCTACGGCAAGGACGCCGAGGTCACGTCGCTGCTCGACACGACGGAGATCTGGGTCGTGCCGATCGCGAACCCGGACGGCGTGCAGATCGTCCAGTCCGGCGGCGACTCGCCGAAGCTGCAGCGCAAGAACGCGAACCACGCCAACGGCCCGAAGGAGTGCCCGACGACGCAGGACCCCGGCGCGCAGGTCGGCGTCGACGTCAACCGGAACTTCGACGCGCAGTGGGGTGACAACGGCACGTCGTCCGACCCGTGCCACCAGGTCTACCGCGGCCCGAGCCCGGACTCCGAGGTGGAGACCAGGGCGCTGGAGAAGCTCTTCCGCTCGCTCTACCCGGACACGCGCGGCCCCGCCGTGACCGACCCGGCGGACCCGAGGACGCGCGGCATGGTCGTCACCATGCACTCCGCGCTCAACGTCGTGCTGCTGCCGTGGGGCTACACCACCACGCCGTCACCGAACGACGGGCCGCTGCGGGCGATGGCGAAGGACATGGCCGCGCTCGCGGGCCCCGACTGGCAGTACGGCCAGCCCGGTGAGCTGCTCTACACCGCGGGCGGCTCGATCGACGACTGGGTCTACGGCGAGCTCGGCGTGCCGCACTACACGTGGGAGATCGGCAACTGGCAGGGCGACTGCGCCGGCTTCCTGCCCGCCTACTCCTGCCAGGACGGGCACTGGGCGAAGGTGAAGCCGATGCTGACCTACGCGGCGAAGAAGGCCGCGAACCCGTACGGCGGATGACCCGCGCGGGCGGTCCGGGGCCGACCCCGGACCGCCTGTGGGCAGGCTCACCGTACGGATGTCCTGAGAACGCGTTTGCCGACACCCCGGACGGGTATCCGACCCGCGCACGACTGGGTGGATGGAGGCTCTGCGCGCATGGACCGCGGGATGACCACTGACTTCGGCTTCGACATCGACTTCGACGACTCCGCGGTGCGCCTGATCCGGCGCTACGTCCGCGAGGTGGTCGCAGGACTCGGACTGCGCGGCGACAGCTCGTTCGTCGAGATGGAACCGCGCCCCGGCGCCTACGTGGCGCTCGACGGCCGGATGCCCGGCTACCCCGACCACTACCTGGCGCTGCAGTGGACCGAGCAGCGCGGCTGGACGGTGGCGGTCGAGGACCGGCTCGGCCAGTTGGTGGAGGTGGCGCGGATGGACGACGCCGACCCGCGGCCCGCCCCCGCCGACGTGGTGCAGTGGGTGAGGGGCTTCCTGCACGGCGGGAAGTCCGAGCCGAACCGGGACTTCGCCGCCGTGCTGCCGGTGCAGCGAGCCTCTTAGTCCGGCGGCTCGCTCGGGTCGTCGGTCTCCGCCTGCGGCACCTCGGGCTCCTCGACGTCGAGGTCGTCGAGGCTGGGCGTGCCGGGCGAGTGGGGCGCTTCGGGGTTGACGGGATCGGTCATGCCGCCCGGTTACCCGCACGGCAGGACCTCAAGCTCGAACTCGGGAAAGGCCGGTGCCCGCCGTCTCCGGGCACCGGCCTTCCGCAACTCTTACGCGGGCACGGTCCACCGCTGGTTGGCCCCGCCCGTGCACGACCAGATCTGCAGTTTCGCGCCGTCGGCGTTGTTGTTGCCGACCACGTCGAGGCACTTGCCGCTGCCGGCGTTGACGATTTGGCCGCCGGAGGCCGTCCACCGCTGGTTCGGACCGCCGAAGCAGTCCCAGAGCTGGACCGCCGTCCCGTCCGCCGTCCCGTTCCCGGTCACGTCGAGGCACTTGCCCAGGCCGCGCACCGTGCCGTCGGAGGACAGCGTCCACGTCTGGTTCGGGCCGCTGAAGCAGGTCCAGATCTGCGGCAGGTTCCCGTTCGCGGTCGACCCGTTCGTCACGTCGAGGCACTTGCCGCCCAGGCCCGTGATGGCACCGGTGCGGCCCGTCGGCGGCTGGCCGGGATCGAGCGTGCCGGGCCACGTGAACGTCGCCATCGCGCCGGCGGGGAGGGTGTAGCCGAACGTCTGGCCGTTGTACTGCACGCGGAAGTCCTGCTGGCCGCCGGTGTTCAGCGCGACGAGCACGATCTGGCCGTTCGGGTTGCGGAAGGCGACGTTCTGCACGCCGCCCTCGCCGAAGCCGGTCGAGTCGATCCGGACGGCGCCCGGCTGCACGAACTTCGACAGGTGCCCGAGGACGTAGTACTCGGCGTTGTACGTGACGTTGCCGCCGTTGGTCGTGACGACGCCCGTGCAGTTGGTGCAGCTGCCGATCACCGGGCCGTTGTTCTGGTCGAGCGCCATGTTCCAGATCGCGACGGTGCGGGCGTGGTTGCGCGTCGCGCCGATCGCGAGGTTCATGCCCTGCCAGCGCAACGTGTCGCGGAACGTCGCCGCGTCGCTGGCGGACCTCGTGCCGGAGCACTCGGTGAAGAAGACGTCCTTGCCGGGCTGGTTGTTCTTCACGATCGACTGCCGGCTGACGTCACCGCCGTAGCAGTGCCACGCGGAGCCGATCACGTTGCCGCCCGCGCCGTTGTTGACGGTCTGCGGGTAGTCGACGTTGTCCCAGTTGTGGTCGTAGCCGAGCAGGCGGGCCTGCTCACCGGCCGCGCGCAGCTTCGGCACCAGCGTGTTGATGACGTTGACCTGCTGCTGCGGCGACATGTACATGCCGGGGTAGCCCGGCGGCTCGAACAACGGCTCGTTCTGCACGCTCATGTAGTCGATCGGGATGCCGGCGGCCTTGTACGCCTGGGCGAACTTGACCAGGTAGTCGGCGTAGACCCCGATCCGGCTGTCGTTGAGCGAGCCACGGATGAGGTTGTTGTTGTTCTTCATCCACGCCGGCGCGCTCCACGGCGTCGCCATCACGGCGAGCTGCGGGTTGAGCTGCTTGGCCTGCTGCAGCAACGGCAGGATGTACGCCCGGTCGTGGTCGATCGAGAACCGCGACAGCGACGGGTCCGCCGCGCCGTCGTTGTAGGTGTAGAAGCTCCGCGAGAAGTCGGTCGCGCCGATCGGCTGGCGGATGAAGCTCATGCCGATGCCGTTGTTCTTGTCGAACAGGTTGCTCATGATCTCGTTGCGGCGCGGTGAGTTGAAGATGTTCCACGCCGCCGCGTCCGTGAACGAGGCGCCGAAGCCCACCATCGACTGGAAGGTGGAGTTCGGGTTCACCGTGATCGTCGAGCCGCTGCCGCCGGAGCCGAACGTCACGTCGGCCTGTTTGGTCAGCGCGTTCGACTTGTCCGCCGTCGTCAGCCAGACGCTCGCGTTCGTGGCCGCGGTGGCGGCGGGCGAGACCAGGGTGGATCCCGCCGTCACCACGGCCGCGGCCATCGCGATGCCGCGCCAGCGTTGTGTCACCTTTGACATAAGCGCTCCTTGCAGGGGTTGGGCGCCCGATTCAGATTCTTCAGTTGTACAAACGGAAATCGGCGATGCTCCACCAGTTGCTCGCGGGCCCGGTGGACGTGATGCGGACGTACCGCGCGCTGGTGCGACGGACGTCGACGTTCGTCAGCTGGCCCACGCCGGCGCCGGACGCGACCGTGCGCCAGCTCGTGCCGTTGTCGCTGACCGAGAGCTCCCAGGAGCGCACGAAGTCGCCGAGGTTGCCGCCGGAGTCGATCGCGACGCGGCGGAAGTCCTTGCGGCGCCCCAGATCGACCTGGAGGAACTGGCCGGGCGTCTGGGCGGCGTTGCTGGACCAGCGGGTCGACGCGTCGTCGTCGATCGCGGCCGCGCCGTCCGGGCTGGCGGTCGCGCCGGCCAGCGACACCTGGTCGTACCGGCTGCGGAGCTGGGCGGTCCAGGTGAACGTGGCCAGCGCGCCGCCGGGCAGGGTGTACTCGAACGTGCGGTCGCCGGCGTTCACCGCGAACGACCGCGGCTCGTCGTTCTGGTTGTGCACCACGAGAGCCGTGGACCCGTCCGGGTTGCGGAAGGCGGCGTCCATGACCTGGCCGTTCCAGCCGGTGGTGCCGAACGACGTGCTGCCGATGCGGCGCGCGCCGGGCTTCACGAACTTCGACAGGTGGCCGATCGTGTAGTACTCGGCGTCGGTGACGACCGATCCGTCCGGCTGCACGGTGACGAGGCCGGTGCACGTGCCGCAGCCGCCGAGGTGCGGGCCGCCGGTGCTGTCGAGCGCGATGTTCCAGTTCACGGCGCTCCTGGCCCAGTTGCGCGTGGTGCCGAGCACGACGTTGCGCGCGTGCCAGCGCAGCGTGTCGCTGAAGACCTTCGCGGGCGGGTCGGTGGCGCCCTTGGACCCCGAGCACTCGGTGAACCAGATCCCCTTGTCCGGGAAGGCGTCGCGGAGCTTGCTCTGCGCACTCGGGTCGCCGTAGTAGCAGTGGTAGGCGGTACCGGCGAGCCACCTCGCGGCCTTGCTGTTCAGCACCTGGAACGGGTAGTCGGCCTCCGCCGTGCCGTCGTTGGGGTGCGTGGCCCAGTTGTGGTCGTAGCCGAGGATCTTGGTGCGCGGGCTGGCGAGCAGCAGCTTCGGGCCGAGCGCCTCGATCACCTTGATCTGTGCTGCCACCGGCATGTCCGTGCCGGGGTAGGCGTCGGGAGTGCGGTTCTGCGGTTCGTTCTGCACGGACAGGAAGTCGATCGGCACACCTGCCCTCGCGTACGCCTGCACGAACTTCACGAGGTAGCGCGCGTAGGCGTCGTAGATCCTCGGGTCGTCCTTGAGCCGGCCGCCCACGAGCGAGTCGTTGTCCTTCATCCACGCGGGCGGGCTCCACGGCGTGGCCATGACCTTCAGCCGCGGGTTGAGGCGCTTGGCCTCGCGCAGCAACGGGAGGATCTTCGCCTCGTCGTGGCGGATGCTGAAGTGCCTGAGCGCGAAGTCGGTCTGCCCGGCCGGCACGTCGTCGTAGGTGTAGTGCTCGGCCGCCGCCGTGAAGTCGGACGAGCCGACGGGCTGGCGCAGGAAGCTCACCCCGATGCCCCGGACCGGGTCGAAGAGCTTCCGCATGGTCTCCGCGCGCACGGCGGGGGCGAGACCGGCGAGCAGCTCGGCCGACGAGTCGGTGATGGACGCGCCGAAGCCGTCGACCTCCTGGTAGCGGCGGCCGGGGTCGACCACGATCGTCGGGTGCTGCGAGGCACCGGTGCCGAACGCGACGCGCGGCCGCTCGTGCAGGAGCTCGGCGCGGTCCGGCGTCGTCACCCACACCCTGACCTGGGGCGCGCTGGAGGCCTCCGCCGTCGGCACGGCGGTCAGGCCGAGGACCAGGGCCACGATCGCGGTTCGTCTCATGTAACACCCATTCATCACTGTGAAACGTCAGCTTTCAGGATGAAACACCCGGTCGTGGCGACGGTCAATGGTCTAGCCGAGTTCCGGTACATTGACCTGGTGGAACGCAAGATCGAACACGTGAAACAGCGCGCGAGCCTCCGGGACATCGCCGCCGAGACCGGCGTGTCGATCGCGACCGTCTCGCGGGTGCTGAACGACCACGTCAACGTCGCCCCGCGCACCCGTGACCTGGTGCTGCAGGCCGTCGAACGCCGCCGCCGGGAGACGCCCGCGCGGCTCAGGACGGTCTACGTCCGCTGCCCGTACGTCCTCACCGACTACTTCGGGCTGATCGTCTCGTCGATCGCGGAGACGCTGAAGCTGCACGGCCTGCGCCTCGTGCTCGACGCGGGGGAGTCGGGCCAGCACAGCGACGCGCTCCAGGCGTTGCCGGGGCAGGCCGACGTCGACGCGGCGATCCTGATCCTGCCGCCGGAGGAGGGGGACGAGCTCGTCGCGCTGTCCCGCGCCGGCTACCCGTTCGTCGTGGTGGACCCGCGCATCCTGCCGCTGCCGGACATCGCGTCCGTGTCGGCCGCCCACTTCGCTGGGGCACGAGCCGTCGCGGACCACCTGATCGGCCTGGGGCACCGGGACATCGCCGTGATCGCCGGCCCCGAGGAGTGGCTCGCGGGGGACGCCCGGCTGGCCGGCCACCGGGCGGCTCTCGCGCAGGCGGGGGTGCTGCTGGGCGCGGACCGGTTGCGGCACGTGGAACCCACCACCGCGCACGGCAGGCAGGCGGCGGCGGAGCTGCTCGACCTGGAGCCCCGGCCGTCCGCGATCGTGTGCTTCAACGACAAGATCGCGGTCGGCACGCTGCAGGCCGCGCGCGACCGCGGTCTGCGCGTGCCGGAGGACCTGTCGGTGGCCGGGTTCGACGACATCGACCTGGCCGAGGCCACCAGCCCGCCGCTCACGACGGTGCGGCAGCCGTTGCGGGAGATGGGCCGCATCGCGGTGACGCAGGTGATGCGGATGCTGGACGGCCACCAGCCCGAGGCGTTGCACATCGAGCTCGCGACCACCCTGGTGGTGCGCGGGTCGACCGCCGCCGTCTAGTGGATCACGGCCCAGGTGCGGGTGGCGGCGTCGAGCAGCACGGTGACCCGCCCGCCCCGCTCGACGTCCGTGCACCCGGCCCGGCTGCAGCGGTGCCGGTCCTCGAAACCGCCGCCGGGCACGGGGATCCACAGCGTGAGCTCGTACATGACCGCGTCACTCGCGTCGAACACGGTCTTGCCGGTGACCTCGCCCAGGACCGCCCTTCCGGCCGCCCGCAACGCCTCGGTCTGCTCGGCGGACTCGGCCGCCGTCGTCCACAGCGCCAGCATGCCGAACACGACCACGAGGAGCCCGAGCTCCCACAGGATGATCGCCCACCAGGCCTGGCCGGAGAACGCGAGCCAGACGCCCGAGGCGACCGACGCCGCGATCGTGACCGCGGCCAGCACGCGCTGCACCCGTGCGGAACCGCGGTCGGTCAGGACGACTTCGACGGGGGACGTGGTCACCGGCCGATCGTAGAACGCCGGTGACCACGGACCCCGCCGGCGTCACGGCCGCAGCGTCACCGACTGCCCCTTCCGCAGGCTGATCCTCTTCCTCCACCTGCCGAACCGGACCTCGGTCTCCGTGCCGCCGACGCTGCGGACGGTCGCGGTGGTGACCTTGCCGTCCTTCCACGCGAGGTCGACGGTGAAGCCGCCGCGAGCACCGATCCCGGTGACCGAACCGGTCCGCCACGCCGACGGCAGCGCGGGCAGCAGTTCGATCACGCCCGGCCGCGCGTAGAGCAGCATCTCGAGCATCGCCGCCGGAGCGCCGAGGTTCGCGTCGATCTGGAAGATGGAGCGGTCGCCGAAGCTGTACATGTCGAAGAAGTTCGGCGCCGTGCCGTTCGCGTGGTCGATCGACGGCCGGATGACCTTCTGGATCAGCTCGTACGACCGGTCGGCGTCCTTCAGTCGAGCCCAGCACGCCGCCCGCCACGCGAGACCCCAGCCGAAGCTCTCCATGCCGCGCGTGATCAGGTGCTGCTTCACGCCGTCGAGGAGGGCCGCGGGGGAGTCGTCGCGGTTGATGCGGTCACCGGGGAAGAAACCGACGAGCGGCGACAGGTGCCGGTGCGTGGTCTCGCCGAGGTCGTCGGGCGACATCCACTCCTGCAGCATGCCGGTCTTCGGGCTGACGACCGGCAGGTACAGCCTGTCGCGCAGCGCCGACATCCTGCGGCCGTAGGCCTGGTCGCGGCGCAGCACCTCCGTCGCGGTCCGGTACGTGCCGAAGAGGTGGTGCACCAGCTCCTGGTTGTAGGTGTTGCCGCGGGTGTCCTGCGGGCCGTGCTCGGGGGACCAGTCGTGGTCGTCGACGAGGCCGTCCGGGGTCTCGACCAGACGCGCCTCCCAGAACTCGCAGGCGCCCTTGAGCAACGGGTAGATCTTGGCCAGGTAGTCGCGGTCGAGCGTGTACTCGTAGTGCTCGTACAGCGACATGCACAGCCACGCGTTGCCGCCGGGGTGCCACCACCAGCCGCTGCCGCCGTAGATGTTGGTGGAGAAGGCGACCGCCCACCCGGCCACGCGGTTGTTGGTGTTGCGGAACCGGTTGCGCGGGTCCTGGTACACCGCCTGCGTGGTGTTCGTCCACGCCGGCAGCTGGGCGACGCAGTAGTTCGCGAGCGCCTCGAACGTGTCCGACAGCGCGGCCCGGTCCGCGAGCCAGTAGTTCATCTGGATGTTGATGTCCGTGTGGTAGTCGCTGTACCAGTCCGGATTGTTGTTCGACAGCCACAGGCCCTGCAGGTTGATCGGCAGGTTGTCGCGCGAGCCCGTGATGGCGAGGTAGCGGCCGAACTGGAGGTAGCTTGCCTCCAGCTCCGGGTCGGGCGTGGGGTACGCGGCCCGCGCCTGGAGACGGGTCCACGTGTCCATCGCTCGCTGGGCGTCGGTGGACCGGCCGAGGTCGACCTTCTGCCGGTCGTACTTCTTGCAGTAGTCCGCGACGTGCGTGCGCAGCAACGCGTCCGCCTTCGCGCGCACGGCCGCCTTCTGCAGCGCGATCTTCGCGGGCTCGACCAGCGGGTCCATGAACCCGGCCGAGGCGTCCGGGACGTAGTTCGTGCCGCCGGAGAACACGATCACGAGGTCCGAACAGCCAGTGAATCGCAGGTTGGAGCCGTCCACTTGGACCGTTCCATCAGGACTGAACGCTGTGACGACACCGCTGTACGCCAGCTTGTTCGGCAACGAGCCGGTGAACACGGCCGCGGTGTGCGGCGCGTCGCCGACGGTCGGCTCGCCGTGCGTGCCCTGGAGGCTGATGGTGCCGGACTGGTCCGGCCCGACGAGCCGCACGACCACGACGTCGTCGGGGTGGCTGGAGTAGATCTCCCGCCGGTACTGCTTGCCGCCGTGGGTGTACCTGGTGGTGACGAGGCCGTTGCTCAGGTCGAGCTCTCGGCGGTAGTTCGTGGCGCCCGCGTGGCCCGGCACCTCGACGTAGAGCTTGGCCAGCATCGAGAACGTGCCGAAGTGCGTGTAGTCGTACGGCAGCTGGCCGTCGCCTTCGAGCGCGTCGTTGAGCTCACCGGTCCAGAGCGTGACGTCGGTCAGGTACAGGAAGTCCTTCTCGACGCCACCGCCGACGAGCGCGCCGAGGCGGCCGTTGCCGATGGGCAGCCCCTGCTCGATGATCTTCGCCTCGTCGGCGGGGGCGGGGTACCAGAGGGTGGTGGGGTTGGGCGCCAGCGGGTTGCCGGCGGGGCGGTGGGGCTCGGCGTGCGCGGAGAACGTGGGCAGGACCATGGCTCCCAGCCCTAGCGCACCCGTGGCCTTCAGGAAAGAGCGTCGTGAGGTCATCGGTGAACTCCCAAGTTCAGCGGGCGGTCAGGCTCGACACGTGCACGGCGTTGTCGGGCCCGCGCACGGCGACCCAGGACGTGCCACCGTCCCCGGCCGCCGCACCGACCGCGCCCGTCAGCGCGTTGCTGACGAACTGGTCGCGCTTCGACCACCAGGTCCCCGCGCCGTCGACGAGGTCCTGCTGCCACAGCGTGTAGTCGCTGCCGCGCACGAAGACGCTGACCCGGTCCCCGTTCGCGAGGGCCGTGGGGCTGCCGCTGATCACGCCGCCCAGCGAGGTCCACGCGGACCAGCCGTTCGCGGTGCGCCTGCGGTACCAGGCGGAGTCGTCCTGCAGCCGGACCGTGACGAACGTGCCCGCCGCCACCGTCGCCGCCGAGGGCCTGCCGTAGATCTGCTGGTTGCCGGGCGAGCCGACGGACGTCCAGGTGGCGTTGCCCTTGTCTCGCGTCCACACCCGGCCGTCGGCGCCGCGGCCGAAGAGGCTCCAGCTGTCCGGTCCGGTGAACGCGACCGACACCGAGTCGGTCAGGCTGCCGCCGAGCGAGACCCAGCCACCCCACCTGCCGCCTGCGTAGGTCCGTTGGTACGCGACGTTGTCCGTGCCGCGGACGAAGAGGTCGATGCGGCCGTTCGGGCTCGCGAACGCCGACGGCTGGCCGAGCACCTGGCCGTTCTTCGGGCCGCCGAGCACGATCCAGTTGCGCCACTGGCCGTCGACCATCGACCGCTGCGTGAGCCGCCCCGACCTGTCGCGCGCGAACGTGGCCATCGTCTTGTCGTCCCAGCGGATGAGCGCCGGGCTGGCCGAGGTCTCGCCGCCGAGGTCGGTGCCCGGGACGGCCGTCTCGCCGCGCAGCTTGAGGAACGCGGTGCCGTGCGCGGGGACCGTGACGGTGATCTTGTCGGTGGTGGTGCCGCGGTCGGAGCGGGTCCGGAGGTCGCGAATCGACACCGTGCCCTTGAGCCCGGCGTCGGCGACGGAGACCGTGTAGTCGGTCGGCTGGTCGTTGCGGTTGAGCACCGCCACGGCCCGTTCGCCCTTGCCCTGCAACACCTTGCTGTACACGTCGACGTTGTTCGAGCCCGCCACCCGCACGCCCTGGATCGCGAGCGGGTCCTGGTCGACCGCGATGATCTCGGGGTTCTTCAGCGTCTCGATCATCGACGGCGGCAGCGTCCGCGGGTCCGACCCGATGATGAGCGGCGAGGCCATCACCGACCACATGACGAGCTGCGAGGTCGACTCCTCCTCGTTGAGCTCGTACGTGCCCTGCTCGGTCTTGCGCATCGGGATCAGGTAGTCGGGGTCGTTGTAGTGACCGGGCCCCTGCGCGCCGGGCCGGTAGAGGTTGCGATCCATGTTGCGCAGCACATCGCGCCAGATGCCCTCGTACGGCGTGCCGAACGCGACGTCCGTGCTGGTGCGCCACGAGTCACCGACGCGCGGCCCGTACGTGTACGCCACGTAAGCGGTCTGGTCCCACCGGTGCGGCACGCTCCACTCGTCCGTGACGGGGTTGCAGAGGTTGAGGATCATCTTCCGCCCGGCCTTCTGCACCGCCGCGGAGAACTGCGTGAAGGCGACGGCCGGGTCCATGTTCTGCGCGATCCCGCAGAGGAAATCGATCTTGATGGCGTCGAACTTCCACCCGGCGAACTGCCGCGCGTCCGCGTCGTAGTACCCGCCACCGCTGCCCGCGGCGCAGTTCTTGCCGTCCCACGCCCCGGCGTCGGTGTAGATGCCGGCCCTCAACCCCTTGGCGTGCAACGTGTCCACCAGCTTGTGGAAACCGCTCGGGAACCGCGCGGGGTCGGGCACGAGAGAGCCTCTGCCGTCGCGTGGTGGGGTGGCGTTCCACCCGCCGTCGATCCACACGATGTCGTACCCGGCCTTCGCGAGGCCGCTGCTGACGAGGTGGTCAGCCACCCCGAGCACCTTCTCCTCCGACGCCGCGCCGACGGCGAAGTAGGAGTTCCACCCCATGTACGGGGTGCGCGCGATGCCCGAGTCGTAGTAGGTGGGCGCGCCCTGGTCGACGCCCGCGTGTTCGGGCGGCGGCGCGGACGGCGCGGCGGTGGCGACCGCTGTGGGCGCCAGCAGCGCCAGGGCGATGGTGGCCACGGACAGCAGGGTTCTCGGCATACCCGTACCTCTCGTCGTCGAGTGGCCAAAGCATGCTTCGGCCATCCGAGCACGTCAAGAATAAATACTAAATTAAGTTTAGAAACCCCTGCGCCCGCACGTACCGTAGCAGTGCTCCGACGTATGGCAACGGCCTGCGGCGGATTGGCGACGAAACCTGTCCAGTTCGGTCAAGGTCCTCCGAGGTATGCGCAGTGGCCTGGCACATCGGAACGTTGCCGCCGAGTTGCCGATAGATCAGGTGGAGGTGGGGGCGATGCCGAGGGCTCTGAGCTACGCGGATGCCGTCCGAGTGCTGGGAGGCGACCAGCCGAACAAGATCGTCACGGCGTTGGACCGCCTCTGCGGTGGCGCGTTGCTTGTCGCGTCGGCAGGGGGATCCGGGCTCGCGTTGAGCCTGTTCGACGCCAAGTCGGAGTTCTTCCGCCTGACCGACCAACTGGTGTCCGGTCTGACCGGCCGGCTGCGGAACAAGGGGCGGGCCGAGCGGGGTGACCAGGTGGCTGCCGCCCACAGCGTGATCGTGGTGGCGGCCTTCTTCGACGTGATGGCCGCAGTTCGTCTGCCGTTCGCGTTCGACGACCTCGGCTTGTCCTCGTGCGACGGCCTCACGCTTGCCTTGCTGCGTGTGCCCGTGCCCGTGCCCGCCCCGCACCGGCCGTACGAGAGGTCGATCGAGGAGCTCCGCGAGTTCTACGACGGCACAGCGCGGGAGGTGCTGGGCTACCTCGCCGGGCTTGAGGTGTGGGACCGGCTGGACGACCGCGAGCGACGGGCGGCCGAGCACGCGCTGCGCGTCGGTGAGCAGGCGGTGGTCCGGTACGAGGGGCTGTTCCGGCGGCTCGCGACAGACTTCCCCGAGGTGGCGTTCTGGGCGAACCTCGTCGACCATCAGGCGACGAGGACCGAGATCGGCCACCTGAAAACCGCGCTCGCGGGTGTCTGTGACGTGCTCGAGCAGCTCTCGGCCGGCCGGGAAGCCGATCAGCACAGGCAGCGTCTGGCGAAATATCACCAGGGGGTGCTGCGCCGTCCGCTGCTGCCGGTCGCGCCGGAAGGCGTGCGCTTGCCCCTCGTCGTCGACGCCTACGTCAATCCGCACTTCCGGGTCGCCGCGGGTGGGCCCAAGGACAGCATCGCCGACGAGGGCTGGTGGGACGAACAGCCTGTGCGGACGGATCTGCAGGAGTTCCTGATCGGGCACCTGACCTCCCCCGGAGCTGCCGAAGCTCCCCTGGTGGTCCTCGGTCAGCCCGGTGCGGGCAAGTCGATGCTGACCAAGGTGCTGGCTGCGAGGATGCCGGCGAGTGAGTTCGTCGCCGTGCCGGTGCCACTGCGTGACGTGTCCGCGGATCACGACGTGCAGACCCAGGTCGAACACGGGCTCCGCATCACGACGGGAGATCGTCCGACCTGGCGGGAGTTCGTGCGCTCCATCGGTGACGCCGTCCCAGTCGTGTTGCTGGACGGGTTCGACGAGCTGCTGCAGGCGACCAGGGTGAGCCAGTCCAACTACCTCGACACCGTCGCCGAGTTCCAGACGCGGGAAGCGTTGCTGGGGCACCCGGTGATCGTGATCGTCACCAGCAGGGTGTCGGTGGCCGACCGCACACGACCGGTGGAGGGCATGGTCACCCTGCTGCTCGAACCGTTCACCGACAGGCAGATCGAACAGTGGCTCGTTCCGTGGTGCCGCGCCAACGGCACCGATCTCACGCTCAAGGCACTGCGGCCTCATGAGCACCTGGCGAGGCAACCGCTCCTCCTGCTGCTGCTCGCGATCTACGACCGCACCGAGGAACGGCTCGCGCAACACGGAGACTCGTTCGGGCAAACGGTCCTGTACGACCGGCTGCTCAGCGGCTTCTCCAGGCGCGAGGTGAGGAAGGAGCACGCGAACGCGTCCGACGACGAGTTGGACCGGCTGGTCGACGAGCAGATGCTCAGGTTGTCGGTCGCCGCGTTCGCGATGTTCAACCGAGGACGTCAGTGGGTCAGCGAGGAGGAGCTGGACGCCGATCTCGCGGCACTCACGGACAAGGCGTTCGGCGCCAGAGTGGTGATCGGCAGCTTCTACTTCATCCACACGGCCCAGGCGATCAACGGCAGCGAAGTCCGGGTCCGCACGTACGAGTTCCTGCACCCGACTTTCGGTGAGTACCTGATCGCGCGGCTCACGGTGTTGACGCTTGTCGAGGAACCTTGGAAGGACGACGTCTTCCTGCACGCGTTGCTGTCGTTCGCGCCGTTGACGGAGCGGAAGACGGTCGCGCGTTTTGTCATCAACCTCGTCGACTCGCTGGGAAAGCCTTGTGTGCGACTTCGAGGTGTTCTCTTGTCGTTGTTCCACAACGTGCTGCTCCCGAGAGCGGCGTCCGTACCCGGCTATCAGCCCGGTAGCTGGTCGGTGCCTACCCGGTACGCCATGTACTCCGCGAACCTGTGCTTGCTGTTGGTGTGGATGGCGCCGCACGTCGTGACAGCGGACGAGTTGTTTCCGAACGCCGAGGATCCTGTCTCGGAATGGGCCAAGATGGCGACCCTGTGGATGTCCCAACTGCCCGCCGAAGGGCGGCACGGCCTCGTCGAGGCGCTTCACCTGGTGCGGTCGTGGGAGGGTGGGCGTCGGGTGTTGCACATCTCCAGCCGCGGGGACGACCGTCGGCAGCAGGCCGACCCGTTCTGGACCTACCGGATCAGCCCGCCCGAGGTGCCGCCTCGAGAGCTCAGCTATCGCGGCTGGACCCGACTGGGCTTCGAGACGGTGTCAGCGGAACTCGAGTTCCTGTGCAGCGTGGAAGGCGACACCGCCAGCCACGCGTTGTCGCCGTTCCTCGAAGAGCACGGCTCGATGGTCACGACGTTCTACGCGTTCGGCGATGCGGCGCCCGTGTCGGCTGCGCAGGCGCTGATCACCTTGTGGCTGAAGGCAGACGGGGAAGCGGGCATCGACGAGCTCACGGAGGCCTACTACCCCTGCATGATGTGGGCGGTCGACGGCTTCGCCCCGTTCGACGCCGAAGTTCGCGCGCGGTTTCGCGTGCTGTTCCTCAACCAGTTGCAGCGACTGCGCGGCCGGTTGCCGGGGGCGGCGATCGACGACACGGTCAGGGCGATGTTGCGCACCGGCGGTTCCGAGATCCCGGAGCGAGATGACCTGCTCTCGTTGACCAGGGCGATCTGCCCCGGGCTGCTGCAGTCGGGCGATCAGGGCACCACGAGCACCGGCCAGTGACCGGACTTGATCAGCCGGGTCGCCACCGACCCCGCGAACCGGTGCCCCGCCTGCTGCGACGCCCCCACCACGACCATGTCCGCCTGGCACTGGTCGGCCGACTCCCGCAGCACCGTCACCGGATCCCCGAACGCCTTCACGAACGTCACCGGCACGTCCAGTTCCTCGGCGAACGATCGCACCTGCGACGAGAGCTCCTCGTGCAGCCGGGCCGCCGCCTCGTGCTCGAACACCGACGCCACGGCCGGGCTCAGCGCCGCCAGGGCCGAGTGGCACGCCACGAACGTGACGACCAGCCGTGCTCCCTGGCGGCGGGCCAGGCCGAACGCGGCGGCGGTCGCGCGCATCGCCGTGTCGGAGCCGTCGACGCCCACCAGCACCGTGCGGGACGACGGCAGGGGTGACGGGCCGAAGCTGTCCACTGTGGACGCGAAGGCGTTGGGGCCGGCGCTCATGACTTCCCCCTCGAAACGTCAGCGTGCGACCGCTGAGTCTGCTTCCTTCTTCTCGAGATCGATCGTCGTGCGCAACGTGATCGGCTTGAGCAGCAGTGCCGCGACGATGCCGATGACGCCCACGGCGGCGGAGATCAGGAAGATGTGCGCCGTCGCGTCGCCGTAGACGGTGTGCACGATCGTCTGGACCTGGGGCGGCAGGGCCGAGAGGTTCAGGGCGCTGGTGCTGCCCGTCGACTGGCCCGCCGGCACGTGCAGCGCGGCGGAGAGGTCGGCGGTGACGCGGTTCGCGAGGACGGCGCCGAGGACCGAGACGCCGATCGTGCCGCCCAGCGAGCGGAAGAACGTCACGGACGCCGACGCGGCGCCCAGTTCGCTCAGGGGCACGCTGTTCTGCACGGCCAGCACGAGGTTCTGCATCGTCATGCCGACGCCGATGCCCACGACGGCCATCGCGACGCCGACGATCCACAGCGCGGTGGCGTGGTCGACCATGCCGAGGCCCAGGAAGCCGAGGACCAGGATGATCGTGCCGGCCACGATGTACGGCTTGATCTTGCCGGTGCGGCTGATCAGGCGGCCCGAGATCGTGGACGACACCAGCACGCCCGCCATCAGCGGGATGGTCAGCAGGCCAGCCTCGGTGGGGGAGTAGCCGCGGCCGATCTGGAAGTACTGGCCGAGGAAGACCGCGCCGCCGAACATGGCCATGCCCACGGACAGCGAGGCGATGATCGCCAGGGCCGGGGTGCGCTGGACGACGATGTGCAGCGGCACGACGGGCTGCTCGACGCGCAGTTCGACGGCGATCGCCGCGCCCAGCAGCGCGAGGCCGCCCGCGACCATGGCGCCGGTCTGCCACGAGATCCAGTCGAACGAGTTGCCGACGAACGACACCCAGATCAGCAGGACGCTCACGCCGAGGGCGATCAGCGTCGCGCCGAGGTAGTCGATCTTCACGTTCTCCCGGCGGACGGTCTCGAGCTTCAGCGTCGCCTGCAGCACCACGAACGCCAGCGCGGCGATCGGCACGGCGACCCAGAAGCACCAGCGCCAGCCGAGCCACGACACGTCCACGATGAGGCCGCCGAGCAGCGGGCCGCCGACCGTGGCCACGGCCATGACCGCGCCGAGGTAGCCGTTGTAGCGGCCGCGTTCGCGCGGCGGGATGATTGCGGCGATCACGACCTGCACGAGTGCCTGCAGGCCGCCGACGCCGAGGCCCTGGAACGCGCGGGCGGCGATGAGCTGGCCGGTGTCCTGGGCGAAGCCGGCCAGCAGCGAACCGATCACGAAGATCACGATCGCGGCCTGGACCAGCGTCTTCTTGTTGAACAGGTCGGCGAGCCGGCCCCAGAGCGGGGTCGTGGCCGTCGCCGTGAGCAGGGTGGCCGTGACCACCCAGGTGTACTGCGTCTGCGTGCCGTTCAGCGAGCCGATGATCCGCGGCAGCGCGGTGGACACCACCGTGGAGCTGACCATGGCCACGAACAGCGCGAGCAGCAGCCCGGAGAGCGACTCCAGCACCTGGCGGTGCCCCATCGCCCGAGTCTCGATCTTCACGTCCCGCCCCTTCGTCACCGCAATTCTTGCGCGTTGTGCAAGTTTGCGCAATGAGCAACTTACACCCGCTAGGCTGGGCGGCATGGAGACCCTCACCACGCTGCGCGAGCAGAAGAAGGCGGTGACCAGGCGGTCGCTGGCCGCGGCGGCGTTGCGGCTCGCGATGGAGCACGGCCTGGACGGGGTGACGGTCGAGGACATCGCGGACGCGGCGGGGGTCTCGCGCCGGACGTTCTCCAACTACTTCACCAACAAGGAGGACGCGGTCCTCGACGCCGACCGCGAGCGGATCCGGGCGCTCGTCGCCCTGGTCGCGACACGGCCGGAGGGCGAGGACGCCTGGCAGGCCCTGCGCGCCTCGACGGCCGAGCTCTACCGCGTCCGGCCCCTCCCGGACGTCGAGTGGATGGCCCAGCTGCGGCTGCTGCGCCGGCACCCGTCCCTCGTCGCACGGCAGGCGGGCGACCAGGTCGCGCTCGAACGCGACCTGACCGCCGTGCTGGTCCTGCGTGAACCGGACGAGGAGCTCGCCCGGCTGATGGCCGCGACCTTCCTCACCACGATCCGCACGGGCATCGCCCTGTGGCTGGAGGGTGCGGGCCGGCAGGAGCTGCCCGTTCTCGTCGACCGGCTGCTCGGCAGACTCCGGGTTCAGGGCACGTAGACCTGCCCGGTCTGCCGCCCCTCGATCGACCGCACGTACGCCTGCGCCACGTCCGCCAGCGGCACCGGCCTCATGCCGGGGAAGTAGTCGCCGTACACGTCCAGCGCCTCGGTGAAGACGGTCGGGCTCACGGCGTTGACGCGCAGCGGCGCGATCTCGATGGCCGCCGCCCGCACGAACGCCTCCAGGGCGCCGTTGGCCAGCGCCGCGGCCGCACCGGTGACGATCGGGTCGCGCGCCAGCACGCCCGTGATCAGCGTGAACGACCCGGTGACGTGCGCGAGGCCCTCGCGCACCAGCGCGACCTGCGACAGCACCTTGCCGGTCACGCCGGCCTGGTAGTCCGCGACCGCCAGCTCCCCGAACGGCTGGAACGGCACGTGCCCGGCCGCCGACGCGACCGCGTCCACCTGACCGACGGTCCGGTAGAGATCGGCCACCTGGGCCGGGTCGGTCACGTCGTACCTGAGGTCGCCTCCGGTGCGCGCGACCGTCACGACGTCGTGCTTGCGTTCGACCAGCACCTCGTGCACCGCGGTGCCCAGCAGGCCGGTAGCTCCAACGAGCAGAATCCTCATGCCCTCGACGCTATGGCCGGTTCCGCGTGGGGAGAAATGCCGTTCGTGCAGCACTTATGATCGGTGGTCATGAATGTCGAGCTGCGTCACCTGCGGGCACTCGCCGCGATCGGCGACCACCGGTCGATCACCGCGGCGGCCCAGGCGCTGCACCTCACGCAGCCCGCGCTGTCCCGCACGCTCGACCAGCTCGAACGGCGCGTCGGCGTGCGGCTGGTCGAACGCACCACCCGGCACGTGGCGCTGACCGAGCCCGGCCACCGGCTGTGGGAGCACAGCCACCGCATCCTCACCTCGCTCGACTCCGCGCTCGCCGAAGCCGCCGCGCCGCAACCGATCCGGCTCACGTTCGCCTGGGCCGCGCTCGGGCGGTTCACCATCCCGTTCCTGCGGGAGTGGCGGGCCGGGCACCCGGACGTCGTCGTGCGCATCCGCCAGGCCGACGACCCCGAGGCCGCGCTGCGCCGGGGCGAGGCCGACATCGCCGTCCTGCGCACCGAACCCACCGGCGCGGACCTGGGCCACGCGGCCCTGATCGAGGAACCGCGGATCGCGGCCGTCGCGGACGACCACCCCCTCGCCGCCCGCGCCGCCCTCACCCTCGACGACCTCGCGGGCGAGTGCGTCGCGGTGTGCGAGACGGCGGCGACCACGAGCGCGGACCTCTGGCCGTCCGGCGCCCGGCCGCGCACGGTCGACGTGCCCGGTGTGGTCGAGTGGCTGACCGCCATCGCGACCGGCACGGCGGTCGGGGTCACGGCGGCCGGCACGAGCCACCACCACCCCCAGCCCGGCATCACCTACCTGCCGCTGAGCGACGCCGAGCCGATCGTCGTGCACCTCGCCTGGCTCGAGGGGGCCGAGCACCCCTGCACCGAGGCGTTCACCGCGTCGGCGCGCCGCCATCTGGCCGCCAGAGCCTGAGCTGCAGCATCGCCGCGAACCGCGCGTCCGGGTCGCCGAGGTCGATCTCCCCGACCTCCGACAGCCGCCGCAGCCGGTACCGGAACGTGTTGGGGTGCACGAAGACCGCAGCGGAGGCGGCCGCGACGTCGCCGAACGCGTCGAGCCACGCGCCGAGCGTCTCGACCAGGCACGCGCTGTGCTTGCGGTCGTACGCGATCAGCCGCGCCACCGGCCCGGTCAGCGTGTCGCCGCGCTCGGCGATGAGGTCCGACAGCTCCAGCAGCAGCCCCTCGCTGTGCACGTCGGACACCCGCGCCACCGACCGGGACGCGCGTCCGGCCCGCAGCACCCGCAGCACGAGGTCGGCGCCCGCCCGCGAGCGCGACAGCGTCAGCCCGTCGGACACCTCGCCGACGCCCACCAGCACGGGGTTGCCGATGCGGGTGCGGAAGTCCGTGGCGATCCGCAACGCCCGGTCCTCCGACTCGGCGGGCAGGATCGCGTAGGCGACGTCGCCGATCAACGCGGCCGCTGCGCGCGGGTGCACCGCCGTCAGGTGCATCGCCAGCGCGTCGGCGACCTGCTGGCGTTCGGCCAGCAACCGGGCGTGCCGCGCGGGGTCGTCGCCGTGCGTGTGGGCCAGCGCCAGCACGACGCACGCCTGGTCCGCGAGCCCCAGGCGCCGCACCGCCTCCGCCGCGCCCGCGCCTCCCTCGATCGCGGTCGAGACCAGGTCCGCGCGTAGCCGCCGTTCGACGTCCGCGCCCGCCCGCTGGCGCATCATGTGCAACGCCACCAGCTTGGCCGCGTCGCGGAACGCCGCCGAGGCGTCCGGCGACAGCGGCGAGCGGACCGCCGCCCAGATCGACCCGAGGAACTCGTCGCCCGCCCGCACCGCCACGGCGACGCGGGGCAGGCAGAACGTGCCGTCACCCGCGGGCAGCTGCTCGATCAGCACGGGCTGGTCGCTGCGGTACAGGTGCTGGAAGACGCCTCGCGCCTCCAGCAGTTGCGTGTAGTGCGGCGGGACCTGCCGGCCGAGGATCGTCTCGACGCGCGACGGGTCGGCCTCGTCCTGCCGCCCCGAGAACGCGAGCACGCGCGAGCTGCGGTCCTCGATCGTCACCGGGGCGCTGATCAGCGCCCCCACCGCGTTGGCCAGCGCGAAGAGGTCCCCGGCCGGCACCCCGCCGAACGTCTCGGACGGGTCCACCTCGCCCTCGGCGAGCAGCGACCGCAGCATCGCGGCGAGCTGGGTCCACGACGCGCCCGGCGCCAGCCCGAGCAACACCACCCCGGACGCGTCGACCGCCTCGGAGACCTCCTCGGTCAGCACGACGGGACCGCGTACGACCAGCGCGGCCGCCCCCTCCTTGCCCAGCAGCGGGAGCAGCGGCGCCGGGTCGCGCACGCCGACGCCCAGCACCAGCGCCGACGGCGGCAGCGCCTGGTCGTCGTCCGGGTCGTGGATCACCACGCCCCCGATGTCCGCGGCCCGGCCCGGGTCACCACGCACGAGGTCGATCAGCGTGGTGCCTAGGTCGTCCAGCACGCGGGTGAGGCCAGTTCGCGGACTCATACCTCCACCTTGCCCACTGTCCACTGAGGAATCCACCCGCCTACAGCGGAATCCACTCCGTCTTCACCGTGACCGACTCCAGCGCGTCCGGCAGCGGGGTCACGCCGAGCCCCGGGCCGGTCGGCACGGTCAGGTGGCCGTCGTCCAGCACGAACGGCTCGGTGACGTCCATCGCGTAGTAGCGGTCCGACGCCGAGGTGTCACCGGGCAGCGTGCAGCCCGGCAACGCCGCCAGCGCCACGTTCGCCGCCCGCCCGATGCCCGTCTCGAGCATCCCGCCGCACCACACCGCGATCCCGTGCGCCGCGCAGACGTCGTGGATGCGCCTCGCCTCCAGGTACCCGCCGACCCGGCCGGGCTTGATGTTGACGATCTGGCACGCGCCGAGCTTGATCGCGTCCGCCGCCGACGACGCCGAGGTGATCGACTCGTCCAGGCAGATCGGCGTCCGCACGACCTTCGCGAGCTCGGCGTGCGCGAGCAGCTCCTCCTCGTCCAGCGGCTGCTCGATCAGCAGCAGGTCGAACGGGTCGAGCTTCGCGAGGTGCCGGGCGTCGCCGAGGGTGTACGCGGTGTTCGCGTCCACCTGCAGCAGCACGTCGGCGAACCGCTCGCGCACCGCCCGCACCGGCTCGACGTCCCATCCCGGCTCGATCTTGAGCTTGATCCGCACGTACCCCTCGTCGACGTACCCGCCGACCGCGTCGAGCAGCTCCGGGATCGAGTTCATGATCCCCACCGACACCCCGCACGGCACGCGGTCGCGGGTCGCGCCGAGCTCCCGGCCGAACGACACGCCCCGCGCCCGCAGCTCGGCGTCCAGCACGGCCATCTCCAGCGCCGCCTTGGCCATCCGGTGCCCGCGGAACCGCTTCGTCCGCTGCGCCACCGAAAGCCCGTCGACCTCCCCGGTCAGCGCGGGGACGAGGAACCGCCGCAGCACGTCCGCGCTGCCCTCCAGGTACTCCGACGAGTACACCGGGTCGGCCATCGTGACGCACTCGCCCCAGCCCTCGCCCTCGTCGGTGACCGCGCGCAGCAGCAACAGCTGCCGCACGGTCTGCGTGCCGAACGAGGTGCGGAACGGCGACCGCAGCGGCATCTCGACCCAGCGCAGCTCCACCCCGTCGAGCTTCACGAGCCACTCCTCTCCACGACGTACCAGCCGGACCTGTCGAACCCGGTGACGCGGGCGCCGTCGGCCAGCAGGCCGCCGAGCACCTCCCGCACGGCGTGGCGCCACTCGGTCGCCGCGGGCGGGTTCGCGACCCGCAGCGCCTCGATGTCGGGCGGCACCGCGACCAGCACCGTCGTGCCCGAGCACGTGCCGCGCACGGGCCGCAGGTCGTCGGAGATCCCGAGCGCGACGGCGCCCGTGGCGCTCACGACCCGAGGCTGACCGGCGCAGGCCGCGACAGCCTCCGGGGAGCCGAGCCGCCACCGGATCAGCAGCCGGTCGCTCTCCTCTCCCGCGTTGATGTCGTCGTGCATCAGCCCGTAGAAGTCCGGCAGGTACTCGGCCGCGTCCGCGCCGAGCTTGCCCAGGTTGAAGTAGGCGTTGCGGCGCACCAGCGGGTCGAACGTCCAGGTGACCTCGCGCAGCCCCCGCTCGAGCGCCCACGTCCGCTGGTGCAGCTTCAGCGCGAAGCCGACGTTGCGCCCCCGCGCGCTCGCCGCCACCCCGGCGATGTGGCTGTGCAACGCGCCCGCGTCCGGCGGGGAGCAGAACCCGATGCACGCGCCGATCAGCTCGTCGCCGTCGAACGCGCCCGCCACGTAGCTGCCCGCCTTGGTCATCGCGCGCAGCAGCTCGGCGGTGACCGGGGGAGCGTTGCCGCTCGACCGCCAGATCGACTCGTACAGTCGTTGCGTGGCCACGAGTTCGGTGAACTCGTCGAGCCCGCGGACGACGACGTTCTGCGCCACCATCGTCATGTCAGCTCCTTCACCAGCGCCGCGAGCAGTTCCGTGCGCGGAACCAGCTCCGACACCAGCACGTGCTCGTGGTCCGCGTGCGCCCCGCCCCCGACGGCACCGAGCCCGTCGAGCGTCGGCACCCCCAGGCCCGCCGTGAAGTTGCCGTCGGACGCACCCCCGACGGCGGCCTGCGCGATGCCCGGCAGCAGTCCCGCGGCCAGGTCGAACAGGGCGGAGGACGCGGTCAGCTCCATCGGCGGCCGGTTCGGTCCGCCGGCCACCTCGACCTCCGCGCCGTCGAGCACGGGCCGCAGCGCCTTCATGTCCGCGTCGACCCGGAGCTGCTCGGCGATGGTCCGCACGCGCACGTCCACCATGAACTTCCCTTGCGCGGGCACGGTGTTCGTCGTCGTGCCGGACGACAGCACGGTCGGCACGACGGTCGTGCCGGCCTCGGCGTCGGCCAGTTCCGCGACGGCCAGGACCTGGTGCGCCGCCTCGATCGTCGCGTTCACGCCGCGCTCGGGTTCGAGCCCCGCGTGCGACGCGCGACCGTGCAACGTCACCTCGTACATGGACGTGCCCTTGCGCTCGGTCTTCAACGCGCCCCCGTCCGCCGAGCCCTCGCAGACCAGCACGGCCGCGTGCTCGACGGCCTCGGCCTCGATCAGCGGGCGCGACGACGGCGAGCCGATCTCCTCGTCACCGGTGACCAGCACCGTGACGCCATCGGGGGAGCCGAGCGCCGCGACGGCGTGGAAGATCATCGCGACGCCGGTCTTCATGTCGAAGCAGCCCGGTCCGCGCAGCACGCCGTCCTCGACGCCGAACGGGATCCGCGCGAGCGTGCCGATCGGCCACACCGTGTCGTGGTGGCCGAGCAGCAACACCTTGCGCGGCCCGGAACCCAGCCGCCAGCGCAGGTGGGTGCGGCCGTCGAGCACGATCCGCTCCGGTTCGGCCCCGAGCAGCGCGGCGCCCACCTCGGCGGTGACCTCCGCGCTGCGGGCGACCGCGGCCAGGTCGGTGGACGGCGACTCGCAGGACACGAGCCGCTCGATGTCGGTGAGCAGGTTCATTCAGGACACCTTCGGCGTGGCGCGGACACCCATGTGCACGTACCGCTCCCCGGTGGGCAGCGTGTAGAACACCAGGTTCGACCAGCTCTTCGAGTCCGGCCACTTGTAGAGGAAGACGTTGCCGCCCGCCGGCACGAGGTCGACCACCGGCAGCTTGGGGAACATGCCGGCCAGCGGTCCGGTGGCGGTCACGTCCAGCTGCAGGCCCTCCTCGCCCTCGAGGACGTCGAGGATCATGGACGCCCGCTCGTAGCGGCCGACGTGCTCGGACGTGTCGACGACGGGCGGGTCGGCGTCCGGCACGCGCGGCATCGGCATCTCGATGCCCGCGAGTTCGGCGAAGATCTCCTTGTACAGCTCCAGGTACACCTCGCGGGCCGTGTCGCCGT
The DNA here is from genome assembly GCF_040610935.1 of Lentzea sp. NPDC003310. Lineage (NCBI taxonomy): Bacteria > Bacillati > Actinomycetota > Actinomycetes > Pseudonocardiales > Pseudonocardiaceae > Lentzea > Lentzea sp. NPDC003310. The sequence goes on from NZ_JBEXNC010000016.1 coordinate 165,850, forward strand.
TGGTCAGCAAGGTGACCGCGAGGTCCTGCTCCGGGAGGATGCGCAGGAACGCGGACTGGCCGATCGTGTTGCCGTCGTGGCCGACCAGCCGGGCGCCGTCCCAGCCGAACCGGATCCAGCCGATGCCCCACGAGTCGCCCAGCGCCTCCGGGTCGGGCACGTCGGTCTGCTTCTCGGTCATCGCGGCGGCTGACTCCTCGGACAGCACCCGCGTGCCGTCCCCGGCGAGCCCGCCGGAGAGGTGCATGGCGGCGAACTTGAGGACGTCGGCGGTGCTGCCGAAGATCGTGCCGGCCGGGCCGACCGAGCGCGGCAGCATCCACACCGGTGCCGGCTGGAGCTTCTCGTCCTGGGTGACGTGACCGACGGCGGCGCGGTGCATCAGCGCCTCCTCCGGCAGCGTCCCGGTGCGGGTGAGGCCGAGCGGCGCGAAGAGCTTCTCGCGCATGGCGACGTCCCACGTCTTTCCGGTGAGCTTCTCGATCACCCGGCCCGCCAGCACGAAACCGGCGTTGCTGTAGGAGAACGTCGAGCCGAGCGGGTGGTTCTGGGCGGCGTCGGCGAGGAGCTCGGTGTAGCGCTCCAGGCAGTCGTCGCCGCGGCCGGTGTCGGTGAAGTTGTCGCCGTCGATGCCGCTGGTGTGCGTGAGGAGGTGCCGCATGGTCACCTTCTGCTCCACCACGGGGTCCGAGAGCTTCAGCTCCGGCAGCACCTCGACGATCGGCGCGTCGAGGTCGAGCAGGCCCTCGTCGACGAGCCGCATGACGACGGTCGTGGTGTACACCTTGCCCATCGAGCCGATCTGGAAGATCGTGTCGTCGGTGACCTCGACGCCGGTCGACAGGTTGAGCACGCCGTGGTGCGCGTGCAGCGTCTGTCCCTTGTAGAGGATGCCGAGCGCGGCGCCGGGCAGGTCGTGCTTCTTCGCGAGTGCGGACAGCCTGCGCTGCCAGTGCTTCTGGTCCAACGGCTTGCGCTGCTCGGCGTGCTCGCGGACCCAGTCGACGACGCGCTGGTTGAAGTCCGCGCGGTGCGAGGGCTTGCCGCCGAGGATGAACAGGTGCGACTCGTCCGGGTAGAGCACGAGCTTCGCCGGCACGTCGTTCTCGCGCAGCGCCGTGAACCACTGCTCGGCCTGGCCTGCGGGGCACCGGTCGTCGGACGCGCCCTGGTAGACCAGGGTCGGCGTGCGGACGTCGTCGACGCGCGTCAGCGGGGACAGCTCGGCGAGGTGGTCGCCGCGTCCGCCGAGCTCCTGCTCGGTCAGGTAGTGGCCGCCGTCGGACGTGCCCGCCATGCTGGTCAGGTCGCTGACCACGCCGCCCGCCACCGCTGCGGCGAACCGGCTGTCGCGGCTCGTCAGGTAGCAGGTCATGTAGCCGCCGTAGCTGTAGCCCGTGACGGCGAGCCGGTCCGCGTCGGCGAGTCCCTCGGCCACCAGCTGGTCGAGCGGTTCCAGGAAGTCCTTCGCGTCGGCCTTGCCCCACGCCCCGAGCGCGGCCCGGTAGAAGGCCTCGCCGTAGCCGTCGCTGCCGCGCGGGTTGAGCAGCAGCACGGCCCAGCCCTGCTGTGCGAGGACCTGGTGGTAGAGGTGGACGGGGTCGGCGGTGCCGTTCCACGCGTTGTGCGGGCCGCCGTGGATGTCGAGCAGCAGCGGCAGCGGCCCGGTGCGCTCGGGGTCGCGGACCAGCCAGCCGTGCACGACCGTGCCGTCCGAGATCGTGAACTCGCGCTCCTCGCGGACGAACGGCTCGACCTCGTTGTGTCCGGTGTGGACGGTGGTCTCGCCGCTCGTCAGGTCGACGGTGGCGACCTCGCCGTACGAGGTGGGCGTGCTCAGGACGATCGCGGCCTTGTCACCGACGACTGACAGCCCGGACACGACCTGGGAGTCGCCACCGAGGACGAGGCGCGGACCGTCGACGTCGGCGGCGTAGAGCTGGGTGCAACCCCGGTCGCGCGCGCAGAAGTACACGGTGTCCCCGCTCTGCACGGGCAGGCCGCCGGGGTAGCCCGCCATGCCGGGCATCACGTTGCGGTCCAGGGCCGCGGACAGGTCGCGGACCTCGCCGTCGAGCGAGAGCCGCAGCACGGAGAGGTGGCCCGCGTCCGCGGTGGTGCGGCCGGTGACGAGCAACCCGTCCTCGGTCCACGCGACCGTCGCGGCCTGTCCCTCGGCGAGGCCGACGAGCTTCGGCTCGCCGCCGTCGACGTCGACGACGTGCACCGGCGCGCGGAACGTGAGGTCCGCGTCCTGGTCGCGCCCGGCGGTGAAGGCGAGCTTCGTGCCGTCCGGGGACCAGGCGGGGGTGCTCGCGTGCCAGTCGCCGCTGGTCAGCTGCCGCACCTCCCGGGTCTCCAGGTCGAGGACGTGCAGGTGGGAGCGCACGCTGCGCAGGTAGCCGGCGCCGTCGGCCTTGTGGTCGAGGCGGGTCGTGACGATCGGTGCGGAGGCGTCCGCGATGTCGACCGGAGCGGAGAACGCGAGCCTGGTGCCGTCGGCGTTCCAGACCGGGGCGCCGGCGCCGAGCGGCAGGGTCGTCAGCTGCTCCGGCTCGCCGTCGAACAGCCAGACCTGGGCCGGTCCGTCCTGGGCGCGCAGGAACGCGATCGTGGCGCCGTCCGGCGACCACGCCGGCGACGAGTCGTTCCTGCCCCTGGTGAGCCGCTTGGTGGCGCCGTTCGAGACCCGCCAGAGCGCGCGTTCGTCGCGGTCCTCGTCGCGGTTCGTGGTGCGCAGGACGTAGACGATCTCGGCACCGTCGGGCGAGAGGGCGGGCTGCTCGGGCAGCGCGTGGCCGTACAGGTCCTCGATGGTGGTCACGTTGCGGATCCCCTCAGTTCGGTGCGGAACAGGTCGAGCACGTTCTGACCGAGGACGCGCACGATGTCGTCCTCCGGCCAGCCCCTCTTCTGCAGTGCCTCGGTCACCAGCGGCAGCCCCGCCGGTCCCTCCAACCCTGGCAGGAACCGGTCGGTCCGGACGCCCTCGATCACCGGCGCCTCACAGCACGGCGGGGTGACGTCCTCCAGGACCTCCTTGACGAAGTCCGGGCCGAGACCGACGCGGTGCACGCCCATGACGCCCGCGACGTGCTCGATGTGGTCGACCAGGCGGTCGATCGTGAAGTCGGACTCGTGCAGGAACGGTGCGAAGAAGTTGACGCACACCACCCCGCCGCCCGCCGCGATGCCCCTCAGTTGCTCGTCGGTCAGGTTGCGGTGGTGGTCGCGCAGCGCCCGTGCCGACGAGTGCGTCGCCATCACCGGACGGGTCGAGAGCTCCAGCACGTGGTCGACGCCCGCCGCGCCCAGGTGGCTGACGTCGAAGATCATGCCGAGGCGTTCCATCTCGGCGTGGGCGCGCACCCCGGCCCTGGTCAGCCGGCTGCCGGTGCCGTCCTCGCCGCTGCCGTCGGCCAGCGCCGTGCGGCCGAAGTGGGCGAGGGACGCGATCCGCACGCCCAGCCGGTACAGGGTCTCGAGCAGCTCCACGTCCTCGCCGACGCCCGGCGCGCTCTCCAGCGCGAGCACCAGCGCGATCCGGTCCGCCGCCAGTGCCTCGTCGATGTCGGACGCGCTGTGGCAGAGCCGGGTCTCGGGGCTCGCCGCGGCGATGCGGTGGGCGGCCTCGATCATCCGCAACGTCTGCCGCAGCGCCCCCTCCGGGCGGAACACGTCGTCCACGAACACCGGCAGGACCTGCAGGTTCACCCCGCCCTGCTGGAGCTGGGGGAGCCAGCGCTCGCGGAAGTGCGGCACCCAGCGCTCGACCGGGCGGTGCGCGACGGCGTCCAGCAGGTCGTTGTGGGTGTCCGCGACGACGCTGCGCCCGTGCAGATCGTCGATCATGAAGCCTCCAGCCTCGTGGTGCGTCTCGGCGCGGCCGCGAGCAGCGCGCGCGTGTACTCGTGCCCGGGGTGGTCGAGCACCCGGGCGGCAGGCCCCTCCTCGACGATCCGGCCGTCCTTCATCACCGCGATGCGGTCGCTCACGTACCGCACGACGGCGAGGTTGTGCGAGATGAACAGCATGGAGAGGCCGAGCTGTCGTTGCAGGTCGCGCACCAGGTTCAGCACGGCGCCCTGCACGGACACGTCCAGCGCGGACGTGATCTCGTCGGCGATGACGACCTTCGGCCTGCCGGCGAGCGCCCTGGCCAGCGCGACGCGTTGCCGCTGCCCGCCGGACAGGCGCGCCGGCAGGTCCGCGGCCCGGCCGGGGTCGAGGTTCACCAGTTCGAGCAGCCGCGCGACCTCGGCCTTGCGGTTCGTGCCACGCGGCATCGCCTCGGCGATGGAGTTCCCGATGCTCATCCGCGGGTCGAGCGAGGAGTACGGGTCCTGGAAGACCATCTGGACCTTGCCGTCCGCCCGCACGTGGCCCGAGGTCGGCTTGCGGAGGCCGACCGCGGTGGCGGCGAGCGTCGACTTGCCGGAGCCGGACTCGCCGACGAGGCCCACGACCTGGCCGGACGGCACGGTGAGGCTGACGTCGTCGACCGCCGTGCGGTGGCCGAACCGGACGGTGACGCCGGTGAAGACGAGTTCGCTCATCGCACCCCTGCCAGTTCGCTCTCGGACTTCCAGCACGCGACCCGGTGGCCGTCGCGCAGGGTCGTGAGGTCGGGTTCCTCGGTCCGGCACTGCTCGTCGGCCAGCGGGCAGCGCGGCGCGAACGGGCACCCCGGGCCGATCTCGCCGGGCTCGGGCGGCCGTCCCGGGATGACCGCGAGCGGCGCGTCCCGGTCGGTGTCCATGTCCGGCACGGCCTTGAGCAGCGCGGTCGTGTACGGGTGGCGCGCGGCCTCGAACAGCTCGTCGGTCGGCAGCTCCTCGACGATCCGGCCCGCGTACATCACCAGCACCCGGTCGCAGGTCTGCGCGACGACCGTGATGTCGTGGCTGATCAACAGGACCGCGGCGCTGCGGTCGTGCCGGATCTGGGCGAGCAGCCGCAGCACCTCCTGCTGCACGGTGACGTCGAGCGCGGTGGTGGGTTCGTCGGCGATCACCAGCTGCGGCTCGCCCATCAGCCCCATCGCGATCATCGCCCGTTGCCGCATGCCGCCGGAGAACTCGTGCGGGTACTGGCCCGTGCGGTGCTCCGGCTCCGGGATCCGCACGGCGCCCAGCCGGTCGGCCGCCTTGCGCAGCGCGGCTTTCCGCGACATCCCCTGGTGCACCTCGGACACCTCGGCGAGCTGCCGGCCGATGCGCTGGGTCGGGTTGAACGACGTCGTCGGGTCCTGGAACACCATCGCCAGCCGCGTGCCGAGCTCCTGGTCCTTCGTCTCGTGCAGCGGCTTCCCGTTGAACGCCAAGGTGTCCGCGGTGACGGTGCCGGGGTGTTCGACGAGCCGCGACACGGCCAGCGCGGTGAGGCTCTTGCCGGACCCGGACTCGCCGACGACACCGATCATCTCCCCGTCGTGGACGGTGAACGAGACCCCGCGCACGGGCTCGACACCGCCGGGGAAGGTGACCCGCAGGTTGCGCACGGTCAGCAGGCCGTCGTGCGGTCCTTCACCCGCGGGGTGCGGGGTTTCTCCGGTCACGGCGCGCGTGCGCTGCCGGTGCCCGGCCGCCGCGGCCTCGCCGAACAGGTTGAACGCGAGCCCGGCGACCACCACGGCCACCGCCGCCCCGAGTGCGGGAGCGGGCGTGACGTAGATGCGGTTGAGCCCCTCGCCGAGCAGCCGGCCCCAGTCGTAGGACGGCGCCTGCACACCGATCCCGAGGAACGACAGACCGGCGAACGCGGTCAGCGCCGACCCCGCCGCCAGGGTGGCGTTGACGACGAGCGGCTCGGCGATGTTGGGCAGCACGTGCCGGGTGAGGATGCGGAACCCGCCCACTCCGCACACCCTGGCCGCCGCGATGAAGTCGCGCCCGCTCACCGAGGCCGTCAGCGTCTGGGTGAGCCGCGCGAACGACGGCGCGATCGCGAACCCGATCGCGAGCACCGCGCCCGTCGTGCCGGTGCCGAAGATGACCGCGAAGAACAGCGCCAGCAACAGCCCGGGGAACGCGACGGCGATGTTGACGGCCGAGGTGACCACCCTGGCCGCCCACCGCGGCAGCACGGCCGGGACCGAGCCGAGCACGAGCCCGGTCACGACGCCGATCAGCGTGGCCAGCAGCGCCAGTCCGATCGTGAGCCGGGTGGCCACGAGCACGCGGTAGAAGATGTCGCGGCCGAGCTGGTCGGTGCCGAGGAGGTGCTCGGCGGACGGCCCCTGCCCGATCGCGTCGGTGTCGATGGCCGCCGCCCGGTCGCCCCACAGCAGCGGCGCGAAGACCGCCAGCAGCACGAGGACCACGAGGAGGACGGCGGAGGCGGCGCCCACGGGGGAGCGCAGGACGGTCAGGCGACGCATGCTGCCTCCGCATCGGTGGGCAGGGGAGCAGGACACACGACCGGGGTCGCTGCGGGGACCGGCGCCATCACGCCTCCCTGATCGTCGACCGCGGGTCCAGCAGCGCCAGCACCACGTCCACCACCAGGTTCACCAGCAGCACCCCGGCCCCGTACACCAGCACGATCCCCTGCACGGCCGGGTAGTCCTTCTGCTGGATGGAACCGACGATGGTCGACCCGAGGCCGGGCCACGCGAACACGTTCTCCACCAGCACGGTCCCCGCCACCAGGGCGGCGAGCATCATGCCGCCCAGGGTCAGGGTCGCGGTGACGGCGTTGGGCAGCGCGTGCCGCACGTACACGAGACGTGACGGCAGGCGCTTGGCCCGTGCGGTGCGCACGTAGTCGTTGCCCAGCACGGACAACAGCTCGACCCGCACGATCCGCGCGAGCACCGCGGCCGGGCCGATCGCGAGCGCCAGCACGGGCAGCACCCACGAGCCGGCGGCGTCGTCGCCCGCCACCGGGAACAGCCCGAGCTGCACGGCGAACAGGCTCACCAGGCCCACGGCGAGCAGGAACTCCGGCACCGCCGCCAGCACCACGCTGGACGAGGTGAACGCCAGCTCGCCACCGCGCCGGCGGCCGCCCCTCGTGAGCACGGCCATCCCGACGCCGACCGGCACCGCCACGACGACCACGACCAGGAACGCGAGCACGGCGAGCTGCACGGTCGCCGGCAGGCGGTCGCCGATCAGCGACGCCACCGGGGTGCCGCTCACCAGCGACGTGCCGAACTCGCCCCGGAACAGGCCGCTGAGGTAGTGCCAGTACTGCACGGGCAGCGGGTCGTCGAGGCCCAGTGCGGCGCGGCGGGCGGCGACCAGGTCCGGAGGCGCCGCGAGACCGAGGGACTCGCGGACCGGGTCGCCCGGGATCAGGTGGATCATCAGGAAGGCCGCGGTCACCAGCACCCACAGCGAGGTCACGAACCGCAGTGCCCGCCGCCGTGCGAACGGGACCCAGGTCATGACGCCAGCATCCGGATCGAGGTCGGGTCGAGGCTGTCGCTGACCGTGAACTTCGCGCCCTTCACGAACGTCGGGACGATCGCGTCGAAGTACGGCACCAATGACGCGTCGCGGACGAGCGCGGCCTCGGCCTTGTTCCACTGCTCGCAGCCCTCGGCTCCGGGCAGCGAGGCGGCCTGCTTGGCCGCCGCCTCGAACTCGGCGTTGGCGATGTGGCCGAAGTTCACGCCCTGCGGCGGCACCGGACCCGATGCGAACGGGACGAGCTGGCTCGGCAGCGACAACGTCAGCGGCACCATCGACACGTCCCACGCGCCGGTGCCGAACAACGTCTGGTTGATGCCGGCGGCGTCCACGGGCGCGATCTCGACCTTCACGCCGATCCCTTGCCACGCCTGCTGGACGAGCTCGGCGGTCGCGGTCACGGTCGGCCCGACGACGGTCGGCTGCAGCAGCTTCACCGCGAGCGGCGTGCCGTCCTTGGCCCGCGTGCCGTCCGCACCGGCCCGCCACCCCGCCGAGTCGAGCGCGCTCGTCGCGGCCGCCTTGTCGAACGCGGGCACGTTCGGGCCCACGTTGTCACCGGTGCACGGGCGGGGCTGCACGGTCACGAGCGACTGCGAGGGCCTGCCCTTGCCGCTGGTGAGCACCTTGCCGACCTGCGCGAGGTCGAGCGCCTGCACGAGCGCCCGCCGCACCGCCGGGTCCTTGCCGGGGTGGCCGTCGGCCTGGTTGAACGTGAGCGTGCCGAGCGGCGTGGCGTTGTCGACGTGCTCGAGCTTCTGCGCCAGCAGGCGTTCCTGATCCGGTCCCGCCACGGTCGCGGCGCTGAGCTGGCCCTGCAGCAGCAGGTTCACCGCGGTGGTCTCGTTCGCGATCACCCGCACGACCACCTGGTCCGGCAGGCCCTGCTGGTCCGCCTGCCAGTCGCCGGGACCCCACTTGAAGTCCTTGCGCCGCTGCAGGGTGTAGTGGTCGTTGGGCACGATCTCCGACACGGTGAACATGCCGGTGCCCTGCTCGCCCTTGGCCAGCAACGACCGGTCGGCGAGCCCCTTGGCGCACACGATCGGCAGCGTGCCGACGTTGGTCAGCAGGAACGCGTCCGGCGCCCCGCTCGTCACCGTGACGGTGCGGGTCGCCTCGTCGGCCGTCGCGGTCGTGCCCGGCACGACCTGGATCCCGGCGAGCGGCGACTTGTTCGCGGGATCGCCCACGAACGTGATGTTCGCGGCGACGTCGGTGGCGGTCAGCGGCGCGCCGTCGGGGCACGTGATGCCCTGGCGCAGCGTGAAGCTGGCCGTCGTGACGGTCGCCTCCCACTTCTCGGCGAGCCCGGCCACGATGTCGCCGTTCGCCGTGCGTTCGATCAGCCTGCCGTAGAGGAACCGGCCGACCTGGCGCGCCACGGACAGCACCGTGAGCGCGGGGTCGAGCGAACCCGGATCGGCGGCGACCGACATCGTGAACGTCTTGCCGTCGGCCAGTTGCGAACTCCCCGAGTTCGCCGAGGTGCCGCAGCCTGTCAGGACCACGGCCGCGAGCAGGGCCACCGCGCGCTTCATGACGTCCTCCGGATTTCCTCGACGGCGAGCCTCCCGGCGCGGCCGATCACCGCGTCGGCGGCGGGATCGCGCAGGTCGAGCGAGCCCGCGCGGGTGAAGACGGCGACGGCGTAGGCGCGGCCGTCGGGGTAGGTGACGACGCCCGCCTCGTTGCGGACGGTCGGCAGCGTGCCGGTCTTGGCGGCGACCGCGACGTCGGCGGGGAAGCCGGACGCGAGCCGGTGCGGCCAGATCTGCCGGCCCATGATTTCGCGCACCCGTTGGCACGCCTCGGGTGCGGCGGCGCGGTCGGTCCAGATCGCGTCCAGCAGCGCGGTGATCTCCCGCGGTGTCGAGGAGGTGGTGCGTTCGGGGTCCACAATGGACAGCTTGGGCACCAGCAGCGGGTCGGCGAGCGCGTCCTCGACGTCCTCGGTGCCGACGTCGGCGACCACCGACGCGAAGAGGTCCTCGCAGCAGCCCAGGATCCGGGTGCGCGGCAGCCCGGCCACCACCGCGTCGACGGCGGCCTGCCCGACGCGGTGGAAGATCACGTCGGTCGCCGCGTTGTCGCTCATCGTCATCATGAACAGCGCGAGGTCGCGCCAGCTCATCTCGACGTCGTCCGCGCACCCGGCCGTGCCGATCCCGCCGATGCGGTAGCGGGAGGTGACGCGCGTCCGTGCGGACTCGTCGAGCCGGCCCGCCGCGACCTCGGCCGCGTAGGCCACGGCGACCGGGATCTTGAACACCGACGCCAGCACCACCGGCTCGTCGGCGCCGTGGCCCGCCTCCCGGTCGCCCGCGCCGATCTCGCGGGCGTGGACGAACCCCTCCACGCCCGCGTCGGCGAACACCCCGGCGAAGGTCACCGCGCCACCCGGCGGTCCGCCCGGCCGGTGTGCAGGAACAGCGCGCGCCCGCTGCCGTCGTCGCCGACGAACGCGTGCGGCATGTGGATGCCCATCACGGGTTCCGCCGCCACGAGGGTGTCGTCGCGCCACGGCACGAGCTCGGTCTTCCCGGCGGACTCCGGGCTGACCTCGGCCATGATCCCCTTGGGGACGAGCTCCATCCAGATCCGGCCGTCCTCGTCCTGCGTGACGACCCGTTCCGCGACCGACGAGACGTACACGCCGGTGAACCGCGCGCCGTCGAGCTTCGGCGGTTTCGCCGCCGGCTCGGGCATCGCGGGCAGCTCGACACCGGTGAGCTCGCGCAGCACGTGCCGGAAGATCGCCTGGTAGAGGTCGACGGTCTTGCCGCCGTTGGTCAGCAACGCCACCGCGACACCGTGCTCGGGCACGAGGCGCAGGAACGCGTTCTGCCCGATCGTGCCGCCGTCGTGGCCGATGACCGTCCCCTGTGGATAGTGGAACAGCTCCCAGCCCAGGCCCCACGCGTCGCCCATCAGCGCGAGGTCCGGCACCTGCACCTGCACCTCGCGCATGGCGGCGGCACTGGCGGGGGAGAGCACACCGGCACCGTCGTTCAGGTGCATCCGCGCGAACTTCAGCAGGTCACCGGGGCTCATCGCGAGGGTCGACCCGGCCGGAGCGTTGGACCGCACGAGCGCCCAGACCGGTGCCACCTGCGGCCCGGTCTCCTCGTCGGGCGTCAGGTGCCCGACGGCGGCGCGGTGCATGATCGCGTCGTAGGCGTCCGCGGCGGCGTGGGTCAGGCCGAGCGGCGCGAACAGGTGCTCGCGCAGGCAGTCGTCGTAGGACTTGCCGCGCATCACCTCGACGATCCGGCCGAGCACGACGTAGCCCGCGTTGTTGTAGCTGAACATCTCGCCCGGCGCGAAGAGCTGGGGCGTGTCGTGCAGCGTGGCGACGTACTTCTCCACGCAGTCGTCGCCGCGGCCCGTGTCGGTGAAGAGGTCGCCCTCGAAGCCCGCCGTGTGGTTCATCAGCTGCCGCACCGTGATCCGCGCGGCGGCGTCCTCGTCGGCGATGCGGAAGTCGGGCAGGTAGTCGCGCACCGGCGCGTCGAGGTCCAGCAGGTCCTCGTCGACCAGTTGCATGGCAAGGGTCGTCGTCCAGACCTTGGTGATCGACCCGATCTGGAACACCGAGTCGGTCGTCGTCTCGACGCCGGTGTTCTTGTTGAGCACGCCCGCGGCGGCCTCGGCCACCTCGTCGCCGACGCTGACGGCGACCGCGGCACCCGGCACGTCGTACTCGGCCACCAGCCGGGGCAGGTTCTCCCGCAACCACTCGTTGATCTCGTTGAGCTTGGACATCCGCGCGCCCCATCCAGGTCGACGTGACTCCGGTCACCGTGAACGCTAGGTTCGGCGCCCGCACGCTCACCTCGTCGCAGCCGACGAATCTGACCTCGCCGATCTGTCCGCGCCGACGAACCCGGCCGGAGGTGGAGCCTGCTCCACCCCGCGCTCGGCAGTCTGCGTGATCGCCGCGGGACCCCTCGCGAAATTACGTTCTCGGCCAGAAGACGTTGCGAGCCAAGGAGAACGTGATGAGGTCAGACGCGCTGTCGTTGCAGGCGGTGCGGAAGGTGTACGGCTCGGGCGGTGGCGCGGTCACCGCCCTGGACGAGGTCACCGTCGGCATCGGGCGGGGCACGTTCACCGCCGTCATGGGCCCGTCCGGCTCGGGCAAGAGCACCTTCCTGCACTGCGCCTCGGGCATGGACCGGCCGACGTCCGGGCGCGTGCTGCTCGGCGACACCGACCTCGGCGGCCTGAAGGAGGCCGCGCTGACGCAGGTGCGGCGCGACCGGATCGGGTTCGTGTTCCAGGCCTACAACCTGCTGCCGTCACTCACCGTCGAGCAGAACATCACGCTGCCGCTGCGCCTCGCCGGCCGCTCGGCCGACCGGGCGTGGCTGCGCGAGATCGTCACCAGGGTCGGCCTGGACGGCCGCCTCGACCGGCTCCCCGCCGAACTGTCCGGCGGCCAGCAGCAGCGCGTCGCGATCGCCCGGGCACTGGTCGCCCGCCCCGAGGTCGTGCTCGCCGACGAACCGACCGGCGCGCTCGACTCCCGCACCGCGCACCAGGTCCTGGTGCTGCTGCGGTCCATTGTGGACGAGATGGGTCAGACGGTCCTGATGGTCACGCACGACCCGGTGGCCGCCTCGGCCGCGCACAGCGTGCTGTTCCTCGCGGACGGCCGCCTGGCGGGCTCGCTCGCCGACCCGACGCCCGAGCGCGTGGCCGAGCGCATGACGCACCTCGGGGAGTGGTGAGCCGTGGGGAACGTGTGGCAGGTGCTGAGCGCGGAACTGGTGGCGTGCGCGGTCGCGTGCGCGTGGCGGATCGTGGGGAGTGATCGGCGGTGCTGACCCTCGCCTGGCAGACCGTGAAGACCCGCGTCGGCGGGTTCGCGGGCGCGTTCGTCGCGATCCTGTGCGGCACGGCGCTCGTCGCCGCGTGCGGTGTCCTGATGGAGTCCGGCTTCCGCGGCGGCGTGCCGACCCAGCGCTACGCGGCCGCCGAGGCGGTCGTCACCGGCGACCGGACCGTGCGCCCGCCCGGCGCCGACGTGCTGGCGTTCGAACACGCGGCCGAGCAGCCGGCCATCCCCGCGTCGCTGGTCGCGAAGGTCGCGGCGGTGCCCGGCGTGAAGGCCGCGGTCGCCGAGCAGACCTTCCCGGCCGTCGTGGTCGGGGCGGACGGGCAGCCGGTCGCGGACAAGCCGTCCTTCGGGCACAACTGGGAGTCGGCGGTGCTGGCGCCGTTCGCGCTCGTGGCGGGCAACGCGCCGAAGCCCGGTGAGGTGGTGCTCGACTCGGGGCTCGCGGCACGGGCCGGGGTCGCGGTGGGCGGCGAGGTGCGGGTGATGGTCCGCTCGGCGCCGGTGGCGTACCGGGTCGCGGGGATCGCGGCGACCGCGGGGCAGGGTGGCGCGTCCGGGGGAGGGGAGAAGGCGTCGCAGGGCACCAGCCGGCCAGGCACCAGCCAGCCGGGTTCCAGTCAGCCGGGTTCCAGTCAGCCGCCCACCAGCGGCGAACCGGCCCCCGACCGACCCGGCAGCAGCGGATCCCGCCAGGCCGCCGTCTTCTTCCACGCCACCCAGGCCACCGACCTCTTCGGCCGCCCCGACCAGGTCTCCGCGATCGGCGTCCTCGCCGACCCCGGCACCTCCGGCCTCCCGGACCGCGTCCAGGCCGCCCTCGGCGGCGACCACGTCACCGTCTCGTCCGGACCCGACCGCAGCGCCGCCGAGTTCGACGACGTCAGTCAGACCAAGTCGATCCTCGCGATCCTCGCCGGCTCGTTCGGCGGGTACGCGGTCCTGGTCGCCATCTTCGTCGTGGCCAGCACCCTCGCCCTGACCGTCGAGCAACGCCGCCGCGAGTTCGCGCTGCTGCGGGCCGTCGGCGCGACCCCGCGGCAGATCCGCCGGCTGATCGGCGTCGAGACGACCGTCGTCTCGGTGGTCGCGGGTGTGCTCGGCAGCCTGCTCGGCATCGGCGTGGCCCACGGGCTGCGGGCGGCGTTCGCGCGGATCGGCGTGGTGCCGGACGACTTCGCGTTGTCGATCAGCCCGATCCCGCTGGCCGCGGCCCTGCTGATCGGGGTGGGCGCGGCCAGGCTCGCGGCCTGGAGCGCCGCCCGCAGGCCGTCGTCGATCAACCCCGTCGAGGCGCTCGGCGAGGCCGCCGTGCAGAAGCGCGACGTCGGGCGGGTGCGGCTCGCGATCGGCTGGGTGCTCACCGCGATCGGGCTCGGCGCGACCGGCGTGCCGCTGGTCGTGGGCGGGCAGATCGGGGCGGCGATCTCGGTGATGGCGGCGCTCGTGCTGATCATCGGGCTGACGCTGACCGGTCCACGGCTGATCGGGGCGGCGGTGCGGGTGATCGCGCCGGTCCTCGCGAGGTCCGGGGTGAGCGGGTACCTGGCGGGCGCGAACGTCGTGCGGAACTCCCGCAGGCTCGCGGCGGCGGTGACGCCGCTGATGCTGGCCATCGGGTTCGCGGTGGTCAACTTCTACAGCCAGACGACGCTCACGGCCGCCGTGGGGCAGCAGACCGAGCGCTCGATCACCGCCGACCACGTCATCACCGGCGTCACGGGCGTGCCGGCCGAGGTCGTGCGGCAGGTCGAGGGCGGTACGGCGACGTCGCTGGTGCGCACGCAGGTGATCACCGCGCGGACGACCGGGGACAGCGTCGAGGTGCAGAGCCGGCCCGCCAACGGGCTCGACTCCACCGCGAGCGGCATGGTCGACCTGGGCGTCGTGTCCGGCACCCTCGACGACCTGCGGCCGGGCACGGTCGCGCTGGGCGCCGCGCACGCCTCGTGGGAGGACAAGAAGATCGGCGACACCGTCGAGTTCTGGTTCGCGGACGGTCAGCAGGCCAAGCTGAAGGTCGTCGCCACCTACGAGCACGACCTCGCGTTCGGCGACTACGTGCTGTCCGCCGCCGACGCCCGTGCGCACACCACGGCCGGCATGGACAGCGCGGTGCTGGTGAAGTCCGGCGACGCCGGGCAGCTCGGCGACCTGGTCAGCCGCTATCCCGGCCTCCAGGTCACCGAACGGGTGGTGGCGCAGGAGCGCGGTGCCGAGCGGACCCAGTTCCTGCTCAACCTCGTCGCGGTCGGTGTGATCCTCGGCTACGTCGCGATCTCCGTGTCGAACACGCTGGTGATGTCCACGGCCGCCCGCCGCCGCGAGTTCGCGCTGCTGCGGCTGGTCGGCACCGGACGGCGCCAGGTCGTGCGGATGATGCGGGCCGAGGCCCTGCTGACGGCCGGGCTGGCCGCTGTGCTCGGGTCGCTCGTGGCGGCGGTGCCGCTGGCCCTGCTCGCGGTCGGGCTCACCGGCAGCCCCCTGCCCTCCGGGCCGGTCTGGGTCTACCCCGGCGCGCTCGCCGGAGCCGCGCTGATCGGCGTGGTGTCGATCGCGGTGGCCACCCGCCTGTCGTTGCGGGCCAGGCCGATCGACGCGATAGGCAGCCGGGAGTGAACGACGGAGGGGGCCACCCGCGGGTGGCCCCCTCCGCGTCGTCAGAGCTGCTGGATCGGGCTGGGCTGCGCGCCGAGGTGCACCGGCATCGAGTGCAGCCCGTAGACGATCGAGAGCTTGCGGAACGACAGGTCGCCCGGCGCGACCGCGAGGCGCATCTCCGGGAACCGCCGGGCGAGCGCGGGGTAGGCGATCCGCAGCTCCATCTTCGCCAGCTCGGCGCCGATGCAGCGGTGGGCGCCGTGGCCGAACGCGAGGTGCTGGTGCGCGGGACGGTCCGCGAGCAGGACGTCCGGCGTGTCGTACACCTGCGGGTCGCGGTTCGCCTGGGACAGCGAGCAGGCCACGATGTCGCCCGCCTTGATCCGCGTCCCGGCGATCTCGACGTCGCGCCGCGCGATCCGCAGGAACGCCACCGAGACCACGCTCAGGTGCCGCAGCAGCTCGTCGACCAGTCCGTTCACCGTCTTGTCGTCGCCGAGCGCCTTGTCCCGCAGGGCCGGGTCGCGCAGCATCGCGAGCGTGCCGAGCGAGATCATGCTGGCCGTCGTCTCGAACCCGCCGGTGAGCAGGCCGTCCGCGAGGCCCGCGAGCTCGTCGTCGTCCAGCTCGTCACCGTGCTTGCGGACGAGCTCGCCGAGCAGCCCGTCGGTCGGGTCGAGCCGCTGCGCCCGCACCAGCTCGCGGAAGTAGACGATCGACTCCGACACCGCGGACAGCGACGTGGTGGCCGCGCCGCCGAGGTCGAACCGCGAGACGCTGCGCCGCTGGAACTCCTCGCGCTCGCTCGCGGGCACGCCCAGCAGCTCACAGATCGTGAGCGCCGGCACGGTCATCGCGAAGTGCTCGACCAGGTCGACGGGACCGTCCTTCATGGACATCAGGTCGAGCTGGTCCGCGACGATCTGCTCGATCCGCGGCACCAGCCGCGACAGGCGCCGCATGGTGAACTCCGGCGTCAGCACCCGGCGCAGCCGCGTGTGCTCCGGCGGGTCGCTGAACCCGAGCCCGCCGGGCGCCTCGTCGGAGAACAGCCCGAGCTCGCGCAGGTGCCCGAAGTCGTTGCTGAACGCCTCGGAGTCGACGAGCACCTGCTTGGACGCCTCGTACCCCGTCACCAGCCACACCGTGACCGGCAGCGGCAACCGCGTCAGCGGTGCGGCCGCCTGCATCCGCGCCAGCTCCGGCACCGGGTCCACCCCGTTGCGCCGCAGCGGGGCGAGCACGCGTGACGGCACGAACCAGGACGACTCGAGGTCGAACCCGGTCTTGCTCAGGTGTGCGAGGAACCGCTTCCCCATCCACTCGGTCACGCGCGACCGGACGTCGGTCGCTGACTGAAGAACTTCCCACATGACGCGGCTGTCCCTTCGGCGGAAAGGGGGTTACGAGCTGATGATGTCCGTCGGAACGGACAATAACGACGCCGTCGTCCGGCCGCGTCATACCCTGGGCCTAACGCGCCGTCATACTTTGGTCCTGATGTCGATCAGAACCGGTGCGGGCTGTGCGGAGGGCGTTCGGATCGGAACAGAGCGTCAGCGGCACGGACCACAGTGGATCGGGTGATCGGGACCGTCCTCACCCGATTTCTGGCAGGGTGTGCGCGATGACGAGCGCTGAGCACTTCGACCGGTGGTACACCGATCGCGCCGCCTCGCCGATCGTGGACGACCTGGTCCGGCGCACGCTCGGCCTGCCGGAGGGCTTCGAGTCGACCAGCCTGCTCGGCGGTCCCGGGCTCGACGAGGTCACGACCGCGCTGGGGGTGGCGAGGGGCCGGGTGTTGCTGGACCTCGCGTGCGGACGCGGCGGCTACGGCCTGGAGATCGCGCGTCGCACCGGCTGCCGGCTCGTCGGCGTGGACTTCTCCGCCGTGGCCGTGGACCAGGCCCGGCAGAGCAGCGGCGGTGGCGACTTCCGGGTCGGCACGCTGACCGCGACGGGCCTGAGCCCGGCCGCGGTGGACGCGGTGCTGGTCGTCGACTCCGTGCAGTTCGCCGAGTCCAAGCCGGACGCGCTGCGGGAGTGCCTGCGCGTGCTGCGGCCGGGCGGCAGGCTCGTCGTCACCGGCTGGCAGGCGGCGGAACCGGGCGACGAGCTCGTCTGGCACCGGATCCGCGAGCTGGACCTCGCCGCGCAGCTACCTGAGGCCGGCTTCACCGAGGTCGAGGTCGTCGACCGGCCGCAGTGGCGGGAGCGGGAACGGCGGATGTGGGAGGAGGCGCTCGCCCTCGACGCGCCGGACGACCCCGCCGTGGTGGCGACGCAGCAGGAGGCGCGCCGCGTCCTGGCCGTCTTCGACCGGACGCGGCGCGTCCTCGCGACCGCGGTGAAGCCCGCCTGATCAGTGGCAGTGGCCCTGCCGGCCGAGCGTCGTCACCGGCCCCGCACCCGGCCGGCCCCACTGCGCCGCGGGCCTGCTGTCCTCACCCCAGCTCGGCTCGCCGTCCGCGTTCGTCCGCCAGAACCAGCCGCCGTGCCGCGCCTCCGGCCACCCCTGCGGCCGCTGCTCCCACGTCTCGCCGCGCCCGCGCGCGGTCATGTCGAGCAACCCCAGCGAGCCGTTGACCCGCTCGGTGCCCCGCCCGGTCGTCTCGTAGGTGAGGAACGTGCGGTCGCCGTCGCGCAGGTAGCAGGTCAGGTACCCCATCTCGTCGCCGGCGGGCCCCTCGACGCCACGCACCGAGTACCAGGGCTGCCGGTAGCCCATGAACTCCACGAACGGCGCCACCTCGTCCCACGCCCCGGTCGTCACGAACGCGAACGAGACCCCGCGCACGTTGAGGTACGACGCGTCGTCGAAGTGCCACGGGATCTGGGTGCAGCCCTCGCACTGCCCCTGGTGCGGCGCGCCGTCCCACCACATGTGCTTGTAGACGACGAGCTCGTCCCGCCCTTGGAACAGCTCCAAGAACGGCACGGGCCCGTCGGCGCCGACGACCTCGACGGTGCCGTCGAACTCCACCATCGGCAGCCTGCGGCGCTCGGCCGCGATCGCGTCGCCCTCGCGCGTGTGGGCCTTCTCGCGGACCAGCAGCTCGTCGCGCGCCTTCTGCCAGGTGGCGCGGTCGGTGACGGGCGGGAGTCCGGTCATGGGTCTGTCCTCCGTTGGTCGTGCGGACGTCCTTGCACAACCACGTCGAAGCTACGACCGGCTTCTCGACATCCACGCCGACTCACGCCGGATCGCGCAGGAGGCGGGCTCGACGTCCGCGGGCCGCGGCGGCTCCGGCACGTCCCGCAGGTGCGCGGCCCACCGCCCGCCGGTCTTGGGCACGATCACGCGCGCGGGACGGGCGAGCAGCACCCACAGCTCGGCCGGGATCGGGACCGACGTGCCCGCCACCGGCCACGCCTCGCCGGTCTGCGGATGGCGCGGCACCAGCAGGACGTCCGCCTCGCCCACCACCCCCGGACCGGCCAGCCCCAGCGTCCTCGGCTCTCCCGGCGACCGCCGCGCATCGAACGAACGCCGGAACACCTCGGCGAGCGGCCCGTCCGGAACGGTCACCGGCGCACCCTCCACCGCGTGCAGCACGCGGGCGACTGCCACCCCGGCCGCGATCTCCAGCCGCCGCACCCACCAGTCGTCCCCGGCCGACTCGTCCCAGTCGACCGACTCCCACGGCCGCACCGGGTCCGGTTCGCCCACGGCCCGCACCGCGCCGGGCGCGAACCGCACCACCTGCCACCGCGAGCAGTCGTCCACCCGCGTCGCGACCGGCCGTCCACAGGCGCAGGCGAGGTTCGGGCCGCTGTGCCCGGTCACGCCGCAGCAGTCGCCGTCGTACCGGCCGGGGATCCACGTCAGCCCGCGGGTGTCTCCGGGCGCGACGAGGAAGTCGCCCTGGGCGGCATAGGTGCCGTCGGGCAGCAGGGGAGGGGTGAAGTCGGTGCTGTTGGCCCACTCGTCGTGCTCGTGGTCGGGGCGGTCGACCTGGGTCAGCGCGACGGTCAGCGCGGCACCGCACCCGGCGCACTCGAACACGACCACGAGGAAACCTTTCTCGGGAACTACTGCCAGCGGAGCACGTCGCTCACGCGCGGCGTGATCGACCGGCAGCGGCGAGGCGGTGGGTCGTCGTCGAGGTGGGTGGCCCACTGCCCGCTGGTCCGGGGACGCACGGGCTGCTCGGCGGTGCGGGCGAGCCAGGTCCACAGCTCGGCGGCGACCGGCACGACCGGTCCCGGTGCGGGCCACGCCTCGCCGGTCTGCGGGTGCCGTGGCACCAGGAGGACGTCCGAGTCGGGTTCCGCGCCGGGCCCGGCGAGTCCGAGGGTCACGGCCGGGTCGCGCTGCCCGCACCGCGCGAGCTCGTGCCGGAACGTGTCCGCGAGCGGTCCGTCCGGCACCAGCACCCGCGCGTCGCCCGCCACCGCAGCGACGCGCAGCAGGGCGGCGCCCGCCGAGATCTCGACGCGGACCCGCCACCACCTGTCCTCGGCGGTGAGCGGCACGCCGTCCCAGTCGAACGCGTCCCACGGCAGCACGGGACCGGGATCCCCGGTCGCCCGCACGGCGCCCGGCACGAACCACACCGCCTGCCACAGCGAGCAGTCGTCGACGCGCGTCGCGACCGGCCGTCCACAGGCGCAGGCGAGGTTGGGACCGCCGTGGCCGTCGATTCCGCAGCAGTACCCGACGAGCCGGCCCTCGACCCACGACAGCCCCCGCACGTCACCCGGCGCGACGACGACCGCGTCCCGACCGGCCCAGGTGCCCGCCGGGACGAGACCCGGCATGTCGCGGACCCCGTTGCCCCACTGGTGCACCACCGCGTGGTCGGGCAGGTCCACCTGGGTGAGCGGCACCGTCAGCGGCGCACCGCACCCCACGCACTCGAACACGACCACCGCACCATCATCCGGACCCCGTCCACCGAGTTAGCTCGATCGCCGCGCCCCGCCACCGCGCCCGCAGCCACCGGTCGTGGCTCGCCACGACGATCGCCCCCGGCCCCGGCCCCAGCGCGTCCTCCAGCTCGTCGCACAACGTCGGCGACAGGTGGTTCGTGGGTTCGTCGAGCAGCAGCAGGTGCGGGGGCCTCGCCACGAGCAGCGCCAGCGCGAGACGCCGGCGCTGGCCGACGGACAACGCGCCGACCGGCTTGCCCAGGTCCCACTTGTGCAGCAGTCCCAACGACTCCAGCGGCACCTCGGCGACCCGCTCGGCACCGACCGCGCGGCCGTAGGTGGCGCGGGCGGTGAGGCGCGGGTTCGCGAACGACGTGTCCTGGTCGAGCAGACCGACCTCCACGCCCGGTGACCGGCGCACGCCCTCGGTGGGCAGCCGGCCCGCCAGCACGTGCAGCAGCGTCGACTTGCCCGCGCCGTTCGCGCCGGTGACGAGCAGGCGGTCGCCGTCGCGCACGTCGAGGAGGTCGAGCGCGAGCCGTCCGGGGACGCGGACCTGCCGCAGCGACACCAGGTCCTCGGCCTGTGCGGCCAGCACGTCCGGCTGGAACCGCAGCGGGCGCGGGGGAGCGGGCACGGCGTGGCGTTCCAGGTCCTCGAGCCGCCTGGTGGCGTTGCGGACGCGGCGGGAGATCTGGCTCTGCACCCGGTTCGCGCGGACGCCGTAGCCCATCTTGTCGCTGTCGCGCATGGCCCGGTTCGGCGCCACACGGCCCGCGATCAGGCCGAGCGAGTCGCGCAGCGCCGTCAGTTCCTCCTGCTCCTCGGCGTACCGCTGCTCCCAGCGCGCCCGGTCGGCGCGCTTCTGCGCCAGGTAGTCGCGGTAGGTGCCGCCGAACCGCACCGGGCCGTCCACCGCCGGGTCGAGGTCGACCAGGTCGGTGCACACCGCGTCGAGGAACGCCCGGTCGTGGCTCGCCAGCACGACGATCCCGGGCAGCGCCCGCAGCTGCTCCTCCAGGAACGCGGCCGCGTCGTCGTCGAGGTGGTTGGTGGGCTCGTCGAGCAGCAGTGCCGTCGGCCGCCGGACCACCAGCGCGGCCAGGTGCAGGCGGCGGCGCTGGCCGCCGGACAGCGATCCCAGCGCGCGGTCGTGCCCGACGTCGCCGAGTCCGAGTCCACCCAGGACGATCTCCGCCCGGCGGTCCGCGTCCCAGGCCTCGTGCCGCTGCGCGAGCTCCAGCCGTTCCGAGTACTCCTCCAGGTACGCGGGGTCGGCGACGAGCGCGCCCAGCCGGTCGAGCTCGGCCAGGTCCTCCCGCGCCTGCGCCAGCGCGTCGTCGAGGACCTCGGCGACGGTCGCGGACTCGGCGAACGGGAGTTCCTGGTGCAGGAAGCCGAGGTCCGGCGGGCGCGTGACGGTGCCGCCGTCGGGCTGGTCGACGCCCGCGAGCAGGCGCAGCAGCGTCGACTTGCCCACGCCGTTCTCGCCGATCAGCCCGATCCGCCTGCCGGGGGCGGCGGTCAGCGAGACGCCGTCGAGCACGCGCCTGCCCCCGAACCCGCGCACCAGTTCCGTCGCGACCAGTGCCTCAGCCACGTGCGACCTCCTGCAGCGCGCCACCGTCGAGGCGGAGCCAGCGGTCGATCTTCACCTCGCTCAGGAACCGCTCGTCGTGGCTCACGACGACGAACGCGCCCCGGTACGCGTTCAGCGCGCTCTCCAGCTGCCCGGCGCTGACCAGGTCGAGGTTGTTCGTCGGTTCGTCGAGCAGGAGCAGCTGCGGCGCGGGTTCGGCGAACAGCACGCACGCGAGCGTCGCCCGCAGCCGTTCGCCACCGGACAGCACCCCGACCGGGAGGTGCGCGCGGGCACCGCGGAACAGGAAGCGCGCCAACAGGTTCATCCGCTCGGCCGGCGGCATCGCCGGGGCGGCGTCCGCGAGGTTCTCCGCGACCGTGCGCGCGTCGTCGAGCAGGTCCAGCCGTTGCGACAGGTACGCGACCCGGCCGTCGGCCCGCTTCACCTCGCCGCCGTCCGGTGCGAGCGACCCGTGCACCACCCGCAGCAGCGTCGACTTGCCGGCACCGTTCGGTGCGGCGAGCGCGATCCGCTCCGGGCCGCGGATCGCGAAGTCCAGGCCGGAGAACAGCTCCCGCACGCGGATGTCCGTGCCGGTGAAGAGCGTGCGCCCGGCCGGCACCGCCGTCTGCGGCAGCTCCAGGCTGATCTTCTGGTCGTCCTTGAGCGCCCGCTCGGCCTGGTCGAGCTTCGACTTCGCCGCGCCGAGCCGGGCCGCGTGCGTGCCGTCCGCCTTGGCCGCCGACACCTCCGCGTTGCGCTTCATGTTGCCCGCGAAGATCCTCGGCAGGCCCGCGTTCGAGAGGGTGCGCTGGGCGTTGGACGCCCGGCGCGCGGCCCGTTCCCGTGCCTGCTGCATCTCCCGCTTCTCGCGCTTGACCTCCTGCTCGGCGCTGCGGACGTTCTTCTCGGCGACCTCGCGCTCGGCCGCCACCGCCTCCTCGTACTCGGAGAAGGTGCCGCCGTAGAAGCGGATCTCGCCGCCGTCGAGCTCGGCGATCCGGTCGACGCGGTCGAGCAGCGCCCGGTCGTGGCTCACCACGAGCAGGCACCCGCGCCAGTCGTCCAGCACGTCGTAGAGGCGGTGCCGGGCGTCGAGGTCGAGGTTGTTGGTCGGTTCGTCGAGCAGCAGCACGTCCGGCTGCCGCAGCAACTGCGCCGCGAGCCCGAGCGAGACCACCTGCCCGCCGCTCAGCGTGCCGAGCACCCGGTCGAGCGCGAGGTCGCCGAGCCCGAGCCGGTCGAGCTGGGCGCGGGTGCGTTCCTCCAGGTCCCAGTCGGTGCCGATGGTGGTGAAGTGCTCCTCGGCGACGTCACCGGACTCGACGGCCGCGATGGCGCGCAGCACGTCCGCGACGCCGAGGACCTCGGCCACGGTCAGCCCGGCGGTGAGCGGCAGGTCCTGCGGCAGGTAACCGAGGACGCCCTCGACCGCCACGCTGCCGCCGGACGGGGTGAGCGCGCCCGCGATCAGCTTGAGCAGCGTGGACTTGCCGGCGCCGTTCGGGGCGACGAGACCGGTGCGCCCGCCGGGCACGGAGACGGACAGACCGTCGAACACGGGGGTGTCGTCCGGCCACGAGAAGGACAGGGACGACACGACGACGAAAGCATCAGACATGGGGGTGAGACCTCAGCGATGTGCCACGCACGGCACCACGGCCGTGCGGATGGTGAAAAGGGGACGACGAAACGGCCATCGCGAACGGGATGGCCTGTCACATCCAGGGCTCACCCTGAGATGTCGTCTTCACCCACCAGCACGTCGAGCTCCTCGGTCGGTTGATCTCCCTTCCCACGGTAGCAGCGCCCCGCGGCTCCCGCCGACGTGGTTTCCGGCACCGTGGTTGACTCGATCGCGTGACCGCTGTTCTCGACCTGCTGCGCGAGCGCGCCCACCGGCGCAGCACGCCCGGCGACCGCTCCGACGACGCCCGCCTGGTGCTGCTGGTCGAGGGCGGGAGCTCCCGCGGCGTCTACTCGAGCGGCATGACCGTCGCGATCGAACGCCTCGGCCTGCTCCCGCTCTTCGACGCCGTCTACGGCAGCTCGGCCGGCTCCCTGAACGCCGCGTGGCTCCTCTGCGGCCGCGCCGACCGCAGCAAGCACGCCTGGTGGGACCCGGCCGTGATGCGCACGACGATCAACCCGCGCCGCGCCTTCACCCGGCGGCCCGTCGTCGACACCCACCACCTCGTGCACACGATCTACACGCAGGTGGTCCCGATGGGCTTCCAGGAGATCCTCGACAACCCGGTCGAGTTCCACCCGATGACCACCGACGGCCTCACCGGCGACCCCGTCGACCTGCACGGTCACGTCCGCGACCAGCTCAGCCTGCAGACCGCCCTGCGCGCCTCCGCCGCCATGCCGTTCCTCGCGGGCGACCCGGTGGTGATCGACGGCCGCCCGTACGTCGACGCCGGACTGAGCGAGACCATCCCGATCGGGTCCGCGGTGGCCCAGGGCGCGACCCACGTCGTGGCCCTGCGGACGCGCCGCTCGGACGAGTTCCTCGGCGTGCCGCCGTCGCGAGGCGAGCGCATCGTGCTGTCGCGCTGGTTCGCCCGGCACGCGCCGGGGGTGGTGGCGAACTGGTTGCGGCGGGAGGAGATCCGCGCGCAGGACGAGGAGCTGCTCGCGACGCACCCGGCGTGCCTGCAGATCCGGCCGCCGCTCGGGAGCGCGGTGATCGGGCGGACGGAGCGGAGGCCGCGGGTGATGCAGGAGGCGCTGGACGTGGGGGTGGCGGCGGCGATGCGGGACCTGGGTGACGTGGTGGGGGTGAGCCGCTGACGGCGGTCCAGGTGTGGCACGGGGCTCTTGTGCGTTCGCCCCGGCGCCCTTACGGTATCGCAACAACCTGTTGCGAATTGGAGGGCTGCCGGTGGCAGGGCGTCCGCGGGATCCCGACCTCGAACAGCGGCTGCTGGCCACGGCCTGGTCGCTGCTCACCTCGAACGGCTACGACGCGCTGACGCTCACCCAGGTCGCGGCCCAGGCCGGCGCCCACCGGACCGACGTCTACCGGCGCTGGCGCAGCAAGGTGCGGCTCGTGGCGGACGTGCTCGACACCTACCTGCCGCCGGTGCCCGACCCCGACACCGGCACGCTCGCCGGTGACCTGCGGGCGTTCGCGGAGGACCTGGCCGGGGCCTGGAACGAGCCGTGGAACGACGGGCTGGTCGGGTTCCTGGCCGACCTGCGCGGGGACGGGGAGGCCGAGCGGACGTTCAGGGCGCTGGTGTCGCGGCGGTCGCAGCCCCTGGTCGACGCCATCGCGCGGGCGGTGCGGCGCGGGGAGATCGGTGAGGTGCCGGAGCTGCCGTTCGTCGGGAACCTGCTCGAAGGGCCGGTGATGCACCGGCGGATGTTCGGCGGCGAACCGCTGACGGCCGCGGAGCTCGACGTCGTGACCGAGTCGGTGCACCGGCTGCTGACCGGCGCCCCGGTGACACCATGAGCCTGCACGAGCTCACGGCCGCACAGCAGATGAACGCCCTGCGCGCCAAGGAGATCAGTGCACGGGAGCTGGCCGAGCACTACCTCGCCCGCATCGACGAGCACGCCGGACTCGGCGCGTTCGTCACGCTCAACGACCGGGCGCTGGACGAGGCCGACCGGGCCGACGCACGGCTGGCGCGAGGGGAGCACGCGCCGCTGCTCGGGCTGCCGCTCGGCATCAAGGACCTCGCCGCGACGGCCGGGCTGCGCACCACGTTCGGGTCGGCGGCGCTCGCGGACACCGTGCCGCAGCAGGACTCCTGGACCGTCGGGCTGGTGCGGCGGGCCGGTGCGGTCGTGCTCGGCAAGACGAACACGTCGGAGTTCGGCGCGTCCTGCTACACCGAGAACGACGTCACACCGAGGCCAGCCGTAACCCCTTATGCGCCAACGAGGTACTCCAGCGGATCCAGCGGTGGCGCGGCCACGGCGGTCGCGGCGGGACTCCTGCCCGTCGCGCACGCCAGTGACGGCGCCGGCTCGATCCGCACGCCCGCGGCGACCTGCCACCTCGTCGGCATGAAGCCGAGTCGCGGCCTGGTGAGCCCGGCGCCCGCCACGTCGTTCCTCCTCGCGAGCACCGAGGGGCCGATCGCGCGCACGGTCGGGGACGCGGCGCTCCTGCTCGGCGTCATGGCCTCGCCCGCGCCCGGCGACCTCTACGGCTGGCGGCACGAAGGCGGATTCACCGCAGAGCTCACCGGAAAGCTCAAGATCGCGACGTGGACGCACACCGGCACCGGGGAGGCCGCGCACCCGCAGGCGGAACTGGCCGTGCGGAGGACCGCGGAGGTGCTCACCGGGCTCGGCCACGACGTCCGCGAGATCGCGCTGCCCGCCCGCTACGACGACTCCGTCACCCGTGCGATCCTCGCCTGGTTCGCCTACCAGGTCGGCTCCGTGACGCGGCTGATGGTGCCGGAGGACCGCGCGCATCTCCTGCGGCCGTACACGAAGCACCTGCTCGAAGTCGAGAAGACGTTGTCCGCCAACGACATCGTCACCGCCCAGGCGGTGCTCGCCAGGTACGCCAGCGCTTTCCTCGCCGCGGTCGACGACTACGACGTCGTGCTCACGCCCACGACCAACGGGCCGCCGGTCCCGATCGGGTACTACGCCGGCGACGAGGCCGACCTCATGCTGAAGTGGTCCTGCCACACGCCGTGGGTCAACCTCGCCGGCGTCCCCGCGATCTCGCTCCCGTCCCACGTGGACGAGGAGGGACTGCCGCACGGCGTGCACCTCGTCGGCCGCGCCCGCCAGGACGCCGAACTGCTCGCCCTCGCCGCACAGCTGGAAGGCGCAGAGCTGTGGGCGGAGCTCCACCCGCCCAGCTGGCACGAGTGAGAGGTCCCGCGATGCTGGAGAAGATCGTCACCCTGCCGGACGGCCGGGCGCTCCGCGCGGTCGTGGCGGGGGAGGGGCCCGGACCGCTGGTGGTCTTCGAGGCCGGGATGAGCGCGCCCGGTTCGTCCTGGATCCACACCCAGCGCGAGGTGAGCGCCCGCCACCGCACCCTGTCCTACGACCGCGCGGGCTACGGCGGCAGCGACGTCGACCCGCACGACCGCACGCTCGACCGGATCGCGGACGACCTGACGGCGCTGCTCGACGCGCTCGGCGAGACCGCACCGGTGCTGCTCGTCGGCCACAGCTGGGGCGGCCCGATCATCCGCGTGTTCGCCGACCGGCACCCCGGCCGCGTCGCCGGGATGGTCTTCGTGGACGCGACCCTCGCCGAGGTCATGTCGAGCCGCAACGCGAAGGTCGCGGCGCGGTTCTTCGGTCTCATGGCGGTGATCGCACGCCTGGGCGGCAAGAGGCTGATCGCGCGCCAGGCGTTCCGCAACGGGGTGTCGCGCGAGATCTCCGCGGCCGACGTCGAGACCATGACGAACGACTACGCGACCGCGCGGGCGATGAGGGCGGGCGGCAGGGAGGCCGCGCAGATCCCGGCCGCGCTGCCGCTGATGCGGCGCCTGCAGGCCCAGGGCACGCCGGACGTGCCGGTCGTCTGCCTGCAGGCCGGACTGGTCGAGCGCGGGATGGCCCGGTGGCGACCGCTGTTCAACGAGCACGTGGCCGACCTGATGGCCGCCGCGCCGCAGGGGGAGGTGGTCGTCGTCGCCGGCGCCGGGCACCTGATCCCGCAGGAGTCCCCGGAAGTGGTGCGGGAGACCGTCTTCGCGGTGGCGCAGCGGCTACCTTGAGCGCGTGGACTTCGACGAGTACCGGAAGTACGACGCGACCGGCCTGGCCCGGCTCGTCGCCGACAGGCAGGTGTCCGCGGCCGAGCTCCTCGCGGTGGCGAGGGAACGCGCCGCCGAGGTGAACCCGCGGCTCAACGCGATCGTCCGGGACGTGCCCGCCGACCCCGGCGACGACCTCACCGGACCGTTCGCCGGCGTGCCGTTCCTGATCAAGGACCTCGGCCAGGACTACGCGGGCCTGCCGACCTCGAACGGGTCGCGCTCGCTCCGGTCGCTGAAGGCCGGCGCGCACGCGACCGTGGTGCAGCGCTGGATCGACGCCGGCCTGGTGATCTTCGGCAAGACCAACCTGCCGGAGTTCGGCGCGAAGGCGATCAGCGAGCCTGCCGTCTGGGGTCCGGCGCGCAACCCGTGGAACCTCGCCAGGACGCCGGGTGGTTCGTCGGGCGGGTCGGCCGCCGCGGTCGCCGCCGGGATCGTGCCGTGCGCGGGCGCGAACGACGGCGGTGGCTCGACGCGCATCCCGGCGGCGTGCTGCGGGCTCGTCGGGCTGAAGCCGGGACGCGGCCTCACGCCGTTCGGCCCGGACACGGCCGAGATGATGCACGGCGCGGCGGTGCAGGGCGTCGTCTCGCGCACGGTCCGCGACACCGCGGCGATGCTCGACGTCATCTGCGGCGGCGAGCCCGCCGGGCCGTACTCGCCCGCGCTGCCGCTGGACCCGTTCGCGTCCTACGTCGGGCAGGCGCCCGGGAAGCTGCGGATCGGCGTGCGCGTGCCGTCGGCGATCAACCCGGACCCGCACCCGGAGGCGGTGGCGGCCGTCGCGTCCGCCGTCCGCGTGCTCACCGAGCTGGGCCACGAGGTCGAGGAGCTGCCGCAGGCGCCGTTCGACGACGCCGTGCTGGCCAAGGACTTCCTGCTGACGTGGTTCGTGAACCTCGCCTGGAAGGTCGCCGACGCCAAGCGCCTGACCGGGGCGCCCGACACCGCGTTCGAACGCGACACGCTGCTCATGGCCGCGCTGGGCCGGGCCACCAGCAGCGTCGACTACGTGGACGCGGTGCAGCGGCGGCACGAGCACACCCGCCGCCTCAGCACGTACTTCGAGTCCTACGACCTGCTGCTCACGCCGACGCTCGCGACCCCGCCGCCGGAGATCGGCCAGTTCGACCTGCCGCAGTCGTTGCAGCGGGCCACCGACGTGCTGCTCAAGACCGGCACCGCCCGGTTCCTCAAGCACACCAAGGTCGTCGACGACATGATCTCCGACAACCTCGGCTGGGTGCCGTACACGCAGCTCGCGAACATCACCGGCCGTCCCGCGCTCTCGCTGCCGCTGTACTGGACGACGGACGGGCTGCCGCTCGGCGTCCAGTTCGTCGCACCGCTGGAGGGAGAGGCGCTGCTGATCAAGCTCGCGGCGCAGCTGGAGGAGGCGGCGCCGTGGGCCGACCGCTTCCCGGTCATGGACTGAGGAAGCGCAGCAGCTCCGCGGTGACGAACTCCGGGTTCTCCTCGGCCAGCCAGTGCCCCGCACGCGGCACGTCGAGGGCGCGCACGATGTTCGTCACCCGCGGCGCGGCCGTGCCCTTGATCGCCTCGGCCTGGCCTTCCGCGGCCATCACCAGCGTCGGCGCGGTCACGGGGCGGGCGGCCTCGGTGTCGCGGACGTCCTGGTCGAGCGCGCGGTAGAGCTCGAAGCCGTGCGACAGGGTGGTGGTGTAGGTGCGCGCGTACTCGTCGATCTCCTTGCGGTCGAAGGGAGACTTCGTCGACGTGCCGCCGAACGCGCTGCCCTGGTAGGAGACCTGCGGGTAGAAGAGCTCCAGGTACTCGCGGACGTCGTCGCGCACGACCGCCTCGGGGACCTCGCGCTGCGAGTGGAACGCGATGTGCCAGCTCAGCGAGCGGTAGGTGCGGGCGTCGATCGCGGGGCCGGGCAGCGGCAGGTCGAGGTAGCCCAGGCGGGAGGTGTCCTCGGGGAACTGGCTCGCGTACTGGAAGGCGACGGCCGCGCCCAGGTCGTGGCCGACGACCGCGACGTCCTCCAGGCCGAGCTGGTCGGTCAGGCCGTGGACGTACCGCGCGAGCGTGGCCTTGTCGAAGCCCTTCGGCGTGCCGGTGCTGTCGCCGAGGCCGGGCAGGTCGAGCGCGTAGACGGTGTGGCGCTCGGCGAGCGCGGGCATGACCGGCCACCAGCCGTACCAGGTCTGCGGCCAGCCGTGCAGCAGCACGACGGGGGAGCCGGCACCGCCCTTGACGTAGTGCATCCGCACACCGTCGACGTCGGCGAACTCGTGCCGGAACGTCTGCTGGAACACGGGGTCGTGCTGGGTGACGGCCGCGTAGGCGGGGACGTCCTGCGCGGGCGTGGCGCAGGCCGTGATCAGCAGGAGCAGGGCGAGCATCAGGCGTTTCATGCGACCCAGCCTGGTCGCCGGTTGCCGATGCTGGCACGAAAACTTGCTGATGTGGCAAGCTCGGCCCGGTGAACCGCGAAACCGAAGACGTCCTCGACGGGGTGGGCGCGCGGCTGCGGACGTTGCGCCGCCACCGCGGCATCACCCTCGCCGACCTCGCGACGACCACGGGCATCTCGGAGAGCACGCTGTCGCGGCTGGAGAGCGGGCAGCGCCGGGCCACCCTGGAACTGCTGCTGCCGCTGTCGCGGGTCTACGACGTGCCGCTGGACGACCTGGTGGGCGCGCCGCGCACCGGTGATCCGCGCATCCACCTCAAGCCGATCCACAAGTACGGCATGACGTTCGTGCCGTTGTCACGGCGGCCGGGCGGGGTGCAGTCGTTCAAGATGCTCATCCCCGCCGTGGCCGTGCCGCTGGAGCCCGCCCTGAAGACGCACGACGGGTTCGAGTGGCTCTACGTCCTCAACGGACGGTTGCGGCTCGTGCTCGACGACCTCGACCTGACGTTGCCGCCCGGTGAGGCCGCCGAGTTCGACACCTCGAAGCCGCACTGGCTCGGCAGCGCGGACGGCGGCGCGGTCGAGCTGCTGATCCTGTTCGACCCTCAGGGTGTGCGCACGCACGTCCACGCCGACAAGATCAGCTCCGGGTGAGGCGCGCCGTCGACACCACGCCGAGCAGCGTCACGACCGCCACGACCACGCCGTAGCCGACCGCGGTGGCCGACGCCCCGGCGACGCCGATGAACAGGCCCGCAACGATCGCCGCGCTGCCCATCGCGAGGTAACCGACGAAGAAGATCGCGGTGAACAGGCCCGCGCGCTCGTGCGGCGCGACCTCCGGCACAAGGCCGCGGGTGGTGCCGGCGAACGAGGCGCCGATCCCGGCGCCGCCCACGACCGCGGCCGCCCACAGCAGGGGCAGCGAGGTGGCGCCGATGCTGCCGACGAACAGCACCGCGCCCGCGACCATCGCGACGGTGCCGCCGAGTCGCAGCCGAGGTGCCTTGACACCGCTCGAGAACGCGGAGGCCACAGTGGACGCTCCCAGCGCCACGAAGGCCAGCAGCGACCCGACGATCGGGCTCTTCACCGCGAACACCGCCACCAGCAGCGCGGGCACCAGCCCCATGAACGCCGTCATGGTCATGAAGCCGCCGACGATGCCCGGCACCGACGTCCAGTAGAGCCGGCGCACCTGGGCGGGCAGCGACAGGCGGGGGTTCAGCGACGCCACCGCGCCCGGCTTGCGGGTGGCGGTCTCGGGCGTGAAGACGGCGAAGAGCGTCGCGGCCGCCATCACCACGACGAGCACGAGCCACACGTCGAACGCGGCGTTCGGCGAGAACTCGGCCAGCACGCCCGCGAACAGCGCGCCGATCGCCAGCCCGCCGAGCGGCGCCATGCTGGTCATCTGCGCGCCGAGCTTCTTGAACCGCTCGGGCGCGAGCTCGACGACGGCCGCGCTGAGCGCGCTGGACGCCGCGCCGGTCGCGACGCCCTGCACGACGCGCGCCGCGATGACCCAGCCGATGCTCGGCGCGAGCAGGAACATCACCATCGCCACGAGGTCGACGCCCAGTGCCGCGATCATCAGCGGCCGCCGTCCCACGTGGTCCGACAGCGACCCGATCACGAGGATCGAGACCAGCAGCGAGAAGGCGTAGATGCCGAACGCGAGGGTCAGCACCCACGGCGCGAACCCCCATTCGTGCTGGTAGATCGGCAGCAACGGGGTGGGCGCGCCGGCCGCCACGAGGATCGCGACCATCGCGGCCGAGATGCCCGCGAAGCCGACGCCGCGCGACAGCAACGGCCTCCGCACGGCGGTGTCGGTGCGTTCCAGCATGGCGGTCATGGCACTTCCTTCAAGTTCGTCTTCGAGGAGTGCTGAGACCGTAGGCCGGTTCACTTGTTTTTTGCAAGTGTGCTTTAGGTCGCGAAGTTGAATCTGAGTTAACAAGCGAGCTACGCTCAGTGCGTGAAGCGACGTGACTTCGGTCAGTACTGCGGCCTGGCGCGCGCCCTGGAGCTGGTGGGCGAGCGGTGGGCGTTGCTGATCGTCCGCAACCTGGTCGTGCGGCCGCGTCGCTACTCCGAACTGCAGACGGGCCTGGCGGGCATCCCCACGAACGTCCTGGCCACGCGCCTGAAGGAGCTGGAGCAGTCGGGCATCGTCGAGCGCCAGGTCGCGCCCGCGCCCGCGCGCGGGGTCGTCTACGCGCTCACCGACGTCGGCCGCTCGCTGGAGCCCGCGCTGCTGTCACTGGCTCGCTGGGGCGCGACCCAGCTCGGCGAGCCGCAGCGGGGCGACGTCGTCACGCCGGAGGGCCTGGTGCTGAACCTCCGCGCCGTGTTCCAGCCGGACCAGGCGGCCGGCCTGACCGCCTCCTGGGAGATCCACGTGCGTGACGTGGTGGTGCACGCGGTGGTCGCCGACGGCGATCTCACCACGGGCCTGGGGTCGGCTCCCGTCCCGCCCGACCTGACCATCACGGCGAGGTTCGCCGACGACGAGCTGGCGTCCTACCGGGCGGTCATCACGGCGGCGCGCGACGGCGAGGTCGGCCTGAGCGGCCGGCCGGAGCTGCTCGACACGTTCCTGCGCGTGTTCACCGTTCCGCGCGCGGCCTGAGCGCGACGGACCCGGCCAGCAGCAGGCCCGCGGCCACCAGCAGGGCGTGCGGGACGAGCAGTCCCGCCGCGACCAGTGCGAGCGCGACCAGGTGGAACGGCCAGGTCCTCGTGCGGGACTTCGTGTCGGTCATCGGGCGCCTCCCGGCTGCGAGTTGAGGGCGTCCCCTCCACGATCTGTCTTTTTTGTCCGTTCTTCGATCCGGTCTGGCACTCAACGTGAGGGTGGCCACCCCTCACGCCGCCGACCGGCGCACTTGTCGCCACCCCGCGAACATGGGTGTTGCCACGGATGGACACGTGGCGCCCCCGCCAGTCAGCCTCGCAGGCGTGGCGGGAAGTGATCACGGAGAGGCGGCGCGCGTGTCGTTGTTCGGGCGGATCTTCCTGCTCAACGCCCTGGTGCTGGTGATCGCGGCCATGTTGCTCGTGTTCGGCCCGGCGACGGTGTCGACGCCCGCGCCGTTGCGCGAGGTGCTCGTGCTCGGGGCGGGCCTCGTGGTCATGCTGATCGCCAACGCCGTGCTGATCCGGGTGGGGCTCGCGCCGCTCGGCCGGCTCACCCGCGCGATGACCACCATCGACCTGCTCAAGCCCGGGCCGCGGCTGCAGGCCAAGGGGCACGGGGAGATCGCCGAGCTGATCACCACGTTCAACAGCATGATCGACCGGCTGGAGACCGAGCGCGGCTACAGCTCGGCCATCGCGCTGTCCGCGCAGGAGTCGGAGCGGCGGCGGGTGGCGCAGGAGCTGCACGACGAGGTCGGGCAGTCGCTGACGGCCGTGCTGCTCAGCCTCAAGCAGGTGGCGGACCAGTCGCCGCGCGAGACGCGCGAGGAGCTGCTGGTGGTGCAGGAGACCACGCGCAGCACGCTCGACGAGATCCGCCGCATCGCGCGCCGGCTCCGGCCCGGTGTCCTGGAGGAGCTGGGGCTGGTCAGCGCCCTGAAGGCGCTCACGCGGGAGATCGGCGAACCGGCCGGGCTCACGATCCGGCGCCGGTTCGACAAGGACCTGCCCGAGCTCGACGCCGAGACCGAGCTCGTGGTCTACCGCGTCGCGCAGGAGGGGCTCACCAACACCGTCCGGCACGCGCGGGCCGACGAGATCGAGCTGACGCTCACCGCGCGTCCGTCCGAAGTGGAGCTGCGGCTGCGCGACAACGGCCGGGGGATCGGCACCAGCCAGGAGGGCGCGGGCATCCGGGGCATGCGGGAACGCGCGCTGCTCGTCGGCGCGGACCTCAGCGTCGGGCCCGTGGCGCAGGGCACCGAGGTCCGGCTCACCGTCAAGGCGAAGGGGGAGCGGGCATGACCGTGCGCATCCTGCTCGCGGACGACCACGCGCTCGTCCGCCGCGGCGTCCGGATGATCCTCGACAACGAACCCGACCTCGAGGTGATCGGGGAGGCGGGCGACGGCGCGGAGGCGATCACCAAGGCCCGCGCGGACCGGCCCGACCTCGCGATCCTCGACATCGCGATGCCGCGGCTCACCGGCCTGCAGGCGGCCCGGGAGCTGTCCCGGCTGCTGCCCGACCTCCGCATCCTGATCCTCACGATGTACGACAACGAGCAGTACTTCTTCGAGGCGCTCAAGGCGGGCGCGTCGGGGTACGTGCTCAAGTCCGTCGCCGACCGCGACCTGGTGGAGGCGTGCCGCAGCGCCATGCGCGGCGAGCCGTTCCTCTACCCCGGCGCGGTCAACTCGCTGATCCGCAACTACCTCGACCGGGCCAAGGAGGGTGGCGGGTTCCCGGCCAAGGCGATCACCGACCGCGAGGAGGAGATCCTCAAGCTGGTCGCCGAGGGCCACTCCTCCAAGGAGATCGCGGACATGCTCGTGATCAGCGTCAAGACCGTCGAGCGGCACCGGGCCAACCTGCTGCAGAAACTCGGGCTCAAGGACCGCCTCGAACTCACCCGGTACGCGATCCGCGCCGGGCTCATCGAACCCTAGGAAACTCGAGTGAACGTCGAAGTGACGCCCCTGCCCGGCATAGGGGTCAGGCAGGACTTCTCCATCCGCTCCGGCCGCCGGATCGGCGTGATCTCCTACCGCGACGGGAAGTTCGAGCTCATCCTGTCCAAACAGGACGACCCGGACGCCACCGCCGCGTCCATCCCGCTCGCGCCGGAGGAGGCGGGCACGCTCGCCGGGCTGCTCGGGGCGCCGCAGCTCGTGTCGCAGCTCGACCGCCAGCACCGCGACATCGCGGGCATCAGCACCCGGCAGCTGCCGGTGACCGCGTTCGCCGGTCGCACGCTCGGCGACACGGCACTGCGCACCCGCACCGCCGCGTCCATCGTCGCGGTCGTGCGCGCGGGCCACGCGCACCCGTCGCCGGGCCCCGACTTCCTGTTCGAGAACGGCGACCTCGCGGTCGTCGTCGGCACCGCGGAGGGGCTCGATGCCGCCGCGGACATCCTGACGGGCGGCTGAACCAGTGCACGACACCACGATCGCGCTGATCCAACTGGGTGCGGTCTTCTTCGGACTGGGCCTGCTCGGCCGCCTCGCCTGGAGATTCGGCATCTCCCCGATCCCGCTCTACCTCGTCGGCGGACTCGCGTTCGGCTCCGGCGGCCTCATCCCGTTGCACGGCATCGAGGAGTTCACCCACCTCGCCAGCGAGATCGGCGTGGTGCTGCTGCTGTTGTTGCTGGGCCTCGAGTACTCCGCGTCGGAACTCACGACCGGGCTCAAGAAGTCGTGGATGGCCGGTGTCCTCGACATCGTGCTCAACGCGGCCCCCGGCGCGATCGTCGCGCTGATGCTCGGCTGGGGCGCGGTCGGCGCGCTCGCGATGGCGGGCGTCACCTACATCTCGTCGTCCGGCATCATCGCGAAGGTCCTCGGCGACCTCGGCCGGCTGGGCAACCGCGAGACACCGGTGATCCTCTCAGTGCTGGTGTTCGAGGACCTCGCGATGGCGGTCTACCTGCCGGTGCTCACCGCCGTGCTGGCGGGCGTCAGCTTCCTCGGCGGGCTCACGTCCGTCGGCATCTCGCTGCTCGCGATCACCGTCGTCCTGGTGGTGGCGCTCAAGTACGGCCGGGTCATCTCGGCGATCGTGGACAGCCCCGACCACGAGGTGTTCCTGCTCAAGCTCCTCGGCTCGGCGCTGCTGGTCGCGGGCATCGCCTCCGAGCTGCAGGTGTCCGCCGCCGTCGGCGCGTTCCTGCTCGGCATCGCGATCTCCGGCTCCACCGCCGAGAACGCGACGCGCCTGCTGGAACCGCTGCGCGACCTGTTCGCCGCGATGTTCTTCGTGGTCTTCGGCCTCAACACCGACCCGCGCACCATCCCGCCCGTGCTCGGCATGGCGGTGCTGCTGGCCGTGATCACCACTCTCACCAAGGTCGCGACGGGCTGGTGGGCGGCCCGGCGCCAGGGCATAGGGCCGATGGGCCGCGCCCGCACCGGTGCCGCCCTGGTGGCGCGCGGCGAGTTCTCGATCGTCATCGCCGGTCTCGCGGTCGCCTCCGGGCACGTGAGCGAGCAGCTGGCCGCCCTCGCCACCGCGTACGTGCTGCTGATGGCGATCATCGGCCCGATCGCGGCCCGCTACGTCGAGCCCGTCGGCGAGTTCTTCCTGCGGAAGCGGGCCGCGGCTCAGTGAGGTGGCCGGCACTCCTGCTGGCCCTGCTGCTCGCGTTCGTCGGCACGAGCAGCAGGGACACGGCGGCCGACCAGCCGGGATCGGGGCTGAACGCCCCGGCCTCGGTCATGCACGTGCACGCGACGGGGTCACCGGACGCCTGCTGGGCGCTGGTGAGCGGCGGGGAGGCCCCGTGCCCGCCGCGGGGCAGGACGGCGGTCGTCGTGGCCGCCGCGCAGAGCGCCGGGGGAACGCCCTCGGGTCACCGGTCGAGCCGGGCACCGCCACGCGCGGGCGCTCCCGACTCGACCCGTTTCCCGACCTGAGGACCTCACATGTCGTACGTCGTACTGGTGTTGCTCATCGCGTCCGTGCTCGTCGCCTTCGGCGCGATGACCGCGATGGTCCGGAAGAAGGAGCCGTTCTACGGCGTCGTCGGCCTCGTGACGATCTGCGTCCCGAGCTCGCTCCTGGCGTTCCTCTACCTCGCCGTGGCCTGATCGGGGGACTGGTCGAGCTGGGCGATCCCCCGCGCCACGCCCAGCTCGACCAGGTCCTGCGGCCGCAGCCGCAACTCGTCGGCCGTCTGCCGCGCCTGTGAGGGGTCCCGCTTGAGGATCGCGGTAGCGAGCTCGGGCGAGATCACCGCGAAGTAGCTGTCCGGCGTCATCCACATCCGCTCGGCCGCGGCGAACGCCAGCGCGCCACCGGACCCACCCTCCCCGATCACGAGCGTCGTCACCGGCACCCGCGCCGCCGCGACCGAGGTGAACATCTCCGCGATCGCCGCCCCCACCCCGGCCTTCTCCGCCGCCGCGTCGTTGGCCGCGCCCGGCGTGTCCACGAGCGTCAGCACCGGAATCCCCAGCCGGTCCGCGAGCCGGACGAGGCGCGCCGCCGTGCGGAACCCGGCCGGCCGCGTCGCCGTGCCGCACTGCGCCGCGTAGGCGACCGTCCGCCCGTCGCGGTGCCCGAACCCGCACAGGACCCCGGGATCGACGCCGCCGGCGCGGTCCCCGTTGACCGGCTCGTGCCAGTCGAAGTACGCCTGGAGATAGGTCTTCGCCCGCGGCCTGCCCAACGTGCGCGCGTTGAGCACCGCGTCCCAGCCGCTGCCGGGCAGGTCCTGCAGCCCGAGCGCGTGCGGCACGGGGGCGTCGTCGCCGGGCGTGGTGAGCAACCGCAACCAGCGCGCCAGCCGTTCGGGCAACTCGTCGGACGTGAGCAACTGGTCGACCAGACCGGCCGCGAACTGCTGCGTCACCGAGTACCCCGGCGGCCGCACCCGCGACCCGGCGAACCCGACCTGCGCGCCGCGCAACCCGAGCACGACGTCCGCACCAGCCCCGAGCGTGGCCCACCCGCCACCCGTGGTGGGGTCGCGCAGGACGGACACGTGCGCCAGCCCGGCCTCGCGGGTGAGCGTGAGCTGGCGGGCGATGCGCGAGAGCTGCAGGAGGGCGGGCGTGCCCTCCTGCATGCGGCTGCCGCCGGTCGCGACGAGGGACACGACCGGCAGCCGGTGGTCGCGGGCGTGGGTGAAGGCCTGCTCGAGACGCGCGCCCGTGCGGGTGCCGAGCGAGCCGCCGAGGAAGCCGAACTCGAACGCCACGACCACCGCTTGGACGCCGCCGACGTCGGCGACGCCGCAGACGACGGACTCGTGTTCGCCGGTCTGGGCGGTGGCGCGGGCGAGCTGGTCGCCGTAGCCGGGCCAGCCGAGAGGGCCGTCGTGGGTGGGCTGGGAGGTGTCGGGCTCGCAGGGGAAAGCGGGGGCGGAGGCAGGCCTGGGGTCCCCGACCCCGGACCCGTCGAGCCAGCCGAGCGGTCCGTTCGGTCCGGACGACTCCGCCGGGCCGTCCGGCAGCTCCGCGAACTCCCGCGCCACCCTCCCGATCAGCTCCCTGGCCGACTCACGTCCGCAGGGCACGCTTCATCACCTTGCCCATGTCGTTGCGCGG
Source organism: Lentzea sp. NPDC003310 (assembly GCF_040610935.1). Classification (NCBI taxonomy): domain Bacteria; kingdom Bacillati; phylum Actinomycetota; class Actinomycetes; order Pseudonocardiales; family Pseudonocardiaceae; genus Lentzea; species Lentzea sp. NPDC003310. The sequence goes on from NZ_JBEXNC010000016.1 coordinate 203,497, forward strand.
CAACGCCTCCACGAACCGCACCACCCGAGGCCGCTTGTGCGGCGTGAGCAGCCGGGCCACGTGGTCGGCGAGCTCCTCGGACGACGGCGGAGCATCCCCGGCCGCCACCACCCAGGCCACGATCCGCTCGCCCAGGTCGTCGTCGGGCTCGCCGGTCACCGCGACCTCCCGCACGCCGGGGTGCTCCAGCAGCGCGTTCTCGATCTCGCCCGCGCCGATCTTGTAGCCGCCGCTCTTGATGATGTCCGTGGCCTTGCGGCCGACGATGCGGTAGTAGCCGTCGGCGTCGCGCGTACCCACGTCGCCGGTGCGGAACCAGCCGCCGGCGAACGCCTCCGCGGTGGCGTCGGGGCGGTTGAGGTACTCGGTGAACAGGTTCGGGCCGCGCACCTGGATCTCGCCGATCGGGCCCGCGCCGTCGAGCACCGAGCCGGCGTCGTCGACGAGGCGCACCTCGACGCCCGGCAGCGGGACGCCGACCGCGCCCGGCCTGCGGTCGCCGTCCGCGCGGACGCTGGTGTTCATCAGCGTTTCGGTCATGCCGTACCGCTCCACGACGCGTTGCCCGGTGGCGGTGGCGATCCGTTCGTGGTCGCGCACCGGCAGCGCGGCCGAACCGGACACCAGCAACCGCGCCTTGCCCAGCGCGGCGGCCAGGGCGGGCGTGGTGCCCACCTCCTCGGCGATGCGGTGGTACATCGTCGGCACGCCGAACATCATCGTGCCGTCGCCCTCCAGCGCCTCGACGACTCCCGCCGTCGAGAACTTCCCGAGGTGGTGCAGGGTTCCGCCGCGGCGCAACGGGCCGAGCACGCCGAGGATCAGGCCGTGCACGTGGAACAACGGCAGCGCGTGCACCAGCACGTCGTCGGCGGTCCACTGCCAGGCCTCCGCCACGGCGTCCAAAGTGGACGTCAGTGCACGGCGCGGCAGGACGACGCCCTTGGGGGAGCCGGTGGTGCCCGAGGTGTAGACGATCAGCGCGGGCGCCTCGTCGCCGGGATCGGCGAACGACCCGGGGTCGTCACCGTCCAGCGTGACGTCCCGGCGGGGCACGGAGTCCAGGCCCGCCGGCAGGTCGACGCCCGGTGCGGCGAGCACGGTCGCGGGCGCGCTGTCCGCGACGATGTGCGCGAGCTCCCGTTCGCCCACCTTCGGGTTGAGCGGCACGGCGGGCACCCCGGCGAGCAGGGCCGCGACCACGGCGACGCACGTCTCCAGCGACGGCGTCGCCCACACGGCGACCCTGGGCAGCCCGGTGAGTTCCCGCGCGAGGGAGCCCGCGCAGGCCGCCAGCGAGGCGTGGGTGAGGGAGCGGTCGCCGAAGCGGAGGGCGACGCGGTCGGACTGCGGAGCGAACATGGACTCACCAGATTCCCGGGACGACGAAGGCGAGCCAGACCAGCGGCGGCGCCGCCGCGACCATGATCCCGCCGTAGACCATCAGCTGCTTGAAGAACTTGTCGCGGTCGACGTCCTGCGCACCCACCAGCACCAGGGCGCCGTTGGTGGAGAACGGACTCACGTCGACCACGGTCGCCGACACCGCCAGCGCCGCGATCAGGCCGACCGCGCTGACCTCGCCCTGCAGCAGGAACGGCACCGCGAGGGGGATCAGCGCGCCCATGATGCCGACGGACGAGGCGAACGCCGACACGATCGCGCCGATGTAGCAGATCAGCAGCGCGGCGAGCAGGGGAGCACCGACACCGGCGACCGAGTCGCCCGCCCACTTGATCGTGCCCATCGTCTGCAGCACCGCGACGTAGGTGAGGATGCCGCAGATCAGCAGCACGGTCGGCCAGGTGATCTGGGTGATCGCCTGCTTGGACGTCTCCGGCCACACGACGCTGAGCAGCACGGCCACGGTGATCGCGGCGAGGCCGACGTCGAGGTCGAACACGAGGGCGGCGACCACCAGCGCGACGAGGCCGATCAGGGTGGCGATGCGAGGCGCGGTCAGGGAGACGCGCTCCTCCTCGTCCACCGGATCACTGCCCGGACCGCCGCCGGTCCGCACCAGTGCCGGCGCCTCCAGCGGCTGCCGCGCGAGCTTCATGCCGCCCAGCACCACGAACACCACGGCGGCGATCAGCAGGTTGACCACCAGGCTCGCCAGGAACAGCACGATCTCGTTGCCCGGCAACCCCTCCTTGGCCACGATGCCGTTCACGATCGTGCCGTAGATGCTGATCGGCGAGAACCCGCCGGCCTGCGCCCCGTGCACGACCATGACGCCCATCAGCAGCGGGTTGATCTTGTAGCGGGCCGCGAACCCCATCGCGATCGGCGCCACGATCGCCACCGCCGCCGGGCTCACCGCGCCGATCGCCGTCAGCACGCCGGTGATCGCGAACATCACCCACGGCATCAGCGCGATCCGCCCGCCGACCAGCCGGATCGCCACGTGCACCAGCCAGTCCGTGGTGCCGTTGGCGCGGGCGATCGCGAACAGGAACGTCACCCCGACCAGCACGACGAACAACGAGCCGGGGAAGCCTTTGAAAATGTCGTCGGTCTTCATGTCCGCCACCAGCGTGCCGACCCCGAAGGCGGCGGCGAAGGCGAGCGCACCCATGTTGATCGACCGGGTCGTGGCGATCACGAAGACCACGACCAGCACGAGTATCGAGATCAGTTCGGCGGACATGCAGGGCTCCCGTCGTTGGGACTGGTCCGGTGGCCGAGTGGCTCAGCCACTTTCCGCCTGTGGTCCAGCCGCTGTCAAGAGGTGGCCTAGTGGCTGAGTCACTTGACCGGTTATCCTGGGCAGATGTCCGAGGCGCTGAGGCCGATGGTGAAGTCACGCCTGTACGAGCAGGTGCTCGAACGGCTGCGCGCGCACGTCGCCGAGGCGGGGCTGAAGGCGGGGGACAGGCTGCCCGCCGAACGCGACCTCGCGGCGAGCCTCGGGGTCAGCCGCGCGTCGGTCAAGCAGGCGATCGTGGTGCTGGAGGTCCAGGGCCTGGTCGAGGCGCGCCACGGCGGCGGCACGTACCTGGTGCGCGACACCCTCGACGTCGAACCGGTCGAGCAGCTCGTCGAACGCCGCAAACGCCTCCCGGAGGTGCTGGAGGCCCGCGAGGCGCTCGAGACCAAGCTCGCCGAACTGGCCGCCGAACGCCGCACCGATGCCGAGCTGGAGACGATCCGCGCGGCGCTCGACTACATGCGCGACGAGATCGCCGAAGGCACGAACGGCGTGGAAGGGGATCGCCGCTTCCACGCCGCCGTCACCGCCGCCGCGCACAGCTCCCTGCTGGCCGACTTCATGAAGACCATCGCGCAGCAGATCACCGAGAGCCGCACCGAGTCGCTGCGCCAGCCGGGTCGTCCGTCCCGCTCACTGGCGCAGCACACGGCGATCTACGAGGCCATCGCCGCAGGTGACCCGAAGAAGGCCGCCGCCGCGATGCGCAAGCACGTCCGGACCGTCGCGAAGGTCCGGCTGCTCACCTGGGTGCCCGAAGACTGACCACGGCGGGCGAGTTGCGCGCCTGCACGACGTGGCTGGTCCCGTCCGCCCTGTGCACGACGAACCTCCAGTCCCTTTTGGACACCTTGCCGGACAGCACGACGACGGTGTCGCCGCGCTGGACGATCCGCGTCCGCCCGCCGTCCTCGTAGAGCGTGAACTCGCCCTTCGCTCCCTCCGTGACGTGCACGGTCAGCGCGGTGGCCGGGTTCTTGGCGTCGTTGGCCACGTCCGCGCTGCGCTCGACCAGCATTCCGCCCGACCGCAGGAACACGGGCATCGTGTCGAGACCCGCGCTGACGGTCGCCCACGTGTTGCCCTGGTGGACCTGCCCGGTGAAGTAGTCGGTCCACTGGCCGGGCGGGAACCAGACCCGCGTCGACCCCGTCTCGCCGGGCGTGGTGATCGGCGCGACCAGGAGGTCGGTCCCGAGCAGGAACTGGCTGTCCGCGGTGGCGTACGCCTCCGGGCTGTTCGGGTACTCGAGCCACGCCGGCCGCTGGAGCGGCACACCCGTCCGCGACGCCTGCTCCGCCACCGAGTAGATGTACGGCACGAGACGTTCCCTCAGGTTCAGGAACTTCGTGGCCGATGCCTGCGCGGCCGGTCCGTACTGCCACGGCAGCCGGTCGCCGTGGTTGCTGTGCAGACGCGTGATCGGCTGGAACGCGCCCAGCTGCACCCACCGCGCGTACAGGTCGTCCGGCAGCTTGGTGGTGTAGCGGACCTGGCCGTTGTCGAGGTAGGTCTCCGACCCGCGCAGCCCGGTGGTGTCGTTGTGGCCGCCGATGTCGTGGCTGATGTTCGACATGCCGGTCGCCACGCCCTCGGCCGAGGTGTAGCCGATGGTCGCCTTCAGCGTGCCCCACGTCGACGAGGTGTCACCGGTGAAGTGCAGGGTGGTGCGCTTCTCCGCCCACGGACCGGTCGGCAACGGCCCGGAGCCGCTGTACCCGCCCGCCTGCAACGACCCGAACCCGCGCGAGAACGCGAACGCGCCGATCTTCGCGTACTGCTCGTTGATCCACGAGTCGGCCGCGACGCCGCGCTTCGACGAACCCGAGCCGTCGCAGCACCAGTCGAGCCACCAGAAGTCGGTCGGCATCTTCCGGTGCAGCTCCACGTACGCGCGCAGCTGGTCCGGGTCGGCCCAGTCGAACACGTAGCAGTTCGCGCACGAACCGCGCGCCAGCTTGCCCTTCGCGGTGGCCTGCGCCTGCGCGAAGTCCGGGTCGTCGCCCTGGATGCTCGGGTGGATGTTCAGCGTGCTGTGCAGGCCTTCGCCGTGCGCCCAGTCGAGGAAGCCCTGCGGGTCGGGGAACTTCTGCTGGTCCATGCGCCAGCCGTTCCACAGGTTGTGGCCCTTGAAGTCCGTGTCGACGACGAGCACGTCGAGCGGCACGCCGTGCTGCCGGAACGCGGGCAGGATCCGGTCGCGGAAGTCGGCCGCGGTCCGGTCGATGTACTCGGAGTACCAGACGCCGTACGCCCAGCGGGGCAACAACTTCGGCCCACCGGTCAGCGTCGCCAGATCACCCAGCGCCGCCTTGTAGTTCGTGCCGTAGCCGAACACGTAGCCGTCCTGGTACGGCTGCGCGCCCCGGTCCGCGCGCGGAGTTCCGTCGCGCAGCGCGGAAGGCGTGTCGTCGAGCAGGTACCAGCCGTCGCGGTACATCAGGCCGGGCGTCAGCTGCGGGTCACCGCTGTTCCCCGTGTACCCGTCGAGCGACCGCCGGTAGCCGCCGAGCGCCAGGTGCTGCGCCGTGCTGGACACGCCGATGGTGTCGAGGTTGACGTGGCACCCGCTGTCGGGGCACGTCACGGTGAGGTCGGAAGTGCCCGCGGGCAGCGAGATCTGCGCCGTCGCCGTGGACCACGTGGCCCAGTTCGCCGTCGTGGGCAGGGTGACCGCCTGACCGTTGAGCAGCACGGTCCGCGGTTCGTGCCTGCCGTCGCCACCGACACCGTTGGCGTAGCGCAGGACCACGGGATGCGTGCCCGCCGCCGGCACGCTCGTGATCTTCTGCGTCAGCCTGGTGCCGCCGACGAGCTCGGCGACGAACCCGGTGCCCGCGAACCCCGCGTGCTCGTCGGCGATCCCGGCCGCGCCGCTCACGAGACCGTTCTCCGCCTCGCAGGTCGTGCCGAACCGGCAGTCGTCGACCGCCCGCACGCCGGGGTAGGCCTGGCCGGCCGTGAGCAGGGCGAGGCTGTCGACGTTGACGTTGCCCGAGTCGCCGGAGCGCCGGGTCAGCGCGATGCGGTGCTCGCCGGCCGGGAGGTCGACCTCGGTCTCCACCTGCCGCCAGTCGTTCCAGTCCGCGGTCGCGGGCAGCGTGATCTGCCGCGCCGCCTGGCCGTCGACCGACAGCCCCAGCGTGCGGTTCTCGTGCTTGCCGTCACCGCCCCGGCCGTTCGCGTACTTCACGACCACGCGGTGCCGGCCAGCCGCCGCAGCACGGACCGTCGCCGTGACCCCGTTGCCGGTGTAGGTGAACCCGGCGATGAACCCGGCCCCGGAGTGACCGGGGTGGTCGGCCGCCACCAGGACGCCCTCGCGCGCCTGGTCCTCGGCCTCGCAGAGCTGACCGGTCGCACAGACCACCCGCCGCCACGGGGACGCGGTCGTGCCGGCCGTCTTCAGCTCCAGGTTGTCCGCCCGGAACGGCCCGGACCCCACGCGGTACCGCAGGGTCATGGCCGAGGTCGTGATGGTCAGCCAGCCGTCCGCGACCCGCGACGTGTAGGCCGTGCGCGGGAACGTGCGGTTTACAACGTTGTAAGTGGCCTGGTCCTCAAAGCGGCGGTCCCCGGCGAACTCGGACCGGATGAGGGTGGGGGAGAGGATCTGGAACCGGGCCTGCCCGGAGACCACCGTGCCGTTCGGCTGGGCGGTCGCCGGGGGAGGGAGACCCAGGCTGAGTAGGGCGAGCACTGCGACGATCGTGCGTTTCCGCATTCGCGCTCCTCGTCTGACGCCGTCGGCTTCCGAGGTGGTTCAGGTACCTGAACCTTCCTCACCTTGGCGTGCCGTTGTGGAGCGATCAAGAGGCCAGTCAGCGCACCACCCTGTACGTCACATGCGTGAACGCGGCGCCGGCGCGTGAGGACACCTGCTCCAGCTTCAGACCGGGCACACCGTCGAACAGCCGCGTCCCGGCCCCGAGCGTGACCGGCACGATCCGCAGCCGCAGCTCGTCGACCAGCCCGGCCGTCAGGTACTGGTTGATCGTCGAGGCGCCGCCGTGGATCGAGATGTTCCCGTTCCCGGCCACCGCACTCGCCCTCTCGAACGCCGCCGCGGCTCCCTCGGTGACGAAGTGGAACGTCGTGCCGCCCTCCATCGGCTGCGGCTCGCGGGCGTGGTGGGTCAGCACGAACACCGGCCCGTGGTATGGCGGGTCGTCGCCCCACCAGCCGTTCCACACCCGGTCCCACGGTCCGCGCACCGGGCCGAACATGTTGCGCCCCATGATGAACGCCTTGGTCTCGGCGAGGCGGTCCAGCTGCCGGCGCTGCTCCTGGGTCCTCCATCCACGCGTGCAGCACGCTGCCCCAGCCGTCGGTGAGCCACCACCTGGCGCGGCTCGAGGCGGCCACGGGCGTGCGGCTCGTGCAGAAGGCCGGCCGCGGGATCCGGCTGACCCCGGAGGGCCGGCTGCTGGCCGACCGCGCGGCCGAGATCGCCGGACGGGTCGGCGCCGCCACCACCGAGCTCCAGGCCCAGGCCGGGCTGCGGTCGGGGCGGGTCAGGGTGGCGGCGAACGCGTCCACGGCGGCCACGATCGTGCCCCGGGCCGCCGTCGTGCTCGCGGAGCGGCACCCCGGGCTGGACCTGACCCTCGTCGAACGGCATCCCGCCGACGCGGTGCGGATGCTGCGGCACGGGGAGGTCGAGATCGCCGTGGTGTTCCGGCGCGCCGGTGATCCGGTGCCGGAGGGCTGCCGGTCCGTCCACCTCGGCGACGATCCGCTCCACCTGATCAGCAGGCGGCCCGGCGACAGCCTTGCGCACCACCGCGACTCGGCGTGGATCGGCGGGTGCGACGCGTGTCAGGCCGAACTGGAGGTGGTGTGCCGTGACGCGGGATTCACGCCGCGGACCACCTCGCACAGCGACGACATGGTGGTCGTGCAGGCACTCGTGGCGGCCGGTGCCGGGGTGGCCCTGCTCGCGGGCCTGGGACTGCGTGCGCACCGGCGGCAGGACGTGCACGCCACCGTGGTTCCCGCCGCCGTCCGGGAGATCCACGCCGTCACGTACGGCGATCCGCCCGATCCGCCCGGGGTGGCGGCGGTGCTGACGGCGCTGCGCGAGGTGGCCGGGAGCCTGCTCGCAGCCCCCCGGCCACCCGGCGTCAGCGCCTGAGCGTGAAGGTGAAGTCGCCGGAGACCTTGCCGGTCAACCGGATGCCCGACACCACCCTCCCGTCGGCGATCAGCCGTTCGACCTCACCGCGGGTCAGGCTGAAGCCGTCCGCGATCAGCCGCACCGGGCGGACGGGAACGCGCGCCTCGAACCGCACCTCCACGTCGGCCACGTCGAGGTCGAGGTGGGCCGACCCGCCGGTGTCGAGCCGCCAGGCGCCGTCCCAGTCCAGGGAGACGTGGTTGCGGCGCTGCAGGACCGCGTCCTGCAGCAGTTCCGCGACGAGCGTGAGGTCGTTGGCGTGCAACCGGTCCAGCAGCGCGGGCTGGACCGTGCGGACGTGCGCCCGCTCGAAGATCGTGAGCTTGGCGGTGTCCCCGCAGCCCGTGCAGAGCACGAGGAGCCAGGCGTCGAGGACCTTGTGGTTGGCGTTGACGCGGAACTTGCCGCTCGCTCGGAAGCGGTCGGCGGCGCAGACGTGGCAGCGCCGGTGGACGAGAGGAAGGCAGGTGGGCACGACGGCCCAGGTGGAGAGCACAGAGGTACACCATTCGGTGAGAAGTCCGCAGCAAAGGGAGCACGTCGCTCAGGAGAGCGGCGCGCAACGAAGACCAGCGCTAGGGAGAACTCAGGCGGTGTACAACGGCACGTCCTTGCCTCGACGACTCAGTCGGGCAGGAAGGTAGCGGTCCGGGATGCCGGTGCTCCATCCATTTTCGGCAGCGTCTCGGCGCCGAGCACGCTCTCCAACTGCTCCCACCGCGTCACGAGGTCCGTCAGCATCAGCATCATCACGTCGGGGAACGCGTGCAGGAAGCTCTGGTACCGGTAGTGGTCCAGGTAGAACACCACCACGTCGTCGGTCAGCGCCGTCACGGACGTGGTGCGGGCGTGGAAGAACAGGTCGTGGTGGCCGAGCAGCGCGCCGCGGCCGAGCACCGACCGCGCGTAGATCCCGCCGAAGTCGACCTCGACCCGCCCGGACGCGACCAGGAACACGCCGTGCGCCGCGTCGTCCTCGCGGAAGAGCACGTCCCCTGCCGTGTAAGGGATCTCGTCGAACATGGACCCGAGCGTCTCCAGGTCGGAGTCGGCCAGCGCGCCGAACAACCGGACGCCGTGCGGGTCGGCGCTCTCGCGCAGGCACGCGACCCGGTCGGTCAGCTCGCGGTCGGAGATGTGGTTCATCCGCATCCGCACGAACCGCAGCATCCGGTCGGTGGACCGGGACCGGGCCCGGGACCTCCCGGCGCTCGGCGGGGTGTGGAGGTCGGCGTGGCCGCTGATCCGGGCGGCCTCGCGCAGACCCGACTCGTACGCGCTGTGCACGCAGCCCCAGTGGTATTGGTTCGTGCCCTCGCCGGCGAAGAAGAGCTCGTCGCCGACCGGTTCGGCGAGCGTCGCGATGTCCTTCGCGGAGGAACCGACACCGATGCACGTGTAGGAACCGAGCGAGTAGGGGTCGGACGACCACGCCGTGCGCGAGATTCCGGACGGAGCGGGCGCGTCGTCGCCGAAGAGGTCCTGGACGATCTCCGCCGCGTAGGCCGAGACGGCCTCGTCGGACCAGGTCTCCGCCTCGCGGCCGAGTGAGGCGCCGAGCAGCATGACGAGGACCGGCTTGCCATGGGACTTCCACATGCTGATGACCACGGTGGGGTAGCGGTCCGTGTCGCGGCAGAGGTAGCCGAACACGTACTGCTCGCGCGGCCAGAACGGTTCCTCGTAGTGCAGCGCGATCTTGTTGAGCGTGCCGAAGCCCAGCCGGGCGATCGCCGACCGCTTCTCCGGTGGCAACGGCGGCGCGAACTCGACCGCCTCGGCCTTCAACACCCCCAGCGGCAGCGTCACGAGCACCTTGTCCGCCTCGAACACGCCCCGGTCCGTGGTCACCCGGCCCGGTTCGACGCGCGTGACCACGTGCCCCAGCCGCACGTCCGTCCCCTCCGCCAGAGCGTCCACAACGGACTGGTAGCCGTCGTGCAGCGTGCTGTCGCCGTAGCCGTAGACGAGGTAGCCGTCCTCCCAGTGCTTCAAGGAGAGCTTGTCGGGGTCCTCGGCCGCGTCCTCGCGCAGGATCACGTTCAGGTGGTAGCGCACGGCCTGTTCATCCTCTGTGGACAGTTCGAGCCCGGCGAGGACCTGGCGCACCGCCTCGCCCAGCGCGACGTCCGGGAGATCTGCCTTGCGCGCCACGTCGGCGCGGCGTTCCAGCTCGTGCAGGACCTCGTCGGCCAGTGCGAGCGTGTGGCTCTTGTAGCGGTGGCCCACCGCCCGCCGGTCCACTCCGAACAGGTCGAGGCTGTCGAACCCGCCGGTGTAGGCGCTGTCGCCGCCCACGTAGCTGTGCGGGAGGCCCAGGTCCTCCACCAGTTCCGTGACCGGGTTGCCGTCCGTGCCGTGGATCCAGTGCGCGCCCAGGTCGACCCCGTGCTCGTCGGTCCAGATCCGGCCACCGGCCCGGTCGCGGGCCTCCAGGACCGTCACGGCGTGGCCGAGCCCGCGCAACGCGCGCGCCGCGGCCAGGCCCGAGATCCCCGCTCCCACCACGAGAACGCTCGGTCTGGCGTCCTCACCATCACCGGATACCGAGGGCATCGCTCGATTGTCGGGCCACCATCCGTGCCCGAACATTCCTCGATCGTGTGCTCGCGCTGGGCCGTCCGGGTTGTCCGCGAGCGTCCCGGAGACCGGCTCCGAGCCCGTCACCTGCGCTGCGCTCCCCGAGCGAACCGGGACTACCAGGTAGTGACTTGATCTACAAGCGCCGGTATAACTTGTTCTCATGCGCCCACAGTGAGGAAGATCACATGACCCACACAATGACGTGTGACAACGGTTTCGAGGGTCCTTCACGACGTTCGTTCATTACTGGAACAGGTTCTATTCTTGGGGCAGTGGCCCTGGGAGGCGTCGCGCCGGTGGCACGGGCGGCGACGTCGATCGCGGACGCGGCGGTGGTCCCCGCCCTGGTGATCGGCACGGGGTACGGCGGCAGCGTGACCGCGCTGCGGCTCGCCCAGGCCGGCGTCGACGTCCACATGGTCGAGATGGGCATGGCGTGGGACACCCCCGGCGCGGACGGGAAGATCTTCGCCAACACCACGACACCGGACCAGCGGTCGTTCTGGCTGCGCACCAGGACGAAGCAGCCGCTGAGCAACTTCCTGGGCTTCCCGATCGACAAGGCGATCCCGAAGTACACCGGCATCCTCGACGCCGAGGAGTTCGCGGGCATCACCGTCTACCAGGGACGCGGTGTCGGCGGCGGCTCGCTCGTCAACGGCGGCATGGCCGTCACCCCGAAGCGGGAGAACTTCGGCGACGTCCTGCCGACCGTGAACCCGGACGAGATGTACAACACCTACTACCCGCGCGCCAACGCCGAGCTCGGCGTCGGCCTGATCAGGCCGGCCTGGTTCGACACGACCGACGCGTACCAGTACGCGCGGGTGGGCCGCAAGCACGCCGAGCGGTCCAACTTCCCGTACGTCTTCGTGCCGACTGTGTACGACTGGAACTACATGGAGCAGGAGGCCGCCGGCACGGTCCCGAAGTCGGCTCTGGCCGGCGAGATCCTCTACGGCAACAACTACGGCAAGAAGTCGTTGCAGAAGTCGTACATCTCGAAGATCAGGGCGACCGGGCGCGTCACCATCTCGCCGCTGCACCGGGTCGTCGACGTCCGTCCCGCGACGGGTGGTTACAAGGTCACCATCGAGCAGCTCAACACCACCGGTGACCCGATCGCCGTCAAGGAGGTGACCGCGGCGAAGGTGTTCTTCGCGGCGGGCAGCGTCGGCACGAGCAAGCTCCTGGTCAGGCTCAAGGCCACGGGCGCGCTGCCGAACCTGAACGGCGAGGTCGGCAAGGGCTGGGGCGACAACGGCAACGTGATGTGCGGCCGCGCCAACCACATGTGGGACCCGACCGGGAAGCTGCAGTCGTCGATCCCGACCCTGGGCATCGACAACTGGGCGGCCGGCGGTGCCTTCGCCGAGGTGGCCCCGCTGCCGACCGGCATCGAGACCTACGCGTCGTTCTACCTGTCGATCACCAGGACGCCGAACCGCGCCCAGTTCACCTGGAACGCGGCCGCGGGCAAGGTCGACCTGAGCTGGCAGACCGCGTGGAAGAGCGTCTCGATCAACGCCGCCAAGACCATCTTCGACAAGATCAACTCAAAGGAGGGGACGATCTACCGGACGGACCTCTTCGGCGTGTACAAGATCTGGGGCGACCACCTGACGTACCACCCGCTCGGTGGTGCCGTGCTGAACAGGGCGACCGACAACTACGGCCGCCTGCAGGGGTACTCCGGCCTGTACGTCACGGACGGCTCGCTGATCCCCGGCTGCACCGTGGTGAACCCGTTCGTCACGATCACGGCGCTCGCCGAGAGGAACATCGAGAAGATCATCGCCACCGACTTCTGACCGTCCACCCGCGACGGTCAGAACTTCGGGAGCACGCACATCGCGTCGAGGCCGAACACCCGGTTCAACCGGCCGAACACCAGCCAGGCCCCGATGCTCATGGTGAGCTCCACGATCTCCACCTGCGAGTAGTGCCGGGTCATGCGCGCCCAGAACTCCTCGTCGAGACCGTGGTGGTCCAGTGCGTACCGCTCGGCGTACTCCGCGGCCAGCCTCGCCCGGTCGTCGAAGGCGTCGGTGGTGCGCCACTGGGTCACCGCGTCGATGAAGTCGTCCTCCACCTTCACGCCGTCGCGTTCGGTGCGCCAGTCGAGGCAGAACATGCAGCCGTTGATCTGCGCGATCCGCAGCCGCGCCGCCTCGAACTCGCGCAGCCCCAGCGTGGTGTGCTGGTAGACGGCGAGGGAGAGGTTCGCGGCGGCCATGCCGATGCCGGGCACGAGCTCGCCCCACACGAACCCGATGGGGTCCTTGCCCTCGGGGATGTCGATGTTCACGGTGTGGTCCTCCCCAGCTTGCCCGCGACGGGACGCAACGGGACGTCGAGCGCGTCGTAGAGTCCGGGCTCCGCCTCCGCGAGCCAGTCGATGGCGTTGACGATGCGGCCGACCGCCGTCGCGTTGCCGCCCGCGGACCGGTTCTCGCCCTCGTCGACGGCCTCGACCGACACCTCGATGCGCGGCCGGCCCTCGATGATCACCTTGTGCGCGCCGTCGCCCGACGGCGGCATCGGCCAGTCCGTGGCGCACGAGGCGTGGATGCGGGTGACGTGCTCGATGACGATCAGCGGCTCGCCGCCGACGATGCCCTGCACCTCGAACCGGATCGCGCCCTGCGTGCCCTTCTCGAACTCGCCCATCGTCCGCGTCGTCACGGTCTCGTCGAGCGCGCGCCGGTCGACCGTCTCGCGGATCTCGTCCAGCTCGGCGCCGAGCGCCCGTGCGAGCAGCCGGATCTGGCCACCCCACACCATGGTCGGCACGGTCGGCATCAGCATGGGCGCCTGGTAGTCGAGCGGCTGCCCGAACCCGATCAGCCACCGCACCGCGTCCGGCTGGTCGTAGGTCGAGTAGTCGAAGATCTCCTGACACCGCACGGCATCGATGGTGTGGCCGAGGCCGCTCACCATCAGCGGCAGCACGTCGTTGCCCCAGCCGGGGTCGACGCCGGACACGAACAGCGAGCCGCCGCCCTCCGCGATCGCCGCTAGAACGGGTTCTCGAAGCTCGGGTGGTGCGCTGCGGTGGTCGTAGAGCGCGTAGAGGGAGGGGGTCACGACGACCGCGCCCGCCCTGATCGCCCTGGTGATGTCGGCGAGCGCGTCGTCCGGCCTGATGTCCCCGGACGCCGCGTACACGACGGCGCGCGGGCTCGCGGCCAGCACCGCGTCGATGTCGGTGGTGGCCGCGACTCCCAGCTCGTGGTCCAGCCCGGCGAGCTCGCCCGCGTCCCGGCCCTCCTTCTCCGGGTTGTGCACGATCACGGCCGTCAGCTTCAGCGCAGGATGGGCCTCGACGGCGCGAATCGCGCTCCGGCCCACGTTTCCGGTGCCCCACACCACTGTGGCGATCATGCGGGTAGCGTAACTAGAACACGTTTCAGTTTTCAAGGGTCCATCAGGCGTACAGGCGCAGGCCCGCGAGCTGCCCCGCCGGCCAGCCGGTGTTCCCGGTGAAGGTGAGCCGCACATACCGGACCGGGGTGCCGGGCAGCGTCGCCGTCGCGGCGTTCCCGGTCGCGGGGTCGAACACGTACCCGGTCGGCGGGACCAGCGGGCTGAACGCCTGGCCGTCCGTGCTGCCCTGGATCGTCACGGTCTGGGTCCGGCGTCCCCAGGCGGGGTTCGGCGGCAGCGAGAGGACGGCGCGCTTCAGGGCGGCCGCCGTGCCGAGGTCGACCTGGATCCACTGCGGGAACGCGTTGTTCGCGCTCTCCCAGTACGAGTGCGGATCGCCGTCGACGGCGAACCCGCTGCCGTAGCCCTGGGTCTGCGAGCTCTGCGTCGTCGGCCGCCCGGCGGCCAGGTCGACGTCCGGGGTGGGCGGGCCACCGATCCACGGCTGGGTGGGCCGCACGGCGGTCAGCGCGATCTCGCCCTTGAGCATGCGGCCGCCGTCGCCGGTGAGGCGCAGGTAGTAGTCGGCCGAGCAGCGCGTGCCGTCCTCGTCGAGCGCGAGGTACCCCGACCCGACCGGCACGTCGGCCTGCGTCTCGGCGGTCTTGCAGATCTGGTTGCCCTCGTTGAACTCGTCGAACATCGAGATGTAGATGCCCTGCGCGCCAAGGCGGACCATGTTGTAGAACTGCCGCCACATGAAGTCGCCGTGCAGCCGTTGCCGCGACCCGACATCACCCGGCAGCACGCACGGCTGGTAGTCGATCCCGCGCGCGTCGCACTCCGCCTGGTCGGGCTTGTTCACGTTGGTGTGGAACCGATCCGTGTCGGCCGGGGTGCCGATCCGGCCGACCATCCACGGCGAGAGCATGTCGAAGCTGCGGTAGACGTTCGCGAAACCCTGCCGCGAGTCCTCGATCTCGAGCCGCCAGTGCGTGGGCACGCCGCCGATCACGTAGCAGCCGCGCGCCTTGAACCAGTCGACGACGTCCTGGCAGGCCGCCGGGCCGAACGGGCGGCCGGGGTCGTTGAAGCCGAAGCCCCAGACGCACACGACCGGCTTGCCGTTCTGCCGGGCGTAGGCGGGGGAGGAGGTGTAGGCGGACATCTTCTCCAGCCAGTCGGTCTTGATCTCCGACTGCATGTTCGTCCAGTTCGTGACGTCGTACATGATGTAGAACTTCCGCCCGGTCGCCTCGGCGGCGGGCCGGACGTGCGCGGTCACGGCGTCGCGGATCGGGCCCTCGCCGCCGGTCGGGTCGAAGCGCTGCAGCGCGGCCGTGTCGATGTTGTTGTCCCGCATCCACTGGAAGTGGACGTCGACGGTCTGCCGGTCGTAGTTGGAGAACAGCGTCGCGGGCCGTCCGTCGCCGAGGTTCGCGAACGCGGTCTGGTAGGTGCGCGTGTAGTCGCGGACGTCGGGCCAGGCGACGACCGAGCTGGTCGGCGGCGCGGGCGGGCGGCTCCAGTCGTTGTTCCAGTGCCACCAGCCGTCGAGCGGCGAGTTGTCGCCGCGGCAGGCGAACCAGCCCTGGTACCCGACGGTGATCTTGCCGACGACGTCGCCGGGAGGACTGGCCGCGTGCGCGGAGGTGGGCAGGAGCCCCAGCGCGGGGGCGGCGAGCGCGGAGCTGAGCAGGGTGCGGCGTGACAGGGTCATCGCGAACTCCTTTGTCGGCGATTCGACCCCAGACTGCAAGATGTGGACAGGATCACGCAAGAAGTTGACGGACCGGTCTTTTCGATATGCCGGATCAGTCCGGCAGCAGGGGAACGGAGAGGCCCGGGTCGCGTCCCAGCAGTGCCGCCCGCGTCACCGACCTGCCCCCGAACCGGTCGCGCACCCCGTCCAGCGCGGCGTCGAGCGCCGCCGGCTTCTGCTCCTCGAACGGCAGCACCAGCTGCATCGGCGTGTCGTTCTGCAGGTTGGTGAAGGACAGGCCCAGCAGTGTGATGCCGCGGTTCTCGATCATCGGCATCGCTCCGCCCAGCAGCTCCCGTGCGGCCGCCAGCAGGACCTCGGTCTCCGTCGTGGGGTGCCTGAGCGTGTGCGACCGGGTGGCGCGGGAGAAGTCGCCGAACCGCAGCCGCAGCACCACCGTCCGGCACGCGCGCTCGCCCGTGCGCAGCCGCCGGGAGATGCCGTCGACGAGCGACGAGAGGACGGCGTCGAGGTCGTCGCGCGTGCGTTCGCGGCGGCCGAGCGCGCGTTGCGAGCCGATCGAGCGGCGGCGCCGTCCCGTCTCGACCGGCCGCGGGTCGTGGTTGTGCGCCAGGGAGAACAGGTGCCGTCCCGCCGCCCGGCCGATCATCGAGACCAGCGCGGTCTCGCCGAGGGCGGCGACCTCACCGACCGTGCGCAGTCCCAGCGCGTGCAGCTTGGCCGCCGTCACGTCGCCGACGCCCCAGAGCCGTTCGACGGGCAGGGGGTGCAGGAACTCGAGCTCGCGGTTGGCCGGCACGACCAGCAGCCCGTCCGGTTTCGCGACGCCGCTCGCGACCTTCGCGAGGAACTTCGTTCGCGCCACGCCGACCGTGATCGGCAGGCCGACCCTGGCGAGCACGTCCGCCCGCAGTCGTGCGGCGACGACCTCCGGCGGGCCGGCGATCCGGTGCAGCCCGCCGACGTCGAGGAACGCCTCGTCGATCGACAGGCCCTCGACCAGCGGCGTCGTGTCGCGGAACACCTCGAACACGGCCTTGCTCGCGGCCGAGTAGGCCGACATCCGCGGCGGCACGACGATCGCGTGCGGGCACAGCCGCCGCGCCCGCGCGCCGCCCATCGCGGTCCGCACGCCGAACGCCTTGGCCTCGTAGCTCGCGGCCAGCACCACTCCGCCGCCCACGATGACGGGCCGGCCGCGCAGGCCCGGGTCGTCCCGCTGCTCGACCGACGCGTAGAACGCGTCCAGGTCGGCGTGCAGGATCGGGGTGCTCACGAACACATGTTCGCATCCGTCACCCGTTCAGAACAGTCCTGTCAGGACATGAGCGCCCGTGCGATCGGCCACGCGCCCGGAGAGGTGTTGGACAGCACCGTCGTCGTGGTGCCGGTGTGAGGGTCGTGGGTGGACTTGAACGACGCGCCGGCGTCATACCCGGCGAGGATCACCGTGTCGTCGGTCTGGTGCAGCCAGAACCCGAGCCCGTACCGCAGCGACTCCTCCGGCACGTCGTGGCGCGGCCTCGTGACGACCTCGGCGTCCGGTCCGGCGAACAGCGCGCGCCAGAACTTCGACATGTCGCCCGCGGTGGTGTGGATGCCGCCGTCGCCGTTCGCGATCACCGGCAGGTGGAAGACGTTGGATCGGTCGCACCCGTCCAGGTAGCCGACCGCCGCGTCGACGGGCAGCTCGTCGGAGCGCGGGAACCCCGTCCTGGTGAGGCCCGCCGGGTCGAGCACGCGGTCGCGGACGAGGTCGTGGTAGCCCTGTCCGCTCGCGCGTTCGGCCAGCAGCGCCAGCACGACGTAGCCGCCGTTGCAGTAGCCGAACCGCT
The DNA here is from genome assembly GCF_040610935.1 of Lentzea sp. NPDC003310. Lineage (NCBI taxonomy): Bacteria > Bacillati > Actinomycetota > Actinomycetes > Pseudonocardiales > Pseudonocardiaceae > Lentzea > Lentzea sp. NPDC003310. The sequence continues at coordinate 220,890 of NZ_JBEXNC010000016.1, forward strand.
CGCCCGCCTTGAACTTCGTGGGGATCCCGTCGAGCAGCGGCAGGAACGCCTCCGTCGTGGTGAGCTCGTGGACCGCGCCGATCACGTAGTCGTCGGCCTCCCAGTCGCCCTCCTCGTCGAGGTAGTCGCCGATCCCGGACGTGTGGGTGAGCAGGTGCTCGACCGTCACGTCGGCGGCGATCAGCGGCAGGTCGTCGCCGAGCAGCGAGCGGGCGGTCGTGTCGAGGGAGAGCTTGCCCTCGCGGACCAGCGAGAGCACCGCCAGTGCGGTGAAACCCTTGCCGCCACTGGCGATGCCGAACCGGGTGTCGACGGTGTTCGGCACGCCGTAGGTGCGGTTGGCGAGCCCGTAGGCCTTCGCGAACTCGACCTCCCCGGCGCGGTCGACCTGGACCACGCCGGAGAAACCGGTCTCCTCGGCGATCTTCTCTATGTCTGCCAGCCCCATCCGTGCAGGCTAGACCCGCGCGGTGGTCCCGGCGGAACGGTTTTTCCGTTGCAGCGCCAGGGGAAGCAGCACGACGACCGCGGCGAGCACGAACCCGAGGCCGAACCCGGTTCCCGCGGTGAGCAGCGCCGCCGCGATCTGCACCCCCAGGGCCGCGCCGATCGCGCGGGCGATCCCGCACGTCGCCGCCGCCACGCCGGTGTCCTGCTCGGCGACCGAGCCGATCACGGCGGTGTAGGTGGCGGTCGACGCGGTGCCGACGCCCAGCCCGAGCGTCACCAGCACCCCGGTCGCGAGCTGCCACGGTTCGTCGTGCCACCCGGCCAGCAGGAGTGTGCCCAGGCCGGTGACCACGAGTCCGGTCACCAGCGCGGTCCGGGTGCCCGCGCGCCGCACGAACACCCCGGACAGCGGCCCGACCACGACCGCGGCGAGCACGGCGGGGAAGAGCAGGAGGCTGATCTCGGTCGCGGTGGCGCCGAGGCCGGTGAGCAGCTGCGGCACCAGGAAGTAGGTCGCCGAGTAGCTCGCGCCGAGCGCCCCGGCCGTCAGGCTCGCGGTCCGGGCCGACCGCAGGACGCCCAGGTCGACCAGCGGGTGCGCGGCACGGCGTTCGACCACGACCCATCCGGCGCCGGCCGCGGCAGCCAGTACGAGCAGCACCGCGGCGGCCGCAAGACCCTGCGGGGCGAGGAAGACCGCCAGCATCAGGGTCGCGAGCGCCAGGGCCAGCAACACCGCGCCCGCCCAGTCGAGCCGGGTGCGCCGCACGACCCGGGGACCGGGCAGTGCGAGCGGCGCGACGACCGCCACCGCGGCGACGACGATCGCGGGCAGGAGGAACATCCACTGCCGTGAGAACGCGTCCGCGAGTGGCCCGGCGACGAGCACGCCCAGTCCGCTGCCGACGGTGAACAGGCCGGTGAGCACCCCGACCGCGACCGGCGTGGAGTCGCGGAAGAGCTGCCGCACCAGGACGAACGCCACCGGCAGCACGCCGCCGCCGAGTCCCTGCAGGAACTGTCCGAAGAGGATCGCGGGGAACGTCGTCGCGAACGCCGACAGCACGGCCCCGACGACGATGCACCAGGTCAGCACCATCAGGGTGCGGCGCCCGCCGCGGTCGTCGGCGATCTTCGCGACGATCGGCATGGTGATCGCGGAGGTGACGATCAGCGTCGTCGACAGCAGGCCGGCCTGAGCGGGGTCGAGGCCGAGCTCGCGCTGCAGCAGCGGCAGCGCGGGGAACGGGATGCTCTCGAGCGCGCCGATCGTCACGGCGAGCGCGGCCAGGACCGCCATCGCGGGTCTGGTGGAAGGGAACGTGGTCACGGCTGGTCTCCCTCGTCCGGGGGCCAGTAAAGCTACAAGGTGTAGCGGAAATGCGGTAGAGGCTTTCGCGACGATCTGTAGCGCAATGGGGAAGCAACCGATCCGGCGGGCATCCCGTTTCGGAAGGTGTCGGGTCGGTTCCCCCACCGGAAAGGACCGAGCGGTCTTGTCGCTCGCCACGCTCCAGCGTTCGGCCGAGGTGTCGCCGGTACCGGCGCACGCACCGCGGCGGTGGCTGTTCGCGCTGGCCGCGGCTGTGCTGCTGGGCCAGATGGCGATCGCGATGATCACGACCGCCGTCGCGCAGACGCCGACCGTCGACGAACCGGTCTACATCGGCACGACCGTCGTCTACCTGGAACAGCACAGCCTGCGCTACAACCCGGAGCACCCGCCGCTCGGCAAGCTGATCATGGCGACCGGGCTGACGTTCGCCGACGCGCGTCTCGACCCCGGCTTCTCCGGCGACCAGACCGAGCTCGGCCGGCACGTGCTCTACGAGGCGGGCAACGACCCCGCGGCACTGCTGCTGGCGGCCCGGCTGCCGATGATCGTGCTGACGCTGCTGTTCGGCGTGGTCGTGTACCTCTTCGCCACCGACGTCTCGTCCCGGACCGGTGGCCTGGTCGCGCTGGCCCTGTACGCGTTCTCCCCGGACCTCATCGCGCACGGATCGCTGGCCACGCTGGACGTCGCCGCGGCGGGCTTCCTGCTCACGTCCGCGTGGCTGCTGTGGCGGGGCCGCCACGACCCCGCACTCTACGTGCCGCTCGCGGGTCTCGCGCTCGGCGCGGCGCTGGCCACGAAGATGAGCGCCCTCGCGGCCGTCCCGGTGCTGCTGTTCCTGGTCTTCCGGCAGGCCCGAGCCAAGGCCGCCGTCGTGCTGGTGGTGGTCGCCGTCGCCGTGGTGTGGGCGTCGTACCTCGCCGTGGACCCGTTGCTGCGCTGGGAGAGCCCGCCCGGGCTGCCGTCCGCGCCGGTCGGCCTGCTGCCGTTCCCCGAGCCGTACCTCGACGGGCTGCGCGTCCAGCTGGGGATGGAGCACCGGGTGTGGGGCGGCTACCTCTTCGGCACCCACTACGAGGGGTCGCACTGGTACTACCTGCCGGCCGCGCTGCTGGTGAAGACCCCGGTCGGCGCGCTGCTGCTATGGGCCGCCGGGGCCGTCGCGTTGGCCCGGCGTCCGGCCGCCGCGTACGTCCTCGCGCCCGCCGGCGTGCTGCTGCTGTTCGCGATGACCGGCGACCGCGACCTCGGCGTGCGGTACGCGATCTTCGTGCCGATGTTCCTCGCGGTCGCCACGGCGGTGGTCGCGCACCGCCGCTACACCGCGCTGGCCGTCGCCGCGGTCGCCGTCAGTTCACTGTGGACGTTCCCGTACTACCTGCCGTACTCCAACGAGATCTTCGGCGGGCCGTCCAAGACCCACCTGCACCTGCACGACTCGAACGTCGACTGGGGCCAGGACCTGGGCAGGCTCGCCGAACGGCTGAAGCGGTACCCCGGCGAGCGCACGTGGCTCGTCTACAAGGGAGCCGGCGTGCCCGAGCACTACGGCATCCGCGCGGCCGACCCCCGCGGCGTGGCGGCGGACCAGGTGCGCGGACTGCTCGTCGTGTCCACCACGGCCATCGCCAAGGCCGACGACGCGCTGCGGGCGCTGGTCGACACGAGCACGCCGATCGACGTGGTCGGCCACTCGATCACGATCTTCCGCAGGCCCTGAGCCCAGGCCGGGTGGTGAAAGTTCCGTACCCCTACGGATGCGGTCCCTGATTGTTCCGCGCGTGCCCGGCTCCGACAGTGATCGCAGCGAACGGCCACCGTCCCTGCCCTGAGGTGGGCGTTCCTGAGATCCGGAGAGGAACCAACGTGACGAGAACACGGTCATGGGGCCTGGTGGCCCTGGTCGCGGCCTCGGTGCTGACGCCCGTCGGCACCGCGCACGCCGCACCGCCGAACGCCCCTGCTGCGAACTACCTGGGGGACACCGTCCCCACCCACCTCGGTGACGCCTCGCCCATGTTCGTGGGCGGGCAGAACGCCACCGTGAGCGAGTTCCCCGGCATCGTCGCGGGCATCCGCGCCGGTGGCACCCGGCCGCAGGGGCAGACCTGCACCGGCACGGTCGTGGCACCGCGCAAGATCCTGATCGCGGCGCACTGCGCCGATGCCCAGGGGGAGAAGAAGTTCGTCTACGGACTGGACGACCTGAAGGACTACAACGGCGGCAACGGCACCGGCTTCGCCGTGAACGTCGTCAGCTACAAGAAGCACCCGAAGTACGTCAACTTCGACCAGGGCTACGACGTCGCCGTCGTGACCGTGGACCGCGACATCGCGCTCAAGGGCGGTGCCGCGTACCCGAAGTTCGCCACCTCCGCGGACGCGGGCGGTGCGGCGCCGGGCAAGACCGGACTCGGGTTCGGGTACGGCAAGAAGGACTTCAACGACAACTCGCAGGACGTCACGCTCGACAAGGCGAGCCTGCCGGTCGTCAACGGCGACAGCGTCTGCCAGGGCGTCGGCGCGGGCTTCAAGTCGGCGACCATGATCTGCGCCGGGTACTCCGACGGCCGGATCTCGATCCTGCCCGGTGACAGCGGTGGCCCGCTGATCTTCGACGGCAAGATCTACGGCGTCGCGTCGTGGAGCCGGTCGGACTTCAAGTGGTACTCGATCTACGGCCGCCTCGACAACGAGATGGGCGACTGGGTCAAGACCGAGGTCGGTGAGCAGCCGCCGGTGGGTGACTTCGGGCTGACCGTCGCGCCGGGCTCCGGTTCGGTGGCCGCGGGCAAGACGCTCTCCGCCGGCATCACCACGACGGCCGGCTCGGGTGGCGCGGAGAACGCCACGCTGTCCGCGTCCGGCCTGCCCAGCGGGGTGAAGGCGGTCTTCCAGCCGACGTCGGTCACCACCGGCAACTCGGCCAAGGTCACGTTCGACGCCAGTGCCTCGGCACCGAACGGCACCTACGATGTCTCGATCACCGGCACGACGTCGAGCGGCAAGACCGCGTCCGGCAAGTACTCGCTGACCGTCACCGGCGGCGGCGACCCGCAGCCGGGCGACTTCACGCTGGGCGCCTCGCCGAGCAGCGTCAAGGCGGCCAAGGGCAAGTACGTCTCGACGACGATCTCGTCGAACGGCGACGGCCAGACGATCACCCTCACCGCGTCCGGCGTCCCGACCGGCGTGAAGGCCACCTTCCAGCCGACGTCGATCTCGGCGGGCAGCTCCGCCAAGGTGACGTTCGACGTCTCCAGCACCGCGACCGCCGGCACCTCGACGATCACGGTCACCGGCACCGACGCGAACGGCAAGACCGCCACCACGACGGTCTCGCTGACGGTCGAGGGCACCGACCCGCCGACCGGTGAGGTCACGGTGACCGCGACGCCTTCGTCCGCCACGGTCCGGCAGGGCATGCTCGGCCAGACCCTGGTGAAGGCGTCCGGTGGTACCGGCAACCTGACGCTCACCGCGTCCGGTGTGCCGACCGGCGCGCAGTTCTCGTTCAACCCGGCCGTGATCGGCCAGAACGGCAGCAGCAACGTCTGGATCTTCACCAACTTCTCCACCCCGCCCGGCACCTACCCGATCACCGTCAAGGCCACCTCGGCCGACGGGAAGACCGGCACCACGACGTTCACGCTGACCGTCACCCGCTAGCTCCCCTGGCAGGGGGAACGGGGAAGGGCCCCGGAGCCGAGCGGCTCCGGGGCCCTTCTTCTGCGCGGCAACCTGCTAGACCGTGAGGGTCCAGGTGTCGATGTTGCCGGTGTCGTAGGTGTAGATGTCCTTCACCTGCAACTTCCAGGTGCCGTTGCGCGCTTCGGAGGACAGGTCGACGGTGTAGGTCTCGTGGACCCCCGCCGACGACGAGGCGCCGCCCGCCTTCTTCAGCACGTAGGTCTTGCCGGACGGGCTGACGAGGTCGATCGCCAGGTCGCCGGTGTAGGTGTGGTTGATGTCGACCTTGACGGACGCCGAGGCCGTGGAGTTGCCGGTGCAGCCCGAGATCGTCACCGACGACGAGACGGCGGTGCCGGTGTCCGGGATGGACACGTCGTCGCCGTTCGTGCCGGGACCGCACTGCGGGTCGGGATCGCCGCCGATGAAACCGCTGTACAGCAGCTTGTTCGGCGAACCGGAGCCCGGGTTGGTGACCTTGCCGGAGGTGGCGCCGTTCACCAGCGCGTCGCGCAGGGCCTGAGGACTCGCCGACGGGTTGGCCGCCAGGTACAGGGCCGCGACGCCCGCGACGTGCGGGGTGGCCATGGACGTGCCGGACATGTTCGTGCTGCCGCCATTCAGCCCCAGCGAGGTGATGTTGTCACCGGGGGCGAAGATGTCCGTGCAGGTGCCGTAGTTCGAGAACGAGGCACGCGCGTCGTTGGACGAGGTGGCGTTCACCGTGATCAGCGACGAGATCTTCGCGGGACCGGTGGAGCACGCGTCGGTCGAGCTGTTGCCCGACGCGACCGCCATCTGCACGCCGGAGGCGACCATGCCGGCGATGGCGTCGTTGCCGATGTCGGCGGTGTCGAAGGTCCACGACGCGTTGACCACGGCAGGCTTCTGCGCGTTGGCCGTGATCCACTCGATGGCCTTGACGCCCGCCGAGTCCGGTCCGTTGCCCGTGCAGTTCGTGCCGAGCATGCGGACCGAGACGAGCTTGGCCTTCTTGGCCACGCCCCAGGTCTTCGAGCCGACCGTGCCCGCCACGTGGGTGCCGTGGCCGGAGCAGTCCTGACCGTTCTGGCCGTCCTCGATGAAGTCGGCGCCCACGGACGCGCGTCCCTCGAAGTCGGCGATCCCGGTCTTCACGCCCGTGTCGGTGATGTAGACCGTCACGTTCGACGCGCCACCGCTGGGGTAGGTGTACTTCTTGTCCAGCGGGAGGTTCGCCTGGTCGACGCGGTCGAGACCCCACGTCGGGTTGTCCTGCACGTCCAGCGCCTTCGCCGTGCCGTCCTGGTAGACGGCCTTGACGGCCGGATCGGCCGCCAGCCTCCGCGCCGCGGCCTCGCTCAGGTTCGTGACCTGGAAGCCGCGCATGGCACGGGAGAACACGGCGTCGAGCGAGCCGCCGTAGCGCTGGGTGAGAGCCTCGGACGACGCCTGGATCGCGGCGCCGGGCTTCAACGACACGATGAAGCTGCCGCCGGCCGCGGGGTTCTTGGCCTTGACGAAGTCGGCCTCAGCCGCCTGAGCCGGGGTGACCAGCAGGGCGGAGGCGGTGACGATGATGGCGAGCCCGCAGGTTTTGCGGTGCATGGGAAGTCCTTCCGGGCGTCGTCAGAACGTCAGGGTCCAGGTGTCGATGTTCCCGGCGTCGTACGTCCAGACGTCGGTCACCTGCAACTTCCACGTGCCGTTGCGGTTCTCCGCGGAGGCGTCGACCGTGAAGGTCTCGTGGACGCCCGCGGACGAGGTGGCGCCCTTGGCCTTCTTGAGGCTGTAGACGGCACCGGAGGGACCGACCAGGTCGATGGCGAGGTCGGCGGTGTACGGGTGGTTGATGTCCACCTTCACCTTGGTGGCGGTCGACGCCTTGCCCGTGCAGCCGGTGACGGTCACCGACGAGGTCACCGCGGTGTTCGTGTCCGGAATGGACACGTCGTCACCGTTGGTGGCCGCGGCGCACGGCTCGGGGTCGGGTCCGCCGCCGCCGATGAAGCTGATGTTGAGCAGCTTGTTCGGCGATCCCTGGAGATCGGTGATCTTGCCGGTGGTGGCGTTGTTCACCAGCGCGTCGCGAACCTGGGCAGGGGTGGCGGACGGGTTCGCGGACACGTACAGCGCGGCGGCGCCGACGACGTGCGGGGTGGCCATCGAGGTGCCGCCCATGGACGTGGTGCCGCCGCCGTTCTTGGTCGACGTGATGTTCGAGCCGGGCCCGAAGATGTCGACGCAGGAGCCCCAGTTCGAGGCCTGCCCGCCGGTGTAGATCGACCGCTTGTCGGCGGAGTCGCTCGCGGCGACCGTGATGCCCTCGGGCACGCGGGCGGGGGAGGTGTTGCAGGCGTTGCCGTTGTTGTTGCCGGCCGCGAGACCGAACGTCACGCCCGCCGCGATCGCGCGCTTCACCGCGTTGTCCACAGTGGAGTCCGCGCCGCCGCCGAGGCTCATGTTCGCCACGGCGGGCTTCTGCGCGTTCTGCGCGACCCAGTCGATGCCCTTGATGATCTGCGAGTACTGGCCGTTGCCCGAGCAGTCGAGCACGCGCACGGCGACCAGGTTGACCTTCTTCGCGACGCCGTACGTCTTGGACCCGACCGTGCCGGCGACGTGGGTGCCGTGGCCCTGGCAGTCCGAGGCGTCCGGGTCGTTGTCGATGAAGTCGTAGCCGTCCTTGGCCCGGCCCTCGAACTCGGTGTGCTGCTTGTAGATCCCGGTGTCCAGGATGTACGCGGTCACGTTCGAGGCGGTGTTCGGGTAGGTGAACTTCGCGTCGAGCGGCAGGTTCGCCTGGTCGATCCGGTCGAGCCCCCAGGTCGGGTTCGTCTGGGTGTCGGAGATGCTCGCCCAGCCGTCCTGCTGCACGTAGGCGACCGCCGGGTCGGCCGCGAGGCGCTTCGCCGCGGCCTCGTCGAGCTTCACGGCGAAGCCGCGCACCGACGCGACGTAGGTGTTGCTGACCTTGCCGCCGTGCTTGCGGGCGAGGTCGAGCGCCTTCGCGGTGGTGGCCGGGGCGTCGGTGGCACCGTCCTTGAACACGACGATGTAGCTGCCCGCGACGGGCCTGTCGGTCTTCTGGATCGAGCCCGTCTGCGCGGAGACGGGGCTGCTCACCGCCGCCGCGACGGCCAGGCCGAGGCCGGTCGCCGCGAGCACGCGTGTTGTGCGATCGAGTCGCATCTCGGGTTCTCCGTTCTGGCCGCCACGGCAGGGATGGGCGGCACGTGCCGATCACCATCGGTCGGCCCGTCACGGCGAACAATCCGGATATCTCTACGTAGGGATACGCGTCTTTCACCTACCATCGGTGCGGATGAGCCGGACACCGAAGTCCAGGGCGCGGCGCTGCGACCCCACCGGACTGATGCGCACCAGCTCGCCGGTGCTGGTGGGGCGAGGTGACCAGCTCGGCGCGCTGCGAGCGGCCGTGCCGAACCAGCCCGCCGTGATCATGATCGAGGGCGAGGCGGGCGTCGGGAAGTCGCGCCTGGTGCGGGAGCTGCTCGACGCCGACCTGTGGCCGCTCTCCGTCCTCATGGGCCACTGCCAGCCGGTGGGGGAGCCCTTCCCGTACGGCGCGGTGCTGGAGGCGTTGCGCGACTGCACGGATCGCCTGGCGCGCAACCACTCGAAGCTGAGCCCGGTGGCGGGCGTGCTCGGTTCACTGTTGCCGGAACTGGCCGCGTACCTGCCGGAACCACCCGCGCCGACCGGCGACCCGCGGTTCGAGCGGCACCGCATGTTCCGCGCGATGCGCGAGCTCCTCGGCGTGCTGGGGCCGGTGCTGCTGGTCGTCGAGGACCTGCACTGGGCCGACGACGGGTCGCGCCAGCTGCTGCGGTTCCTCATGGGCGACCCGCCGCCCGATCTGTCCATCGTGGTCACGTACCGGCGCGAGGACGTGCCGGGCGGGATGCCGCTGGGCTCGGCGTACCGGCCGCCGACCGGGATCACCAGCGCGTTGCTCGAGCTCGAACCGCTCGACGTGGCCGAGGTGCGGGCGCTGACGTCGGCGATCCTCGACGGCGAGCCGGTGTCCGCCGAGTTCGCGGCCAAGCTGCACGAACGCACCGCGGGCATCCCGTTCGTGGTCGAGGAGACCCTGCGGGCGCTGCGCAACCCCGCCGGAGCCGTGCACGCGGACGGCGCCACGGCCCGCCGCCTGCTCGACAACGTCGACGTGCCGGTGCTGCTGCGCGACGCCATCGCCGAACGCCTGGCCGCACTGCCCGCCGCGGCCACGCGCCTGGTGCAGGCCGCCGCCGTGCTGGGCGCTCCGGCCTCCGCCGAACTACTCGGCGAGGTGGCCGAGATCCAGGAGAGCCGTGCCGCGCTCACACACGCGCTGACGGGCCACGTTCTGCACGAGGTCGACGCACGGCGCTATGGCTTCCGGCACGCGTTGGCGCAGCAAGCCGTCTACGACACGTTGAGCGGCCCCGACCGTCAGGCGCTGCACGCGCGCACGGTCGAGGTGCTCGACGCGGTGGAACCACGGCCGTTGGTCCAGCTCGCCGAGCACAGCGAACGGGCCGGGCGCACGTCGGAGTGGCTGCGCTACGGCGAGGCGGCGGCCGACCGGGCCGTCGAGAACGGCGACGCGGCCACCGCGACGGCGTTGCTGCAACGCCTGCTGCTCGACCCGGCCGTGCCCGCCGCCGACGTCGACCGGCTCGCGATCAAGCTGGGCCAGATCGCCCACCAGGGCCTCGACCAGCTCGACCCGACCGAGGCGCTGGAACGGCTGCTGTCGGACCGGCGCCTGTCGACCGCGGCCCGCGGCCAGGTCCGGCACTGGCGGGGCGTGCTGCTGATCCGCCAGGCCGGCGGCATCGAGGAGGCCCGGTCCGAGCTCGAACGGGCTGTCGCCGACCTGACCGAACGCCCCGACCTGGCCGCGCGGGGCGAGGCCGTGCTCGCGCTGTCGTACCTGGGCATGACGCCGATGAGCGAGGTCCAGCCGTGGCTCGACCGCATCGAACGGGCGCGGCTGGCCGAGTCCGATCCCGAGCAGCGCATGGCGTTGTACGCCAACGAGATCGGGTCGAGGATGCACACGGGCGACCCGTCCGTGCTGCGCGAGTGGGGCTTCGACCCCGCGGCCACCCCCGGTGAGCTGCGCCAGCTCGCCCGCGCGCACTGCAACCTCGCCGACGCCCTCACCACGACAGGTCACTTCGGGCTGTGCGCCGAGCTGCTGCGCGACGGGCTGAGGTTCGCCGCGGAGTGCGGCGCCCCGTTCACCGCGAGCACCGCGCACGCCACCAGGACGCGACTGGACTGGCTGACCGGCGACTGGGAGGGCCTCGCGGACCGCGCGAGGACCCTGCTCGACGAGTACCGCGACCTGTTCCCGCTGGCCAGCGAGTTGTGCCTGATCCTGGGCTCACTCGCGACCGCGCGGGGCGAGTGGGCGGAGGCGACCAGCTACCTCACCGAGACCGGCGCGTTCGCCCCCGAGGAGTCGATCACGCCGGTCGCCATCGCGGGCTGCGCGGCGCTCGCCCGCACGATGCTCGCGCAGGACGAGGTCACGCGCGCCTGCGTGGACGTCGACCGCGGCCTCGCGATCGTGCGCGCCAAGGGCGTGTGGGTGTGGGCGACCGAACTCGCCCCGATCGCCGTGGCCACGTTCCTCGCGGCCGGCCGGGAAACCGACGCCGAGTCGCTGATCGAGGACGTCGCCGCGGGCATCGAGGGCCGGGACGCCCCGATGGCGTTCGCCGCGCTGGCCTGGTGCCGAGGTCAGCTGGCCGAGGCGCGCGGCCGGCTCGACGAGGCGGTGGCGCGCTACCGCGAGTCCGCCGACCGCTACACCGCGCTGCCCGCGCCGTACCACTCGGCCCTGGTCGCCGAATGCGAAGCCGCGTGCCTGCTGCCGTCGGACCAGGAGAAGGCGGCGGAGATCCTGTCGGCCCTGGTGGACACGTTCGACGGCCTCGGCGCCACCCGCGACGCGGCCCGGTGCCGCCACCAGCTGCGCAGCATCGGCGGCGGCAAGCCGTCGCGGCGGGGCAGGCGCGGGTACGGCGACGAGCTGTCGCCGCGCGAGCAGGAGGTGGCGCGGCTGCTGGTCGCCGGGCACACCAACCGCAAGATCGCGGACGTGCTGTTCCTGTCGCCACGCACGGTCGAGCAGCACGCGGCGCGGGTGCTGCGCAAGCTCGGGGTGTCGTCGCGGGCGGAGCTGCAGGCGGAGGACCTCGGCTAGGCCGGAAGCCGCCGGCTCGGCAGGACTTCGACCAGGTCGAGCCCGGGTCAGCTCGCGCAGCCTGAAGTGCCGCGACCCCGCAGCCGGCGGGACGGCGGGCCGAGAGCAGGTCGTCGAGCGGCTCCAGGCCGTTCTAGTTCTCGCCCGGAACGACGACGCCCATCTCGTAGGCGGCGACGATCGCCTGGGCCCGGTCCCGCACCCCGAGCTTGGCGAAGACCCGGCTGACGTGCGTCTTCGCGGTCTGCTCCACGATCACGAGCGCGGCGGCGATCTCGGTGTTGGACAGGCCGCGCGCGACGAGCCGCAGCACCTTGAGCTCCTGCGCGGTGAGGCGTTCGACGCGATCGGGTCGGACCGGGCGGCGGGCGGCGAACTCCGCGACCAGCCGGCGGGTCACCGCCGGGGCGAACAGCGCGTTGCCCGCCGCGATCACGCGCACGGCGTTGACCAGGTCGTCGAGCGGCGCGTCCTTGAGCAGGAACCCGCTGGCGCCGACCCGCAGCGCGCCGTAGACGTACTCGTCGACGTCGAACGTCGTGAGCATCAGGACGCGCACCCCGGCCAGGTCGGGGTGGCCGAGTATCTGCCTGGTCGCCTCCAGGCCGTCCATGACGGGCATGCGGACGTCCATCAGCACGACGTCCGGACGGTCGCGCACGGCGGCATGCACCGCGTCCGCGCCGTTGCTCGCCTCGGCGACCACCGTGATGTCCGGCTGTGCGTTGAGCACGGCGTGAAAGCTCTGCCGCACCATCGTCTGGTCGTCGACGATCAGCACCCTGGTGTCCAACCCCGTCATCCCCCGTTCAGCGGCAGCGTGACCGCCACGACGAACCCGTCCCGCGCGGGCTCCGCGCGGAACGTGCCGTGCAGCGCCGCGACCCGTTCTCTCATGCCGAGCAGACCGTGCTTGGGCCGGTCGTCGGCGGGCGGCGCGGGCTCGGTGGCCGCGCCGTTGGTGACCGCGAGCTCCAGCACCGCCGGGCGCGCGGCGATCCGGACGTCCACTGTGGACCCCGGCGCGTGCCGGACGGCGTTGCTCAACGCCTCCTGGACGATCCGGTACGCGGACAGCGCGACGCCGTCCGACAGGCTCTCCACGTCGCCGCTGATCTCCAGCGACACCGCGACCCCCGCGTCCCGCAGCCTCTCGGTCAGCTCGGTGATCTCCTCCACGCGCGGCTGCGGCGCCGTCTCCACGCGGCCGTCCTCGGCGCGCAGCACGCCCAGCAGGCGCCGCATCTCCGTGAGGCCCTCACGCGCCGTGGCTTGCATCTCGTCGAACTCGGTGAGCAGTTCCGGTGGCAGGTCGGCGAACCGGTAGCGCGCGCTGCCGGCCCGTAGCGCCAGCACGGACATGTGGTGCGCCACGACGTCGTGCAGCTCACGGGCGATGACGGCACGTTCGACGAGGGTGGCGGCCCGCGTCTGCTGGACCGCGCTCTCGGCTTCGGCGAGCCGCCGCAACCGCATCGCGTCACCCAGCGCCAGCACGCCCGCGACGAGGACGGCGGTGACGACCAGGTCCTGGGCGTGCAGGACGTGCGGCAGCCAGGCGGCGACCATCGTGACCAGGAACAGCCAGACCAGCACGGTCCGCCGGTAGCTCTGCGCGGCCACGAACAGCACAGTGCCGGCGCCGAGCACCGTGGCGGGCGTCCACGGCAGGCTCCACACGGTGGTCAGCCCGGTGACGTACGTCGGTGCCAGAGCGAGCAGCAGCACCATGATCCGCCACGACCACAGCGGGTGGCGCAGGGTCAGCACCACCGCCGTCGTGGTGAGGACGGTGATCACCCAGACCGGGACGGAGGCCGGCGTGAGGTCCAGGCCCCGGCGCGGGTAGGTGGCGTTCAGGAGGGGGACCAGGGCGGCGACGACGAAGGTCAGCCCGAGCCGCACGCGGCGCCACCTCGGTCCCGGCGGCGTGCGCTCGACCCGGCTCGCCCGCACCAGCACGGAGGCCCCGGTGGAGAAGAACTCCCGCGGTCTCATCCGTGCCACCGTCCCCGCGGGTCGTTCGCCCCGACGCGGGCCGAACGTACATCAACCGCGACCCGGCCGCGTGCCCACCAGGCCACGCCACCGGCGAGGGCCGCGAGCACGTACAGGTTGTCCAGCAAGGCGTTGCCCGACGGGACGACCAACGCCCAGCAGGTGAAGACCACCCACACCACCGTCCTGCGGACCAGCAGCGCGACCAGCGGCACCACCCACACCCAGTGGTGCGACCACGAGATCGGGCTGACCAGCAGGCCACACCCGGCGGTGATCAGCACCGCGGCGACGGGATCTCCGCCGAGATGGCTCCGCCTGGCCAGGACGGCCGCGACGACCACGCACGCCACCGAGAGCACCGCGACCAGCACGGGTGCCCACGCGGCGCCGTCGGTGAGTCGTTGCACCGCACCGGACAACGACTGGTTGGTGATGTAGCCGTTGCCCGCGGCCTTGTTGCCGGTGAGGATCGCCGAGCCCCAGAACCGCAGCGAGTCGCCCGGCAGCAGCAGGAACCCCAGGGCGTGCAGGCCGCAGAACGTCGCCAGCGCGCGGCCCGCCTCGCGCCACCGGCCGGTGACCGCGAGGTGCAGCACGAAGATCAACGGGGTCAGCTTGACCGCCGCCGCGACCCCGACGAGCACCCCGGACCACCGGTGCGGGCGCAGGAGGTCGAACGCCACCAACGCCATCAGCAGCACGTTGACCTGCCCGTACCCGATCGTCCGCCACACCGGTTCGAGGCTGAACGTCACCACGAGCAACACGAGCGACGGTGCCCGCCCGGTGGTCCACCGCAGCACCGCCGCGACGCCGAGCGCGGTGCCGGCGCCGAACACCGCCCACACCAGTTGGGTCGGCAGGAACGCGAGCGGCAGGAACAGCACGGCCGCGATCGGGGGATAGGTGAACGGCAGGTCGACGGCCCAGTCCGGCGTCGCGGTCAGGTGCCCGTACAGCTCCTCCCCACGCAGCACGGCCAGTGCGCCGGAGCGGTAGACCGAGCTGTCCAGCCCGAGGTGCCACCCGGCGAGCCACCCGATCAGTCCGATGAGGACGAACGCGCCGGCCACAAGCGCTGGGGCGGAACGGTTGTTGAGCATGCAGGGAACGCTAGGAAAAGCGCGCCCGCGAAACGTCGTACCGGGGCGCACACTTCGTGCGGTACCGCGGTAGCGGGAACGGCCGCGTGCTACCGGGGTAGCACGGTCTTCATCGGGAACTGCGAGTTGGTGCGCGCCACGCCCGGCAGCCGCGTGAGCGCCGCCATGTAGAGCTGCTCGTACGCCTGGAGGTCGGCGACCGCGATCCACAGGTGGTAGTCGGGCTGGCCGAACATCCGCACGCACTGCTCGACCGCGTCGATCTCCGCGATCTGCGCCTCGAACGCCTCGATGGTCGCGATGTCCTGGGCGGCCAGGTCGATGTGCACGAGGACCCGGAAGCCGCGGCCGAGCGCGACCGGGTCGACCGCAGCGTGGTAGCCGGTGATCACCCCGGCCTCCTCCAGCGCCCGCACCCGCCGCAGGCACGGCGACGGCGTCAGGCCCACCTTGTCGGCCAGTTCGGTGTTGGTGAGCCGCCCGTCCTCCTGGAGGTGGCGGATGATTGCGCGGTCGATGCGGTCCACTGGCAGAGCATGCCACGCGCTGGCAGATCCAGGGCTGAAGTAGCAATCGTGTGCTCGCCCTGGAGACCTAATCTGCTGGTCGTGAACGAACTTCTGCTGACCGACGACGACCGCGCCAGGGCCGGGGCGCGGCTGCTCGCCCTGCTGGACAGCCACGAGCGCGGCCTGCCCGAGGAGGACATCCTGCCGGCGCCCGACCGGGAGGCCCTGACGGCGGTGCTGGCCGCGCCGATGCCGGAGCGGGGCATCGGCGTGGACGCGCTGTTCGACAGCTGGGAGGACACGATCCTGCCGAACTCGACGGCGGTGGCGCACCCGCGGTTCCTGGCGTACGTCCTCGGGCCGCCCAACGGCATCGCGCCCTACGCCGAGGCGGTGGCCGCCGCGCTGAACCAGAACTGCAACTTCTCCCAGCTGTCCCCGGCGGCCAGCGTGGTGGAGCGGTCGGTGCTGGAGTGGCTCGCCTCGGTCGTCGGCTTTCCGGCCACCGCCAAGGGAATCCTGACCGGCGGCGGGTCGCTGGCGACGTTGCAGGCGCTGGCGACGGCACTGCACGACCGCGTGCCGGACTTCCACGCCACCGGACTGCAGCGGACGGCCGCGCCCCTGGTCGTCTACACCTCCGTCGAGGCGCACCGCAGCGTCGACAAGGCCGCCGCGATCCTCGGCATCGGCCTCGACAACGTCCGCCACATCGCCACGGACTCGTTGCACCGCATGGACGTCGCCGCGTTGCGCGCGCAGATCGAGCAGGACCGCGCCGAAGGGCTGCGGCCGTGGTGCGTCGTCGCGACGTGCGGCACGGTCTCGACCGGCGCCGTGGACCCGCTCGACGAGATCGCCGACCTGTGCGCGGCGCAGGACCTGTGGCTGCACGTCGACGGCGCGTACGGCGCACTCTTCCTGCTGTCCGAGGGGATGCGCGAGTTGATGGGCGGCTGCGCGCGGGCCGACTCGATCACGCTCGACCCGCACAAGCTGCTGTACGCCTCGCTGGAGGCGGGCTGCCTGCTCGTCCGCGACGGCGCGAAGCTGCGGGACGCGTACGCGTTCGACTCCTCGTACCTCACGGTCGCCGAGGACCCGCTGATGACCGACTACATGGACTACGGGCCGCAGCTATCCCGCAACTTCAAGGCTTTCAAGGTGTGGAGCGCGGTGCGGGCGTTCGGCGTCGCGGCGTTCCGCGAGGCCAACGAGCGCACGCTGGCCCTGGCGCGGCGGCTCGGCGACGGCATCGAGGCGACGCCGGGCCTGACGTTGCTGGCGCCGGTGACGCTGACCGCCGTGTGCTTCCAGGTGGACGGTGCCACGCCCGAGGAGCACACGGCGTTGCTCGCGACGCTGGCCGCCGAGAACGTCGCGTTGCTCGGACCCGTTGTGGTGGCGGGGAAGCGGGGCATCCGGGCGTGCGTCACGAACCACCGCACGTCCGAGGCCGACATCGACCTGGTCCTCGACCGCCTGCGGCGGCGGTCGTGTCCCGCAGGTCCCGTCGGACGGCCGTAGCCGCCCTCACCCCCCGCGACCGTCACCGCGCGCCCTATCGCCAGACGTCGGCGAGGTTCCGGTCGAACATCGTCGCGATCGACACCAGCGCGGCGTCGAGGTCGACGGCCTCCGGGTCGACGAGGGCCTGCAGGTGGATGCCGAGGAGCGCGCCGTTCAGCGCGACGGCGGCGGTGCGCTCCTGCTCGGCGGCCCTCTCCGGGTCGACGCCCGCGGGCCGCTTGAAGCGCAGCAGGTCCTCGATCCCCGCACGCCTGCGGGCGAAGAAGTCGCGGTACCGCTCGTGCACCACGCCCCGCTCGCCGAGCGCCTCGACCAGGATCATGAACACCAGCGCGGAGTTGCCGGTCCGCAGCAGTTCGGCCGTCTCCGCGAACACCTCGGCGAACGACGGCACGGTGTCGTAGCGCTCGGCGGGCCAGATCCGGGCCACCGCGCGGTCGACGACGGCCATCACGAGGCCGTCCTTGTTCTTGAAGTGCCACGGGATCGAGCCGCGGCTGATGCCCGACCGCTTCGCGATGTCCACGAAGGACGTCCGGTCGAACCCGCGCTCGGCGAAGAGCTCCTCGGCGGCGTCGAGGATGCGGCGGCGGCTCTCGTCGCCGATCTCGTCGATCCGGCGCGGCCCGGGGGAGGTCACGACGATCATCGTACGACCCGCGCCACGTCGGCCGGCACGCGTCGGGCGGTGGCGGTCAGCACCAGCCCGGCGGCGACCGAGGCCACCGGTGCCACCACGGCCACGGCCGCCCGCACACCCAGCAGCTCCTCCGCCACCCCGGTGAGGACGGCGCCGCCGAGCCCGCCGACGACCGCCGTGAACACCCCGACCAGCGCGAACGCCGTCGAGCGGAGCTCCTCCGGCGTCACCGCGGCGACCACCAGGCTGAGCGGCACGATGCCCGCGAACGTCAGCCCCTGCGTCACCACCCCGACCACCACGTAGGTCGTGACGTCCGGTGCGTACGCCTGCACCGCGAACCCGATGCCCAGCACGGCGAGCGCGCCGGCGGCGAAGTGCAGGCAGGCCGCGGAACTGCGGCGGAACAGCCGGTCGCTCCACATCCCGCCGAGCGCCGCGCCGAGCAACCCGCCCACCGCGCACACCGACGTGATCACCCCGCGGGCCGCCGCTCCCTGGCCCAGCTGCTCCTCCAGCACCACGTTCAGGTAGATCGGCACCGTCGTCACCGAGACGCCGAACGCCCCGAGCGAGACCACGACCCCCACGAACGTCGGGATCTTCCGCAGCTGCCGCAATGCCCCGCGCGGCGTCGTCGTGGAGTACCGCCGCACGGGTTCGGGCAGGCGCAGCGCGGCGACGCCGAGCAGGAGGGCCGGTAAGGCGAGGAAGGCGAACGCCCAGCGCCACGGTTCGTGCTCCGCGGGGATCAGCGCCGCGAACGCCGCCGCCAGCAGCGGGCCGGCGACGATCCCGAGCGGCTGCCCGCCCCGGTGCAGGCCGAGGACGCGCCCGCGCCCCTCTGGCGGGTAGGCGTCGACCAACAGCGACGACTGGATCGGCCCCTCGTTGGCCTTGCCCGCGCCGGCGACCACCCTGACCACGACGGCCTGCCACACGTGCTGGACCAGCCCCAGCAACCCGGCCGCGGCGGCCCACGCCAGCGTGGCGATCCCGGCGATCGTCGTGCGGCGGCGCCGGTCGCCGAGCAGTCCGAGCGGCAGCGCGGCCAGGGCGACCATCACCCCGGCCAGCGCGCCCACGACCCCGATCGCGCCCGTGCTGATGCCGAGCGACTCGCGGATCTCCGGCGCGAACACCACGAACATCACGCCGTCGACGCTGTCGAGCACCTGCAGGCCGGCGAGGACGCCGACGGTGGCGCGTCCGCCCGTGCCCAGAACTTCCCTGAATGTCGTCGTAGGCATGCTGAGCAGGCTACTGTGTCAGTCAACATAGTGTCGTCAGCTCAGCATAGAGAGGATCCGAGATGCGGGACTGGACAGGGTCGACGGCCTTCATCACCGGCGGGGCGAGGGGGATCGGCCTGGGCATCGCGCGGGCGCTGGTCAAGCGCGGGGTCCGCGTCGCACTGGCCGACGTCGACGAGCAGGCGCTGGCGCGGGCGGGAGAGGAACTGGCCGCCGCGACCCACCTGCTCGACGTGCGCGACCGGGAAGCGTTCGACCGGGTCGCGGGCGAGGTGGGGCCGGTGGACCTGCTGGTCAACAACGCGGGCATCGTGCCGCACGTGCCGGTCACCGAACTGACCCACGAGAAGTGGGACCGGGCGCTGGCGGTGAACCTGACCGGCGTGATCAACGGCATCCAGGCGTTCCTGCCGGGCATGATCGAACGCGGCAGCGGCTACGTCGTGAACACGGCGTCCGGCGCCGGGCTCGTGTCCGACCCGAACCTGCTCTACGCGACGGCCAAGTTCGCCGTCGTCGGGCTGTCGGAGTCGTTGCGGCTCAACGTGGCCGCGCACGGCGTCGGCGTCAGCGTGCTCTGTCCGGGACCGGTCGGCACCGACATCGTCGCGAACACCAGGGCGTCACACGCGGACCTGGGGCTGCGGGACGAGTTCGTGCCCGCGGTCGAGGCGTTCCTGCGCAGCGGTCCCGGCATCGACGAGGTGGGGGAGATGGTGGTGGCGGGCGTGGAGCGGCGGGAGCAGTGGATCTTCACCGGCGACGAGATCCGGCCGCACCTCGAACAGCGCGCCGCGGCCCTGCTCGCCGCCCTCGGTGGTCAGGCGACGGCTTCCGTGCTGCCCGTGTCCACGTAGATCACGCCGTCCCGCACCACGACCGGGTACGTGCGCACGGCCTTCTTCGCCGGCAGGCAGGTCGGCATCCCGGTGCGCAGGTCGAAGAGCGCCGCGTGCAGCGGGCACTCGACGAAGCACCCCTCGAGCCAGCCCTCGGACAGTGACGCGTCCTGGTGGCTGCAGGTGTCGTCGATCGCGTAGAACTCGCCGTCCGCGTTGAAAACGGCGATCGCCGGTGAACCGTCGAGGCGGACGGACTCGCCCGCGGGCAGGTCGCCGACGGCGCATGCGGTGATCATCAGAAACCCTCCGTTGCGTATTACGGAACTGGGTGTGCGATACGCAACAGCAGAATGGCTCAGGATCATGAAGGCCGTCAAGACGAGTTGCGCTGATCGGTTAACGTTGCGTGATGAGCAACAACGCGGAGGGGCGCGACCCGGCGCTGGTGCAGTCGGTCGACCGGGCGGTGGCGGTGCTGGAACTGCTGGCCCGCAACGGGGAAGCGGGGATCACCGAGATCGCCGCCGAGCTCGGCGTGCACAAGTCCTCCGCGTCCAGACTCGTCTACACGCTGCAGTCCCGTGAGCTGGTCGAGCAGGACGGCGAGCGCGGCCCGTTCCGCATCGGCATCGGCATGCTCCGGTTCGCGGGCGCGGTGACGGGGCCGGTCGACTACGTCCGAGTCGGCGGTCCGGTCTGCACCGAGCTCGCGGACCGGCTGGGCGAGACGGTCAACATCGCGGTCATGGACGGCGGCGTCGCCCTCAACGTGAGCCAGGCGCGGGGAGGGTCCGCGGTGGCGGCGCAGAACTGGGTCGGGCAGCGCACGCCGCTGCACGCCACGTCGAGCGGCAAGGTCCTGCTCGCGGCCGCGTCCGCCGACGAGCAGGAGCGGTTGCTGGCGAACGGGCTGGAGTCGTGCGCCCCGCGCACGATCACCGACCCCGGCGCGCTGCGGTGCGTGCTGCGGCGCACGACCGAGGACGGGTTCGCCACCTGCATGGAGGAGCTGGAGGCCGGGCTGCACGCCGTCGCGGTGCCCGTCTTCGGCTCGCACGGCGACGTCGTGGCGGCGATCAGCGCGGCCGGCCCCGCCTACCGGATGGCCCCGGCCCGCATGCCCGAGATCGTCGAGGAGCTGCGGGTGGCGTCCAGGGACCTTTCGGCCCGAATGGGGCATTCCGTGCTGTGAAAGAGCTTCACGATCGATGGGCGTCCGGCTCCGGCCGGGCGCCCATCGCCTTTTCCGATGCCGCCGTCCGTGCGACAAGGCCTTGACAACGGCTCGAACGAGTCTCACCGTGATGCCCGGCAGTTGCACAATGCGAACCTCGTTGCGTAATGCGGAACTCGTTCGGAAGGGCAGCCCGTTGTCACTCTCCGTTCCCACCACCACGGTTCTGGACCAGGACCTCGGCGAGCTCGACCCGGAGGTCGCCGCCGGGATCCGGGCCGAGTTGCACCGCCAGCGCTCGACGCTGGAGATGATCGCCTCCGAGAACTTCGCGCCGGCCGCCGTGCTGCAGGCGCAGGGATCGGTGCTCACCAACAAGTACGCCGAGGGCTACCCCGGACGGCGCTACTACGGTGGCTGCGAGCACGTGGACGTCATCGAGACGCTCGCGATCGAGCGGGTGAAGGCGCTGTTCGGCGCCGAGCACGCGAACGTCCAGCCGCACTCGGGCGCGCAGGCCAACGCGGCGGCGATGGCGGCGGTGCTGAAGCCCGGCGACACGATCATGGGCCTCGACCTCGCGCACGGCGGCCACCTCACGCACGGCATGCGCATCAACTTCTCCGGCCGGCTCTACGACGTCGTCGCCTACCACGTGGACCGCGACTCCGGCCGCGTCGACATGGCCGAGGTCGAACGGCTCGCCGTCGAGTCCCGGCCGAAGCTGATCATCGCGGGCTGGTCCGCGTACCCGAGGCAGCTCGACTTCGCGGAGTTCCGGCGGATCGCGGACCTGACGGGCGCCAGGCTGATGGTCGACATGGCGCACTTCGCCGGTCTCGTCGCCGCGGGCCTGCACCCGAACCCAGTCCCGTTCGCCGACCTCGTCACCACGACCACGCACAAGACCCTCGGCGGTCCGCGCGGCGGAGTGGTGCTGTGCAGGCAGGAACTCGCCAAGAAGGTCGACTCCGCGGTGTTCCCCGGCCAGCAGGGCGGGCCGCTGCAGCACGTCGTCGCGGCCAAGGCGGTCGCGTTCAAGGTCGCGGCGGGGGAGGAGTTCCGCGAACGCCAGCAGCGTGTCCTCGAGGGCGCGCGCGTCCTCGCCGACCGCCTCGGGCAACCGGACTGCGCCTCGGCGGGCGTCAGGGTGCTGTCCGGCGGCACGGACGTGCACCTCGCGCTCGTCGACCTGGTCGAATCCTCTTTGGACGGACAGCAGGCCGAGGACCGGCTGCACCGCCTCGGCATCACCGTCAACCGCAACGCCGTCCCGTTCGACCCGCGTCCCCCGATGGTCACCTCGGGCCTGCGGATCGGCACCCCCGCGCTCGCCGCCCGCGGTTTCGGCGCGGACGA
This sequence comes from Lentzea sp. NPDC003310, assembly GCF_040610935.1. Taxonomy (NCBI): domain Bacteria; kingdom Bacillati; phylum Actinomycetota; class Actinomycetes; order Pseudonocardiales; family Pseudonocardiaceae; genus Lentzea; species Lentzea sp. NPDC003310. Next base: position 242,979 of record NZ_JBEXNC010000016.1, read on the forward strand.
CTTCGCCGAGGTCGCCGACGTCATCGCGGCGGCCCTCCAGCCGTCCTGCGACGAGGACGACCTCTCCGCCCGCGTCGCCGCACTCGCGGCGAAGCACCCCCTCTACCCCCACCTCTGACGGGAGCGAATCAAGTGGCACATGCGGTGAACGGTGTCGTCGCCAGGGGGCGCGGAGCCGAGGTCTCGGTCGAGACGATCCTCGTGCCGGACCCCGGTCCCGGCGAGGCGTTGGTGCAGGTGCAGGCCTGCGGGGTCTGCCACACCGACCTGCACTACCGGGAGGGCGGGATCAACGACGAGTTCCCGTTCCTGCTCGGGCACGAGGCGGCGGGTGTCGTCGAGGCCGTCGGCGAGGGCGTGACCGACCTCGACCCCGGCGACTTCGTCATCCTCAACTGGCGCGCGGTCTGCGGCTCCTGCCGCTCCTGCCTGCGCGGCCGCCCGCAGTACTGCTTCAACACCCACAACGCGGCGCAGCCCATGACGTTGCAGGACGGCACGCCGCTGTCGCCCGCGCTGGGCATCGGCGCGTTCGCCGAGAAGACGTTGGTCCACTCCGGACAGTGCACCAAGGTGAACCCCCAGGCACCGCCGGAGGTCGCCGGACTGCTCGGGTGCGGCGTGATGGCGGGCATCGGCGCCGCCATCAACACCGGTGGCGTCACCCGCGGCGACAGCGTGGCCGTGCTCGGCTGCGGCGGTGTCGGGGACGCGGCCATCGCGGGTGCCCGGCTCGCCGGAGCGCGCACGATCATCGCCGTCGACCTCGACGACACCAAGCTGGACTGGGCGCGCGGGTTCGGCGCCACGCACACCGTCAACGGCCGCGAGCAGGACGTCGTCGAGGCGATCCGAGAGCTCACCGGCGGCAACGGCGCGGACGTCGTGATCGACGCCGTCGGCCGGCCCGAGACGTTCCAGCAGGCCTTCTACGCCCGTGATCACGCCGGACTCGCCGTGCTGGTGGGCGTGCCGACACCGGACATGAAGCTCGAACTGCCGTTGATCGACGTGTTCTCGCGCGGTGGTGCGGTGAAGTCGTCCTGGTACGGCGACTGCCTGCCCTCGCGCGACTTCCCGATGTTGATCGACCTATACCTGCAGGGCCGGCTCGACCTCGGCGCGTTCGTCTCGGAGACGATCGGGCTCGGCGATGTCGAGAAGGCGTTCGAGGACATGCACCGCGGCCGCGTGCTGCGTTCGGTGGTGGTCCTGTGACGCAGCCGAGAGTGGTGCTGATCGGCGCGGGCATCGTCGGGTGCGCGCTCGCCGACGAACTGTCCGCGCGGGGCTGGACCGACATCACCGTGCTCGAACAGGGACCGCTGTTCGCCACCGGCGGCTCCAGCTCGCACGCGCCGGGCCTGGTCTTCCAGACCACCGGCTGCAAGACGATGACGTCGTTCGCCCAGTACACCGTGGAGAAGTACACGGCGCTGACCCTGGACGACAAGTGGTGCTTCCAGCAGGTCGGCGGCCTGGAGGTGGCCACCACCCCGGAACGCTGGACGGACATCAAGCGCCGTCACGGCTGGGCGACCTCGTGGGGCGTCGAGAGCTTCCTGCGCGACCCCGAGGAGGTCGCGCGGCTGTACCCGTTGCTGGACCCGTCGAAGATCCTCGGCGGCTTCCACATCCCGAGCGACGGCATCGCGAAGCCGTTGCGCGCGGCCGAGGCCCAGGCCCGCCGGGCGATGGAGCGCGGCGCGAAGTTCCTCGCACACCACAAGGTCACCGGGATCGAACGCACCGGCGGCCGCGTCAAGGCCGTCGTCACCGAACACGACACGTTCCCCGCCGACGTCGTCGTGTCGTGCGTCGGGATGTGGGGACCGCGCATCGGCCGGATGGTCGACCTCGACATCCCGCTCGTCCCGATGGCCCACCAGTACGCGAAAACGGCGCCGCTGCCGTCGTTGAAGGGCGTCAACACCGAGCTGTCCGAGATGTCGAAGCCGTTGCTGCGCCACCAGGACGCGGACCTGTACTTCCGCGAGCACGTCGACCGGATCGGCATCGGCGCGTACGGGCACCGGCCCATGCCGATCTCCGCCGACGACATCCTCGACTTCGACGTTGCACCGACCATGCCGTCCGAGATCGCGTTCACCCCCGAGGACTTCGAGACCTCGTGGGACGCCGCCGTCGACCTGCTGTCCGCACTCGGCGACTCCAAGGTCGAAGAGGGCATCAACGGCCTGTTCTCCTTCACCCCGGACGGCAACCCGCTGCTCGGCGAACACCCCGGCCTGCAGGGCTTCTGGGTCGCCGAGGCCGTGTGGATCACGCACTCCGCCGGGGTCGCCAAGGCGATGGCCGAGTGGCTCGTCGACGGGCAGCCGAAGACCGACCTGCACGGCTGCGACCTCAACCGGTTCGAGGACGTCCAGCGCTCGCCCGGGTACGTGCACGAACGCAGCTGCCGGGCGTTCGTCGAGGTCTACGACGTCCTGCACCCGTTGCAGCCCGCCGAGAACCCGCGCCCGCTGCGCACCAGCCCGTTCTACCAGCGGCAGAAAGAGCTCGGCGCCGTCTTCCTGGAGGCGTCCGGCTGGGAGCGGCCGCACTGGTACGAGGCCAACGCGACCCTGCCCGAGGTCGCGGAGATCCCCGGCCGCAACGAGTGGGCGTCGCGGTTCTGGTCGCCGATCGCCGGCGCCGAGGCACTGGTGGCGCGCAAGCGCGTCGCGATGTTCGACATGACCGCGCTGAAGCGGCTGGAGGTCAGCGGCCCGGAGGCGTTGACGTTCCTGCAGACCATGACCACCAACCAGCTCGACCGCAAGCCCGGTGCCGTCGTCTACACGTTGCTGCTCGACGAGGACGGCGGCGTGCGCAGCGACCTGACCGTCGCCCGGCTCGGCGAGAACCGGTTCCAGGTCGGCGCCAACGGCCCGCTCGACCTCGACTGGCTGCGCCGCCGCACCCCGCCGGGTGGCGGTGTGCACATCACCGACATCACACCCGGTACGTGCTGCATCGGCCTGTGGGGACCGGAAGCGCGGAACCTGCTGCAGCCCTTGACGAAGACCGACTTCTCGCACGAGGCGATGGGCTACTTCAAGGCCCAGCAGGCGTTCATCGGCGAGGTGCCGGTGACCGCGATGCGCCTGTCGTACGTCGGCGAGCTCGGCTGGGAGCTCTACACGACCGCCGACATGGGGCTGCGGCTCTGGGACACGCTGTGGGAGGCGGGGCAGGCGCACGGCGTCATCGCCGCCGGCCGCAGCGCGTTCACCAGCATGCGGCTGGAGAAGGGCTACCGGTCGTGGGGCACCGACGTGACCACCGAGCACGACCCGTTCGAGGCGGGTCTCGGGTTCGCGGTCCGGATGAACAAGGGCTGGTTCCACGGCCGCAAGGCGTTGGAGGGCAGGTCCGAGGAGACGGTCGCGCGGCGGTTGACCTGCCTGGTGATCGACGACGACCACCAGGTCGTGATGGGGTCGGAGCCGGTGTTCGCCGGGGGAGCGGCGGTCGGGTACGTGACCAGCGCGGCCCGCGGCTACTCGATCGGGAAGAACATCGCCTACGCCTGGCTGCCCGCCGAGGTGGCGGTGGAGGGCACGAGGGTCGAGATCGAGTACTTCGGTGACCGCGTGGCGGCGGTCGTCGCGGCCGAACCGCTCTTCGACCCGAAGATGCTCCGGATCCGGTCATGACCCACGACGTGATCGTCATCGGGCTCGGCGACCTCGGCGGGGCGGCCGCACACCGCCTCGCCGCGCGGGGACTGCGCGTGCTCGGCCTGGACAGCCGGTCCCAGGCCGAGCTGCCGTCCTCCGACGAGGCCTTCCGCGCGGGCGCCGACCTGCGCTTCGGGGAACGGGTCATCGACTGGTGCACCGAACGCTCCGGCACGGGCGCCCGCGTGCTGACCCCGTCGAGCACCTACACCGCGCCGCTGCTCGTCATCTGCGACGGCTCGGACGCGCGTTCCCTCCTCCTCTGACTTCTCCCACGGAGCCACCATGACCGCGACCGAACTGCCGTCGAGCCTCATCCCGACCCTGCCCGGCGCCACCTACACCGACCCGGCGATCTTCGAGCTGGAGCAGGAGAGGATCTTCGAGCGGATGTGGTTCTGCGCCGTGCGCAGCGCCGACCTGCCCGACGCCGGCAACTTCCGCACCGTCCAGATCGGACGCGAGAGCGTCCTGGTCACCCGCTCGCGCGACGGCTCCCTGCGCGCGTTCCTCAACATCTGCCGGCACCGCGGCGCCAAGCTGTGCGTCGAGGAGACCGGCACGGTCAAGCGCAACTTCCAGTGCCCGTACCACGCCTGGACCTACGGGCTCGACGGCAAGCTCGTCGCCGCGCCCAACCTCACGTCGATGCCGGACATCGACCGCACCGAGTACGGGCTGAAGACCGTGCACCTGCGGGAGTGGCTCGGCTACGCCTGGATCTCGCTGGCCGACGAGCCCGCGTCGTTCGAGGAGACCGTCCAGCGCGACGTCCGCGAGCGCCTGGGCAACCTCGACGCGATCGGCAACTACCAGGTCAGCGAGCTCGACCTGGGCCGCCGGATCACCTACGACGTCAAGGCCAACTGGAAGCTCATCATCGAGAACTTCATGGAGTGCTACCACTGCGCGACCATCCACCCCGAGCTCACGGAGGTCCTGCCGGAGTTCGCGGACGGCTACGCCGCGCAGTACTACGTCGGGCACGGCGCGGTCTTCGGCGAGGAGATCAAGGGCTTCACGATCGACGGGAGCGAGGGCTTCGAGAACCTCTCCGGTGTCGCCTCGGACCAGGAACGCCGCTACTACGCGATCACCGTGCGGCCGCAGGTGTTCATCAACCTGGTGCCGGACCACGTGATCATCCACCGGATGTACCCGCTGGCCGCCGACCGCACGGTCGTCGAGTGCGATTGGCTCTACGCCAAGGACGTCGTCGCGTCGGGCAGGGACGTGTCACGATCCGTGGAGTTGTTCCACCGCGTCAACGAGCAGGACTTCGAGGCCTGCGAACGCTGTCAGCCCGCGATGTCGTCGCGGGCCTACCGGGACGGCGGCGTGCTCGTGCCGTCCGAGCACCACATCGGGGAGTTCCACCGCTGGGTCCAGGAAATGACCTCATCGAAGAGGTGGTAGCAGTGTCCGATCTACCCGAACAGAAGTTCTTGCCCACCACGAGAACGCACACGGACCTTGTCGTCTTCACGGTCTCCGCCGTCGTCGCCTCGGCGTTCCTCGCCTGGGGGATCATCGGCACCGGCAGCCTCGGCACCGTCTCGACGGCGGTGCTCGGCTGGGTCATCCGCAACACCGGCTGGGCGTTCCTCACCGCGGCCACCGGGTTCGTGATCTTCGCGCTGTGGCTCGCCTTCAGCCGCTACGGCCGGATCCCGCTCGGCCGCGACGGCGAGCGGCCGGAGTTCCGGACGATCTCGTGGGTCGCGATGATGTTCAGCGCGGGCATGGGCATCGGCCTGATGTTCTACGGCGTCGCGGAACCGTTGTCGCACTTCGTGAAGCCGCCACCCGGCACGGTCGAGGGCGGCACGGACGCGGCGGTCGAGACCGCGATGGCGACGTCGCTCTTCCACTGGGCGATCCACCCGTGGTCGATCTACGCGGTCGTCGGCCTGGCCATCGCCTACGGCACGTTCCGGCGCGGCCGCAAGCAGCTGATCAGCGCCGCGTTCGCCCCGCTGTTCGGCGACCGGGTGTCGGAGGGGCCGCTGGGCCGGCTGATCGACGTCCTGGCGATCTTCGCGACGCTGTTCGGGTCGGCGGCCTCCCTCGGCCTCGGCGCGCTGCAGATCGGCAGCGGGCTGAAGGCGGGCGGGTTCGTCCGGGACAACCCCGGGGTCGGCGTGCTGATCGGCATCATCGCGGTGCTGACGGTGGCGTTCGTGGCGTCGGCGGTGTCGGGCGTGGCCAAGGGCATCCAGTGGCTGTCGAACATCAACATGGTGCTGGCGACCGTGCTGGCCGTGTTCGTGTTCCTGGTCGGGCCGACGGTGCTGATCCTGAACCTGGTGCCCGCGGCGATCGGCGACTACTTCCGCGAGATGGGCGAGATGATCTCCCGCTCCGGCGCCTCCGGCGGTGCCGCGATGGAGAGCTGGCTGTCGTCGTGGACGATCTTCTACTGGGCGTGGTGGATCTCGTGGACCCCGTTCGTCGGGATGTTCATCGCGCGGATCAGCCGCGGCCGCACGATCAAGCAGTTCGTCAGCGGCGTGATCCTGGTGCCGTCGGCGGTCAGCCTGATCTGGTTCACGATCATGGGCGGCACCGCGATCACGGTGCAGCGCGGGGGAACCGACCTGGCCGGCGCGGCGAACCCGGAGTCGCAGCTCTTCGGCGTGCTCGACCAGTTCCCGCTGGCCGCCGTCGCCGGGGTGGTCGTGATGGTGCTGGTGGCGATCTTCTTCGTCTCCGGCGCCGACGCGGCCTCGCTGGTGATGGGCACGCTGTCGCAGCGCGGCGCCATCGAACCGCACCGCAGGCTGGTGGTGTTCTGGGGCGTGGCGACCGGCGGCGTGGCGGCGGTGATGCTGCTGGTCGGCGGTGGCGGCGCGACCGCGCTGACCGGGTTGCAGAACCTCACGATCATCGCGGCGGCACCGTTCGCGCTCGTCATGGTCGTGCTCTGCGTGGCGCTCGCGAAGGACCTGCGCAGCGACCCGATGGTGTTGCGGGAGAAGCACTGCGCGGAGATCGTCGAGGAGGCCGTGGCGACCGGCAACGAGCAGTACGACGGCGATTTCCGCCTGCAGGTGGAGCCCACGCCCGTCCGGAACGAGGGCAACGGCCAGGTCAGATCAACGCCCGAATCGCCTGCTCAAACCCGATGACGTGCTGGGAGGCGAGCTCGCTCGCCTTCTTCGCGTCGCCCTCGACGATCGCGGTGAGGAGCGGGACGTGCTCGTCGACGTGACCGGCCATGCTGGCGAGCCGCGGCAGGAACACGCACCAGATCCGGGTCGCGAGGTTGTCGTAGGAGATCAGGGTGTCCTCGAGGAAGGGGTTGTGCACGCACCGGTAGATCGCGCGGTGCACGCCCACGTCGGTGCGCAGGAGCTCGGTGTTGTCGCCGGTCGGGGCCGCCGTGTCGAGCCGCGAGCGCAGCTCGGTCAGCGCGGTCCGGTCGGCGGCCGTGGCGCGCTCGGCCGCGGCCGCCGCCGCGAGGGGCTCCAGGGTCCTGCGCACCTCGGAGATGTGCGAGAGGTCGGAGATGTTCACGTCGGTGGCGAACGTGCCGCGGCGCGGGAAGGCGACGACGAGCCGTTCCTGCTCCAGCCGCTTGAGGGCCTCGCGGATCGGGGTGCGCCCGACGCCGAGCTCGGTGCGCAGCCGGTCCTCGTTGATGGGCTCACCGGGCCGGATCTCCAGCATGACCAGGCGATCCCGCAGGACCGCGTAGGCCTGTTCGGTGAGTGAGACGGAGGCGGGCTCGTCGTTGACCCGTGCGTTCATGTGACCTACTGTAACGCACAGACTGATATATCAGCAGTCGACCAGATGATTCGCTGGAGGCGACGGAATGACCAGCCCGCCCGGAGCACATCTGCCCGAGCACCCGGACTTCCTGTGGGACGGCCCGGAACCCAAGTCCTCGTACGACGTCGTGGTCGTCGGCGGTGGCGGGCACGGTCTCGCGACCGCGTACTACCTCGCGAAGGTGCACGGCATCACGAACGTCGCGGTGCTCGAGAAGGGCTGGCTCGCGGGCGGCAACATGGCCCGCAACACCACGATCATCCGGTCGAACTACCTCTGGGACGAGAGCTCCGGCATCTACGAGCACTCGCTCAAGCTGTGGGAGGGCCTGGAGGAGGACCTCGGCTACCCGATCCTCTTCGACCAGCGCGGCGTGCTGAACCTCGCGCACAGCCTCCAGGACGTGCGCGACAGCGTCCGCCGGGTCAACGCCAACCGGCTCAACGGCATCGACGCGGAGTGGGTGGATCCCGCCGGGGTCAAGGAGATCTGCCCGATCGTCAACACCTCGCCGGACGTGCGCTACCCGGTGCTCGGCGCGACCTACCAGCCGCGCGCGGGCATCGCGAAGCACGACTACGTGGCGTGGGGCTACGCGCGGGCGGCGCACGCGATGGGCATCGACCTGATCCAGAACTGCGAAGTGACCGGCTTGGAGACCTCGGGCGGCCGGATCACCGCCGTGCAGACCTCTCGCGGCCGGATCGCCGCGGGCAAGGTCGCGTTGTGCGCGGCCGGGCACAGCTCGGTGCTCGCGAAGATGGTCGGCCTGACGCTGCCGCTGGCCTCACACCCGTTGCAGGCACTGGTCTCCGAGCTCCTCGAACCCGTCCACCCGACCGTAGTCATGTCGAACGCGGTGCACGTCTACGTCTCCCAGGCGCACAAGGGCGAACTGGTGATGGGCGCGGGCATCGACAGCTACAACGGCTACGGGCAACGGGGTTCGTTCCACATCATCGAGCAGCAGATGGCCGCGGCGCTGGAGCTGTTCCCGGTGTTCGCGCGGGCGCACCTGCTGCGCACGTGGGCGGGCATCGTCGACGTCAGCCCGGACGCCTCGCCGATCGTGGGGCTCACCCCCGTCGGCGGCCTGTACCTCAACTGCGGCTGGGGCACCGGCGGGTTCAAGGCCACGCCCGGTGTCGGCGACTGCTTCGCGCACACCATCGCCCACGACAAGCCGCACCCGTTCAACGAGCCGTTCACCCTCGAGCGCTTCACCACGGGCGCTCTCGTCGACGAGCACGGCGCCGCCGCCGTCGCGCACTAGGAGAGCTGACGATGCAACTCATCCCGTGCCCGTGGTGCGGCCCGCGCGAGGAGGCCGAGTTCCACTACGGCGGCCAGGCCCACGTCGCGTACCCCGAGGACCCGTCGGCGCTGACCGACGAGGAGTGGGCGCGGTACGTGTTCTTCCGGGAGAACCCGAGCGGCCCGTTCGCCGAGCGCTGGAGCCACAACGCCGGGTGCCGCCGGTGGTTCAACGCCGTCCGCGACACCCGCACCCACGACCTGCTGGCCGTCTACCGCGTGGGCGAGCCCATGCCCGAGGTGACCGCATGACCTTCCGCACTCCGACCGGCGGCTCGATCGACCGGACCACGTTGCTGCGCTTCACGTTCAACGGCGTCGAGTACACCGGGCACCCCGGTGACACCCTCGCGTCCGCCCTGCTGGCTCAGGGGGTGCACGAGATCGGCGGCAGCGTGAAGCTCGGCCGCCCGCGCGGCGTCGTCGCGGCGGGCTCCGAGGACCCGACGTCGCTCGTGCAGGTCGAGGCGCCGTTCTCCGAGCCGATGTTGCTGGCCACGACCGTCGAGCTGTACGACGGCCTGGTCGCGCGCGGGCTGTCCGGCCAGGGAAAGCTGGCCGCGGAACCGGATCCCGCCCGGTACGACGCGAAGCACGAGCACTGCGACGTGCTGGTCGTCGGCGCCGGCCCGGCCGGCCTCGTGGCGGCGCTGACCGCGGCGCGCTCCGGTGCCCGCGTGGTGCTGGTGGACGAGCAGAACCAGGCCGGCGGCGCGCTGCTGGGCGTGGACGAGTACCTCGACGACCGCCCGTCCGCCGAGTGGGTCGCGGACGTCGTGGCGGAGCTGAGGTCCACGCCGGGGGTGCTGGTGCTGGAGCGCACCACGGCGTTCGGCATGTACCAGGACGGGTTCGTGCTGGCGCTGCAGAAGCGCACCGACCACCTCGGCTTCGCCGCGCCCGCCTCCGTCGCGCGGCAACGGGTGTGGCGCATCCGCACGAAGCAGACCGTGCTGGCGACCGGTGCGCACGAACGGCCCGTGGTGTTCGCCGACAACGACCGGCCGGGGATCGTGCTGGCCTCGTCCGCGCGGACCTTCCTGCACCGCTACGGCGTGCTGCCCGGCTCGCGGGCGGTGGTGTTCACCACCAACGACTCCGCCTACTGCGCGGCGATCGACCTGGCGGAGTCCGGTGTGGACATCGCGGTGGTGGTCGACGCCCGGCCCGAGGCTCCCGCGAGGTTGGCGGCGGAGTGCGCGGCGCGGGGGATCGAGGTCCGTGCCGGGCGGTTCGTCACCGGGACCGACGGCACCTCCCGTGTCGAGGCGGTTTTCGTCGGGGACGAACGGATCGCGTGCGACACCCTGCTCGTCTCCGGCGGCTGGAACCCCGTCGTCAGCCTCTTCAGCCAGGCCCGCGGCAAGCTCCGCTACGACGCCGAGCTCGGCGCGTTCGTCCCCGGTGAGGAGCTGGCCACCGTGCGCGTCGCGGGCTCCGCGACCGGCGAGCTCGACCTCACCTCCTGCGCGCGCCAGGGTCGCGAGGCCGGTGCCGCAGCCGCCCAGGCCGCCGGGTTCACGCCGGGCGGTCAGGTCCCGCTGCCCGCCTCCGACTCGCGCTGCACCGCCCGGTCCGGCCTGGTGCTGTGGCGCGTCCCGGGCCACGACGACACCAGCTTCGTCGACCTGCAACGGGATTCGACCGTCGCCGACGTGCTGCGGGCGACCGGCGCGGGCCTGCGCTCGTTGGAGCACATCAAGCGCTACACGACCATCGGCACCGCCCACGACCAGGGCAAGACCTCCGGCATGATCGCGGCGGGCATCGTCGCCGAGGCGCTGGGCGTGGAACTGGCCGAGCAGCGGCCCACGACGTTCCGCCCGCCGTACACCTCGGTGTCGTTCGCCGCGCTGGCCGGGCGCGACCGCGGCTCGTTGCACGACCCGGTGCGCGTCACGTCGATCCACCCCTGGCACGTGGAGCACGGGGCGTTGTTCGAGAACGTCGGCCAGTGGAAGCGGCCCTGGTACTACCCGAGGCCGGGCGAGGACCTGCACGCGGCGGTGCTGCGCGAGTGCGCTGCCACGCGCGAGAGCGTCGGCATGATGGACGGCTCGACGCTCGGCAAGATCGACGTGCAGGGCCGTGACGCCGGCAAGTTCCTCGACATGCTCTACACGAACATGATGAGCACGTTGAAGGTCGGCAAGATCCGCTACGGCGTGATGTGCGGCGTCGACGGCATGGTGATCGACGACGGCACGGTGATCCGGGTCGGCGAGGAGCGCTACCTCGTCACCACGACCACCGGCAACGCCGCGAAGATCCTCGACTGGATGGAGGAGTGGCTGCAGACCGAGTGGCCGCACCTCGACGTGCACTGCACCTCGGTCACCGAGCACTGGGCCACGATCCCGCTGGTCGGCCCACGATCCCGGGACGTGCTGGCGGCTGTCGCGCCCGGCCTGGACGTCTCCAACGAGGCGTTCGAGTTCATGACCTGGCACGACGCCGAGGTCGCCGGGGTGCCCGCGCGGGTGTGCCGGATCAGCTTCTCCGGCGAGCTCGCCTACGAGATCAACGTGACCGCCTGGCACGGCCTCGCCGTGTGGGAGGCGCTGATGGCGGCGGGGGAGCCGTTCGGGATCACGCCGTACGGCACCGAGACGATGCACGTACTGCGCGCCGAGAAGGGCTACCCGATCATCGGGCAGGAGACCGACGCGACCGTCACGCCGCAGGACCTGGGCATGTCGTGGGCGGTGTCCAAGAAGAAGGCGGACTTCCTCGGCAAGCGCTCGTTCGCCCGTGCCGAGAACAACCGCACGGACCGCAAGCAGCTCGTCGGGCTGCTGCCCGTGGACCCGTCCGTGCTGCTGCCGGAGGGCTCGCAGATCGTCGAGACCGACCGGCTGCCCGAACCGCCCGTCCGGATGCTGGGGCACGTCACGTCCAGCTACCCCAGCGCCGCGCTCGGCCGGACGTTCGCGCTGGCTTTGGTCCGCTCCGGCCACGAACGCATCGGCGAGACGCTCTACGTGCCCGTCGACGACTCGCTGGTGCCGGTCACCGTCACCGAATCCGTGCTGTACGACAAGGAAGGAGCCCGTCGTGACGGTTAGCCCTCTCGCCGCCTGGACCGACCGGCTGGCGGCGCTCGCCCCCGTGCTCGACGCGGCCGAGGTGCCGTTCCGCACCCAGCTCACCGTCCGCGTGTCCGACCGGGACGCCGTCGCCGCGATGGGCACCGCGCTCGGGGTGGTCTTCCCTTCCGCCGCTTGCACTTTCACCTCGGGCCACGGACGATTCGGGGACGTCGAGGTGCTCTGGCTCGGACCGGACGAGTTCCTCGTCACGGCCTCGCCCGACCTGCAGGTCCCGATCGAGGAGGTGCTGCGTGGCGCGCTCGGTGACGCCCGGGGGTCCGTTGTGGACACGTCGGCGCAGCGCACGACCGTGGTCCTTCAAGGGCCGCGCGTCCGGGAAGTGCTGGCTCACGGATGTTCCGTGGACCTGCACCCGGCTTCGTCTCCCGTCGGCACTTGCGTGCAGACACTCCTCGCCAGGACCGGGATCGTCCTGCAGGTGACCGGCACCGGGGTCACCGTCCTGGTGCGCTCGTCGTTCGCCGAGTACTTCGCGGCCTGGCTCGCCGACGCCTGCACCGAGTACCTGGCGGTGGCGTGATGCCGAAGTTCACCCTGACCCTGCACTGCCCGGAGCGCGCGGGCATCGTGCACGCCGTGACGTCGTTCCTCGTCGACCACGGCTGCGACATCCTGCAGCACCAGCAGTTCGACGACGACGTGCGCGGCAAGCTGTTCCTGCGCACCGCGTTCTCCTGCGCCGGCGCCACCGCCGACTCGCTCGCGGGCGAGTTCGCCGCCGTGGCCACGGAGTTCCAGATGGAGTTCGAGCTGCACGACGAACGCGCGCCGCGCGTCCTCGTGATGGTGTCGAAGGCCGGCCACTGCCTGAACGACCTGCTCTTCCGGTGGCGCGCGGGCAGCCTCGGCGGCGAGATCGCGGCCGTCGTGTCGAACCACGAGGACCTGCGCCCGATGGCGGAGGCCGCCGGGCTCGACTTCGTGCACGTGCCGAACACCGCCGACACCAAGGCGGCCGCCGAGCAGCGCCTGGTCGAGCTGGTCGAGGAGTACCAGGCCGACCTGGTGGTGCTGGCCCGCTACATGCAGGTGCTGTCCAACGACCTGTGCGCCAAGCTGGCCGGCCGCGTCATCAACATCCACCACTCGTTCCTGCCGGGCTTCAAGGGCGCGAAGCCGTACCACCAGGCCTACGACCGGGGCGTGAAGTACGTGGGTGCGACGGCCCACTACGTCACCCCCGACCTCGACGAGGGGCCGATCATCGAGCAGGAGGTGCTGCGGGTGGACCACTCGTTCGACCCGCGCGCCCTGACCGCGGCGGGCCGCGACGCCGAGGCGCTCGCGCTGTCGCGGGCCGTGCGGTGGCACTGCGAGCACCGCGTGCTGCTCAACGGCAACTCGACGGTGGTGTTCCGCTAGGCCGTCACCGGCCTGACCGCCGGGGACCCGCCCTGACGCCGGAGGTCCGGGATCCCGGGGTAGGCAGGCAGTTCGGCGCCGTTGATCGCGCGGTCGATCAACGCGCCGAACGCCTCCATGTCCGGCTCCGGGGCGGGCTCGGTGCGCGGCAGCAGGCTGTGCACGTGCATCCGGCCGATCTCCTGGTTGGCTTCGACGAACGGCCGCATCCGCGCCTCGAAGCCCGCGAACCCGGCCTCGGGGTCCCAGCCCGCGGCCGCCAGTTCCCCGGCCAGCAGGTAGGCGCCGACGAGCGCGAGTCCCGTGCCGCCGCCCGACATCGGCGACGAGCTGAACGCCGCGTCGCCGATCAGCCCCACCCGTCCGGCGGACCAGCGGTCCATGACCACCTGGGCGACCTGGTCGAGGTAGAAGTCCGGGGTGTCGTCGAGGTGCGCGAGGATGCGCGGCACCCACCAGCCGAGGCCGGCCGTCTGCTCGCGCAGCAGTGCCTTCTGCGCCTCGACGTCGCGGTGGTCGACCTCGAAGGAGGCCGCGGGGAACGACAGCATCGCCATCGCCTCGGTCTTGTCCTTCAGCGGTCGCAGCCCGGCGGAGCGCCCGGTCTCCGCGTCCTGGTGGTCGATCATCCAGCCGTCGATCCCGAACTCGTTCGGCACGGTGAAGAAGGCCAGCACGAGCCCGAGGTGGCGCAGGTACCGCTCGCGCGGGCCGAAGACCTGTCCGCGCAACGACGAGTGCAGCCCGTCGGCGCCGATCACCAGGTCGAAGCGCCGTGCGGTGCCGCTCGCGAAGGTCACGTCGACGCCGTCGCTGTCCTGCGTCAGGTCGGCGATGCGGTCTCCGAAGACGTACTCGACGTGCTCACGGGTGTCGTCGTGCAGCACCTGGGACAGGTCGCCGCGCAGCACCTCGATGTCCGCGATGTGGCCGTCGCCGCCGTCGTCCTCGGCGCGGTAGGTCTCGAGCACGGTGCCGTCGGCGTCCACGGTGTGCGCGCCGGCGGTCTCGGTGCGGGCGGCGCGCACGGCCTTCTCCAGCCCCATCAGGGCGATGGCCTCCTTGGCGACGCCGCGCGCGTCCACCGCCTGGCCGCCGGGACGCAGGCCGGGAGCCCGTTCGACGACGGTCACCTCGGCGCCTCGGCGGTGCAGCCAGTGGGCGAGCGCGGGTCCCGCGATGCTCGCCCCGGTCACCAGCACCCTGATCATCGCGGCCCCCTGTCGTCCCTCGGCTCGAACCGTCCGGAGTGTACGGAGATTTCGCCCGCTATGCCTTGCGCACCAACAACTGCGCCTGCAGAAAACGTTCGCCCTCGATCGGTTCGCGGACCAATCGCCCGATCTCCGCGAAACCGGCCTCGCGCAACAGGTGCATCAGGCTCGTGGGCGACCAGCGCCAGGCCGCGGTGACCTTGTGGTCGAACTCCTGAGGGTCGGCGTCGTCGCCCGCGAAGAACCCGAGCAGCAGGTGACCTCCCGGCGCGAGCACGCGGGCGAACTCGGCGAACGCGACCGGGACCTCCGCGGGCGGCAGGTGGATGACCGAGTAGGACGCCAGGATGCCGCCGAGGACGCCGTCGGCCAGGTCCAGCGCGGTCAGGGTGCCCTCGTCGAACCTGAGGTCCGGGTGGGCCTTCCGCGCCAGGTCGACCATCGCGGGGGAGAGGTCGAGACCGAAGACGTCGAGGCCGAGGGAGTGCAGGTGCGCGGTCAGGTGGCCCGGTCCGCAGCCGAGGTCGGCGACCGGCCCCTCGGTGAGCTCCGCGAACGCGGCGATCATGGCGCGGTCGAGCGGGCGGGTGTCGAGCACGTCGCTGAAGAGTTCGGCGTACAACGTCGCGACGGAGTCGTAGGGGGTCACTCGGCGACCTTAATGCCCATTCGAATCAAATGTCAGTGAGTTGCTGTTGCCAGTGTTCTGCTGTTGCACCGTCGACGCAAACCCGTTGTCGCGCTTATAGTTCCGCCGTGATTTCCGTGCTGCGCGATCCTGTTTTCCGGAACCTGTTCGGTGCCCAGGTCGTCGCGCTGACCGGGACCGGTTTGGCGACCGTCGCGCTCGGTCTGCTCGCCTTCGACCTCGCCGGGGCGGACGCGGGCGCGGTGCTCGGGACCGCGCTGGCGATCAAGATGATCGCGTACGTCACCGTGGCGCCGGTCGCGACGGCGGTGCTCGGCCTGTTGCCGCGCCGTGCCGTGCTGATCGCGCTGGACCTCGTGCGGGTGGCGGTGGCCGCAGCCTTGCCGTGGGTCGCCGAGGTGTGGCACGTCTACGTGTTGATCTTCCTGCTGCAGGCCGCGTCCGCCGCGTTCACACCGTTGTTCCAGGCGACCGTGCCGGAGGTGCTGCCGGACGAGCGGGACTACACCCGCGCGATCACGTTGTCGCGCACGGCCTACGACCTGGAGAGCCTGCTCAGCCCCGCGCTCGCGGCCCTCGCCCTGGCGCTGGTCGGCTTCCGCGACCTCTTCCTCGGCACCGCACTGGGCTTCGCCGCGTCGGCCCTGCTGGTGCTGTCGGTGGCCCTGCCGTCAGCGAAACCGCTGCCGCGCAACGGAAGTTGGAGTGCCGCCACCCGAGGCATCCGCATCTACCTCGCCACACCGCGGTTGCGCGGGCTCCTCGCCGTGCACCTGGCCGCGGCGGGCGCGGGGTCGATGGTGTTCGTGAACACCGTGGCGCACGTGCGGGACGGGCTCGGCCGGGACGCGTCGGACGTCGCGATCGCGTTGGCCGCCAACGGGATGGGCTCGCTGGTGGCGGCGCTGGCGTTGCCGGGACTGCTGGACCGGTGCGCGGACCGTGTCGTGGTGCTGCGCGCGGCCGCCGGGCTCGTGGCCGTGTTGTTCGCCGGCACGTTCTTCGCCGGCGGCTGGACGACGTTGCTCGTGCTGTGGGCGTTGATCGGGGCCGGCTGCTCGCTCGCCCTCACGCCGGGGGCCCGCGTGCTGCGCCGGTCCGCCGACCCGGCCGACCGGCCCGCGCTGTTCGCGGCGGACTTCGCGCTGTCGCACGCCTGCTGGCTGCTCTGCTACCCGCTCGCCGGGTGGGTGGCCACGGCAGCGGGCGTCACCACGGCGTTCGTCGTGCTCGGCGTCGTGACGGGCGTCGGGGCGGTGTGCGCGTGGCGGTGCTGGCCGACCCACGACCCCGAGGTGATCGAGCATTCGCACAGTTCTCCGGACGGTGGCGTGTGGACGCATTCTCACGAGTTCCGCATCAATGAGGACCACGCGCGCTGGCCGGAACTGAAAAGTTAGAACCGAAAAGTTGAATTCGCAGGTCGCGGGCATTCCGGAATACCTTTTCCGCACCCTGCCTGCGAAGGAGTTCCACTCATGCGATTGCGGAGTTTGTTCATCGCCGCCGCGTGCGGTTCGGCGTTGACGGTCGGCGCCGTGCCGAGCACGGCGGCCCCGGAGATGACGGCGCACCAGCGGTTCGACGGCCTGTCCCGGGACCTGCGCGGCCAGCTCGCGGGTCACTGGTTCGACGCGGCGGCCGGCAAGCTGACCGTGGCCGTCCCGACCGAGCAGGCCGCGCGCCAGGCCCGGGCCGAGGGCGCCAACGCCGTCGTGGTGCGGCGCAGCGCGGCCGACCTGGACCGCCTGCTCGGGTCGGTCCGGAAGCTGATCGGCACCGGCGTGCCCGGCGTGTACAGCTGGGGCGTGGACGTGCGCGACAACCAGGTCGACGTCACCGTCAACACCTCGCGCCGCACCGAGGCCACCGACCGGTTCCTCACGGCCGTGCGCGCCCTCGACGGCGTGAACGTCGTGGAAACCAAGTCGCAGCAACGACAACAGGCCGGCACCGTGCAGACGGGCAGCCCGTGGTGGCCGGGTTCGGAGACGAACTGCTCGGTCGGCTTCAGCGCGACGGACGCCAACGGCGGCAAGCACTTCCTCACCGCCGGCCACTGCACGAACGACGCGAACCAGGCCGCCTACGGCCAGTCCGGTCAGCAGAACCGCCTCGGCACGTCCAACGTCGGCGGCACCCGCAGCGTGAACGCCCGCGAAGGCGACATGGGCGTGGTCGCGGTGACCGACCCGGGCTGGACCCTGTCCCCGGCCGTGAACACGTGGGGCCAGCCCGCCGTCACCGTGACGGGCTCGGCCGAGGCGATGGTCGGCGACCGCGTCTGCCACTCCGGCAACACCTCGAAGTGGCAGTGCGGCGAGGTCAAGTACACGAACAAGTCCGTGGACTACGGCGGCGGCCTGATCATCGAGGGCCTCACCTTCACCACGGCCTGCTCGCTGGGCGGCGACTCGGGCGGCGGCTGGCTGCTCGGCGACAAGGCCGTGGGCCTGCACGACGGCGGCCCGTCCCAGTGCGTGCAGAACCCGTCCGACGACGAGCTGTCCATCTTCCAGCCGGTCAACGAAGCCCTGCGCAAGTGGAACCTGACCCTCGTCACCGGCACGGGCTCGGGCGACACCACCGCCCCCACCGCGCCGGCCGGGCTCCGCTCCACCGGCGTGACCTCGTCCAGCGTCTCCCTGGCCTGGGACGCGTCCACGGACAACGTGGGCGTGACGGCCTACGAGGTGCTCCAGGGCGGCACGGTCGCCACGCGCGTCACCGGCACCACCGCCACCGTCACCGGTCTGAGTGCGGACACCGCCTACACCTTCGCGGTGCGCGCGGTCGACGCTGCCGGCAACCAGTCGAAGCAGTCGGCGGACGTGAACGCCCGCACGTCGTCCGGCGGCACGGGCGGCCGCACGTTCACCAACGACACGGACTACCCGATCCGCGACTACCAGGTGGCGGTCAGCGCGGTGCGGTCCACCGCCACCGGCACCGCCGCGAACCCCGTGGTGGTCAAGGTGGACGCCACCCACACGTGCCTGGAGGACCTGAACGTCACGCTCGTCGCGCCGAGCGGCCGCGGCTACCCGCTGATGCGGACGCCGGGTGGCAACTACAGCTGCCACCCGTTCCCGGCGGGCAAGACGTTCTCCGTGGTGCCCGCTGCGGGGGAGGCGGCGGGCGGCACGTGGACGCTGCGCATCGGGGACAACGGGCCCGGTGACACGGGTGTGCTGAGCGGGTGGTCGGTCACCGTGTAGGGGGAGAGAGGGTGCGGCCGCCGTGGGACGGCCGCACCTTCTCCCGCTCTCGCGCGCACGGTCCACTCGCGTGCGCACGCTCGCTCTCGTGGGCGCCGGTTTGCTGCGCGAGTGGCACGATCCCCCGCGCCACCTCACCCCGGCGCCACCTCACCCCGGCGCCACCTCACCCCGGCGCCACCTCACCCCGGCGCCACCTCACCCCGGCGCCACCTCACCCCGGCGCCACGTCACCGCGCAGCCTCACCCCTCTCACCAGCCCCGGCCCCTCACCAGCCCCGCCCCTCACCAACTCCACTCGAACCCGTAACACCCCGGCCCGAACCGCAACGCCACCCCCAGCACCGACCCGCCCTCGTCCACCCGCACCCCGAACGACTCCCGCACCCCGTCCGCGTCCTGCACCACCCGCCGGCACGTCCGCGGCGGCACCGCGAACACCACCTCCAACACGTACTCGTGCACCGAACGCCGGAACTTGCGCGAGTAGTTCGTGGCCGGCGGACACGGGGCCACGTTCACCAGCGCGTGCTCGGTGATCACCGTCTGCCCCCGCCGCAACGGCGCCCGGAACAACAGCTCCGCCACCAGCAACCCCTCCGCGGGCCGCGTCACCACCCGCCCCAGCGTGCAGTTGTGCAACGGCCGTAGAACAGGCAGGGGCCGGTCGTGCTCGTCGAGGTGCATGATCACGACCCAGCGGTCCGGGCCGTCCGCCTCCGCCCGCAGCACCTGCCGCGACACGTAAGACCGCTCGTCCCGGTCCGGGCCGACGAAGACGCGGTCGTGCTGGCTGATCCTCGTCAGGCGCGCGTCCCAGCGGGTGTCGACGCCCTCGACCACGTCCTCGATCACCGACGGCGTCGGCCAGAACGCGCTGATCCCGGTGACCCGGCTGCCACCGCGCGAGACCGGGCCGAGCAACGCCGACAGCGCGCCCGGTTCCAGCGACAGCACGTCCTCCAACTCGGCGACGGCGCGCAGGGAGGCGCGGCGTTCCGGGCGGCTGCGGCCCGTCTGCCAGTAGCTCAGGGTGGCAAGGCTGACCGTGACGCCGCGTGCGGCGAGGTGCGAGCGGATGCGGTCCAGCGACAGGCCCCGGGCGGTCACGGCGTCACGCAGTGTGGACGCGAAGTCGCGCATCGGGAGCGACATCGATGTCTCCTTCCGGACGGTGCGCCGACGCTATCCCTCTTATGGCGCAACGGAAGCCGGGGCTTAAAAGTGAAATCGGACATCGTCGGCCGACAGTGACGGCAAACCATCCGAAAGACCGGATGCCGGACGGCACGGCGGCGGCTACCGTCTCCTGACCCTGCATCCCTGCGAAGGAGCCCGACTGTGCGAAGAAGAAGATCTCTGCTCGCCACAGCCCTCGTGGCCGTCACGTCCGCGGCGCTCGTCCTGCCGGCGTCCTCGGCGGTGGCGGCCGGGTGTTCCGGCACCAACGACAGCGACGTGGCGATCGGCGACAACCAGACGGTCGAGTCGTCCCTCGCCATCTCCGACTGCCCGTCGGCGCCGTCCGCGACCGCCACCGTGCCGGTGAAGATCGTGCACACCTACATCGGCGACCTCCAGGTCAGCCTGATCGCGCCGGACGGCTCCGCGTACGTCCTGCACAACCGCTCCGGCGGCAGTGCGGACAACATCGACCAGACCTACACCGTCGACCTGTCCGGCGAGACGTCGAACGGCACGTGGAAGCTGCGGGTCAACGACAACGCCGCCAACGACGTCGGCCGGATCGACACCTGGACGCTGAACCTCGGCGGCTCCACGCCCGCCAACGACTTCTCCGTCGCCGTCAGCCCGGCCTCCGGTTCGGTGGCGGCGGGACAGAGCGCGTCCACCACCGTGCAGACGCAGACGACCGCGGGCCAGGCGCAGACCGTGGCCCTGACCGCCACCGGACTCCCCTCCGGCGCAACGGCTTCCTTCAGCCCGTCCAGCGTCACGTCCGGCTCGAACTCCACGCTGTCGATCAGCACCACGACCTCGATCTCGTCGGGCACCTACCCGATCACGGTCCGGGCGGCGGGCACCACGACCAAGACCGCGACCTACACGCTGACGGTCACCGGCGGCACCGGCCCGCAGATCCCCGACATCGACATCACCGCCGTCAAGGCGCACCTCACCCAGTTCGGCACGATCGCCTCGCAGAACGGCGGCAACCGGCGGTCGACGTCGGCCGGGTACCGCGCGTCCGTGACGTACGTGAAGGACAAGCTCACCGCGGCCGGCTACAGCGTCACCGAGCAGCCCTGCACCTCCGGCTGCACCACCGGCGCCGGACCGAACGTCATCGCGGAGTGGCCCGGCGGCAACGCGAACAACGTCTACATGTTCGGCGCGCACCTCGACGGCGTCTCCGCTGGACCGGGCATCAACGACAACGGCTCGGGCTCCGCGGCGCTGCTAGAGACGGCGCTCGTCCTCGCGCGCACCAACCCGGCGATGGTCAACAAGGTCCGCTTCGGCTGGTGGACCGACGAGGAGCAGGGCCTCAACGGATCGCGCTTCTACGTCTCGCAGCTGCCGTCCACCGAGCGCACGAAGATCAAGACCTACCACAACTTCGACATGGTCGGCTCGACCAACGGCGGCTACTTCATCAACAACATCACCAGCTCCCAGTCCGT
This sequence comes from Lentzea sp. NPDC003310, assembly GCF_040610935.1. Classification (NCBI taxonomy): domain Bacteria; kingdom Bacillati; phylum Actinomycetota; class Actinomycetes; order Pseudonocardiales; family Pseudonocardiaceae; genus Lentzea; species Lentzea sp. NPDC003310. Next base: position 263,951 of record NZ_JBEXNC010000016.1, read on the forward strand.
GCACATGAAGGCGTACTGGGACTCCCTCGGTCTGCAGCCGGAGGAGAACACCGAGGGCCGCAACCGGTCCGACGACGCGTCCTTCACCAACGCGGGCATCCCGGCGTCCGGCTACGCGATGGGCGCCAGCGCCCGCAAGACCGCGGCGCAGGCGGCGAAGTGGGGCGGCACGTCCGGCGGCGCGTTCGACCCCTGCTACCACGCGTCCTGCGACACCACCGCGAACATCAGCGACACGCACCTCAACCGCGCGGTCGACGGCATCGCCTACACCCTCTGGAAGTCCGCTGTGGGCACGGGGACCCCGGGCCAGGACTTCTCGGTGTCGGTGTCGCCCGCGTCGGGTTCGGTGACGGCGGGACAGGCCGCGACGACCACCGTCGGCACCGCCACCGTGAGCGGTGACGCGCAGACCGTGCAGCTGTCGGCGTCCGGACTCCCCTCCGGCGCAACGGCTTCGTTCAGCCCTGCCTCCGTCCAAACAGGATCGAGCTCGACGCTGACGATCAGCACCACGGCGTCCGTCGCGGCGGGCACCTACCCGGTGACGATCACCGCGGCCGGCACCGCGAACCGCACCGCCACCTACACCCTGACGGTCACGGGTGGCGGCGGTGGCAGTTGCACCGGCACCAACCCCGCCGACGTCGCCATCCCGGACGCGGGTGCCGCGGTCGACAGCGACGTCGTGATCTCCGGGTGCTCCGCCACGCCGTCCGCCGGTTCCGTGGTGACGGTGCGGATCGTGCACACCTACATCGGTGACCTGACGGTGAACCTGATCGCACCCGACGGCACGGCGTACGTCCTGCACAACCGCAGCGGCGGCTCCGCCGACAACATCGACCGCACCTACACGGTCAACGTCGCGGGCGAGGGCGCCAACGGCACGTGGAAGCTCCGCGTGCGCGACCTGGCGGCGCAGGACACCGGCACCATCGACACGTGGGGCATCAACCTGACCCCGTGACGCCATGACGGACAAGTGGCCTCTTGGTTTATGCCCGGAATGGGACTACTGAGAGGCCACTTCACCGACGAGCATCATCACCGTGACCACTCGCACCCACACCATCACCGAGCTGACCGGAGCGGACACCGCGCAGGCGTTCGACGTCATGCGCGAACTGCGCCCGCGCCTCACCGACGCCGACGAGTTCGTGGAGCTCGTGCGCGGCCAACGGCGTGAGGGCTACCGCCTCGTTGTCTCCCTCGACGACGACGGCCGCGCGGTCGCGTGCGCCGGGTTCCGGCACATGACCAACCTCTACGCGGGGTCGCACCTCTACATCGACGACCTGAGCACGCTGCCGTCCGCCCGCGGCCGGGGTCACGCGAGCGCGTTGCTGCGGTGGGTCGACGACGAGGCCCGGCGCCTGGGCTGCGTGGGCGTGCACCTCGACTCCGGCACGCCGCGGCACGACGCGCACCGCCTCTACCTGGCCTCCGGCTTCGTCATCCCCGCGTTCCACTTCGCCAAGAGCCTCTGAAACGGCGTCGCGCCCACGCCGTGCAGGACGACGCTGCCGAGCACGCAGACCACCGTGACGGTCAGGATCGTGTCGGCCGCGTCGCCCACCGGGAGCTTGTTGAAGGCCAGCAGGCCGAACACGATCGTGGTCGTGCCGCGCGGACCCAGCGCGCCGACGAGCAGGCGTTCCCGCCGCCGCATCCGCGAGCCGGTGAGGGCGAGGAACACCGGCCCGAGCCGGACCACGGTCAGCACGGCCGCGCAGAACAGCAGGACCCGCCACGAGACGCCCAGGTAGAACGTCAGCACGGCGGCGATGCCGACCACGAACCACATGGTCATCGTGAGCAGCCCGGTGACGTCCTCCAGCAGGTGCAGGTCGGTGTTCAGCGCGTCGGAGCGCGCCTCGGCCCGTCCCGTGCGGACCCGGCGGGCCTTGAGCAGCCGGTGCACGTACCGGAAGCTGATGCCGCAGACGAACGAGGCGACGAAGCCGTTGCCGTCGATCGCGACCGTCGCGGTGAACGTGAGCAGCGGCGCGAGCAGCACCGCGACCCGCGCGGACTGGTCGCTGACCCAGCCGGCCTGGTGCGCGAGGTCCATCAGCCAGCCGAGCAGGGCGCCGATCACCACGCCGGCCACCAGCGCCTTCACCGCGAACGGCAGCACCGTGCCCAGCGCCTCGAGCGGCGTGCGCTCCTGCGTGTCGTCCCCGGCGAGGATCAGCGCGAACAGGAACAGCGGCGTGATGATGCCGTCGTTGTAGCCGCTCTCGACGTTCAGCGTGCTCCGGACGCGCGCGGAGAGCCCGCGGTCGCGCACGAGCTTCTCGGCCGGGGCGAAGTCGGTCGGCACCGTCACGCACGCGAGCAGCAGCAACACCTCCCACGGCAGGGCCGGGAACAGCAGCCAGCCGAGCAGCGCGGCCACGGCGATGCTCACCGGCATGGCCACCAGCAGCACCCGTGCCACGAGCCCGGGGTAGGCGCCCCACAGCCGGCCCGCGCGCACCTCCGTGGCGTCGGCGAAGAGCAGCACCGCGAGGATGATCTCGGCCGCGTGCTGCACCGACTCGGTGTTCAGGCCGTCCGCGATGCCGCTGGGCTCCGCCAGGCCTACCGCCACCCCGGCGAGCACCATCACGAGCGGTGCGCCGAGGTGCCAGCGGTCCAGCCGGTTCGCGGCGAGCGACCGGACGACCATGGCGAACGCGGCGGCGAGCAGCAGCGAGTTCATGACCTCATCTTGGCCTGTATGTCCTAAGAGGACCTCCGGAGACACCCCCGCCGATCGGCCGACTCCGGCGATTCACCTAAACCGGATCGCCGCGCCGTACGTATCCCCGGACATGAGCGGATCTCAGACGGGTAACGAGAGGGCGCCACATGGGCAAACACCACGATGACAACCGCCGGCCGAAGGTGATCGCGGGTGCCGTCGGACTCGTGGCCGCCGTGATCACCGTCTCCACGTTCACCGCGAGCCAGGCCGCGCCCGAGGTGCGCACCGCTCCCGAGCAGGCCACGGCCACGTTGCGGGACAAGGCGTCCGTGCCGGGCACCGCCTGGGCGGTCAACCCCTCCACCAACGAGACCATCGTCACCGCCGACAGCACCGTGACCGGCGCCAAGTGGGACAACCTGGTGTCCACGGTGAAGTCGATGGGCGCCGGCGTGAAGCTGCAACGCACCGAGGGCACGTTCAAGCTGTTCGCCGAGGGCGGCGACGCGATCTTCGCGGGCGGCAGCCGCTGCTCGCTCGGCTTCAACGTGGTCACGGACGACAACCGCCCGGCCATCCTCACCGCGGGCCACTGCACGGCCGCGGGCAGGCAGTTCTCCCTGACCCCCGGTGGCCGCGCCGCCGCCACCGTCGTGCGCTCGACCTTCCCCGGCAACGGCGACTTCGCCCTGCTCACCTACAACAACCGCGACACCGACGCTCCCAGCGAGGTCGACACCGGCAACGGCCGCCGGGTGCGCATCCAGCGCGCCGCCGAGGCCCGCGTCGGCCAGCAGGTGCAGCGCATGGGCAGCACCACGGGCCTGCGCTCCGGTCGCGTCACCGGTCTCAACGCCACGGTGAACTACCCCGAGGGCCGCGTCACCGGCCTCATCCAGACGACCGTGTGCGCGGAGGGCGGGGACAGCGGCGGGCCGATGTTCACCGTCAACGGCAACGCGGTCGGCTTGACGTCGGGTGGAAGTGGTGACTGCCGCAGGGGTGGTGTCACCTTCTTCCAGCCCGTCACCCGGGCACTCGCCGCAGTGGGCGCGCGCATCGGGTGACCGTCAGGCGGCGTCCCTCCTGCTCACGGGACGCAGCCTGATCCGGCGGCGGGCGCGCGGGCCGGGGGCGCTGGGACACGCGCCGGCGCAGGCGCGCCCCCGCCGGGCCCCGGCCGGAGCCACCCACGGGGGGGGA